>JBJEXI010000028.1:0-19630 GCA_051885615.1 Thermoguttaceae bacterium
CCCGAGACGATCCGCATGCAACCGCGCCCGATCTGCACTTCCGAGTCCGTTGTTCGCGGAGAGATCGTCAAACTGGCTCAAAGCGGATACGAAACGATCAAGTCGCCGCAGATAAAGAGAATGATTGAAAGGCAAGATCGCATTAAAACGCCGCCAAAAGTCCTCGAAGCCTGCCAAGCTCCCCCCATTCTTGTCTATATGCGCGAAGTATGTCAGTGGGCGTTAGACGAGATTGTGAAAGGATATCGGCAGACGATTCAATCGATCGCCAACGGGCTCCTCCAACGATTTGATTACGACGTATTCAAGAAGACGTATAAGGCGGGAAAAGACTACGCGGACTGGCTCGCGCTCTGCGTTATTAACGCCTATCGCGCGTGGTTTGAAAAGTATCGCGACGTCGTTGACGCTGATCCGCAGTTGCAAGAAGCGCTCAGAAACGCGCGGGAATTCTTCCTCCTCCTCGCGAAGGACTTCTCGCTCCCGATCTGCGCGTATTACTTCAGAATTCACACGCTTCTCCCGAATGAAGACTCCGAGGTCGTCAAACAATATCGCAAAGAAGTCGAAGAAACGCGGCGAAAATATGGACCGTCCCTTGATCCAATCATTCGCGACGCTCAGACTCTCGCCCAGGAAGTTCTCCTATACCTTGACGAAAGCGCCAAAGACGCCTTCATCAAGAACTACACCACCGACGCCCAAGCGAAAACGACGTCCTCCGACGCGACTTGACGCGCTTCGTCACCCTCTCGCGCCCTCTTCCGCGAGATCGCGAAGCGCGTTGCGAATCGTCGCCGCCTTCATCGCCGCTTGAAGTCGACCGAGCCGAAATCGGCGCGCCACGAGCGTCTCGAACTCCTCGATCGGCGTCGAAAGATCCGCGATCGTGAACCCTTCGCAACTTTTCCGCGCGTTTGAACTCTCGACGTTCTCTCTCGGCGCGTTTACCACCCTTTGCGGCGTCGCTATCATTCGCGGCGCCGCTTCTTCTTTCTCTGCGGCCACCGCAGACGAACGACACGTTCCTCTCGCGACGATCTGTTGCGGTATGAGCGTCATTTTCCGAACTTGCGGTTTCGGTTCCGCCGCCACGCGCGTCGGAACCCATCGCCAACCCGCCTCGTCGTAAATTCTCTTTACCGCGAGTCCGAGCGTCTCCCACGCGCGACGACGCCCCGCGCGCCCGTCGGTGCGCGCATACCGCGCGCGAGACTCCGCCGCGTCTCGCGCTAACGCCACCGCGTCGCGCGGCGAAATTCCCGAAAGGCGAAGAACCGCCGCGCCCACAAGACGATCCACAAGGTCGCGATTAAGCTCCGGTTCCCAGACAATCTCGACGACCTTCTTACGCAACTCGAGAACGCGCGCGTCCTCGAAGTCGACCGCGTCTCGAATCTCCGCGCCGCTCCGCGCTTCCTCTCGCGTCGCAACCTCTTCGTCCGCCGCATTGCCCCGCTCCTCATTGACTTGCGGCGCGTCAATCCGCAGCGGAGCTCTCTCCGCGCTCTTCTCTTTCAAATCCTCCGTCAACGTCTCCTGCGGTTTATTTATTTGTTTATTTAAAGAAATAAAAGATATTGGCGCGGATTTTAAATCTTGATTTTCATTTTCGTTTTCATTTTCATTTTGAAAATGAGAAGACGGATTCGCGAAATTGATCGCGACGCGTTTGACCGTAAAATCGAAGAGATTCACGTCGACCTTGACGTACGCGAGGAGACCGACTTCGACGAGATCTTGGCATTTCGCGCGAACGACCGCGGGGGTAAACGCGATCCCTCTGGCGGTGTAGAGACGGCGACGCGTCAATTCGTCGGCGAGTCGCGCGTAACTCAAGCGCGGGGCGACGGGACGATTTTCGGAAATGACCAAGAATAAGAAGTAAAGGACGAGAGCGTCGCGAGACGTAACGCGACGAAGGAACTGCAACATGAGAAAACCTTAGAAAGCGCCGGGAGAAAAACTGCGAACAAAAAACGGAAGAAATTCGGAGGGCGCTACTCCATAGTAATCATTATCGTTAGTTTTCGATTTATGCGCGAAAAATTGGCGAAACGCCCAAAAAGATAAAAAAACGACCTAGACGGCGTAACGTCCAGGTCGCGGAGTTTATAATCTGAAAATCAGTCGAGGAACCCGACGAGTTCTTGGGAGCGGCTCGGCTGCTGGAGCTTGCGCACCGCCTTCGCTTCAATCTGTCGGATGCGCTCGCGCGTCACTTTGAAGATGTGTCCGACTTCTTCGAGCGTGTACTGGTGTCCGTCGCCGAGGCCGTAACGCAACTTGATGATCTCGCGTTCGCGGTAGCTGAGCGTCTTTAAAACCTGATAGAGCTTGCGGCGCAAATTCTCAATCTGCGCCTGTTCCGCAGGATTGCCCGTGCGTTCGTCGGGGAGGAGATCGCCGTAATGGCTGTCGTCGCTATTTCCGACAGGTCGATCAAGACTGATCGGATACCGATTCATGAGCATGATCTGCTTTGTAAGATCAATGGGGGTTCCCGCAGCGGCGGCAGTTTCTTCGATCGTGGGTTCCCGTCCGTTCTTCTGAATCAATTCGCGAGTGGAGGTTCGCACCTTCTGCATCGACTCGACCATATGAACGGGGATGCGGATCGTGCGCGACTGGTCGGAGACGGCGCGCGTGATCGCTTGACGAATCCACCAGGTGGCGTACGTGCAGAATTTGAAACCGCGACGATATTCGAACTTGTCGACGGCGCGCATCAAACCAGCGTTTCCTTCCTGTATCAGATCAAGGAAGTTCAAACCGCGGTTACGGTACTTCTTAGCGATGGAGACGACAAGACGCAGGTTTCCTTCGGAGAGGCCCTTTTTCGCCTTCTGATGTTCGTCGTAGACGAGGCGCGCGGCCTTAACGCGATTGCGCAGACTCGTGGGAGTCTCTTGCGTCATTTGAAGGATATTGCGGAACTCCATGACCTGGATGTAGCGTTCCTCTGCGGGACGTCCCTGTTGACGGCTTCGTCGAATCTGTTGTTGGAGGTAATCGACGCGCTTGCTATAGCGATCGAGCGTGTCGAGGACGCCGTCGAGTCGTTCCTTAGGGAGCTTCATTTCTTCGACAAGGCGCACCGCGCGGCGACGGCGGCGCGCGAGGTCGTTCCACGCCTTAACGCGAGCCTCGAGGGGCTGCGTCTTACTCATCGCGACGCAGTAGTCGCGTCGATTGCGAATAAGCATAGAATGTAGGGAGCGGAGATTTTCGCGGAAGATCGCTTTTACGAAAGGATCACGCTGAAGATCTTTCCCCTTCTGGGAATCGTCTTTTCCCTTTTTGGATTCGTCGGAACCCAACTGAAAAACGACGGCGCTCTTTTGAACCGCCAGCTGATACTCGTTGTTGAGGATGCGATACGCCATCTGCATAACGTAATCACATTCGAGCAACTTCGTACGGAAACGAATACGCGTGAGTTCGATCTGACGCGCTAAGTTGCGCTCAGTGTCGCGATCAAGGAGTTTGATCTTCCCCATCTCGGTCAGGTACTGCCTGACAGGGTCGTCTATACCAGCGGAATCTTCGTCGTCATAGATAATTCCTTCGTCGCCATCCGTCTCGTCTTCATCGTCTGGGTAATCGGCTCTGGAGCGAACAATACCGTCGTCGGGTTCGTCTTCGTTAAACCCTTCCTCGTCGGCGTACGGCGGCGTCTCCTCGTCATAACCGCGTTCAACGATGTAGTCGTTTTCGTCGTAAGCGTCATCTTCGTACAAAACTAAACTCCTGATAGCTACAAGATCAATCTGCGTCGCGTCGCTTTTAGCCGCGCGCGTCGCTTACGCGCATAAAGCGCAAATCTCTTACTAAATCGACGAAATCGCGCCTTAACGTTGCTAAAAAAAGCGCGACGACCCGTCTAACGCGTCATTTCGCGAATCTACGAACGACAGAATCGCGCCGTCGTTCACAATCGCTAAAATCCTTAGACTACGGCATAGTTTATCCACCTTGTTGTTAGTACGGACGAACGCGACGACTCAACGCCCTCGTACACGAACTCTCGCGTCGTCTGTCCGCGTATCTGCCCGGTTGTCTGCCTCCGAGCGTTCCTTTATATGATAAGCTATATACGCTTTTTTCGTCACGATTTTGCGAAAATTAAACGAAAAAAGAGAAAAGAATTTCCGATTTTACCAGCTATAACGATTTTCCGTTTAAAAATTCTCCTCTACCGCGCCCCGTAATTCTCCGTATACGAGCTTTTTCAAATTTCTTCCTCGCTTTTTTTACCCCTAGGGGTTTATTCCAAGCCGCCTATCTGTACAATACATTTAGGCGTATTGGAACTTTCGGCTAACGCAACGAACCCTATAGCGTTGATTTTAGTACGCTAAAATTCTCGTCATTTGACGCAAAAAAAATTTTTTTATAAAAAATTAGATTATTTCGTCCGCGTTCTGCGCGCGGCTACGACACGAGGTTATTATGAGTATCCGCTACGCTCTTCCTTGCGACGCATGCGGTCGACTCCATCCGGTCGAAACCTCCCAGGCGGGGGGGCAAATCGACTGCGAATGCGGCGCGACGATTCGTATCCCGACAATGCTGAAAATCAAGCGTCTCGATCCATGGGAAGACGCCGACGCGGAAACGCCCAAAGAAACTCAAGACGCCCCTGCGACAGAGCGTAGCTCCGTCGAAGCCCACGTCGAAGAATCCCCCGCGACGGCTCCCGACTCCCCCTCGACGGCTGAAACGACGCCCGATTCCCCTGCGGCCCCCAAAGTGCGCAAACTCTCCGCGCGACGTCGAGGTCTCTTCATCGTCGCCTCCCTCGCCTTCGTCGTCAGCGTCTTCTTCTGTGCGCGCGCTGTCAAAACGCCTCCCCCGATCGCCGTCTTCTACAAACAAACCGTCTACGATCTCGGCGACGGAAGAAAAGTGCGCCGCGACACCACTCCCACCACCTACGGGGACTACTGCTTCTACTTCTTCACCGATTACAGCGATCCGGAACGGCGCACGTACCTCGTCGACGACCAACTCATCGACATGATGAGCCCCTTCGTGACGATTCAATACTTCACGTACCTCAAAGAGTTGCCGATGAGCGACAACTTCTACGAGAATTACGAAGCGCTCAAGACGCGTCGCTACCTCTACCTCGGCGGGTTCGGGTTCCTCGCTCTCGTCTCGCTGATCGTCGCGCTCCTCGCGCTCTTCGTCAAAGAATCGCAGAAACAAGTCGGATCGATGCGCGGCTCCTCGTGGAACGCTTAGGCGACCGATTCCGCCCAAAAACGCGAGACGCTCTCTTCTCGGGAGCGTCTTTTTTTTATTTCTTGACGAGCGACGGAACGCGTTCCTTTCGCGCTCTTTTGCGACGTCGCGACGTTTTTTCCTCTCGTTGACTAGACGTAGCCGTTATCTTTTCTTTCAAAGAGCGTGAAATAGGGGGAAGAACACGCTTTCTTACCCTCTCCATTTTTCGCGGGTTCTCTTCGAACCGTTTTGCGCCTATCCTTACCTCGCCCTGCCTTGCTTATCCCAAAAAGAAAGGACGCTCGCGAAAGAACGTCCTTGTTATTACGCGTCGACTCGACCGTCGACCGGTTCGGTTGGGGAAAATCTCTTAGCGCGTTCCTTACGTCTCCGCCGGACGTCGCCCGTGATCCATCGCCTCGGCGATATTGAGAAGGTGCCCGTAAATTCGCCGCCACGCGGTGACTTGATAATCGATCGCAACGATGACTTTCGGATCAAGTTTTTCGGCAAACATCGTCTCAATATGGTTGTCTCGGATTCCCTTGATCGTGTTCACGCATTCTTCGCGCCGCCTCTCCATTTCGACGGCTAACTCGCGCCCTTTTCGTTCGGAGTACGAGCGGTAGAGCCACTGCATGGAATCGCAAACATGGAGGCAGTTCAGCTCGAGGAGGTCGGAAATTTTGTCGGGAATTTCGAGCTTGTCTTCCCTCTTGATCTTGAGGTTCGACTTCACGATCGCGACGAAATAGTCGCCGAGTTCTTCGAGCTCTTCCGCGAGTCGAACTTGCACGCGCCCCTCTTGAGATACGTCGGAGGATTGCGTTCGCCCGACGACGCGAGTCACGAAATCGATCGTGTCGTCCTGAACGGCGTCGAGCCGGTCTTCTATCTTGAAGATATTCGCAATGCTGTTTTCGTCTTCGAAATCGGATTCCTTCAAGATTTTGAGATCGTCGAGCATGAGAACGCAGTCGTTGAACATATTCTGAACTTCGGTGCGGGAGCGTTCGATCGCCATCAGGGGCTCCATTTCGAGGAACTCGCTGAGTTTCGAGTCATTCTTCTTCTCGTTCCCCTTGTCGACGACGAAGCGCTCTAGAAGCGAGGCAAGGGGCGTTACGAATGGGAGGAAAAGGATCGTGTTGGCGACGTTGAAGAGGGTGTGCGTCAGCGCGACGCGCCCAGGAACGTCGAGATGAAGCGTCGCGCCGATCGCGTTAATGCACGGAATCAAAACGGGGAAGAAGACGCACATGACCCAGGAGACGCCGATTGTGTTGAAAATGAGGTGAAAATACGCGGCGCGGCGCGTCGTCGCGGGGGCTCCGATCGCGACGAGCAAGGGAGTGAGAGACGTTCCGATATTGCTTCCGAGGACGATCGCGGCGGCGGTGTTGAGGTTCAGGGCGCCGAGCATCGTCAAGGTAATCGTCACGGCGAGGATCACTGAAGAGGAATGAACGAGGAAGGTCGTGAAGCACCCGATGAGGACGCACATGAGCGCGCCTTTGAGCGTATCGGCGCAGAAGACGTTGAAGATCGCCGTAAACGCGGGGGAGTCCGCGATGGGAGCGAGACCGTTTTTGAGGGTTTCGAGCCCAAAGAAAATCATGCCCAGGCCGACGGCAAACATCGCGAAATTGCGCACCCCTTCCTTCTTGCAGAAGAGGTAGAAGAGCGCGGAGATTCCCAAGAGGGGTAGTCCGAGAACGCCGACGTTGATGGTGAAGATCCACCCGGTGGCGGTCGTTCCGATATTCGCTCCCATCAAGACGCCGATCGCCTGCGAGAGGGTCATCATACCGCTATTGACGAACCCAAGAGTCATGACGGAACACGCGGTGCTCGACTGGATAATGGAGGTAACGAAGACGCCCACGCCCAGCGCCATGAATCGATTCGTCGTAAAGAGGGAGATGAGCTGACGCAGTTTCGCGCCCGCCATCGCCTGCAACCCTTCGGACATGCGCCTCATACCTAGGAGGAAGAGACCGCCGCCCCCCACGACGATAAGAAGGATCGCCCAATAGTCGGGCGTCCAGCTCTCCGCTTTGAAGGAAAGGTAGGCCTTTTGCTCGGGCTCGCTCTTCGACTGAGCGCAAACGACGACGTTGGCGGAACCGACGAAGTCAGGCTTCCACGCCAAGGTGAGCAAAGAGCCGACGAGATTGGCGTCCGCGACGTCGCCGCCGCCGGACACGAGCGAGAGTTCGACGTCCTCAGGCAAGGGGGCCGGTTCGCCGAGCTTCCCTTCGTCGCGAAACTGGTTAACGACAGCGGAGAGATCGAGAGAGGTAGGAGGAGCGCCTTTGAGGACGCGTAAATCAGGGAGCCACTTAAAGGGAATAGCGGAACTTTGCGCAGGGGCGGAGCTTTGCGCGAAGGCGGAGCTTTGCGCAGAGACGTTCGCAGCGTTTTCTTCCTCCCCTCTGATAAGGGAGACGCCGAGGGACGCGGCGAAAACGCAGCACGCGACGACGATCGCCGAAACGTAGAAGAGCGTCGAACGTCCCTGCGTTTTACAGCTCGTATCGTCGGAAGGATTGCCGTCGGTGAGATTATCGTTGGAAGGGGTATTGTTGGAAGGGTTCATTGTATTCATCAGCCTGACTCCGATAGGGGCGCGGAGGCTCAAATTGGGAGGGCCGTTCATAAAAAAACCGTCGCGTCTACAGAATCGTTGATTCGGAGGTAAACGCGACGGAAAAAGAACGGAAATCCCAAAGCTCAAAGACGCGCATATGGTTCAATAGACGCCTAGAAGACGCGCCGTCGACAGCAAGGAAGCTAACCTCGGCGTTGGGAACGTCAAGGCTTCCTTTTTGAAAAGCGGCGGAAAGGCGAAAAGAATGCGTCATCGAACTGGAGGAGGACGGCGAATGGTCTTCGCCGAATTTATACCCTGCGTGTAAATGCAGTAAAAAACAAGTAAAATCTACGTATTTTATTATGCACGACTCGCGCGGTTCGTCAAGGCGTAGAGGAGGTTCGCGCGGGGAGTGGAAGATAAAAAAAGGAGCGGACGTTTCCGTCGCGCTCCTAATAAGCCATTTTAGTTCAAGCCCGTCCTGTGGGACGGTGAACCCGCCATTGGACGTCGCTGTGATTTTGGTCGTCTGTTGTTTGGACAGATCGCGCAGAAGCGACTGCGCAAGACGCCGCGGAGCGACGCAATTTCCTCAGCCTTAATGAACGTTCGGCGACGAACGCGCTAGGTCGTATGAACGCGGGGGAGGAACGTCTTCCCAGCTTCTGTCCGTGTTGGCCTTAAAATGGAAGGCGAACGCGTCCCCTACGTCGGATGACTCAAAAGAGGCTTTTGAGGGTTTTGCGAATCGATTAACCGAGCAAAGTCGGGGCTTCCCCGATTCGCGGACGCCAAGCGCGATCGCTCGCGTTCGACGTCGTTGGGAAGACGCTCAGAGAGGCGTCGCCGTCCGTGCGGAGGCGGCGCTTCGTTAAGTTCGATCAGCGGTTGACCGTGAGGGTGAACATGACGCCGTGAACGAAGGTGTCGAAGTTGCGATCCTTCTTGTTCTTCTTGACGCCAAAGACGGAGCCGTCCTCGTTGATGCGGTAGTCGTTGACAGCCGTAGCGCGAGCGATGTTGTCCATGTAGAGCATTTCATACCCGACTTTGAAACCGATCGCTTCAGTCCAGTTCCAAGCGGCTTCGACTTTCGCGTCGATTCCGTTGGTATAGGCGTCGTAATGCTTCGAGTAGTTGAACGCGTTCGCAACGGTTCCGATCGGCGTGTAGGTCTGGAGACCGCCCGTCTCAGAGGTGTTGTTGCTGTTCGAGTTGCTACTGCTACTGTTGTTGTTATTGTTGCTGTTATTGTTATTGTTGTTGTTATTGTTGTTGTTGCTGTCGTTCGAACCGGTCGAAGCGGAGTCCGCCATCGGCTTCAAACCAAGCGTGCCGTAACCGTAGATGTTCTGACGGTTGAAACCCGCGAAGTACTTACCCTCGCCGGTGAATCGCCAACGATTGTTGTAGATCGTGTAGCGCGCGCCGACTTGAGGACCGACGATATGGTTCGCCGCTTCGAAGTTCCAGTCGGAGTAACCCAGGTCCGCGCCGCGGCTCGACGAGTAGTTGAAGTCGTACGAACCATAAGATTGCGACGTCTGAGTCTGCTGGTTGTCTCCCTGACCCTGCGTGTCCGTGTTCAAGATGCTAACTTCTGTAATCGAGTAGCTCGATTCGTTCTTCGTACTCGCGTGACCGAAGAAGTTGAACGTGCCGTCGAACTGCGTGTACCGAACGCCCGCGAGAGCTTCAAGCGTGCCGGTGCGGAAGGGATGGAACTTGTAAGAGTACATCGCTTCAACGCTCCACGTGTTGACCTTCGAAGTCAGGTGGAAGGAGTCGTACGTGATCGGCATCGGGACGAACGCGTAACGGTTCGTATCGGGGCTGCCCGTCTGATTGTTGCCGCTGTTGTTATTATTGTAATCGTCGCCGGAACCAACGGAGTCGAGACCGACGATCATCCACAAGCGACCGATTTGGTTCACACTGCCCGACCCCTGCTGATCGAGAAGTTGATAACTGTTGCCCGTCCAAACGTAGTAGTTTCCGCTCGCGCCGCTAAGATTGTAGTTGTTCACGTTGACGACCGCAGGATCTTCAATAACGATACCGCCGTAGATGCCGTCGTAATCGCAACGTTGCGGGGAGATGACCGTACCCTTGACTTCCCAAGAGTGATGACCTTGCTGATTTCCGATGACGAATTCAGTCGCGGTCTCCCAGTCGGCGTGGAACTGCGCGGTCGACATTTGGTTGGCGACCTGAGAGTAGGTGAAGGTCGTCGACGAAGAGTTGGAAGTCAAGTTCGGTATGACGTTCGTGACATACTGCTGGCCGCCCTTCGTGCTGCCAACCATCTGATCGGAAGGCTGCGAAATGCTCACAATACCCGCGCCAATGCTACCATAAAGGCCTTGACGCTCATAGACGCCGCCGCCGAACTGATCGTCCGGGAACGGTGAAAACAAACGCATCTGCGAAACTTGGGCAGAAGCGGTTGACGTCGTCGCGAACGCTAAACAAAGGCCCGCGATAATCAGTTTGATGCTTCGAGACATGGTCTTGTACCCACCTCTATTTACACATGAATCATCCAATGGGGTGTAGCAAACTAAATCCTTTAAGTCTGCTAACGGCTGTGCCAGTGGTATCGGACATTTAATTTCTCCCAGTTGAATCAAACTCGAATTTTTATCCCTCTTTTTTTATATTCCTTGGAAAAAAATACAAAAAACAGGAGGTGTAAAAACTCTTTGGTAGAATAGAGCCCTACTTTTAGGGGAAAATTAAACGCTGTCTCTCCGCTTTTTCTCTCTAAAAATTTTCTAAAAAAATTTCCTTTTCCAGAAACTCAAACCGATTTTACCTTACTTTTTTCATAAAAGATCGTAAAGACCTAATTCTTTCAAACGCGCTACAAGACGCTTCATCCCCTCTTCGTCCCCCTTCTTCGCAACCAAAAGCACGTCCCCCGCGTCGACCGCGAGGAGATCAGAAACTCCCGAAAACGCCACGACCTTCTTGCGCCCCGCCGCGTCCCCGACGATCCGCGCGTAATTACCCGAACCGTCGACCTCCACGACCGCGCTTCCACCCGTCGCCGTCGATCCGACACGCTCCAACTCCGCAAAAGACCCCACGTCGTTCCACTCGAAACTCGACGCCGGGATTAAAACGACGTTCGACGCGCGTTCCAACACCGCGTAATCGATCGACACGCTCTTCCCCTTCGCGAACGCTTCGATAAACTCCGCGTCTTCGTCTACCCGACGCCCCTCTCTCGCGCAAACCTTGACGCGCGCTTCAAGAGTCTCGAGCGTCTCGGCAAGAGTCGGTTCAAACTCCTTGAGCAACTCAAGATAACGCGACGCCTTCCAAATGAAGATTCCGGCGTTCCAATAGAATCGCTTCGTCTCAAGAAACGCTTGCGCTCTCTCGCGCGACGGTTTCTCCGTAAATTGCGCGACCTCAAATCCCTCGACCGAACCCGCCAGCGCCGCACCCTTCTCCACGTACCCGTAACCTACCGCCGGATAGGTCGGTTCGACGCCGAGCGTAACCAGTCGCGTCGGATCCTCTTCGACAAGTCGCGCGGCGTCCGCCAAGACGCGGCGCAACGCCTCTTCGCCGCCGATCCAATGGTCCGACGGAGCGACGATCATCGTCGCGTTCGGGTCGACGGAGGCGACGGCGAGCGCGCCCCACGCCGCGCAGAGCGCCGTATTGCGCGCCGCGGGTTCAAAGAGGACGCGCGTCGAATCGAAGCCGGGAAGCGTCTCGAAAAAGAGCTCCTTCATCGCGCGCGCGGCGACGACGAAACGCCTCCCGCGCGGAACGAGGGGTTCGAAACGCTCAAGGGTCGCCGCGAGGAGCGTTCTTCCGTCGGGCGCGAGAGGCAAAAAGGGCTTCGGACGCGACGGACGACTCTCAGGCCAAAGTCGCGAGCCGGGCCCCCCCGCCATCACGACGGCGTAAAGAGGGTCGCGCAATTCGTTTTCGGAAGATTTTTCGCAAGTTGGGTTCATAAATAGGCGCTCTTCGTGACAAAATAGGGGAAAAGGAATATAATAAGCGAACGTTCCGCCGTTTGATAATACCTGCGGCGGCGCCCCGCTTTGACAGGGCGGAGAATCGACAAACACACCAACAAACAGCCTCTCTGATTATAGCACGGGAGTCATAGAAATGGAAACATACCTTCCGGACGCGGCGACGCGCGGTGAATTTGAACGAATGGCGCGATGCGACGGCGTCGGCGAAAGAAGGGATTTTTGGCGTTCCCTGCCCCTTTTGCCCGAACGTCCTTCTATTTCGCACAAGGGAACCTTTGGCGTGGCGCTCGCCGTCGGCGGTTCGCGCGGTATGACGGGCGCGATTTCTCTCACAGGGTCGGCGACCCTCGCGGCGGGCGCGGGGCTGACGCGACTCGTGACGCCGAATTCGGTTCTCGACGTCGTCGCGCAGTATGAACGCGAATACACGACGATACCGGGATCGTGCGACGACGACGGGCGTTTCAAATTCGAAGCGAAGGACGGGATCTTGGAGTTGTCGGAACATTCGACGGCGGTCGCGATCGGACCGGGTCTCGGGCGTTCCGACGAGCTCGAGTGGTTGGTGACGGAACTCTTTTTCGAACTGGAAACGCCGGTCGTCGTCGACGCGGACGCGCTCAACGCGATCGCGTCGATGGGATTCCTTTCGAGCGGCGGAGAGAGCCAGTTTGTCGGACGTCGCCCCAAGGGGCCGCGCGTCTTCACGCCGCATCCGGGCGAATTCAACCGCCTCGCGGGGTACGCGCCGACGTCGGATCCCGAAGAACGGTTGGTCGAGGCGAAGGAATGGTTGGAGTCGTACGCGTCCCTCTTCCCCAACTGCGAGGCGACGCTTCTTCTCAAAGGACCAGGGACGGTAATCGCGTCGATCGTCCCCGAAGAAGACGGTCTCAGCGAGGCGATAGTGAACGTCAACGCGACGGGCAATTCAAACCTTGCGACGGGCGGTAGCGGGGACGTCCTCACGGGAGTCATTTTAGGGCTTCTGGCGCAAGGCGCGACATGCGACGAAGCGGCGCGTAGCGGAGCGGCGCTTCACGGTATCGCGGCGGAGTTGCGCTCGGCGATCTGCTCGCGGGGGGCTGTCGCGTCGGACGTGGTGCGTTTCATTCCCTGCGCGTTCGATTATTACGAGACGGCGCAAGCGCACGCGCGGAATATGCGCTGAGAACGGCGGCGCGTCGAAGGGGCGTCGGCGGCGTTCAGAGAGCGTCTGAGAGCTTAGAAAGGACGTCGCGCTCTCAATACGAAAAGACGAAAAAAGCGCGTTCCTCGCGAAAGGAGCGCGCTTATTTTATTGATTTTCCTCTAAGCGACGAAACGATCAGTTTTGCGCCTTGAGTTTTTCCGCCGTCGTCCACAGACCAGCGCTCGGCGTGCTGATGAAGTAAACCTCTTCGCCGTCGGGCATGACGTTGAAGCCGTTCTTCATCGTCGCGGGGTTGTAACGCTTGAGGGTTTCTTCAAGATCGGCGTATCCGAAGCAAACGCTTTCGACTTCCTCTTTCGTGAGACGCCCGGGAGCGTAGGTAATCTTGAAGCGTCCTTCGGAACTTCCGTGGATGAGGTGCGCCGTGCCGTGCGTGAGATCCTGGAGAATCGGTTCGGTGCGCCAGAGCTTCATGACGTTTTCCGTCCCGGAATAGCCGTACTTGCGGATCAACTCGTCGACGTCGGGCTGCTCGCCAAAGCGGCGCAGGCCCGGCGCGATGATAAGGAGCTCGCCCCCGTCGGCCATCGCCATGCGGGTGCGGTAAATCGCCTTATTCGCGACCCATGTGCTGTAGAATTCGTCCCCTTGCATGACGGCGACGACCTTCTTGAGGGGGGGCGTGATGGTGACGTTGAGCTCGCGAGACGCGCGCGCGGCCTCAAGGTAGACGTCGAGATCGTCTCCGACGTAGACGCCCGAGTGCTTCAAGACGCCTTGCTCGTCGTACGCCATCGTCACTTCGAAGTAGCAGTCGGGAAGGAAGCCGAGGAGCTCGTCTTCCGCCTTATTGTAGCATTGACGCAAAGGGGTGATCAGATTTCCGAGGTTGTTTTCGATTCCGCAACACGCGGCCATCATGTGGGAGGCGCAGATCGTTTCTTTGCCGCCCAGGCCGATGAAGTAGTTTTTGTTATGATTCGCAAAACCAAGGACTTCGTGGGGAACGACGTGCCCGACGTTGATAATCAGATCCCACTTTTCCGTCACAAGAGGGGTGTTGAGCGCGATCGGAATCGCCCAGTCGGCTTTTCCGCGGGAGACCTCTTTCACGAAAGACGCGGGAACTTCGCCCAGATGGGTCGCGCCGTTGCGCCAATCGTGCTTGAGGATGCGATCCTCGGGAATCGAACCGAACATCCACTGATTCTGCTCGGGGGTGTGGGGGACGTGCTGTCCCAAAGTCGGAATGACGTAGACCTCTGCGGTCTTCGAGAAGATCTTGTAGAGTTCCTCGGTAATCTTTCCGGCGCCGGAATGAGCGCGGGTAATATCGGGAGGAAGTAGGAGAACGCGCTTCGGATCGCGGCAAATCCGCTCTCTCGCCTCGTCGGCGGCGCGGCGCGCCAGCTCAAGAACGCGCTCGAGAGAGAGCGTTCCCTGTTCGGAAAACCAAGACATATATACCTCGTCGAAATAATCGATTCGTGGACAATAAAATGGGTCGCGCCTCAGCGTCGGATGCGGTCGACGACGTCCATCAGCACGTCGTGAAACTCTTGAGGCGACGTTTCTTCGAGCGTCTTACCTTTGCGTTCAAGCGCCTCGTTGACTTTAACCGCGGTCTCTTGCATCATCGAGTGAGTTTCTTCGCTTCCCCCGACGAGGGTGAAATTTTTACCGCGCGTCAATCTTTTTTCGCCGTCGTCGGCGTCGAGTCCGACGCCAATCATACCGGCTTTTCGAGGAGGATTCGAGGAGTGTTCGCTTACTCTTTTCATCTAACGTCTCCTTTCGCCGTAGGTTCGACAAAAATCAATAGAATAAGAGCGACGTCCAGCGCGGGACGTCGCGTCGTTCGTTTCGCTAGGAGCGCTCAGCCGCCGATACGATCTTCGAGTTCGGCGCGCAGGGAGTCCTTCTTGACGCGAACCTGTTCGAGCGTGTCGCGGTTGCGCAGCGTGACCGTCCCGTCCTGGAGGGTCTGACCGTCGATCGTGACGCAGAACGGGGTGCCGATTTCGTCCTGACGACGATAGCGGCGACCGACGGCGCCTTTTTCGTTATACTGAACGGCCATGTGCTTCTTCAAGTCGCCGTAGAGTTCCTGGGCGATTTCGGGCATGCCGTCTTTCTTGACGAGTGGGAGAATCGCGGCCTTCACGGGGGCAAGGCGCGGGTGGAGCTTGAGGTAGACGCGCTTCTCGGTCTTGCCTTCTTCGGAAGTTGGGACTTCGTCGACTTTGTAAGATTCGCAGAGGAACGCGAGGGTCGCGCGATCGGCGCCGGAACTCGGCTCGATGACGTGCGGAATGAAGCGTTCTTTACGCAGGTCGTCGTAGAAGGAGAGGTCTTTCCCGCTTCCGCGCCATTTGGGAGCGCCGTTCTTATCCTTTTCGAGGACGAGCTGATCCCCTTCGCGAACGAGCTTGCCTTCGGAGTGAGAGCGCAGGTCGAAATCGCCGCGATGCGCGACGCCTTCGAGTTCGCCGAATTCGCCTTCAGGCAGGAAGGGGAACGCGTATTCGATATCCGCGGTGCCGACGGAATAGTGCGCCAACTCCGCCTTTTCATGCTCGCGCATTCGCAGACGTTCTCCCGCGAGCCCCATGTCGACGTACCACTGGAAGCGACGATCGCGCCAGAAGCGATACCACTGCTCCGACTCCGACGGATGGCAGAAGAATTCGATTTCCATCTGTTCGAATTCGCGGCTGCGAAATGTGAAGTTGCGGGGCGTGATTTCGTTGCGGAAGCTCTTGCCGATCTGACCGACGCCGAACGGAACGCGCGCTTGCGTGCTGTCGACGACGTTCTTGAAGTTGACGAAGATCCCTTGCGCGGTTTCGGGGCGCAGGAACGCGGCGTCGTCTTCGCCGCCGAGGGCGCCGACGGTCGTCTTGAACATCAAGTTAAATTCGCGCGGTTCCGTCAGCGTGCCGACATGCTTCGCGTCGGGACCGAGAACCTGCGAGAAATCGTTGTTCGGGAACGCGTCGATTCCCAAGACTTCCTCTTCCCATTCGAGGGAGTCGGCGTCCTTCTTGCGCAGACCGAAGAACTTGAGCGCGGCCTGTTCGAGCGCCTCGATTTCGTTCTCCGTTTCAATCGTCGTGACGAAGACGCGTTCGCGCGTCGCGGGGGCCCCGTTTTCTCCGTGCTTGAGTCCGGTAACCCAGCGCCCCTTGATGTGGTCGAATCGATAGCGCTTCTTGCTTTCGCGGCAGTCGATCATGAAGTCGTGGAAAAGATCGTAGTGACCGGAGCATTTCCAGACTTGCGGGTGCATGATGATGGAGCAATCGAGCCCAGTCATCTCGAATTTTCCAGGCGCGCCGGGAAGGAGTTTCATTTCGTTATGGCCGACGACCATATCGTTCCACCAGGCGTCTTTAACGTTTCTTTTAAGAAGGACGCCGAGGGGGCCATAGTCCCAGAATCCGTTCAAACCGCCGTAAATTTCGCTTGACTGAAACAGGAAGCCGCGGCGTTTGCACAGCGCGACAAGTTCTTCCATCTGCATGATTGAGGTTCCTTACTAAAAGCTAAACGATCGCGCGCGGCGACCCAGTTCGTCTCGGCGCCGGGCCGAGAGACGATTGAGCGTCGCGACGGACGCGCGTCAATTTTTCCAATCGCTGGAATCGAGTCGAATTTCGCCGAGTCGATATTCCGCGACGACGTCGAGCGCGTTCATTCGCGCGGCGTCGATTATGTCTTTTCCCAACTTGAGGCGGCTGAGGTTCTGACCTCCCGTCGAGTCGCGCAGGAGTTCCGCGAGGGGACGCGAGCGGTTCGTTCGCCATTCTTCTCGCGACGCCTCCGCCTGCACGTTCAGCGCGTAACCTTCCCGCGCGAGCGTTATTTTGTCGACCAAACACCCCGCAAGGAGCAAATCTTCCTGCGTATACTGTCCGTTAGTTCCCGCGCAGATGATCGAAACGGCGTCGAAATCCGCGTCGAGGATCCGCTTCACAACCGCGTCGACGTTGAGGAACGAGGCGAGGAGGCGCTTTCCGCGCGCTCTTAGTATCGCCTTCGTGCCGTTTGTCGTGGTGAAGAGGAGCGTTTTTCCTTCGATCGCTTCGCGCGTATAGAGGTCGGGGGAGTTTCCGAGATCGAATCCGTCGATGGGTAGTCCGCCGCGTTCGCCTCCCAGGAGAATTTTTCCCTCCAGCTCGGGACGAGCGGCGAGGAACGCGCGTTTCGCGGCGAAGGTTTCCTCGACGGTCTCGAAGGGCCGGACGCGCTGGGCGCCGTTGGCGAGCGCGGTCGTTATCGTCGTCGTCGCGCGAAGCACGTCGATCGCGACGCAGACGCCCGCGTCGGGCAATTCGTCGACTAAACTCGGAAGGGGATAGACGTCAATCGTTTTCGTCATAGGACAAATAGGCTCCATAAGCGCGTGAATCACGGGAATCGCCGCCGTAATCGGCGTCTGTTCGAGGCGCGAAAACGCGATATAATCGAAGGGCGCGATACGCTGCCGGTCTCGCGCGTTCCTGCATTATAATAGAAACTTACAAAGAGGAAAGGCGCCGACTATGAGCGTACAGAAACCGACCGTCGACAAATCCGCGCGCCGCGTCAAAGCGATGTTTGGCGCGATCGCACCCAAATACGATTTGCTCAATAGGAGCATTTCTTTCGGGCTCGATCGGGGGTGGCGGCGTCGATGCGTGTCGGCGATCTTCAAGCTGTGGGTCGCGGAGAAGCGCGACGCGGCGCGCGAGAAGTACGAGACCCTCGACGTCGCGACGGGCACAGGAGACGTCGTCTTGGAAGAGCGGCGACAGTGGAAGCGCAAGGGGATGGCGCGCAAACTCGGCGCGGCGGACTTCGTGACGATCGGGTCGGACTTCGTGCCGCAAATGCTCGAATTAGCGCGAGCGAAGGCGCCCGACGTCGAATTCGTCGAAGCGGACGGACACGCGCTCCCATTTGAGGACGGAAGGTTCGACGCGGTGACTAACTCGTTCGGACTGCGCAATATGGAGGATCCGGAAAAGGGCGTCGCAGAGATGGCGCGCGTCTGTCGCAAGGGAGGCGTCGTCGCGATCCTCGAATTCTCGCCGACGAAATTCCCCCTCTTCGCGCCGATCTTTCGATTCTACTTCTTCCGCGTCATGCCCCTAATGGCGAGCTGCTTCTCAAAAGCGCAGAAGAAATCATACGAGTATCTTCCCGAAAGCGTCGACGCCTTCGATTCCCCAGCGCAAGTCCTCGACTACATGCGCCGCGCGGGAATCGTCGACCCCGTGCGCAAACCGATGACCTTCGGAGTCCTCGGACTCTACATCGGGCGCAAGGGTTAAGTATCGGCGACTTTAGACGGCCTCGGGGGGGTCGACGAGGGTGACGATGAACTCGAAGGAGAGCGCCAACTTCCCTTCGCAAAAGGTCTTCGCTTTGAAGACGTACGCGCCTGCCATCTTTTCTTTTAGCGTCACCTCTTCCTCGATGAGTTCGCCGGGGCGCACTAGACGCTTGAATTTCACGTCGTTCATTCTTCCGACGACGGGAAGCTTCGTCTTCTCTTCGCTTTCGCCGACGAGAACGCGCGACGTAAAGACCGCGCCCGCCTGCATCGCCGCTTCGCAAAGAATCACCCCCGGCACGATCGGATTACTCGGATAGTGTCCCTGGAAAAAGTATTCGTCTTCCTTAAAGCGGTAGGCGCATTTGATCCCCTGCTCCGTGATTTCGACGATCTGATCGACGAAAAGGAACGGCGCGCGATGCGGAATCGACGCGAGAATTGCAGCCCGAGAATCGAAAAAGGACTCTTCGCCAGGTTTCGTCATTTCCTCTCCTCTCTTTTCTTACCTATACGAAAAATAAAAAGAGAGCGCGCGCACAAATTCGCGAACGCTCTCGACGCCTCGACGCGTCCGATCATTTCTTCTCGTTCGCGACGCGCAGCAGATATTCGTCCACGTCGCTCGACGCGATCACGCCGTAGTTCACAGCGCCAAGCCATCCCGACATGATGATCCCGACGCTTCCCGCGTGATAGAGGCCGGGAACCTGCGAATTGAGGGTGCGGCTGATTTCGAGACCTTCGTATTTCGTCCCAAAGCTCGCGCCGAGCCAGTGGTCGGTGTAGTCGCGGAAGGTCTTCGGGGTCGCGGCTTCGACGTAGGCGACCTTGTCGCGAATTCCAGGAACGTACTTGTCGAGAGCGTCGAGGGTCGTGTCGATAAGATCCTGCTTGCTCGTTTCGTACGCTTCGTCGGAGAGATTCGCCCAGTCTTCGTAATTCGCGTTGGAGCTCGCGACGACGTAGTAGCGATCCGTGCCGGGGCGCGTCTTCGGATAGTAGAAGGAGTAGGTGCGGCTGGTGATATGACGGCTGAGGAGCCAGTCGGTGCGGAACTCGGGGGCGACGGAGGTGAAGAGGAGGTCGCCGCATTGCTCTTCGTCGATCGTCTCCCCTTCTTTGAGGGCGACGTAGACTTGGACGCTCGAGTTGTTGAGGCGCACCGCTTCCGCCTTCGCGACAAAATCTTCGGAGAAGTATTCGCGTCCGACGAGATTGAAGATCGTTCCCTTGAGGTTGGAGTTCGAGAGAACCGCCGACGCGGCGATTTCCTTACCCGCAAGGGGCGAGACCGCCTTCGGCGCGCCCCCGATTTCGGGAGAATTCACCGACAG
>JBJEXI010000029.1:0-4032 GCA_051885615.1 Thermoguttaceae bacterium
AACTCGATCTTGCGCCCCGACGGAGCCGTGATTGCGATCAGTTTCGCGTCGCGGAAGTTCGTCACCGCTTTTACGATCGCTTGCGCGCGCTTCGCTGGATTACCCGACTTGAAGATACCCGAACCGACGAAGACGCCTTCCGCGCCAAGCTGCATCATGAGCGCCGCGTCCGCCGGGGTCGCGATTCCCCCCGCCGCGAAGTTTACGACCGGCAACTTGTGATTCTCGCGGACGTACTGCGCCAGTTCATAAGGTACTTGCAACTTCTTCGCCGCTTCGAAAAGCTCGTCCTCGCGAAGCGATCCGAGCCACGCGATCTCTTGATTCATCTTGCGCATATGACGCACCGCTTGGATTACGTCTCCCGTTCCCGGCTCTCCCTTCGTGCGGATCATCGACGCGCCTTCGTTGATTCGACGGAGCGCTTCCCCTAAATCGCGCGCGCCGCAGACGAACGGAACCTTGAAATCGCGCTTGTTGATGTGGTAGACGTCGTCCGCCGGGGAGAGCACTTCCGATTCGTCGATATAGTCGATCTCGATCGCTTCGAGGAGCTGCGCTTCGACAAAGTGCCCGATGCGGCATTTCGCCATGACCGGAATTGAAACCGCCGCCTGAATCCCCTTAATCATCTTCGGATCGCTCATGCGCGAAACGCCCCCCGCCGCGCGAATGTCCGCCGGGATGCGTTCGAGCGCCATGACCGCGCACGCGCCCGCCTCCTGCGCGATTTGCGCCTGTTCCGGCGTCGTCACGTCCATAATGACCCCGCCTTTAAGCATCTGAGCGAGTCCCTTGTTCAATTCATAGCGATCGTTTGTCATTATTTTATCCTTTATCTTTTCTTTTCCGTCTTGTCTATTGACTCGTCGAGTCTTTGCAAAATAATAAGACCGTCTGACCTTTTTTCAATTGTCAAATCAAGAAATGTTTTAAGGTCAGTTTGGAGGAAAACGCGAATGCTGACCTACGACCTATCCCAGGGGAAAGGGCCCCTCTATCAACGCCTATACGACGCGATCCGCCGCGACGCGACGTCGGGAAAATTCGCCCCGTGCGAAAAGCTCCCTTCCAAGAGAACCCTCGCGCGAAATCTCGGCGTTAGCGCCATTACGGTTGAAAACGCTTATGACCAGTTGATCTCGGAGGGCTTAGTTTACACCCTTCCGAAAAAGGGCTATTTCGTCGTTCCGTCGATCCCGCAGAAGCGCCGCGCCGCGCAGGTTCTCGACCTTGAGATCAACGCGCCCACGAATCGCGAGGCGCGCGGTTCCGCCGATCCGCCGATCCTCTTCGACTTCTCCTCCAATCGCGCCGATCCCGAACTCTTCCCCTTTTCCACATGGGCGAAGATGATTCGCGCCGCCATGACGACGCGCGAAAAAAAACTCCTTGAACCTTCTCCCGGCGCGGGCGTCGTCGAGTTGAGACGCGCTATTTCCCAATATCTCGCTTCATTTCGAGGGCTCTCCGTCGATCCGAATCAGATCGTCGTGGGGAGCGGCGCGGAATATCTCTACGGGCTCGTCGTCCAGCTTTTGGGGCGCGATAAGATTTTTTGCGTGGAGACGCCCGGCTATAAGAAGCCGCGCCAGATTTACGAAGCGCTGGGGGTGGAATGTCGTCTCGCGCGAATCGACGACAAAGGGGCGCGCGTCGACGAGCTCAAGCGCGTTCATGCCGACGTCGCGCATATCAACCCGACGCACCATTTCCCCACCGGCGTCACCGCGACCCTCAGCCGCCGCCACGAACTCCTCGCATGGGCGAACGAACGCGGCGAACGATACGTCCTTGAAGACGACTACGACAGCGAATTCCGTTTCAACGGACGCCCGATCGTCCCCATGTTCGGGCTCGATCCCGACAAGGTCGTATACATGAACACCTTCTCGAAATCTCTCGCCCCGACGATTCGCATCAGCTATATGGCGCTCCCCGTCGCGCTCGCAAATCGATTCTACGAAAAGCTCGGATTCTACTCCTGCACCGTCTCGACCTTCGATCAATACGCGCTCGCGGAATTTCTCCGTCAAGGTTATTTTGAACGCCACGTCAACCGTATGCGCCTCCACTATTCGCGCAAAAGAACGCGCGTTCTCGAAATCATCCGCCGCGCGCTCCCCCCCGAGACGTGCCGCATCATCGAAAACGACTCCGGGCTCCACTTCATCCTGCAACTACAGACGCGCTACGCCGACGCGGAGCTCCAGGCGCGCCTTCTCGAAAAGGGCGTCCGACTCGCCGCCGTCTCCGAATTCGATGAAAAAGAGGCCGAAGAATACCGCGGGATGTTTTTACTCAATTATTCCGGGCTCGATCTCCACGGACTTGAGAACGCCGTCGCTATTCTGAAGGCCGCGCTGTGAGCTTCTTGGGGGCGCCAACGAGGAGGCGTTATCTCGAAGAAACCGACCGTCGCAGGCGTCGGCGTCCGCTATTTCCGCGCTTGACGTCGCCGACGTTCGTCGGCGATCGACGGAAACGAACGGATTTTTTTGAACTCAAGAATGTTTCGCGCTGTTATAACTCGATTCCTTCTCGGAAAAAAGGCGCGTTATCCCTTTTTCGCTAATGGATTTTGAGGCGGCGGCGCGATATAATCTAAAACGCGCTTCGGGGGAGACGACCCGAGCGCTTTTGGAATATGCGCAAGAAGAACGAAAGACTTGAAATAGAAGGATTTTTGAGCTATGGGCAAGAAGGTGTTGATCGTATCGACGAGTTTGAGGGGCAAGAGCAATTCGGAGACGCTTGCGCATGAGTTTGAGCGCGGCGCGAAGGACGCCGGTCACGACGTCGAATTTCTCTCCCTCAAAGGGAAGAAAATCAACTTTTGCGTCGGTTGCCTGACGTGCGGAACGCGCGGACGTTGCTTTATGGACGACGACGCGATCGCGATCGAAGAGAAGTTCATGGCCGCCGACGTCGTCGTATGGGCGACCCCGATTTACTACTACGCCCCCTCCGGGAGCATGAAGACGCTCATCGACCGCCTCAATCCTCTCTATTCGAAGGACTACCGTTTCCGCGAAGTCTACGTCCTCTCGACTGCGGCGGAAAACGCCGAAACGACTCCCGCGCGCGTCGTCTCCTGCGTCGAAGGATGGATCGAATGTCTCCCGAAAGCGCAGCTCAAAGGCTCCCTCTTCTGCGGCGACGTCAACGACGCCGGGCAGATTGCCGGGAACCCCAAGTTGCAAGAAGCGTACGAAATGGGTAAGAACGTTTAGCGATTTTCGCGACCGCGGTTGCGTCCGTTAAACGCGAAAAAACTATATTTAAGAGGAGCGTCTGAAATGAACGTTAAACTAGTCGACGCGATGACCCGCTATTTCTCCGGGGATCCCAAGAGGATTTCGCACTTTATGAAGGTTTGCGCCTACGCGGTTTATATCGGCGAATCGGAAGGGCTCGACCCGACGACTCTCCATATTCTCGAAGCCGCCGCGATCGTTCACGATATCGGAATAAAGAAGTCCGAAGAGATTCACGGAAGAGGCGTTTGCGACGGGAAGAAGCAGGAAAAATACGGCCCGCCTCTCGCTGAAGCGATGCTCCGCGAACTCGGCGAAGACGAAGCGACGATTCAACGCGTCTCCTATCTCGTGAGCCGCCATCACTCCTACAACGACGTCGACGGGATCGATTACCGCATCCTCCTCGAAGCAGACTTCATCGTCAACGCGTACGAAGACGAACGCCCCGTCGATTTCATCCGCACCGGGCGCGATATCGTCTTCCAAACCAAAACGGGGATCGCTATCGTCAACGAGATCTTCAACCTGTAGCGCTCGCGCGTCGCGCCGTCGTTTCGGGACGCGCGCGATTTTTTGAGAACTCCCCGCGTAACTTGACTTTATGAAGGATTCTTTTTTTGAAGAATCCTTTTTTTATCTCCCCTCGGCGCTTTTGCTTTCCATCATTTGGATTATCATAGGTCGAACTATTAGACGCGCGTATAACGTTAGGAGTTTTGTTTAGACGATGCAGGACACGTTTTTCAGCAGCGCCGCGCCGCAACCCCTTGCC
>JBJEXI010000030.1:0-43189 GCA_051885615.1 Thermoguttaceae bacterium
GATTGAGCTCATCATGGAAGAACGGGGCAAATGAGATGGCGCGAGTCGGAGTTTTAGCGGTTCAGGGAGCGTTTATCGAGCATGAGAACGCGTTGCGCGAGCTCGGGCATGAGTGCGTCGAGCTTCGTCAACGCGCGGATATACGCGGCCTTGACGCGCTGGTTCTTCCGGGGGGCGAGAGCACCGTGCAGGGGAAGCTCCTGCGCGAGCTTGAGATGTTCGAACCGCTGCGCGATCTGATCGTCGGGGGGATTCCGACCCTTGGAACGTGCGCGGGGCTGATCCTCCTTGCGGCGAAGCTCGACGCGGATCCGACGGTTCATTTCGGAACGTTCCCCGCGACGGTGCGCCGCAACGCGTACGGACGCCAGCTTGGGAGCTTCCACACGCGCGCGCCCTTCGGGGATCTTGGCGAAGTCGACATGACGTTCATTCGCGCGCCGTATATCGTGGAAGCGGCGCCGGAAGCGGAGATTCTCGCGAAGGTCGACGGGAAGATCGTCGCGGCGAGGTATCAGAATCAAATAGGACTTGCGTTTCATCCAGAGCTTGACAAAGATCGAAAAATATTTAGAATGTTCCTGTAACGACCTTAGGGTCGGAGTCGACGTGTGTAAGGAAGGGTGCGTCTTGGTCGGGTGCCGAGGGAAGACCGCGTTGATGGGCTCCGTCGTTTAGGGCGTCTTGATTGACAGTCGACGGAAGTTGCGGGGATTGCTTTGTCTTCCTTCTAAGGCGTCCCCTTCGGTTTTTAAAGTTCTCTTTGTTGTTGCGGTTGGAGTCGATTTGTCTCCTATCTCCTTGAACGTTTTTTTGAAAGCGCGTCGCTTGCAGCGTCCTTAGCCGACGTGCGACGCGTTGCAACGCCTGTACAAGCTCCCGCAGGCGTTCTTTGTTTTTCTTGGGATCTTCGCCCCGTCGGTTGTCAATTGGGCGCTAAGGGGTACAATCCAGAGAGTTTTTCGTTTTCCCCCCCAATTCCTCTCAAACGCGGAGTCGGGCGCCCGACGCCAAGGAAGCGCGGCGCAATGAAGTCGACGTTGAGAACAACGCGCAGGACGTCGCCATGATCACCTTCGAGGACATGCTCGCCAAACTTCGCTCACTCCAACTCTTAGACGCGCTTCTGAGCGACTACACGACGGGAGCGCATATCCGCTGGGGAACCAACGCCCTTGCGTCCCTCGGCGCCGGGTACGCTCCCGCAGACGAGATCAAGGCGGAGTTTCTACGTCCCGGCCTTGTGCTATCGCGCCATAAAAAACGCGTCGACATGCAGTCGGAGCGCACGAAGAGCTTCGGCGAGGTCTTCACCCCTTTCTCGGTCTGCAAGACGATGACGGATCATGCGGACGAGATTTGGTTCGGTCGCCCGAACGTCTTCGACGACCCGGTCGCGCCGATCGCTTTTCCGGAGGGGAAGACGTGGGAGGCGTACGTGAAGGAAAAGCGCCTAGAGATCACGTGCGGAGAGGCGCCCTTTCTGACGACGCTTTACGATTCCGCGACGGGCGAGGAGAAGCCGACGCACGAACGCGTCGGATTCCTCGACCGGAAGTTGCGCGTCGTTCGGGAGAATACGAGGTCGATCGAGGAGCGCGTCGAGTGGGCGCTGAGAGCGTGCAAGGCGGTTTACGGGTACGAGATTCAGGGCGATAGTCTCCTGATCGCGCGGGTAAACGTACTAACGGCGGCGCTGGAGTTCTGCGAGTCTTCGCGGCTGGAACTCAACGCGCCGTCTCTGACGGTAGAGGAACAACATGTCGAATATGGGCGCTTTGTCGACGTGATCGCGAAGAATCTGTGGCAGATGGACGGCCTCACGGGGCGCGTGCCGTACTCTCGAGCGCCGAGCCTCTTTGACTTTGACGACGCGTGGAATCCCCATAGCGGCGAAATTCTCCCCGCGCCTTGCAAAATCGTCGATTGGCGCGACAATCTGAAAGAAAGGGACGTCGTTGGCCTCTTCTGCCGCGACTAACCACGCCGCTTCACGACCGGGAATCGACCGCAGAAGACGCAAAACAGACGAAAGGGAAATCATGAAGTTCGATTTTATTATCGGCAATCCGCCCTATCAAGAAGAGGCGGTCGGAGACCAGAAAACGTTTACCCCCCATTTATCACAAATTTATGGACGGCGCATATTCTGTGGGGAGAAAAGTTGAGCTGATTACTCCCGCTCGATTTCTCTTTAACGCCGGCGGCGCTCCAAAGGAATGGAACGAGAGGATGCTTTCCGACGAACATCTGAAAGTCATCGCCTACGAGGCCGATAGTTCTAAGTTCTTTGTCAATACGGATATCAAAGGCGGCGTCGCCATTACGTATCGCGACGTCGACGCAAAGCTGGGGCCTATCGACGTCTTTGTGCCATATCCAGAATTAAGGTCTATTCTCTCTCGCGTAATTCATCGCAAGGATTTTTCTCCAATAAGCGACATTGTCTATAGTCGAACAGCTTTCAGACTCACAAGCGTCTTGCATGAAGAACATCCGGAAGCCTCGAAAAAACTGAGCGGAGGTCATCTTTATGATATGTCGACGAACATATTTGACCTGATTCCGGAGTTCTTTCACGTCGAAAAGCCCGATAACAAATTCGAGTATATCCAAATCTTTGGACGCCTGAATAACGAAAGAACATATCGTTACATACGCGCCGATTATGTTAATCAGGGCTGCAACCTTTACGATTGGAAAATATTTGTCCCCAATTCTAACGGTTCTGGAGCTCTGGGGGAAGTCTTGACGACCCCCGTCATCGGGCAACCCGTCATCGGGCATACGGAAACTTTCATGAGCATCGGCAAGTTTGCCGCTCAAGACGAAGCGGAAGCCGCTCTCAAGTATATTAAAACAAAATTTGCCAGAGTCCTTCTAGGAATTCTCAAAGTTACTCAACACAATCCCCCGACGGTCTGGAAGTATGTCCCTCTGCAAGACTTCACCGCGAATTCTAATATCGACTGGACGGCGACGATCGCAGAGATCGATCGTCAGCTTTACGCGAAGTATGGGCTTTCCGACGATGAAATCGCTTTTATCGAAAGTCGAGTAAAGGAGATGGAATGACGCGCAAGATCACCCCTTTCCGCCGAGTCGTCCCGATGATCTACGCATATCAGACGCCCGGCTACGCGCCGAACGACGGCTGGACGAAGATCGGCTACACAGAAACCCAGACCGTCGAAGCGCGGGTCAGAGAACAGACGCGCACCGCCAATATCAAAGCTAAAATCTGCTGGCAAGACGTCGCTATTTATAAGGATTCGAGCGGAGAACCCTTCACCGACCGCCAGTTCCATCGCTTTCTTGAAATCGAAAAGAACGTCAAACGCCGCCCCAAATCCGAATGGTTCAAAATAGAACAGGACGAAGCGTACCGTCATTTCGTGACATTCGCCAGAAGGGCGCCCTTCGATTCCGCAGTCGCCGATTCCGAAATGCTCGACGAAAGCTACGTTCTCCGCGTCGAACAGGAGACGGCGGTCTCCAACGCCCTCGACTATTTTTTGAACGGGCCCAGCGATCCGAAACGCGGGAAAGAATACCTCTGGAACGCGAAACCGCGCTTCGGCAAGACTCTCGCCGCTTATGATCTCGTTGCGCGCGGAGATTTCCGCAAAGTTCTCGTCGTAAGCAACCGCCCGTCGATCGCCAACAGCTGGGTCGAAGACTTTAACAAGTTCTTTCGCGAAAAACTCCGCTACGCCTTCGTCTCCGAAACGGGAGCTCTCAGCGGCGCGAAACGCGTTCTCTCCTACGACGAATATTTTAAAACGAGTATTCGCTACCAAGGGTTCGTCGAGTTCGTCTCACTTCAGGATCTCAAGGGATCGCGGTACTTCGGGGGTGATTACACGAAGTTGCGCCATCTCCTAGCAACCGAGTTTGATCTCCTCATCGTCGACGAATGTCATGAGGGCGTCGACACGGAGCGCACCGAAGAGGCGCTCGCCCAAATATCGCGCCGATACGCCCTCTATCTCTCCGGCACCCCCTTCAAGATGCTCGCAAGCGACCGCTTCGCCGACGAACAAATCTTCAACTGGACGTACGTCGACGAGCAGAACGCCAAGAAGGAATGGGCCGTTTCCTCCCAAGGGTCGGCCTCGGAGGAAAAGCCTACGCACAACCCCTACGAGGCGTTGCCGCAACTTGAGATGCGCGCTTATCAGATCTCTCCGATGCTCTGCGACTCGATCAATCGCGGGGCTCTCCTTGACGACGACTCAAACGTCGAATACGCGTTCGATCTCAACGAGTTCTTTTCGACGAACGAGAATGGACAATTTCGTTACGCCGAAGACGTGAAGAAGTTCCTCCGCGCTCTGACAACCGGCGACAAATACCCCTTCTCCACCCCTGAGCTTCGCAACGCGCTGAGTCACACCCTCTGGATCCTCAATCGCGTCGCCAGCGTCAACGCGCTCGCCAAGCTTCTGAAGGAAGACCCTGTCTTTAAGGACTACGAGGTCGTGATTGCGGCGGGAGACGACGCGACGGCGGCGCGCAACGGAGACGTCTACCCGGATCAGAGAGGGATGCGCGACGCGTACAACCGCGTAAAGGAAGCGATCCGAAAGAACGCCAAGACAATTACGCTTAGCGTCGGAAAACTCACCGTCGGCGTCACCGTTCCCGAATGGAGCGGCGTCCTTATGCTCGCAAAGATGGAGAGCGCCGCGCGGTATATGCAAGCGGCGTTCCGCGTCCAAACTCCCTTCCTCTACCCCAATCCTAATACCGACGCCTTCTACCGCAAAGAAACCGCCTACGTCTTCGATTTCGACCCCGCGCGAACCCTGATTATCTTCGACGAATTCGCAAACAATCTCAACTACGCGAAGGCGCGCGATTCATACGAAAGGCGGCGCGAAAATATCCGCAGACTCCTGAACTTCTTCCCCGTCCTTGCGGAAGACGAAGACGGGACGATGGTAGAACTCGACGAAGAACGCGTCATGTCGATTCCGCGACGCCTCAAATGCGTCGAAGTCGTTCGTCGCGGCTTCATGTGCAACTACCTTTTCCAGAATATCGGCGCGATCTTCATGGCGCCGACCGAAGCGCTCGAAATTATCGGAAAAATGCCCCCCGCAAGGGAAGAAAAGGCGGTCAAACGCTCCCCTGAGACGCTCGACAAGGCGAAGGAAATCGTCCTCGACGCGCAAGGGGAACCGGAGATTCCGCGCGCGCTCGTCGTGAACGTCACGGAAGCAAACTTCGGGCCGAAGATTTACGAAGAGGTGAAGAAGCCCCTTCAAGAAACGCTCGACGATTTCGCGTCGCAACCAGTCGTCTTGGAACCGAGACCCGCGCCGGAACCGCCGCGCGACGCGCTCTTCGCCGTCAATCTCGCGACGCCCTCCGTCGATCCCCTCAAAGAGAAGGCGGCGGAGACGTGCAAAGAGCTCATAGAGCTCGTCATGCAGACGGCGCAGGAAAAAACGAAAATCGTCGCCAACGGCTACGGGCTCCAAAAGGTCGCTAACTCAAAGAAGAAGGTCGAGAAGATCGTAAAGACCGTGACGGCGGAAGTCGACAAGAGGGTTTCGAAAGCGCAAGACGAATTCGAACGCGGCGTTCAAATCGCGACGAAAGATCGAGACAAAAAGCTCAAGGTCGCTTCCTCCCCCGAGGAAGTGAATCAAGCGAACGCAGAATTCGAACAGGACGTCAAGAAGAATCGCGCGACATTTCAAGAGACGCTCGACGACGTCGTCGAAACGACAAGTCGCCAACTTCCTGAAAGGATCGCGGAGGAGGTCGTCCGAACCGATAAGAAGGAGACGCAACGCGTCGTGGAAGAAGAAATCCGCGCCCGACTTAGAGGCTTCGCGCGAACGATCCCGAGCTTCGTCATGGCGTACGGGGACGAAAAGCTGACGCTGGCGAATTTCGATCAATATGTGGAAGACGCAGTCTTTCTGGAGACGACGGGGGTGACGCTCGACGAGTTCCGCACCCTGCGCGACGGGAAGGATTGCGTCGACGCGGAGGGTCAAACGCGGCGTTTCGAAGGAGGCTTCTTCGACGAAACAGTCTTCAACGACTCAGTGCAAGAGTTCTTGCGCAAAAAGAATGAGCTCGCGAACTACTTCGACGAATCCCACGAAGAAGACATTTTCGACTACATTCCCCCGCAGAAGACGAACCAAATCTTCACGCCGCGTCACGTCGTCGTCATGATGGTCGACGCGCTCGAAAAGGAGAATCCGGGATGCTTCGACGACCCGTCTCATACCTTCGCCGATCTGTACATGAAGTCGGGGCTCTATATCGCGGAGATCGTGAAGCGCCTGTATCGAAGCGCGAGGATGCAAGCGCTCTTCCCTGACGACGCCGAGCGGATCCGGCATATCCTCAAGAGTCAGGTCTACGGAATGGCGCCGACTCGAATCATCTACAAAATCGCGACGAACTATATCCTCGGTTTCGACGACGCGCTAAAGATGGAATCGACGCATTTCGTCGAAGCGGACGCCGCCGAGGCAGCAAAGAACAAAGCGCTCCCCGACCTAGTCGAACGCGCGTTCGCATAATCGCGCCAATTCGCTAGACGGCGTCTAGCGAATCTCCCTAACGCTACCTGCTTCGTAAAAAGCGAAACGGGATATGCGACGTCAGAGTCGCTTATCCCGTTTTTTATCGATCACCAGGAAAGAAGAAGTTGGTCGTCCACGTTTTTATTCCGCATCTTCTTACCCGTGTTTTGCAGTCTGTCGATCATCGACGTTCCGCAGTTGACGAAGAACTTTCTTTCGAAAAGCCCCTCGGGGGGCGCGATTGAGATATCGGTTTTTTGCGAATCTTTCATCCCGTTGATCGATAGGATCACTTTTACCCCTCGATCTTTACACTCGCCAATCTTTTTCCACAATGTTTCAATATCGAAATCCTGGGCGCCGTAGATAATGCTCTGCGAATGCGCGTAAGGCGGATCGCAATAGACGACGTCCCCCTCTTGAGGATACTCCATCGTTTCAATAAAGCTTCGACATGAAAAGGTCGCTTTTTGAAGGAGATCATGCCATTGCTCAACGCGTTTCTCGAACGTCTCGGGGGATATGGGCTTGTGCGGTCCTCTGGGCGTGCTCATAAACCCGTCCGCTTTGCGAAAACGAATCACGCCCGAATAACATGTTCTCGATAACAAGCAGAAATCATACGGGTTATGATTCTCATTAAAACGCGTTTGAATTTCGCGGTATTTGTTTTCCGGATCTTCGTAATACTCGGTAATTTCATTTCGATAATATCTTGCCAAATCGACGGGATTTTCTTTGGTAATCTTGAAAATATCGATCAAAAACGGAAGAACGTCGCTTCCAAACGCGCGATGAAAATGAGGGAACAACTGAGTCGCGTCGTTATGTAAAAGTTTGGCCAAGACGGCGCCGCTCCCCAAGAATGGCTCATAGTAATTGTTGAACGTTTCAGGCATGTACGAAATAATCGTCTCCGCAAAGCGCTGCTTGTTTCCAATCCATTTGAGCAAAGCTGGTATCATTATTATTCGTCGTCCTGTAACTTATAGTCTGTAGACTCATAGTCGTCGCGCCCATTATAATCTAGCTCGATAGGAGGCGTCAAGTTGTGCAGGAAGATATATTGGCGAAATTTGGGGAACGATTCGAAAAATCAGGACGTCTAAAGGGATTTCTCAAGAGAAGTTTGCGGATATGTGCGAATTACACAGAACGTATATCAGCGATATTGAATTGGGAAAAAGAAATGTTTCTTTGGAAAACATTGAAAAGATTTCAAAAGCTTTGAATCTCAACATCTCTGAGATATTTGAGGCGGTCGAGAGTAATGAAACCATTTGATGAATTTCGCAACCAGAACGCCTCTTTTTGGGCGTTCATAAAAATAGCGTCAGAGTCGTTGGGATATACGGACAGAACGCACGGCGGCGTAAAGTGTTATTCAGAAAACGACCTCAGGGAGCTGTGTCAAAAAAAGAACATAGAGGCTTCAGACAAGCTTTTATCCGATTCGGCGTCGTACGCCCAAATGCGAGCCAAATTACTCAACGACTTTGTTAAGCCGAGGTTAATGGACGCGCAAAGCGCCTTCGAAGAATACAAGAAACTGGAAGTTCTGCATCGAAATGACAATTTTCTCTGCAATATCCCTCTCAACAAACAAAAAGGGAACATGAAACAAATTGCGTTTTTCACGGCGATCGTCAATATCCTTGCTGAAAAGAGCGTTCGCGAGCTTACCGGTTTTACTCAGAGCGTCGGCTTTGACGACAACCCGCGCGGACTGTTATACGTTTGGGATGAACAACGACGTTTGATTGGCCGTCTTCCCGTCGGTTTGACGGCGCTTTTCCCAGCGTTGAAAATCCACAAATTGTTTGGGAGATTAAGGAGTACTACTACGCAACGACATTTGGCAGTCGAGTGGCCGACGGGATCTACGAAACGCTCTTAGACGGATATGAACTCAAAGACTTATTTATCGATCTGGTCGTAAAGTCTATCATGTCCTCTTTATCGACGCTTACAGAACATGGTGGCAAAGTGGAAAATCCTATTTGTGCCGACTCGTGGACGCAATGAACGCCGGATTCGTCGACGAAGTCATTGTCGGAAGAGAAGCGCTTACCCGCTGGCCGGAACTTTTAAAATCAATTATAACGGGGGTCAAAGCATAGAAGTCCCGTTGAGCCGTCGGAGTTAGCGTTCCAAATTCGCTAGACGCCGTCTAGCGAATCTCCCTAACGCTCAGAAATGAAAGGGCCCCGCGTCGTCCGCGAGGCTCTTTCGTTATTCGTCGCGGCGGCGTCCGCTCACTTGCTTAGGTCGATCCAGACGTACGCGCCGTCTGAACCCGTCGCGCGTTTGTACAATCCGACCTTCGTCTTTCCGTTCGCGACGTAGAAGTAATCGTTCCCCGCGTCGTCCCCGCCGATCCAGCAGATTCCCGTCGTCGGCGCCGCGCAGAACTGCGCCGAGCAGATCGGATAATCCTTCTTCGACACGCCCGTCGATCCCCACGTCTCCCCTTCCGCGCAGTCGTGAGACGTCGCGTCTCCGCAGACGCATTTCAACGCCGCGTGCGTTACGATCGGATATTCGCCCGTCGACGTGTTCTTCGCTTGGTCCATGTCGAAATACCGCGCCCCCTGCAAGTTCGTATAGAGCGCCGCCATTTTCTTCGCAAAAGCCCGCGTCTCCGCGTCAGGATCCTCGTTGCGCTGACCGACTTGCAGCTCCTTAAGCTCCGGCGCTCGGCTCCCGTCGATCACGTACATATTCTTCCCGAATCCCTTCGTCCCGTCGTACGTGTACAACACAAGATTCCCCGTATTCCATTCATACTCGATATTCTGCGCCCCGTAAAGCGTGTTCCCCGTCCACGCGTACAACGTCGATTCCGCCCGAAGAAGTTCCCCCGGCTCGTAACTCGTCGACAGCCCGCGTTCGTACGTGAAGCGACGATTCCACGTCCCCACGAGCCTCTTCGTCTCCGCGTCCCAAACGTCCGACAGACGATAATACTGCAGGACGTTGTAGTCGTTGTCGTAACGCCCCTTAAACGCCTTGCTCCCGTACACCCCGTACGCGACGATCACGTAAAGCTCGCCCGACGCGTCCCCAGGCTTGCGCCCGACCGTCACCCCGTCGATTCCCGAGCACGCGAAAAGGTGCCCGTTGTTCTTCTCGTTCTGCGCGAACCCTTCCGGAGAATCCGTATTCTCGAAGAGCATCGGAGCGCGGAAATCGTAGGTCGGCTCCGCGAGAAGGATCGCGTTCACCCCCTCCTCCATCTCTTTGCAGTCCATCCCCACGCGCGTCATCTTCCGCGCGTCGAACGCCGCCAAAAAGAATTTCGCGCCCGGAGACTTATACTCCAGCGACCCGTACACGATCCCGTCGTGATACTCCAAGCACCCCAAGTGCGCCCCGCCGGGCTTCCCGAAACTCCCTTCGCCGAAGCCCCCGACCGACGCCACGACCTTGCCCGTGCGCATGTCGAGCTTCGCCAACACGTCCGTGTACGAAAAATACATATAGTCGAGATTTTCGTCGACGCAGATCCCCTGCATATGGCTCGACCCGCCGCACAGGTCGATCGTGTCGAAGCTCTTGCGCTCCATCGCAAGCGCCTTGCGCCAGAGCGCGGCGCCCTCCTCCTCGACGCTCTGCGCAAACGCCGCGCACGTCCACGCCGCCGCCGTCGCGACTGCCAGCGCCGCCGCCAAACAGCTAAACCGAATCCTCTTCTTACTCATCGCCGCGTACCTCCTCGTTTCTCCGCGCTTTCCGCTACTCGCGATTCGCGATTTCTCTTGCCAGCGGTCGCCGCGTTTGCGCATACCTCGACCGACTCAAACGCCGATTGTACACGACGCCGCGTCAAAAGTCCAACGCCCGCGCGTCACTTTTTCGGCGTCGCGCCTCGAACAACCTCCGCGACCTCCGTGATCGTCAGAAACGCCGAGGGATCGACGCGCTTCACGATCCCGCGCACCTTCGCGATCTGGAAGCGGTTCACGACAAAGTAGACGATCGACTTAGGCGCGTTCGAATATCCCCCCGTCGCGTCGAAACACGTTGTTCCCGTCTCGAACTCCTCCATAAGCGCGTCGTTGATCTCTTTCGCCTTCTCCGTCACGACCATCACGCTCTTGCACCGGTCGACGCCTTCCACGATGAAGTCGACCGTCTTGAGCCCCGCGGCGTACGTCACGATTGAATAGAGCGGGAGAATCCAGCTATGCATCGCGAATCCGCAGATCGTATATAGAAAAACGTTGTAGATCATCACGAAGATCCCAACCGTCAGATTCAGACGTTTCGCGAAGATCACCGCCATGACCTCCACCCCGTCGATCGCGCCCCCGTTGCGAATCGTAAGACCGCTCCCGACGCCGGAAATCAGGCCGCCGAAAAGCGCGCACAAAAGGAGATCGCGTCCCGCGAGAGGCGACGCAAAGCGCACGTCGATCGGCAAGACGTCGACGATGAGCCACGACGCAAAGGAGTAGACCGCGACGGCGAAGAGGGAGTAGATCGTGAACGCCGGCCCCTGTCTTTTAAGCCCGAAGAGGAAGAGGGGAACGTTCAGGACGAGGAGAAAGAAGGACAAAGACGCGGGGAAGAGCTGCGATAAGAGGATCGAGGTTCCGGAGATTCCGCTGTCGTAAAGGTTGACGGGCGCTAAAAAGACGGTGACGCCAAAAGCGTTGATAGAGCCCGCGACGAGCAAGGCGAGAAAGGTCTGCCAGCGCAAAGATTTTAAGTCCGCTTTCCACGCGTCTTTAAGGTTCTTCATCCTCTTATCTCCTAGTTGGGTCGTACTTTAACAGATTAGCATGAGCCGCCGACCGCGTTGGCGATCGCGTCGCGGTAGGCGTTGTAAGTCGCGTCGTCGATCAGCGCCCATTCGACGAGATCAAACGCGGTCGGGTAGAGTCGCGTAAAGTCGAGAACCGCAGCGACGGCGACGGAAGCCGCCAGCTTCACCGGAAAGCGATAGACGCCGGTGGAGATCGACGGAAACGCGATCTTGCGCAGATTGCGTTCGCGCGCGATCTTCAGCGATTCAGTATAACACGAGCAAAGAAGCGCCTCTTCGTTCTCGTCTTCATTCCAGACGGGCCCAACCGTGTGAATCACGTATTCGCACGGAAGATCGTATCCTTTCGTTATCTTCGCGCGCCCCGTCGGGCAACCCCCGAGCGTCGCGCATTCCTTGACCAGCAGGGGCCCCGCCGCGCGATGGATCGCCCCGTCGACTCCGCCGCCTCCCAAGAGGGAAGGATTCGCCGCGTTGACGATCGCGTCCACGTCCGATAACTTCGTAATGTCGCTCATAATAGCGCGTATTTGCATTTTCAACGTCTCCTTTTTCGGCGCGTGGGTTCGAAACGCGCCGTCTTGATTTACGCGTTTCAATAGTCAGTATACCCGAATAAGAGCGTCTCAAAATGGGGGAAAGGGAAGAAAGCGTCGACGACGACTCCCTATCTAAACGTATGCGTTATTTCCGCCAATTCCCCGCACAAAACCGGGCTGCGGATGAATTTCCATAGAAGTATGTTGAAAAAACCTGTTCATTGAATCCTTCGCGACAAGAGTAGCGCGTGGCGGTCAAAAAGCCGCCGGAGAAGCCTCCAAATGAGGAAAAGGCGCTACGGACGATAAGAAAAAGACGTCGTTCCAAAAGAAAAGAGGATTCCACTAAGAATCCCCTCGGGCCGAGCGATAAAGAAAAACGCTTGCCTTGACGCGCGCGCTTTTGTATAATGACGCCGCGCGTGGAGGTTCGCGCACGTTCTATTTTCCACTCTGTCATGAGGCCCACTATGAAGAAAGTTGTCGAGTTTTTAACCGCGCATCCGATCGTTTTCCTTGCGACCATCGGTCGCGACGGGGCGCCGAAGTGTCGTCCCTTCGTCTTCCCCGGCGAAAAGGAAGGAAAGCTCTGGTTCAGCGCGGACGCGCAAAAAGAAGTCTACGCGGAACTGCAAGCCCACCCCGAGGTTGAAATCTGCGTCTGCTCGCCTCAGAACGAATGGTGCCGAGTCTCCGGAAAAGCGGTCTTCGAAGAGAATGTCGCCGTCAAAGAAGCGTGTCTCGCGACCCCTTACGTCAAAGGCGCCTTCGAAAGCGTCCTCAATCCTAACTTCAAGATCTTCTATCTCGCCGATCCTCACGGCGCGTTATGCCTCAACGACGGTCAGGCGCCCTATCAGTTCTGAGCTCCCCGACCAGCTTTCCAACGGTTGCATGAAACGCCAAGACGCCCAGGGCTTGCGCTCGGGCGTCTTATTTATTTGGCGATCTATTCGCGAATCGCGGCGAATCAATAGTTTTCAGCGGCGATTTCGAAGTAGCTCTGCGGATGCGCGCAGGTCGGGCAAATCTCGGGAGCTTTCGTTCCAACGACGATATGTCCGCAGTTGCGGCATTCCCAGATCTTGACTTCGCTCTTCTCGAAGACCGCCGCCGTCTGGACGTTCTTCAATAACGCGCGATAACGCTCTTCATGGCGCTTTTCAATCGCGGCGACAAGGCGGAACTTCGCGGCAAGATCGGCGAAACCTTCTTCTTCCGCCGTCTTCGCGAATCCTTCGTACATGTCGGTCCACTCGAAATTCTCACCCTCGGCGGCGGCGAGAAGGTTCGCGTCCGTCTTGCCGATTCCGTTGAGCTCCTTGAACCACATCTTCGCGTGCTCGCGTTCGTTCTCCGCCGTCTTGAGGAAGAGCGCCGAAATCTGCTCGTATCCTTCCTTCTTCGCAACCGACGCGAAATACGTGTACTTGTTGCGCGCGCCAGATTCGCCTGCAAACGCCGCTTCAAGGTTCTTCTCCGTCTGCGTTCCAGCGTACTTTGTCGTTTGCGCCAACTTGTCTCCTTGGGCCTTGCAACGCGGGCAAACCGGGGTTTCGCCGTCTTTTACTTCAAAAATTTCTCCGCAGACCGTGCACTTATATTTCGCCATCTTAAAATTCCTCCCTTGCGGTGGGTCGATACGTTTATAGATTACGCCGGGGCCCGATCATGCGCGGACTCCAACGCGAGCGTTTTCCTCCATATTATCAGAAAAAAATTGAGAAAATCAACTCGACAAAGGAATAAAAGCACAGAAAAACGCAAAGTATTCTTATATAGTCCAAAATATCGTTCTTATCCCCCAAATATGCTCTATTATGCATGGAGCTATCTAAGAGTTTTGCTGAGATTTTCAAAAATTTCAAAAATTCTCCCCAAAGTTTTATTGCGCGCAGAACGCTTCGTGTTAAGATTCTAGACGTTCAGGAGGAATTACCGATGGCTGATTTACGTCAAGGCGAACGCGGCTCCGTACGGCGCGTCGTCGATCTTCATTCCCACGCGCTCTTTGGTCTCGACGACGGATCGCGCGCTATCGACGAATCGCTGAAAATTCTGCGTCTCTTGCGCAACCAAGGCGTCTCCGACGTCTTCTGCACCGCGCATAGCTGGGGGGCCGCTACGCAATATTCCGATCATTTCGCGCAGTTGCAAGCCCGAATCGCCTCCGAAGGGCTCGACGTCGCTATTCATCCGGGGATGGAAATCTTCTGCGATCCGGAACTCGTCTCCTCTATTATTCGCGCCCTCGATCTGGGCGGTTATCAAACCCTTGCGGGCACAAATCGCATCCTCCTCGAATTTCCGCGCGACATTCACCCCAAAGCGGTCTGCGTTTGCGTCAAACGCTTCCTTGAATTTTCCGAATATCGCCCCGTGATCGCCCACGTCGAACGCTACGATCTCCTCTCGCGTTCCCCTGCGGTCTTCACCGTTCTGAATCGCGACGAAATCGAGTTGCAAATCAACGCGTATAGTCTCGTCCAAGAGCCGAAAGAAGAAGTTCGCGCCTTTGCGCGGCGTCTTCTCTCCGAAAAGCTCGTCTCTTTCCTCGGAACCGATTCGCATCGGCTCGATCATCGTCCCCCCGAGCTAACCGAAGGGGTTCGTTACCTCTATGAATCATGCTCCCCCGCCTATGCGGACGCGGTCGCTTTCGGCAACGCCGAGCGCGTGTTCTTGCAACGAACCTCGGCGTGATTTTTCCCCCTTGTTCCCTGCGATAATAGGGAACAAAAAACGTTGTCTTTTCTCCAATCCTACATAATTAATATTATAGACTTGCTTGCGCGTTTTAGTCGGCTTTGCGGGCAAGTTGCGCTGAATTAAGACGCGGGTGGGTTCGCGTCGTTGGAAGGATTGGGAAAAGATGAAGATATCGACTAAGTTTCTTAGACGCATAGTCAATTTGACGCTCTGCGCGATCTCGGGCGCGGTTCTTGGGCGTCTCGCCGTCCGGGCGGGATTGAACCTCATTTTTGGGGGCGATCTCTTCGGAGGCGATATTCTATGACAGTGGGACGCATTTTCCGCTACGTCTCAAGCAAAATTCTCTGGGGCGTCGTCTACTTGAGCGTCTTTCTCGTCTCCTTTTGCGGGGCCGCGATGCAAAAGATGAACGCCGACCCTCTACGCGGGGCGTACAGCGCGTCGACGAAAGAAGTCGGAGCGATCTATCGCAACCTTTCCTACGGGCCCGAGGAATCGCAGCGATACGATTTATATTTGCCTCAAGACGCGGCGCGGCGCCATTACGGGCTCGTCGTCGCGTTGCAGTCGGGCGAGGTTCGGTCGGGGGATAAGAAAGACGCCGCTGGGCTCCTGCAATGGTTTGCGTCAAAAGGGTACGTCGCCGCAGGGATCAATTATACCCTCGTCGACGAAGAGTTCCCAACGACAAATGTCTATAATCAGTCTCAAGAGATTGCCAACGCGATTCCGAAGGTTATCGCGGAAGCGAACCGTCGCGGTTTTATCGTCGATAGAATGGCGATTACGGGCAAGGGCTTTGGAGGAACCCTCGCCCTTCTCTACGCGTATCGCGACGCGAAGACCGCGCCAGTTCCCGTCAAGTTCGTCTTCGAGGCGTCGGGGCCCGCGAGCTTCTGCGGCGAAGACTGGGCAAGAGTCTCTCTCGGCGCGACGCCCTCGGGAATGGCGGAGCTTTTCAGTCGTCTCTCAGGAGAAGAGATCACAACGGAGATGATCGTCAACGACGCGTACCCCGCGCCGATGCGAAAAATCGCCCCCGACAAGTGGGTCGGCGCAGACTCCCCCGCGACGCTCCTCGCGCACGGCGCGAAAGATAAGCTTTGCCCCGTCGAGTCTGCGCGAAGACTCGTCGCCGAGCTGGAAAAACACGGAACGCCGTACGATTATTACGAGTTTCCCCATTCGGGGCAGGCGCTTCAGAACGATCGAATCTTCTACCAAGCGTACATGGAGAAGCTCGAAGACTACCTCTGGAAATATATGCCGAACTACTGATCGCGATAGGGAGCGCGACGACCCTCGCGTCTCGCTTTCGCGCTCTTTTTAGCCCCTCGCGCCGCCTTGGGAACGTCCCCTTCCGACTCCGCCTCCTCTACGTTATTCCTTATCTTCGGTATACCGACATTTCGGATAATTGCCGCACCCCCAAAACTGCGCGCCCGCGTTAGCGCCGCGCTTCGCCGTCCGCAACACGAGGGTTCCCCCGCACTGCGGACAGACGCGTTGAGCCTCGCCGCTCGATTTTAATTGCGACTTCTTGGATTGCGTCGCCGCGCTTTGAGAGCCCTCTGCTCCGGAAAGGTCGGCGTTCTCTTCCAGGCGCTTCCGGATATTCTCGATATGCCGCGCTTTAACGTCGTCGCCGACCTGAGTCAACGGGCGGAGGAGCTGGTAGACGGTCTCGATCTGGGAAGGGGAGAGGAGGTCTTGCGTCTCGCGCTCGTAGACGTCAAGGACGGCGCGTCGGAGTTCGTCGCGCTTCACGACGCGTATATCCGCGCTCTCGACGTCGATCTCCTTGAGTTCGCAACGTTCCGAAAAGACGATGATCGACCGCGTCGGGTACTCTTCGCCGATAAACGCGACGAGGTCGCGAATATGCGTCCGATTCTGCATGATCGGGTTGTAAAAAGACTCTTTCCGCGTTCCGTTCCCCGAGGGAAGAACCTGCGTCCAGTTCCGCTGCGACTCCCTCCCGAAGATCCACCCGCCGTAGTTCTTGCTCTCGAAGACGAAGATCCCCTTGCGGCTAATCATCATCAGATCGATCTCCGTCGTCTCCCCGTTCTTCTTGGGAATATACAGGTTGAATAAAAACTTCGCGCCCTCCTTCTCAAACTCCTTCAGCGCGTCGTACGTCAGATACTCCCCATACTTCCCCTTATCCGTCCACACCGATAAGAAGGACTCCCCCGTCAGGCGTCGATACGAACTCTCCCGATACCCCTTCGCGCGAAAGAAAAGCAGCCCGCCCCCGACGATAATCAAAATCAACAGGGGTATGAACAAACCGTGCGCGCTCCGGAATAAGGAATGCGTTAATTGAGTGAAAAGATCCATCGTACGTCGCCTTTTTGCGCGTTAAGCAGCGGAAAGCGCGGTCGACTCGCCATGCGCGTACGAAGCGCGAAAGTCCGCCGCCGCGTTAAAGAGATTGCAGATTCTCTACGTTATACCATACGAACGCGGGGTGTAAATGAAAGATTATGCCGACGGTCGCTTTCTCGGACTGATTTTGAAGAGTTTTACGTCCCTATGTGAAACCACGACGTCAAAACGCGACCATTGGAGCGGAGATTTTCAAAAATATCGAGTCTTAAAGGACGCTATTTCCGCTGTTTTCTTTTAATATAAACTAGTTCGCATTATCATGGATAAAACAGACCGTCGTCACAGACGTTTTGACCGGGCTAAAAAGGTTGGCAAGCGCCTACATGAAGACGTCTTCCGCCCTTGGCGCTCCGACGAACAAACAGGCCTCGTTATAGAACAGATCGCTAACGTCCGGCGGCGCACTCTCATATTTCGTTTTATATATCTCAGTCGAAAAATCGGTATGCAGAGACGCCGGACCGCTAGCTACAAAAAAAGAGCTAACCGACATAATCATAATCAGTTAGCCCTACGCCTTTTGAAGAATGAAGAATCGCCGCCATTCGTCGCAACGAAGGGGCGGCTCCTCGAAAAGTCGGCTCTATTACGGAGCTTAATGAACCTCTGCGAGCATTCCCATTCCTTCTGAATAATAAATCTTAAACAGTTTGCTTATTAGATTTGGCTCAGATTACTTGTATTATTTTCATTGTTCAGATGGCATGGGCTATCTGATTTTTTGTTGCCATTCTGCTGTCACGAAACACAAGAACAACGAGAGACTTTATGGCTCTCCCATCATCATTTTATAGTGTGCTTCGTGCCCCATTTTGAAAAATACTTCTTTGAATATCTGTTTGTATCGGGCTATCGAATCAGTGTGGCAGTCGATATACAAATCATCAGGAATGGTATGTGAACCATCATTAACCCAACTCAAGAAAGAACGGCAGATCATTTTTTCTTCTATAGTTGAGAAAGAATCTACGATTGTGTTATTCATTGTTTTACCAAGAATACTAAAGTAGTTTTCTAAAATTCTTCGCATAATATTTTGCGTTGTAATAAGCGAAGCGTTTGTGTTACTTTTTAATTCTTCCCACAGTAATTCATAAGACGTTTTGATCGGATTGTTTCTTTCGTATGCCTTGATAGAGGATATGTTATTGTCCTTCCTTATGATCCAAAAATGTATATCATTGCAAACATCGGTTCTGCGATCAATAAAAGCGGTTTCCTTGTGGAAAAATACATTATGCGTGAGAATGAAAATCTGCTCTACATCAGAATTCCCCTCACGAACATCTTTTATTAAGCCTTTAACCAAAGAACTTACTATGTATAACACTGTACTATCAAGACTACAGATAGGGTCATCCAATACTAAAACCTTACGATTAGATACTTTTGCAAGATCGACAGATCCTTTTGCAAACTGCAAAAAATACAAGAACGATATAAATGTTTCTTCGCCCTCGCTTAATGTATTGGTGGCAAGGGTACCATCCATACGCTGTATTTGATATGCGTTTGGTTGAGCTGGAGACGGTACAATTTCGAAATTAGTAAAACCATAACTTTTCAAAGAACGATTGATCTCATCAACCGTCGGTTGAACGCTTGTTATGTTCTTTCCGGCTTCCACTATTTTGTCGTCCAAATCATCCAGCTGTTGCTTACATACATCGATTCCTTTTTGGATACCTTTTTTAGCTTTAGCAAAGGTTTCAATATAATTCAAATATCCTGCAATTAACGCTTCGTTTTCATCCATTAAAAACGCCCAAATATCAGCTATAAGAGTGTTCTTTTCGGATTTATAGTTATCAACCATTTCATTATGCTTAGCAATAGCCACATTCCCGTCAGTAACCAATTGATTTAATGAACTTATTGTTGCAGTTGCTTCGGTTAGCGAAATAATTCTACTGGGTTCCTTTTCCTTAACGAGCATCTCTGCTTTATTCTTGGAAAAATGTCCATTAAGCAACTCTATAATTGAACCAAGCTTACTTGCGTCAATTCCTGCTGCAGGATGGGCCCCAAGGCTTGTCTGAAGCGTCTTGATACGCCTCAACAATTCGTCAGTATAAGAACCATATTGGCTAATGAACTGCTTTATTAGGTTGACGTCCCGTTCGTATTCGCCACTAAAGAAAGCATCAAGTTGATTTTTCAATTCATTTGTGATGGTTTGCTTTTGACAAAACGGACATATGCCATCTTTTTTCAAATGTTTTCTTCCTTGATTTACCCAGTCAGCATTATCTAAAAGTTCAATAAGCCGTCCGATAGGAAGATCTTTGTTGCCGACAATTACTTTGCTCCAAATCGCGGATGTTTCAATTTCAACAATTTGATCAACTATATTATCGAGCTCAAGTTGAATGATAGGACATTTTTCAGGTTTCTGTGCAAATAATGTTTTAGCTCTCAAAAGCAGAACATCTCTTGTTTCAGTGGAGGAATGCGATATCTGATATCGTCTAAGCGTCTCATCTAAAAAACGTCCTTTATCTTTCCTAAAACCTCTGAAAGCCTCTTGAAAATCTGCTTCATTAGGTTTTAAAATCTGTTCCCACACAGTATCTCTAAATCTTGCTTTATATGTGATTTCGTCTTGAATCTTCTTTTGGAGCGTATTATCTCGTGTTTTATAGTCTTCGTTTTTTTTAATGCGTAGCTCTTTCATTTCTTCAAGAGCCTTTGTATCTTCGATTGTTGCTTGCCCGAGAGTAAAAACACCGGCAATATTTTCCTTGAAATTTTTATTACGAAACTCACGGTTATAGACAACTACATCAAGCGGAGTATCGTTTTCCCATTCTATTTCGCATTCATGATACTGCGGAGCTACCGGGTTCAACAAAAAATTACTGATTGTAGATTTTCCACTGCCATTCGGCCCATAAAAGAAATTTACCTTTTGACAATTTTCGATCAGGGCGCCTCCTGACGGGTATGTAGTACAATTTTTCATTTTAATAGTTTTTATCATCAGATGCGCCCCCATCGGTTATTTTCTAAATATAAATAGGTACTCATGAGCAATCAGCAGGAAATTATATTTCACGCTGTTTGTTTTCCAGTATCCCGTTGCTCTGCAGTTATGTTGCTCTTTGATAATCAGCTCTTTTAACTTAAAGCCGACGTCCTCAAAAACACGCATAACCTCAAAAGACAGTGGAATCATGTGTCCCTTTTGGCGAGTATCGCCCATTAGCACGGCACAGAACCTGTCCTTTTTCAGAACACGGCGGCTCTCAGCGGCCACAGCTTTCATTTCTTCAAGAAAATCCTTGACTTTCAAATGCGATAAGTCGGCTTCAATATCCTCGCTGTACTTAATAATATCGGCATATGGAGGATGTGTACAAATGAGGTCTATACTACTGTCTGAAATAAAATCCAAATTGCGAGCGTCGCCCTTGTGGATATAGACCTTACCATCAGCGCCATCATGCTTAAAGTCGATTTTTTCTCTGCATCGTTCAAGGGCTACGTCGTTTACGTCAACACCGATAATGTCCCGATTAAGTAACTTTGCCTCAACAAGCGTAGTACCGCCGCCGGCAAACTGATCCAATACCAAATCGCCCTCTTTAGAGTATCGGAGCAATATGTTTCTTGGAATATAAGGCGTCCAATTTCCACGCCACTTTGCATCGTGCGTTGCCCAATCTCCGCGCTTTGGAAACGACCAATGCGTTGTCATTTCAAGCTCAAAATCTTCCGGCTCCCATTTTGAAATTTTCTTCGCCATTATTTTAAAACCTCGCTGATGACGCCATCCTCCAATTCCTTGATATTGTAGATATGCTCCATCACATCATAGGTTTCTTCAAGGTTGTTTCTAGAGCTATTCCAACCTTTGCCGTCAGTAAACCATACAAATGTAAAGCCTTTGATATTAGCTGTTTCCATAGCAAGCATTTTATAGCTTCTTGCTGTTTCGTTAAGCTTGCTACCGCTACTGCTATAGAAATTTGTTTCGATGGCATAAATCATAGTTGGAGTTTTGACTACAAAATCAAAACGCTTTTCCATCTTTCCTTGATTGGAGATAGCAGAGAGGTCAATCCCCCACGTAGAGGAAATCTGATGTATATACATTTCCTTGAAATAGGTTGCCCCCTTAACAAATCCAGCTTTTTTGATGAAGCTCTCAACCAAATCTTCCATCAGACGCCCGCCGCGGTTTTTGCGACCATTAGAATCCAAGCCGGTTTCAACGCCGGTGGCATAGTCAACAAGGTTGTTAATGATGTGGTTTTCAAGTAAATCAAACAGCCCTGTATGCTCCATAAAATAGGAATAATGCTCGTAATGGGCATGGCTGGTCGGAGGGCGCTTGTCAAATTCAAACTCATACAAACGACCGCCGTTTTCATCTTGGCAGTATATTTCATTCGCTCTGACCGCCAAGAGAAGAGGGATACATTTTAATACTTCGGGATATTTTTTAATCAGAACCTCGAAATCTTCTTTTATGTTCTTGGAGCCGATAAGGGAATTGAGGATATTCAATTCGACCCTAATGTCATCGACATTGCGATGGATTTTTTCAAAATCAATGTAATAACCGTAACTCGCAATGCTGTCACGGAAACCGGCTAACCATGTATCAAAACTTCTTGCCATATCAGCCTCTCCTCTCACTAATGTCTACCGTTGATATGCTTTTAAAAATATCCCTGTCGGTCTCCAGCAATTCTTCAACAATATTGCCGAACATATGAGCGTCTGCACGATTTGTTTTTTCTTGGACAGCTAACAATTCCATCAAAACATACAGAAATTCAACCTTATATTCGCCATAAGCGTTAGGGCAAAATACTGTTCAATATCGTTCTCGCCATTTTCGATTAACGCCTTCGAAATGGCGTAATCATTGTTCGTAAGCGGGACACAAGTACAAGTATTTCAACAGTTTTGGATATCTCGCAAGTATTTCTTGACAAGGATTGCATTTCCCTGCATTTTCATAAAAATGTCCACTACCAATGAATGTGCTTAGGGGTACGGATGTAAGCGCCGTCTTGTTTGTACTTGATTACAAATATCAGATTGCGATAAAGTCCCTTAAAAAACGAGATGATGTAATCAGTAAAAACAAATTCAATAACAACTTGTTCAGCGCCATTCTCAATAAGTTGAGTTCCTCTTCTAATCACCACATCCCTACTCCTTAAAAGTTTGAAATTAGCAATTCTTTAATTCTCCCTCTTGCCTCGCTGTTGCAGCTTATCATACGCGTAGCTTCAACACGCTTAATCTTATAGGCCGAATAAATGTTATCAAAAAAAACGTCCTCTGTGTTGGAGTTCTTGGGATCGGAATTGCTGATTACGACTTTTGCACCTTTTTGGTGCATATCATCAACAAATCGCGCAAGTTCAATCTGTTCTTCGTCGTCGAACTGATTTTCCGTATATGCCGTAAAACTTGCGGTATCGGTAATAGGACGATACGGAGGATCAAAGTAAACAAAAGTATTTTCATCAATGAAGTCAGCGGACTCTCTATAATCACCGCAAACAATTTTCACATTTTGAAGCTTTTCCGATACGGCTCGCAGGTTTTCCTCATCACAAATCATCGGTTTTTTATAAGAACCCATAGGAACATTAAAGAGTCCCTTTTTGTTGACACGGAACAATCCGTTAAAACAGGTCTTATTGAGAAAAATCAAAAGGGCTGCTTTTTCGATATTTACACTATCGTTGCCGCTAATCTTCAAATCATTGAAGCGTTCGCGCCTTGCCATATAGTAGACTTTGCGACGCTCTGTGTCCATCGGAACAAACTCGCACTGCATGACCGTCAGCATCGCGACAAGTTCGTCTATGTCGTCGCGGATAACACGATAGGTGTTGATAAGCTCGGCATTAATATCGCTGATATACGCATCTTCCAAATCGAATTTGCTCAGAATGTCAAAAAGCACAGCGCCGCCGCCTACAAATGGCTCTGCATACTTAGTGATTTTTCCATCCTCAAAAGGATAGTATTTTTCAATTTCAGCAAGAAGCTGGCCTTTGCCGCCAGCCCATTTCAAAAACGGCTTGACCTTTTTACTATCACATTTGCTATATCGAACGCTTCTTGCATCAATCGGCTTTTCAGCAGTTGTAGGTATAATCCACATATTACCAACCATTGTTGCATTATCAATTCTGTTTTCAGAGCAGAGAACAGCCACTCTCCGTTGCGAAATACCCCATTTATTAGCGGCTTCTCTTGCGGACATAAACTCCATATTGCACCTCCCGTTTCGATAATAACGTTGTGTTCTAAATCTCGAACAATTGCAATATTACTTTGAGAGGTCCACAGGCGACTTCACAATCGACAATTAACAATCGAACGCCTCACGCTCCGCAACGAAATTCCAGTAGATTTCTACACCGCCGGTTGGAATCAGTTTCGCCATAAGATCAGCGGGGCTCCGATCGTCTGACACGGAGCGACGGCGCCGATTGTCGGCGGGAAGTCCCCGCAGACGATACGCGCCAGCAATAAGAAAAGAGCTAACCGACCTAAACGTAATCAGTTAGCTCTATACCTTTTGAAGAACGAAGGATCGCCGCCTTCGTCGCCGCGAAGGGGCGGCTCCTCGAAAGGTCGGCTCTATTACGAAGGTTTAATTGACCTCTGCGATTATTCCCACTCGATCGTTGCAGGGGGTTTCGAGCTAATATCGTACACGACGCGGTTCACGCCGTTGACCTCGTTGATGATGCGCGACGAAATCTTCGCAAGGACGTCGTACGGCAGGCGCGACCAGTCGGCGGTCATGAAGTCGACCGTCGAGACGCACCGAACCGCGATCGCGTTTTCGTACGTGCGACCGTCCCCCATGACGCCGACGCTACGCACGGGGAGCAGGACGGCGAAGACTTGCGACGTCTCGCGATAGAGGCCCGCGGCGACGATCTCGTCCACGACGATCGCGTCCGCTTCGCGAAGGCAGTCGAGAGCCTTCTTCGTCACCGCGCCAAGGCAACGCACCGCCAGCCCCGGACCGGGGAACGGATGACGCCAAACCAATTCTTCAGGCAACCCTAATTCGAGCCCGACGCGGCGCACGTCCCCTTTAAAGAGCTCGCGAAGGGGTTCGATCAGATCAAATTCCAAATCTTCCGGAAGTCCGCCGACGTTGTGGTGGAACTTGATCGTCGCCGCCTGCCCCCCCTTCTTGCCGCCGCTTTCGATCACGTCCGGATAGATCGTCCCCTGCGCGAGGAACTTCGCCCCGTCGATCTTCTTCGCTTCCTCCGAGAAAACGTCGATGAACGTCTTACCGATGATCTTACGCTTCTGCTGCGGATCGTCCACCCCCGCCAATAACGACAGGAAACGATCTTCCGCGTTCGCCACCACCAGATTCACGTCGAAATTCTCGCGGAAAACCTTCGCGACGTTCTCGATCTCATTCTTGCGCATCATCCCGTTGTCAACGCAGATGCACGTGAGCTGATTCCCGATCGCGCGAGAAATCAACGCCGCCACTACCGCCGAGTCCACGCCCCCGGAGAGCCCGCAGATCACGCGCTCCTTCCCGACCTTCGCGCGAATCTTCTCGATCGACGTCGCCACGAAATTCTTCATCGTCCACTTGCACGACGAACGGCATATCTTCACCACGAAGTTCGTCAAAAGCTCCCGCCCTTGCGCCGTGTGCGTCACTTCCGGATGGAACTGGATCCCGTAGAAGGGAATCGAACGCATGCGCACCGCCGCGTTCGGACACGTCGACGTCGACGCCAACGTCTCAAAATCCTCCGACATGCGCGTCGCTTGATCCCCGTGGCTCATCCAAACTTGCGACGTCGCGGAGAGTCCTTCAAACAACGGGGTCGCGCGTCCCGCGTCGCTCACCGTCAATTCGGCGGGGCCGTATTCGCGTCGTTCCGCAGATTCCACCGCCGCGCCAAAGAGCTTACATGTCAGCTGCATGCCGTAGCAAACGCCTAATATCGGAACGCCGAGTTTGTAAATCTCCGGGTCGATCTTCGGCGCGGTCTCGTCGTAAACGCTCGACGGGCCCCCCGACAAAATGATCCCGATCGGTTTTCGCGCGGCGATTTCTTGCGCCGTCGCGTCGCATGGAACGATCTCGCAGTAGGTCTGATTTTCGCGCACGCGTTGCGCTAAAAGCTGCGTGTACTGCGATCCAAAGTCCAACACCAGTATAATTTCGCCGTTTGTGTTCTGCTCGTCCGACGTCATAGATTGGTTCCTTAGTACGACTCAATAATTCTCTCGCGGCGCGTCGCGCCGACTCTCCCTTGACATTATACAGCGCTCGCGCCCGTCGACTACCCGCGCCCCGAGCGCGCCTCCATTACTTCAAGCGGCCCTTCGCAAAGAAACGTCCCTTTACGGATATTTCAAAAGAACCTCTACGCCCGGGACGCGTCAATCAAAGATCTATCGATTTTATCTTAGGAATAATTGAAAATTCCTTAAAAATTCTCATATGTTCTCAAGTCGTCTTTTCTCATTAACAGATATTTGATATAATAAAGACAAAGTATTTTTATACGTTCTATAAGAACGAGGATTCCGCACCAGCTCGAGGCCCTTTTATGACGCCAATTCGCACAGCTTCGTCGCGCCGAACCGCGACGCGTCGCGCTCCGCAACGCGCGACGTCTCGACCGCGTAAAAATCGCGGCCTGAGGCGCTTTTGCGTCGTTGTCGGAGGACTCGTCTGCGTGATCGGAGCGTGCGCCGCGTTCTCGGCGCCCTTCAAACTCTACGACAATCCTGAAATCAACGCGTCGCAAGGGGTTGTGCGTCCGTTGCGCCCGCTCTTTTCGCGCGGCGAAGGCGCCGATCCCTATTACGCGAGCGTGAATCGCGACTGTTTGACAGGCGCGGGCGTCGTCGTCGATCCTCATGCGCCCTCGTCGTCCCTCAACGTCTTCGCCGTCGACGACAGCGCCGTAGAACGTAGCGACGCGTACGGCGAATCTCTCGCCGACTCTTTCGAAACGGATTCCCGCGCCTTCTTCGCCAATACCGGAGCGGCGATCGTTCCCGACGCGCAAGGCGCGCAGTTCGCGGATCTCCCCCTACCCGACCCAACCGTCGAGGTCGCGCAGAACGTCGCGGTCGACTTTGGCGCGGACGGAGAGCCCGCTTCATGGCGGGAAGACCCCGAAATCGCGGAGATTGAGAGCATCGCCCTCCCGAAATATCGCGACGTCGGAGCCGCCTGGTCTAACGGGGAATTTCAGATCGCGTCGCAGTTGCTCGAAAACGGAGGGACGCTCGTCAATCCTAAGAGTCAGAATCGCATGATCGCGCTCACCTCGGAACAGACGTCGCAGGCGGTGCGCCTAGCGCGCGCGGAAGAAGAAGAAGAAAACGACGCGCGAATCCAGCCTCTCTCCGACGTGCCGATCCCGCGCGAACCGCAAAACCAAACGCGCGTCACCCAGGCGGGCGTCGTTCTCGCCCCCTCGGGGTATACCCGCGCGGGGAGCGCCTCCGGGTTTTCCCCCACTGGAATCCAGTCGATCGGCGAAGCCAAGCTTGTCTTCTAAGAACGTCCCTTGCAAGTTCGTTTAGAGCGCAAGACGTCCGAAAAAACGAAACCCGCCGCGTAAGGTTTGACCAACGCGGCGGGTTCTTCTTTTTTGTTTCTCTCTTTCGCGGCGCTGAGTCGGTCGCCCACCCTTCCGAGACTAGAGCGTTCCCTTCGTGCTCGGAACGCCCGTCTGGCGCGGATCGTTCTCCACTGCGGCTCGCATCGCGCGCGCCGTCGCCTTGAAGATCGCTTCCGAAATATGGTGCCCGTTCTGTCCGTACGGCACGTTGACGTGGAGGTTGCACGCCGACGCGTTCGCAAATCCAAGCCAGAACTCATGCACCAGCTCTAAATCGAAATTCCCAACGCGTTCGACAGGAAACGTCGCGTTGTAAACCAAGTAGGGACGCCCCGAGAAGTCGATCGCCGTCTGCGCAAGCGTCTCGTCCATCGGCAAGATGAAGAAGCCGTAACGTCGGATCCCCTTCTTGTCTCCCAACGCCTTCGCGACCGCCTGGCCCAGCGCGATCCCGACGTCTTCCACCGTATGATGACCGTCGACGTCAAGGTCGCCGTGAACCGTCAATTCCAGGTCGATCTTCGAATGCGCCGAAAGCAACGTGAGCATATGGTTGAAGAATCCCAGCCCCGTGTCTATTTTCGAAACGCCGTCTCCGTCAAGGTTGATCTTGAGTTGAATTTGCGTTTCCTTCGTATTGCGTACTATTTCCGCCGTTCGCACGACGCCCTTCCTTTCTCCGCCCCTCTTTCGGAGCGATTGTCGTTACCTTGCCCCGTTGAGAAACGCTTCGACAAGCGCCAAGCATCGATCCGTGTCTTCGTCGGTTCCGACGCTGATTCTCAGACCGTCCCCGTATCCCTTGTAGTTCATATAGCGCACGAGATAGCCGTTCTTCTTGAGGAAGAGATAGAGTTCCTCGTGGGAGACTTCGTCGTTCGGCCACCGATTCCAGGTGAAATTGGCGTACGAAGTTGGGACGACAAAACCAAGTTCGCGCATACGGTTCTGGAGCCGCTCGCGCGTGTCGACGATCTTCTTCGTCGTCGCGGCGAGCCATTCTTGATCCTGAATCGCGGCGGTGGCGGCGGCGATCGACAGCGCGTCGCAGTTGTACGAGTCCTTCACCTTGAACGTCTCCGCGATCATCTCCGGACGCGCGATCATGAATCCGAATCGCAGCCCCGCCAACGCGTACGACTTGCTCATCGTGCGCGAAATGATAATCCGCGGATTCTTCTTCACGAGTCCGACGCAGTTTTCTCCGGCGAAGTCGGCGTACGCTTCGTCAATTACAATCGGGCACGGCAAAGAGTCCGCGATCTTGAGGATTTCGTCCTGCGACAAGCGCGTTCCCGACGGGCTGTTCGGGTTCGGAAGATAGACGAGCTTGAGGTCGTCCTTCTTGACGCCTTCCAACGGGGTGACGCGATGTTGCGCTTCGGCGGTCTCCGCAGGCGCCTGCGTGAAGTACGTCGGGAGGGTCCAGTCGTCGAGGAATCGCACCTCTTCGCTCCGCGCGCCCTGGATCTCCGCAAGGGACTTGTAGAGGATATAGCTCGGATAAGGAAGTCTGAGGAGTTGACCTTCCCCGACGAAAGTGCGCGTCAGAATCGTCAACACGTCGTCGCTTCCGTTCCCGCACATAATCCAGTCGGGCTCCACCCCGTAGAGGGACGCGGCGGCTTCGCGGAACGCTTGGCCTGCGGCGTTGGGATAACGCGATAAGCCCTTGTCGGCGACCGCGCGGATCGCGTCGTACGCCTTCTCCGACGCGCGATACGGATTCTCGTTGGTGTTGAGCTTGACGGCCTCCCCCTCTTTGGGTTGCTCGCCGGGGACGTATCCCCCCATCGCTTGAATATTTGGTCGAACGAACGACATAGTATTCCTCATAAGTCCCGAAAAAACTAAAACTTTAGACTGGGAATCCTACCGCCAGCATAACGGCAAGTAGGAGCAAATTGCGCGCGCTCAGCCCGAGAATGCGCACCAGACCTTTCCCTTCGCGAATCCGCGACATCTCCCTCCACGTCTTCAGGTGCAACCCCAAGTAGACGCAGAGCCCCGCGCACAGCGCAAAGCGCGGAAAGTTTTGACGATAAATCAACATTCCGACAAGGAACGCCGCCGCGAGCCCGTTAAAGAGGTAGAAATACCTCCCGAAACGTTCCCCAAAGATCGCGACAAGGGTAAACTTGCGATGCGCCCGATCTTCGTCGCGATCGCGGTAGTTGTTCGCCACGAGGATATTGTCGACGACAAGCCCCATCGCGAGCCCCAAAAGAATCGCGTCTTGCGAAATGGCTCCCGTCTGCAAATAGTACGTAAAAGTCACCGAGACGAGTCCGAAGAACGCGATTACAAGCGCGTCTCCAAGCCCGATATACGCAAGCGGCTTGGGCCCCGCGCTATACAACAAGCAAAAGACCGCGCAAACCGCCCCTACCGGAATCAGCTTCACCCCCCCGTAAGGGAGCGTCCCGAGCCCGAACGCGCAGGCGATCGCGAGCATTAAAAAGGTTCCGACGAGCATCTGCTTCGGGGTGACCCAGCCTTCCGCGACGACGCGAAGGGGCCCTTTTCTTTCGGCGGTATCCGCGCCCTTCTTAAAGTCGGAATAGTCGTTGATGAAGTTGGCGGCGATCTGCGCGAAGAGTGCGAAGCCGACGCAACAGATCGCGGGGACAATCGCGAAGGGTAGCGCTTCGACTTGGAGATCGCGATATGCGAGGGAGAGCGCCGCGATCACGGGGGATAGCGAGGCGACAAGAGTCGGTATGCGCACGGCTTGGAGCCACACGACGATCGGATTGGGCTTACGCGGAGTAAGGTTGGTTCCTTGTTGATCTTTCATAAGACTCTCCTTTTATACGGGAAGAGACTACGCCTTTTTCTTGGGAGCGAAGGCTTCTTCCATCGAATCGACGTACTGTCGCAAGCGTTCGAGTTCGCTTGTAACGGAACGGAGTTTGAGCAGATTCTCGACGCGTATGAGGAGCTCGAGCTGGTTGATCGGCTTGCTGAGGAAATCGTCGCACCCGACGGCGACGGCGCGTTCGACGTCGCCAAGATCGTTCAGAGCGGTGACCATGAGGATCATGACGGAGGCGGTTTCCGACTCTTTCTTGAGCTTCTCGCAGACTTCAAAGCCGCTGAGCTTGGGCATCATGACGTCGAGCAAGATGAGATCAGGCTTGAAAGACGCGGTCTTGTCTAGAGTTTCCTGTCCGTCGGCGGCGTATTCGAGCTCGTAGTTCCCCTCGGAAAGGAAGGCTTCCAAAAGTTCGCAATTAAAGGGTTCGTCGTCGGCGATCAGAATACGGCTTTTTCGTGCGTCAGTCATAACATCAATCCTTTGTCATATAATGAAACGTTCGTCAAACGTCGGCGTCAACTAGTTCTGTTCTTCGTTTTGCGCTTCGGCGTCATTTTCGGGCGCGTCCTCGGAATTTTCGGCGTTTTCCGCGTTCTTTTCGCGCTCGGCAAGCTCCTTCTTTCTCAGTTCGTTCATCTTTTTGAGCTGAGAGGCGAAACGAATCTCCTGCGCTTTCATGAGGGCGTCTTCCGCGCGTTCATGATTTCCGCACTTGATCGCCAAGGCGCTGAAGGCGGTGAAATAGAAGGGATCGTCCTGTTCAATTTCGCACGCTTTCTGCATGGCGTCAAGGGTCGTTTCCTCGTCTCCCCTCTCCTGAGAGAAAACGGCGAGGGCGAGCCACGCGAGTCCGTAATCGGGATAGACCTCCAAGAGGGCTTTGATTTCGCTAATCGCTTTGGCGAGTTCGCCTTCTTGCTGAAGCGCGACCGCTTCGTCATACCACAGAACTTTGTCTTTCGTGTTCGAATCACCCATGATAATATTTCCTCAATCGCGCGTTGAGGCGCGTGAAAAGCAAAACCGGCGTCGCGCGCGGCGACGCGTGTGAAAAGATCGTCAAAGAGCGCGTCTTGCGCGGCGCACCGCCTTGCCGAAGACGGGTTTGCGCTCGACTTTCTCCTCGTCGTCCGTTTGCGCATGACGCGTCAACGCTTCGAAGCCGGGGACGTCGTAACGCTCTAAGAGTCGATTAATTCGAATTTCGATGCGCGTGAGCTCGGAGCCCTCTTCGGCGGTCACGAGGGTGAAGGCGACGCCTTCGCGCCCCATGCGACCGGCGCGTCCCACGCGGTGCACGTAATCGTCGCAATATTGGGGAATATCGTAGTTGACGATGTGTGAGACGGTCGAGACGTCGATGCCGCGTCCGACGACGTCGGTGGCGACCATAATGCGGATCTTCTCGGCGCGGAAATCGCGCATGATGTGATCGCGTTTCGTCTGCGCGAGGTCGCCGTGAATCGCCTCGACGGAATCGAACTTTTCGGCGAGTTTGCGCGTCAGACGGTCGACGCAACGTTTCGTGCGACAGAAGACGATCGCTTGGCGCGGCTCTTGAACTTCGAGGAGTCTCACGAGCGCGTCGAATTTACGATCTTGATCGACGGTGACGTAGAATTGTTCGATCGTATCGGCGGAAACGTCCTTTTGGCTGAAGTCGACCTGAACGGGATCCTTCATGTAGGATTTTGCGAGACTCACGACGGGGGGCGCCAAGGTAGCGCTGAAGAGGAGGGTCTGCCGCGATTTCGGAGTGAGTCGAAGGATGCGTTCGACGTCGGGACGGAACCCAATGTCGAGCATACGATCCGCTTCGTCGAGAACGACCCACTTGACGCGAGCGAGAGAGAGTGCGCCGCGACTCGAAAGGTCGAGGATGCGACCGGGGGTGCCGACGAGAATATCGACGCCCTTTCGCAGCTTCTCGACCTGCGAGGCGAGAGGTCTGCCGCCGTAACACGCGGCGAAGGAGATATCGTAACACTTAGCGATGCGCACGGCTTCGTCGCGCACCTGGACGGCGAGTTCGCGCGTCGGCACGACGACGAGCGCGAGGGGCGAGTCTCCCGGTTCGCAGTCGGCGACGCCCTCGACGATCGGAATCATGAACGCGGCGGTCTTGCCCGTGCCCGTCTTTGCTTGCCCCATAAGGTCGACGCCAGTCTGCACGGTGGGGATCGCCCCCGCCTGGATCGGCGTCGGCTCGGAATAGCCCATCGCTTGGAGCGCCTTGAGAGTCGGCGCTTTGAGGTTCAACTCGCCGAACTTTTCGAGAGGAATGGAATCGGGTCTCTCGTCGTCGTCGGGAGTCGACGCGACGTCGATTTTCGCGGCGCGGCGCTTGTTTTTAACGGGCTGAGCGTCTACCGCGACCGGCGTTTCGGCGCACGACGGTTTTTTTTTTGACTCGGGAGCGGGGGCCGCGTCGACGGGCTCGTCGTCCTCGATATTCTCCCAGTAGGAGATCGGGTCGTCAAAGTCGCTCTTCTGAGGTTCCACGCGCGCTTCGACTTGGTTAGCGGCGCGTTTAACGCGTTTTTTCGGCGTCGGCTTATTATCGTCCTCGGTCGCGGGAACGGAATTCGCTTCGTCGGTCGCAGGCGCGGGGGCGGAGCTCTTCGCGGCGTCGCGCTTGGCGCGGCGTTCTTTAACGCCGGGTTTGGGCGCATCCGCAGGCTCTTTGGCGGGCTCTTTGGGGGAGTCGGCGCTCTTCGCTTCGACGGCGTTGAGACGCGAAACGAGCTCCAAGTTGACGTGAAGGAGGTTTTGAACGACGTTGGCGAGGAGTTCGATCTGCGAAAGCTCCTTCGGCGCGAGGGAGGCTTTCGACTCGGCGCCGACCGCGTCGAGAACCTTCTGCGCGTTTTGCGCAAGCGCGGTCAGCTGTTCTTCCGAGAGTTTGGCGTCCTGCTCGGATTCGAGCGCGGCGGTCGCGACGGTGGAAGAAACGGCGCGTTTGATTTTGGAGAAGAAAGACGTCTTCTTCTCGACGCGTTTGGGCGCGACGGATTCTTCAACGACGCGTTCGGGCTCTTTCGTCTCGACGGGCGTCTCGACGGAAATCTCGGGTTTGGGCTCGGCCTTTTTGCGCTCGGCGCGTTTGGGGCGCTTCTTTTCAACGGGGGCGTCGTTCGCGTCGTTCTTTTCGGCGGAGTCGAGAGGTTGGGGCGCTTCGTTCTTCACGGGCGTCATCTTCGCAGGCTCGCGTTTTTGCGCGTCGCGTTTCGCAGGCTCGCGCTTTTCGGGCTCGCGCTTGACCTTCTTCCTAGGCGCACGTTTTGGGGACTCGGGCGCTTCGTCTTCGGAGACGAGGTCTTTGATATACTCTTCGTCGTCGTGGGTCAGGGACGTCTCGCCGTAGCTTGGGACGGCGAAAGGATCGATTTCGCCTTCATCGATTTCGGCGACGAAGTTCGCGTAATCCTCCGCTTTCGGGGCGGCCTTGACGCGGCGCTTCTTGACGGCGTCGATCGATTCTTCGTTGGAGACGTAGAGAGTGCCGACCTCGTGGTCGCGCCGATGGGCGGCGCGCGCGGCTTTACGCTTTGACGGGACGATCGGTTCGATCATATCTTCCTGCGCTTGGTCGTCGACGGCGTCCCAGTGGAAATCGTTCTTTGGACCTCGACGATCAAAGCGGCGCCGAAATCTATCGTGCGCGGAGGAATTGGATTCATTCTTTTTGGCCAATTGTAGTCTGTCCTTGCTTACCGGAAGCGCGTCGGTGAAACCGAGGAGGAAAGACGCGCGTCCTTAATTGTCATCATCTGACGAAGGGTCAACAAACGAGCGCGTCGCGGAACTTTCTAACGCGCGCGTCGACGACGTTGCGGTCGACGGCGTCGAAAGCTTCCAACGCAAACCCTTCGATTGTCATGCCGGCGACGACGGTCGCGTAGAGGAGCGCTTTTTTCACGCTCGCCGCGTCGAGAGAATCTTCCTCCGCGAGGACGCCCATCATGGCGCCGGCAAAGGAATCTCCCGCGCCCGTCGGATCGACCACCTTGCTAAAGGGGTACGCGGGCACGACGTAAATATCGCCTTCGGCGTTCATCCAAAACGCCCCGTACTCGCCGCGTTTGACGACGACGCATCGAGGCCCCATGGCGAGAATCTTTCGCGCGGCGGCGAACGAATCGTTCTTAACGCCTGTGAGCGCGGCGGCTTCGCTGTCGTTGAGAATGAGGCCGTCGACGCGCTTGAGAAGCGCCGCAAGTTCGCGTGGGGTGTTTTGAATGTAATAGTCCATCGTATCGGCGAAGACGAGCTTCGTTTCAGAAAGCTTGTCGAGGAGCGCCAAATCGGCGACGGGGGAGCCGTTTCCGAGCAAGACGTATCGCGTCTCTTGGTAGGCGTCGGGTAAGAAGGGGACGTAATCGGGCGTCATAACGTTTCCCTCAAAAGTCAACGTTTCGCGCTGATTCATATCGTCGAAGTATCGTCCCTTCCAGAAAGTCGTTTTCTGATCTTTCCTAACTTCGAGGCCTTGGAGATCGACGCCGCGCTGTTGCAAAGCGCGAGAAAAATCGTCGTTCCAATCCCCGCCGACAATCGCAAGAAGCTGAGGTTTCGTAAAGAAACTAGCGGCGACGGCGGCGTAAACGGCGGACCCGCCGAGGGCGTAATCGCGAGCGTCGCTAGGCGTTTGAACAGAATCAAAAGCGGCGGACCCCAACGTCAAGAGCGGCATTTTGTCTCCTAAAAGCGCTGTTCCGAGGGTGTCTCGGAGAGCTCGGCGCGACAACTCGCGGCGCCGCAGGGCTCCAGACGTACTTCGGAGATTATACAATGGAGGGTTGCGTCAATTATAACGGCCCTCAATACACTATCAACAAAGAAAATTAAAAAACGAATAAATTAGGACGCCATGAAAAGCGTCCCTCAAAATTACCAGCGAGGCTTCGGCTTGAGGATCTGATCGATCTTCTCAACCAGCGCTTTGAGCCCGTAACCCGTGACGGCGGAGATCAAAAACGCGTCGATCCCGAGCTCGTCCTTAAAGCGCTTCTGAACTTCAACGCCTTGCGGAAGGTCGTTCTTCGTGACCGCGACGATCTCCGTGCGCCTACCCAGCTCTTCGTCAAAGTTCTCCAATTCGCGGCGAATCGCCTTGTAGTTGCGGATCGGATCGGTTCCGTCGAGGGGCGCGGGCTCGACAAGATGGAGAATAACGCCCGCGCGCTGAATGTGGCGCAGGAAGTCGTGTCCCAAACCGACGCCTTCGCTCGCGCCTTCGATCAAACCGGGAATATCCGCGATGACGAATCCGCGGTCAGGTCCGATTTGCGCGAGCCCCAAATGAGGGGTCATTGTCGTAAAGGGGTAATTGGCGATCTTGGGTTTCGCCTTGGTAAGTCGACTCAAGAGAGTGCTCTTCCCGGCGTTGGGGAACCCGACGAGGCCGACGTCGGCGATCATTCTCAATTCGAGGCGAATAGAACGCGCCTGTCCCTTTTCACCCGGCTGAGCGATCGTCGGGGAGCGCATCGTCGCGCTTTTAAAGCGCATATTTCCTTTCCCGCCGAACCCGCCGCGCGCGACGATAAAGGAGTCTTCGTTCTCTTTCAGGTCTTTGAGCAGAAGATCGTGATTGAGATCGAAAACCATCGTGCCGACGGGAACGTCGATCACGAGATCGCGTCCATTCTTCCCATGACACTGAGAGGAACCGCCCTGCTCTCCGTTTTGAGCTTTCCAGACGCGCTGATTTGCGAGTTGCAACAAACTCGCGACGTTTTGGTTAGCGCGAATAATAACGTCTCCCCCTTTGCCTCCGTCGCCCCCGTCGGGCCCGCCGCGCGGGACGTATTTTTCCCTTCGGAAGCTGGAGCACCCGTCGCCGCCTTTACCCGCGACGACGTCGATAGCCGCTTCATCCACAAACATAAGAATCTCCTAACCTGAGGGGATACAAAAAAAGGGGGCGGTATAACCGTCCCCTTGAGCTCGACAAGTCGCCGTCAATCAGGCGTTAGCCTCGAAGACGTTGACGCGACGTCCGCCCTGATCGAAGGTCACGACGCCGTCGATAAGGGAATAGATCGTGTAGTCGTTGCCAAGTCCGACGCCCTTTCCAGGTCGCCAACGAGTACCGCACTGACGAACGATAATGGAACCCGGCTGGACAGTCTGTCCGCCATAAACCTTAACTCCGCGGCGCTGACCGTTCGAGTCGCGACCGTTGCGGCTAGAACCTTGACCTTTCTTATGAGCCATTGTACCACCTTTTAAACTAAGTCAAAATCTTAAAAACTCCGCGAGACCGGCGCGCTTCCGACATTCTTCGGGCGAAAGCGCATGACGCCTGTCTTTAGAGGTCGCAACGTCAAAGCGCGCGCGACAAAGACGCCGTGGGAGCCAATCTCGCAAGTACAACGTCGCACAGTGGGCTCGCGTCACGAACGCATAAAACATTTCCCGTATATTTTACAGGTAAATCCACTCGTAGTCAAGTTCCCCTGGCAAATTATTATAAATTTCTTTGCCGCCGCTGTGCGCTTCATCGCCAGGATTGTAAAAATTAATCTTCAAGACCTTGCGCCAAATCGAACGACCCGCGCCGACTTGAGAATCCGCCGCGCCGACGCCCTCCAATTCGTCTTCGTCGAGTTCCCAACGGCACGCGTTCGTCAAACCGCTGACGTAGACGGAAAATTTATCGATTCGAGGATCGACGTCGGTCCATGTCGCGACGCCCCAGACCGTCTGTCCGGGCAAAATCTTCATATTCGAAATGCGCGTGGAGTCGAGAATCTCGATTCCCTTGCGTCCTTCCTTCTGCCTAATGCGAACGAGCGCTAGCGGCTGGAAGGAATCGTAATAGAGCCCAGCCTCGGCCCCGCGAGCATGTCCGACGAAGAGATCGTCGGCGCCTTTGCGCTCGTAGGTCAGCTTGTCCTGAATCGACGACGACACGAAGACGAAGCGCGGCACGATCGTCACGGCGCCCTCTTCGTCCCCCGCCTTATAGATCGTCTGCTCAGGCTTGTAAGCTCCGACAAGGTTGTTCTCCGGAAACTGGTAAACGACCTCTTTGTTGTTCTTGTCAAGACGCTTGCTCGAAACGTCGGCGTCGATCGAATCGTCGACGACCGCCTTGAGGCGCTCTCCCGTATTCGTCACGGAGTAGACGAGATACCAAACGCGGCGCGACTGCAACTTGCCGTCGGCGGTAGGATACTCGACGTCGATCGAACGGACGTTTTTATACGCGAACTGAAGTTGCCATACCTCTTTTTCAAAGAAGAGGTCACCCCCCCACGAGTAATCGAGAAGAGGGTCTTTCTCGGCTTCCGTCGAGGCGCCCTGCGAGACGATCTCGGGCAAGTCGCTCCACTGAAAAACGTCGCCGTATCCGATGAAAGGCTTAACGACGCGCATCTTCGCGTCGCCGGCGCTCTGCGCAAAAAGTTGAGGTAGGCCGACGAACAGGGCGGCGGAGGCGCAGGCGAGCGCCGCCAAACGCCGCGTCCCCTTGTCGCGCAACGTCGCCGCGGCGACGAACGAACGGAAAAAACCGCGGCGCGAAGGGCGCTGCGCCTTTGTGTTGTGTCGGATAGTCATAATTACGCTCTTTTAATTATCGTTCAATCGAATGTTCCATGGAAAGACGCCGCTGACGCCACGCCATTATCGAGTATAATCCACCCTGCCTGCGCACGTCAAGAACTACGCGCTTTTTTTCCCTCTTATTTTCACTTTTTGAAGGGTTCAATCGTTAGAAACGCGACAATCGGAGTCGCCTTTATACTCAGAGCTTCTTCCCAATTCGCTCAACGCGCCAAAAACCGAAAACGCCCCTTCGAAACCCTGCCGCGCGCCTTTGACAGCCGTTCTAGAACCCCTCCGATCGTCGTCGCGCGTCAAAGAAAGAAGATCGTCACTCCACCCCCGCCGAGGAAACCAATATCTTCCGCGCAAACCATCCTCTTAACCTTCGACGAACGCTCGCCCCATTCGCGAACCCTCTCGCGCAAGACGCCGCGCCCCTGGCCGTGAATGATCTCGATCGACTTGTCCGAATATCGTCCGGACTCAACCATCCGCCGCACCCGCGCCAACGCTTCGTCAGGACGCAGCCCGTGAAGATCGATCGACGCGTCCGCCTTAAATTTGTACCCCATCTTTCTTACCCTTACTCCGACTTTTTCTAACTTCCCGACGTCCCCGGCGTTCCGACAATCTGCGGCGCTCCGTCCTCCTCTAATACGACAGGACGGCAAAAGACGTCGCGCGCCCAACCAGGCTCGCGGCTTCGCTTCGCGTGATACAGATAGAGAAGTTCGCCGTTCTCGTCTTGAAAGAACGACCCGTGACCGACGCCAAACTGACGTTCGTCATTGTCCAAAAAGGGCGTCGATCTCTTGCGCCACGCTCCCGGCGCAAGCGGATCGTCTCCCACAAGCTCCAGAAGCCCGACTTTATACGTCGCCAACCAGCTCGCCGCGCACGCGTACGTCAAAAAAATCTTACCGTTCGGCGCGTAAAACGCCGAAGGACCCTCGTTGAGCCCGCGCGTCCCGACCCGCTCCTCAACCAGTTCCCACACGTAGTCGTCGTTCGCGCAAAGCTTGACCCGCGCGCTCGCCGTTTCCGTCGGCGGAGACGATAAAAGCGCCCCGTAAAGGTACTGAACGTCGCGCGTATCCTCCCAACCCGACCAGATCAAATACCTCTTCCCGTCCTTCTCCAAAACCGTCGCGTCGATCGCCCAACGATTATTCGTCTTACCCTCAAAGTCGTCCCCCGTATAGACGGGCCCCGTAAGCTCATACCGCGACGTCGGATCGTCGGTTTCGGAGACGAGGACGTACGTCTTGTGATTGGCGTTGTTTCCGTCGTCGGCGGCAAAATAGACGTAAAACTTTCCGTCGAGAAAATGGATCTCGGGCGCCCAAATCTCGCGCGAATAGGGGCCCTTCGCGGGCGCCTGCCAGATGGTTAGGCGCGTCCCCTGGTCGCGAATCGTATCGGCGTAATAGAGATCGACGCCTTTTTTGGTCGAGCGGCACCAGTAAACTTTATCGCGGAATCGAATCGCCTGGGGATCGGCGCCAGGTCGCAAGTATTCGGGGGCGCGTTCCTGGGGTTCGCGAGTCGCGTCGTCGGCGCAAGCGACGGCGGCGAAAGGAGCGGCGGCGACTAACCGGAGCGCGTCGCGTCTGGTGCATCTCATTGTGAATCTCCTTTGTCAAATTGAGGGGAAATCGGCGATCTATTGCTCGCGAAATTTTGTCCAGTCGACGCCGAGTTTGCGCATTCTTGCGCGAAGGGTGTAGGGGTTGATCGCCAGGAGCGCGGCGGCGCCGTTCTTTCCTTCGACGACGCCTTTCGCGAGGCGCAGCGCGGCTTCGATGTGGGCGCGCGCGTTTTCGTCGAGGGTCGGAAAGGGCGCGTCTTTTCCGGGGACGGGGGTTGACGGCGGCAGTGGCAGCGCGGCGTCGGGGAGCGCGGCTTGAGGAGGCGGCGCGGGGAGCGGCGTCGGCTCGGGGTCGGGCCCAAAGAATCCGCGCTTAACGGCGAGACGCGCGGCGCGACGGAGCCCGTCGAGATTGTCGCGCCATTCGCGTTTAGCGAGGAATTCGATTTCTTGCGGCTCGACGCGTCGAGGCCATGCGCCGAGTTTGTGCGCGGCGGCGTCGAGGAAGAGCTGCGCGAGGAGCGGGAGCTCGTCTTTGCGCTCGCGCAGAGGGGGAAGCTCGATCGGGAAGGCGGCGAGGAACGCGAGGGTTTCGCGTGGAAAAGCGCGATCGCGGACGAGGTCTCCATAGGGCGTCTCGGAGGCGACGACGAGGTGGAAAGGGAGCGCGTTTTCGATTGCGGCGACGGCGAGACGTCGCGCGAACTTTTTAGGAACGCGCTCCAATTCGCTCAAATAGAGGAGGCATCCGAAAAAGAGTTCGCGTTCTTCGCAGAGTCGCGTCCATTCTTCGTCGGTTAGTCGGGAGGCGCGCAGGCTCCGAAAAGGGCGATTCGCGTCCTTAGCGATCCTCCGCGCGAGCGTTTCCTTGCCGACGCCCTTTTCGCCGTTGAGAAAGACGGGAATCTGCCGCTGGGCGGCGACAGCGGCGCGTCGACACGCGTTCTCTAAAGCGCCATACGCGCCGATAAACCTAACCATATCTCCTCCCCGACGGTAGCGTGCAAACGAAGCCATTATAAGGCGCGGCGCGAGTCGCGTCAACGGCGCGGAACGATTCAGGATATAGGGGATATAACGGCGTCAAGAAAGAGGCGCGAGATAGAAAAACGGGTTGTCAAACTAGGCAACATAGGTTATATTAACAAGGTAAATCAGGTAAAACGGAGGCGCGTCGTCGGCGCGAGTCCGCGTTTCGCGCCCCTTAATATAAGAGTAGGTCTGAAAATGCCGCGTACAAAAAAAGACGAGGATCTCTTCGATCAATCCTCGATGTCCTTTCTAGAACATCTTGACGAACTTAGGACGTGCTTGATCGGCGCGATTTTCTGCGTTGCCATCGGGTTAATCGTCGCGGTCATTCCACTCGGTTTCTGCCCGTCTCTTACGTCGATGGCGGTGGAATACGTTCAGCGACCGTTGAAAAAGTCGCTGGAGACGTACCACATTCTTGAATCGCAGCGTCAACTCGAAAAGAAGAGCCGCGAACTTCGCGAGCTCGGTTACGACGACGAGATCGCGTCCGCGCCCGCGAAGTTGCACATGACCGCCCGCGCGTTCTATATCTTCCCGAAAGATCTCGAAACGCTCCGCAGCGCGGGGGTTCCGACGACGTCGGGGACGTCCCTTCCCGAGGAAGAGATCGCGCGGCGCAATCGTCTGCGAATGGTCGACAATTTCGGGTCGTATAAGGACGAACTGATTACGCAGACGAGTTTGAGCGCGGGGGATTCGGAGAACGAACCGACGATGATCCTCCTCTGGGAGAAGCTTGGCGACGACTCGCGCTCTAAGACGCGCGCGCTTTCCGTGCAAGAATCCTTCATCATCTTCTTAAAGACGGCGCTCTTCTTGGGAATCGTTCTTGGAAGTCCCGGCGTCTTCTATTTCTTCTGGCGTTTTGTCGGCGCGGGTCTTTATCCGAACGAGAAGAAATACGTCTATCGTTTTCTTCCGCTGAGCGTCACCCTCTTCCTGATGGGATTCGCGCTCGCGTTCTTCGTCGTCTTTCAGTTCATGCTTCAATTTCTCTTCCGCTTCAACGCGGGGATGGATATCGAGCCGGACACGCGCATTAGCGAATGGTTGAACTTCGCGCTTCTGATCCCGGTGGCGTTCGGAGTCTCGTTCCAACTTCCCCTGGCGATGTTCGTGCTGGAGCGTCTGCGAATCTTCTCGATCAAGGTCTACATGGAGAAGTGGCGCATCGCGATCTTCAGCGTCGCGTGTATGGCGATGCTCATCACGCCCCCGGATCCGTGGAGTATGCTTTTCATGCTCTCGTGCCTGATCTTCCTCTACTTTGGGGGGGTCTTGCTGTGTAAGATCTTCCCGCGTCCGAAGAGCGAATTCGACGACGACGAAGAGTATGCGGACTGAGGCAAGACCGAGGCGATCGAAAAAAGAAAGCCGCGAGCGAAAAGGCGTCGCGGCTTTTTTATTGGGCGTTACAGCGTCGCGTTTTGAGCTTAGCGACGGCGGGAACGTCTTAGTGATGACAGCAATGTCCTGAGCAGCAGCATGAATGGGCGCGTTCTCCGCCGCAATCTTGTCCGCAAGGGGCGTTGCCCGCGGCGTGAGAGGAAGAGGCGGGGGCGCTCATGAGTCTTCCGACGTCTTCGGAGGCGCATTGGGGGCAGATCGGCTTTTCGGAACCGCGAACGAGGAGTTCGAAGGAGGCGCCGCACTTTTTGCATTGAAATTCGTAAATAGGCATATGAGTTACCTCGAAAACTCCGCTCTCAGGGCGAGAAGACGGAGAGGGATGAAGATCGACATGGATGAAAAAAACGCCGGCAACGCGCATAGCGTCATCCGGCGTCGTTTTTTCAAATCCGCGAATGATCGAGAGTATCAACGATACTGAGTCTTGTTGCGGAAGAGAGGCGAGAAGGGACCGTTCTGAGAACCGTCGTTGAAATCGAGCCACCAGTAACCGTCGTGCCACTGCATCGTGACTTTACGCCATCCGAGAGGAGCTTCCGGATAAGGATAGAAGGGGCCGATGTAAGGGAAGGCGCCCGCTTCGTAATTCTTGGGATAAGAGACCTGGGAGTAGTTCGGATATTCGGCGTAAGACGGCCAAGCGTAATTGGGGAGATTCGGCTGACCGTTCTGCATGGTCGGGGTTTGAGCGCCCTGAGGAGCGAAGTAATCGCTGGGAGAACGAGTAGCGGAAGTCGCGGCGTCGATCGGCGTGCCAACGGGAGCGCCGGTGTAAACGGGAGCGGATTCGACGACGGGCGCGGGAGCGGCGACGACGTTTTCATCAGCGCCGTAGACGACGGGAGCGGCGACAGTCGCTTGAACCGGACGAATGCCGCGAAGTCTTTCGCCGAAGGGCTCGGAATACTGAGGCGCAACTTCAGCGACCTGAGGCGTCGCGACTTCAGACGCGACGACGGTCATGTTCTTATCGGAGACGGCGCGAACTTTCGGAATATGACGAACGAAATCGGCGATCGCCGCGCGATCCGCTTCCGAAGCGACTTCGCCTCGCAAACGCACTTTGCCTTCTTGATAGGCAACTTGAATGTTGTATTGGGGATACTGCTGAGTGAGGCGCTCGGCTATTCTGTTAGCCTCTTCCTGGTTGCCGGCATACAAGCTCGGAACGCCAAGAGCGATAAGTAAACCGAAACAAATCGGCACGAACAAACGTCGCATGTTTTTCCTCCTGCCAAGATCCCTTTCCGCTCGCCAAACGACCGCCGCCGCAATGAGGCGTCGCCGTTTCAATCCTTCTCAGAGGCGCGCTTGCGAAACTTCGCGTGGAAGGCGAGTCGCAAACTCAAGCGCCGCGTGGTCGCGCTACGCGAACGAGCCGGATTGTCGTCGGATCTCAGAACTCGTGTTTGTAATAAAAATCGTAAACTCACTCCGAGGCGCGCCTATTCGATCTCGTCGTCAACGTCGCGCGTATCGACGCGTGAGACGCCTGCGCTCGAAACGCGCGTATCGGCCGCCTTAGGCAATTATTCTATTCTCGGTACCGCCCGCGCGGTCACGCTCCGCCTAAGGAGCCCTACCCTCGCGCGCAACTAGAACCCGGAATACTTCCGGCTTCTTTCCCGCTGGATAGATTATCGTTGATTTTTCCCTCAGAATTCAACCGAAATCCCTTTTTTTTCCTTTTTCATAAAAATTTCTCTGCGCGTTTTATCGGCGTCTCCTTCTATTCGGATTGTAGCGCGAAAAACAAGGCTCTCGGTCGCGAAAGATTTCGCCTTTCTTTCCTTAAAAACGCCGCCTCAAGCGTCTCCTCGTTACCCTCGACCAAACGCGCGACCATAAAAAAAGAACGACGTCTTCTTCAGACGCCGTCCTCTAAGCTCGCAAAAACGTCCTACGCGTCAACGGGCGCGACCGCGCATCGAGCGGCGACTCTGATTAAACGCGACGACATATCCGACCGCGTCGTCCCACGTGGGAAGGACGGGTTTCACAACGCCTTCAGGCGCTTCGCGACGACGCGGAGCGCGCTCGGTCGACTCGTCGTTCCCCTCGGCTTCGCGACGATTGCGGCGCGGAGCGCGTTCGACAGGCTCGTCGCATTCCTCGGCTTCGCGACGATTACGGCGCGGAGCGCGTTCGACGGGCTCGTCGCAATCCTCGGCTTCGCGACGATTGCGGCGCGGAGCGCGTTCGACAGGCTCGTCGAAATCTT
>JBJEXI010000030.1:43289-58529 GCA_051885615.1 Thermoguttaceae bacterium
CTTCGGCTTCGCGACGATTGCGGCGCGGAGCGCGTTCGACAGGCTCGTCGAAATCTTCGGCTTCGCGACGATTGCGGCGCGGAGCGCGTTCGACAGGCTCGTCGAAATCCTCGGCTTCACTGCGATTGCGACGCGGAGCGCGTTCGATCGGTTCCTCGACGCGTCGTTCGCGGCGCGGGCGCGGCGCGCGTTCTTCGCGCTTTTCAGCCGGTTCGTCGTCTTCTTTCGCAGCGCAACAGCGCGAAGATTCCTTCTCGCACGATTCGACGCGTTCCTCTTTCTTCGCCTTTTTCGGGGTGAAACCGAGGTCGTCGGAATCTCCGCAATCAAAGAACGCGGCGAGATTGTCGGCGTCGTTGAAATCAAGAGTGTCTAAGGTCAGCGGCTTCGCGGGTTCGGGCTCGGCGACGGGCTCTTCGACGGCGCCCTGCGCTTCAGCCTCAGGTTCAGGCGCTTGAGCGTCGACGCACGGTTCTGGCGCCTTCTTCTCCTCTCTAGCGGCCTTCTTCTCCTCACGCGGACGCCCCCACGAAATCTCTAAAGATTCGGCGTCGCCCCAGAAATCGTCGAAGGCGTCCCCCTCCTCTTTCTTCTCTTCGTCGACGACTTCTTCAGCCGCAGCCTCTTCGACGACGTCGGAAGCTTCATCCGCGCTCGGCGCTTCATCGGGGTCTTCCGTCGACGCTTCCTCTTCTTGCTCGTCCAAATCGAATTGAATGCCGTCGTCGTCTTGTTTTGCGCGCGCGAGGAGCTCGTCTAAGAGATCGTCGGTATTCTCGGGTTCCTCTTTAATGCAGATGGGGAAGGTATCTTCTTGCGCAGGCTCGTCGCAACGCGGGGATCGTCCCCAGGAGACTTCCAAAGAATCTTCGAACTCCCAGCTCATGATATCGAAATTGTTTGGTTCTTCGGTCTCGGCTTCGCTCGGCGCGGGCTCGCAAACGCAAGGTTCAGTCTCGGGAGCGGCTTCGCTCGGCGCGGACTCGCAAACGCAAGGTTCGGTCTCGGGAGCGGCTTCGCTCGGCTCGGACTCGCAAACGCAAGGTTCGGTCTCGGGAGCGGTTTCGCTCGGCGCGGACTCGCAGACGCAAGGTTCGGTCTCGGGAGCGGTTTCGCTCGGCGCGGACTCGCAGACGCAAGGTTCGGTCTCGGGCGCGGCTTCAGGCGCGACGGGTTCTTCGGCGCACTTCGCGGCGGCGGACTTCTTCGCGCGCTTGACGTGAGGCGCGGCGGCGACCTGAAGCACGATGTTCCCGAAGGTCTGCTTTTCTTCGCGCTCTTCCTCAACGGTCGCGGGCTTGGGTCGGCGGCGGCGCTTCGGCGCGACCTTCGAGAGTTCCGTCTCAGCCTCCACCGCCGTCTTCGCCATTTCGACTATGTCGAGATTGGAAAGGCGATCGGTCGCGTCCATGAACTGATGGGCGTTCAACCCGGAGACGACCGCAAGGCGTTTAAGGGAGTTTCCGGCTTCGCGATCGCGCGCTTCCGCAGCTTTTGATTTCACGTTTTTCGCGTTGGATTTCTTCGCCTTTTTTTCGGAAGACGCGTTTGCGGATTTTTCTTTATCAGGGGAGTTAACGAGGTCGACAGGCATGGCGACGTCGTCGTTTTCGCTACTTACTTTCTCTTGTGTCATGTCAGACGTGTCTATTTCTAATAAATGATTCAGAGCAGACGCCGGTTCGATCGGGGGAGCATCGTCCATGTTGAAGAACCGCGCGTGGGGAAACCAGGGGGGAGCCGGGCGCCGCCCATAATGCAGGACGTCGCGCGCGGACGCAGATTTGCGTCGTCAACAGCGCGCCGCGTCAGAGAGCGAACACACAATCGGCTCTCGCGTGGGATTCTTGTTATATTCCTGTAAGTGTTGAAAGCGCGTTCCTTTACGACGTTAAGCGGGGGAATTCGCGCAGTTTAGTCCTTTCATTATATGCGTAAAGGGAGGCGCGTCAAGCGACGCGCTAGTCGATGAACTCATGCACGTCGTCGTCGGAATCGTCGTTCAATTCCGACTTAACGTACTGGGAAATATTTTCGAGAGCCTCGGTGGTCGTGCCGTCGGGGCTCTTTTGTCGTTCGAAGATTCTCGCGACGACGTTCTCTTCGCCGGAGGGAGACTCTTGCGCGTCTGGCGCGGAATTCGCGGCGTCTTCGGAAGGTTCGGGCGCTGCGGAGGCGCGTTTGAAATCGACCGCGAAGCGCCATAGCGCGGGGGCGACGACGAGAACGAGCGCGCCGACAAAGGCGACGGAAGACCATCCGAAGAAGAAGAAGACGACGGCCCACAGGAAGACGAACGCGACGTGCGCCATCCCTCTCAAGCCTTTTTTCGCGCGAGCGCGGGCGTCGAGAAGCTGAATTAGGGCGGCGGTCGCCATGAGTAGGAATATGGCGGCGGCGTACGGAGACGCGAGGAAGTCGAAGGGTCTCGGACGGGAGGTGATCTTTAGGGAGAGGGGTTCGACGTCGTCGGCTCCCACGAGCGCGCGCGCGTATGCGCCGGAGTGGAGCGTCCACAAACTAGTTGGAGACGAGATTGGAAACTGCTCCTTCTCGCCGACGCGTCCCAAGGAATTGAAGACGCGTTCGTAAGCCGCGGCGACGTCGGTTAGGCGCGTCGCGTTCCAGTTCGGGGACGGGAAAGAGGATTCGATCCGATCGCGCGAAACGCTTTCGCCGTCGTTAATCACCATGAGGGCGTCGAGAACGGAATCGTCGAGCGTCGCGAAGGCGGCGTTCTGCGGATTCTGCGCGAAGGGAGAGGAAACGCCGACGTTTTCGCGCCACGCGTCCAACCACCTTGCGCGAAGACGTTCGAGATCGTCGTTTCCTTCCCCTAAGAGGGAGGCGTCGTTCTCATACGCGGCCAAAAGCGCCGCGGATTCTTCGATTCCCAATCGCCCGATCGCGCTCGCAGATTCCCCGACGAGAACGGGACGCGCGTCCTTCTCATAGGTCTTGATCTCACCCGACGCGTCCCTTCCGACGCGAACGGTTTGAGCGATTCGCCATCGCGCGTCGCCATATTCGGAATCGTAATCCTCGAAGGCGCAAATCCAGAAGGAGCGGATCGTTTCGGAGTCTTCGATTCGCAGGAAATTGACGTCGAAGGTTTCGCCGCTGCGGCGGAGAGTTTTAAAGAGGGTCGCTTTCGCCGCCTTCACCCCCTTCGCGCGGAAGGTGATTTCAAGGCGCTTCACGTAGCGCGTTTGATCGAGTTCGACGATCCAGCGCGTCTCTTGATTGAGATCGTCGTTCGGCGCTTCTTGCGCTCCGTCGGCGTCGGGAGTCAGCTCTTCCGAGGGATACTCGACCGGATCAGAAGCGCGTTCGACAAGTCGCCGCGCGCCGTTGACCTTCGCCTCAAGGATGCGGCACCCAGGCGGCGCGACGACGACGCAACGATTCGCCTCACCCGACTTGAGCATGAAGACGGCGCTTCCGAAGATATCGCGGCGCTCGTTCACGTAAAATGAGTGTTTCGCCAATTCGATCTTCATCCGATCGGAAAAGGTCGAGAGTCTCGCGGAGGCGTTTTCTTCGCAAAGGAAACGTTCGAAATAGACGCTCCCTACGCGCGCGGCTTGCTCAACTACCGCAGGCAACGCGGAATAGACGGCTACGTCCTCCATCTCCGCGCTCGAACGTCCCGACGCCCCGTTGACCGCCAACGCGCGCACGCCCGGACTCATCGCGCCTACCAACTCCCCGCGTTCGCGCTCCATCGCCAAGCGCGGATCGTTCTCCTTGCGCATATTGCGGATCGTCCATTCGATCGGCGTTTTGCCGTGCAGGGTCGCCAAAAAGGCGTAACGGCTCACCTCGGAAAAATCTTCGTACAAATCGGAGGTCGCGAGTTTGAACTTAGGCGCTACAACCGCACTCGGATCGCCCTTATACGTCGCCGTAAAAAGGAGCTCGACGTTCTTCTCACCCCGCGGAAGGAGGTTCTTCGCTTCAAAGACGAGGAGTTTTGTCCCTGCGTCGTTCGTCGTTTCAGAGACGTTAAAGAGGGAATTCGTCGGGAGGGGATCGAGTTCGAAGTAATCGTCGGCGACGACGTAGAGTCGGTCGACGCGTCCGCTCTTCTCTTTGAAGCGGAGTTCGTACGCCGCTTTCCAAAGATCGCCGCGCTCGCGATCCGAGGACGAGGGATTCGCGCTCGGATAGAGAAAAACGCGTTCCTCGCCGACAAGGGCGGGCGCGTTCACGCGCGGAATGAGGAGCGGTTCGACGGGTTCTTTCGCAGGCTCTTCCGGCTGCGGCGGCTCCTCGGCCATTAAGTCTTGAAGGATCAATTCGCGCGTCGGGACGTCGTCCTGCGCGTTCTCTTGCGATTCGACGGAAGGGATCGCGCTTTCTTCTTCGGAATCGGCGAGCGGCGCGCCTCCCTCGTCGATCTGATAGACGAAGACGCGTCGCGCGTCGGCGGGCTCGTCCCCGAGTTCCGCGAAGCTCGACAGAGGAAGCGCCGTCCAGTCGGTCGGACGCGTCGTCCAGTCGAAGCAGACGTTAGGGGCGCAATATATGCGGAGATAACGTTTCGACGCGAGCCCGTTCTTGACGCGCAGCAGGGGAAGTTTCGTTTCCAAATCGACGGCGATTCGCGTCTTGGCGACGATCTTGAGCGTCGCTTTTCCGCGCAAACCAGAGGCGAAAGCCAGAGAGAGCCCATCCTCGGAGACGAGGGCTTCTGGTTTTTCAAGGGGCGTTCCGAGTTCGTCGACGAGGGAAATATCTTCGATCTCCAAAAGTTCGGGCGCGTCGAGCTCCAAGAAGAAGACGTCGGAGGACGCGTCGATATTGGCGACGAGGGACGCGACCGCGCAGGAGGGATAAAGGACGACGGTTGCGGTCTGGTCGACGAAGGGGGGGGAAACGCGCGGGGACGCGGAGATGGAAGGGGCGTCGAGAGGCGCCGCGCCAAGGTCGTACGCGGCGACGATCTTAGAATCGACGTTTCCCCACGCCGAGAGGAAGGGCGCGATCAAATCAGTCGACGCGTTCGGAGTCGTGCAGACCACGTCCGCTTCCGGCGCGACGGCGAGCCAGTTTTTCACGACTCGCGCGTCCTTCGCGGCTATTCGCGGCAACGGTATCGTTCCAACCCCCGAGAAGTTTCGCGCGACAAAATCCAAATTCAGAATGAAGGCTCCCGCGACCGGTTCCTTAAAGGCGACGCGCATCGCGGCGTTGCGCGCCGTCGGGGCCTCGACGCTCTCGATCTCCGCAGAATCGCAGCGACAGAACCCCGAATAGGAGAAAACGGGATCGCAGAGGATCTCGACCGCGTCGATCTTGCCGCCGATCGCTTGACATCGCAGTTCGGCGCGGAGGTCGGTTTGCGCGGCGCGCGGACGCATGAGCATATACTGTTCGACGTCGAGCTCCGCTTTTTCGGACGTTTTTCCGGAGTCAAGCTTGACGAGAGAGAGGGAATCGACGGGGCCCAGCTCGGCGGAGAAGCGCCGCGCAGAGCGCACGACCTTGCCCAGCGCGGTCGGAGAATCGAGCGCGGGGGCGTCGGCGGAGACGTCGAGTTCGAGGCGCGCGGAGGGGACGGGAAGAATCGGAATCGCGAGTTTCGAGGTCGTCTCGAAGAATTGGGGGGGCGCTAAAGCGAGTTCGAGGATATGGGCGCCGGGGGTCGCCTGGAGCTCGAAGAATATTTCTTTTCCGTCTTCGCCGTACGACGCGGGGATCGTCTGTTTGTCGAATCTTGCGCCCCCTTCGGAGGCGAGTTGAACCGCAGGTAGGGCGATCGTGACGACGGGCTCGTCGACGACAAGGAGATAGGTCGCTTTGAGGCTGAAGAGGGTCGTCGTGTCGCTGAAGCTGTTGTAATTGACGACGCCTTCATAGAGGGCGTCGACGACGCGCCACGAGCGTTCGCGCGGTCGCAGGCGTAAATCGGCGCGAATTTTGTCGTAGAAAGCGGAGTCGACCCAGTAGTATTCGCCGGAGGGCTGATTCTTTTCGTCAGTTGGAACAAAGACGCGATACGGTTCGCGATATTCGTCGTTGGGGGCGGCGGCGCGAAGCGAGTTCGCGACGACGCCCAGGAGCGCGAAAGTCATGAGGATCGCGGCTAGGAGGGTCGCAAGGACGCGCCCTTCCCTTCCCTTTGCAGGCGGATTCCCTTCCGAACCGTAACGAACGTAATTCAACTCTTCTTGGGTCATATTCTTCAAGTCGACAAATCCGTCTTCTGAAACGCTCGGTTCGCGCACGACGGGAACGAGCGCGCGGTTCTTTTTGGCGCCGCGTAGGAAGAGGGCGCGTAGGGAACGTTTCTTTTTCTTCATATCTTTCTTGGCGTCGTCGAGGGAGTTTTTGTCGTCGGCGTTCTTCTTTCGCGCAGGGGCGGAAGCGAAGACGCGGGCGAAGTTAAGGAGGAAGAGTCCTGCGGCGCCGAAAAACGCGCCGGTCGCGAGCGCTTCCATCTCGTATCGCGCGGCGCAGAGAACCGCCAGCGAAACGCCCATCGAGCCGATGAGGAATCGAGGAGTCGCGAAGGAACGTTTCCAGATGAGAAGAACGTAGGCGACGAGTCCGAAGAAGGAGCATGCGACCAAGAGGTAACGGTTCACGATATACACCCCTTCCCCGATTCTGCCAAGTGGGGTCGAGACGAGAGTCCATCCCTGAACGAACGGCTCTTGTCGATCGACTGAAGGGAGCGCCCACGGACTGACTTGAGCGCGTTGCGATTTCCATTCGGCGGGACGGACGTACCGCCGGTTCGCGGGGTCTGCGATCTCAAAGCGCAATCTTCTGGCGTCGGCGGCTGCGACGACGCGGCATATGGAGGAACCGTTGACGTTCTCGAACGCGACGCCGAATTGTCGGATCAACGCTTCGCGCGTCGTGACGAGCGCGAGGTCTGGGGCGACGAAAAGGAGGATAAGCGCGGACTCTTCGAAGAGCTTGTTGGCGCGTTCGATCGGTTCAGTCGCGTCGACGGTCGGCAAGAGGGTCGCGGGCGAGACGCCGACGCACGCGAGGGCGTATCGGTCGACGAGGAGGGTCGTTTCGACGCGTGAAAGTTTGATCCTTCCGAAGGGGGAATCGAGCCCTTCTTGAGGGGTTTCTTGCGTTTTCTTGCCGTCGGCGTCAAAGGCGCGGTTGAGTTTTTCGGCGGCAGGGGGCGCGAAGAGGGACGCGACGAGAGACGGCGCTCCGACGACGTCGCCCCATGTCGCGGGAGCGAGAGCGGCGCCGTTAAAGGATCGCGTCGCGCTTTTTTCGGTTTGGGGCGCTCCGGATGAATTCTCAGCGGTAGAGGGTACGGGGAGAGTCGGCGCGGGGTTTTCGAAGCGCCGCGCTTCGCCGATCGCGAATCGTAGTGCAAAATCGTTCCCTAAGCGGGAAGCGAATCGGTCGGCGATCGTTTCGATCTCCTCTTTGTCGCGGAAGGAAAAGAGGGCGGAGTTGACGAGATTTTTAGCGCGCAGAATGAATCCCGGTCGCGTGGTCGCATTCGCGTAATAACGCCGCCGCGCCTGATATTGAGGGGGGAACCACGCGTTCCAGACGCCGGAGAGAACGGGAACGTCGCATTCGACGCTAATCGGGCGAACCAGCAGTCCGGATCCGAGGGGTTCGGCGTATTCGTCGCGGTAGTCGAATTCGAGTCGGAGTCGTCTTTTCTTGGCGAGGAGTCTAACGTCGACGGCGTATCGTTCGGAGCCGTCCGGGGCGGGGGGGATGCGCCATAACGTCCACGGAGCGCGTTCGCCGTCGGCCCATACGGCGTTGACGCCGCGGAAGACGGGTCCGTTCGAGACGTAGGTCCAGTCGTCGACGATTCCGTATTCGGGATTAAAGAAGTCGGGATTGGAGAGGGCTTCGTCGCGTCGCGGATCGGGGAGGTATTCGTCGCCGCTTGGCGTTTGGGCGAGGGATTGAGCGAACTTGTCGCGTCTTTTGCCGTTGGGAATGGTCAAGATGATGCGTATGGAGCTCCTGCCGCGATTTTCGAGATAGAAGGTCGCGTTATAGTTGACGGAGCCGTCCATCTGGTAATAGGAATCGACGTTCTGGAACCAGCATAAGGAGTTGCAGGAAAGGGACTCGCTCCCATTTGACTCGTCGTTGTTGAGAACGAAGAGTTCGAGAGAGGGAATCGCGGAATTTGAAGCGTAAAGAGCTGGACGCGGGGCGTTCTTCACGTCGGATTCGTCCCCTTGTTTGGGAGCGCGTTCGACGATTTCGGCGTCGGCGTCGGCGGAGAAGACGACGGTCGGGTCGTAGCGAAACGCTTTTATCAAAGTCGCGGCGGTCTCTTGGGTCTGAGGGGGGGCGGTCGTTTCAGCGAGCGAGTTCGCGCGCGTCTTGAATAGAACGCGCGGCAGCGCTTCAACGACGAATTCGACGGAGGGCGCGTCCGCGTCTGGGAAGAAGACGAGAGGAACGCGGCGATCGGTTTGCGTTGGGGCGTAGAGGAACAGATTGAGCTCAAAGGGAACGCTTCGAGTAGTGGCGAGCTTGATTTCGTAAGCGTCGGCGCCGAGAGGAGCGCGGACGGCGGCGGCTTCTTCGCGCGAAAGAGGCGTCGCTTCGTAGACGCGATCCGGCTCGTTTGCGGTCGACCAGGACCATGAGTAATCTTCGTGAAAATAGCCGTTGTAAGCGGATTCGGAGTCTTCGTCGACGGCGCGTTGGAGCGCGGGCATGACGAAGAAGACGACGCGGTCGACGCGCATACCGGCGACGGGGGCGCAGCGCAACTTCCACGTTTCGCGGATGGAATCGACGTCGACGAGAGCGCGGCATGACGCGGCGATCGAATAGTTCGAGCGGACGTTTTCGAGATTCGCGTAGAGTCCGACGGTCTGATCGCCGATCCACAACCGCGCGGCGCCCGGATCGAGGGGAGTCGCTTCGCGGAGTTGGGATTCGCTAAAGAGACATTTCGGCTCGACTTTTCGCGGCGTAAAGAGCTTTCCGTCGGCGGACGTGAGGTGCGCTTGGAAGGAGGAATCGGTGCGAATCGAGAGGGCGTGGGCGCCGACCAAAACGTCGGAAAGATCGACGGGGGAAAAGCGGTCGACGAGAGCGCGTTCTTCGATCGGATTGATATAACGCGCGGAGACGACGACGCGCGTCGCGCCCGACTCGGGGGGATTCTTAAAGGAGAGGCATAGATCGCGCGCCTGATCGTTCGTGCGCGACCATGCGAGAGAGTCGTCCTGCGCGGCTTGAACGGAGTCGACGTCCCACCCTTCGGCTATGGGAATGAGGACGCGTCGCCAATCCTGCCCGTTGAGGTCGAGAAAGAGGGTCGTCTTCGAGGAAACTTCGTTCGACGAGAAATAGGAATCCGCGGCGCTGTCGAACGCGGGCCGCGCCGCAGGTCGGCGGACGGAGAGGTTGACGGACGCGTCGGGTTTGCAGAGTTTAAAGACGGCGGCGCCCTGCGTATCAACGCGCGCGCGGCCCGTGTCGCGCGTCTGAACCGCGTCGACGGGAACCGCGCGAGTCAGCGCGAGAGGCTCTTGAATGCCGACGCGCAAAATCGATTCGCGCCATTCGAGATTCGGGGCTTCCATGCGAATCGTCGGGAGTCTCTTTTCGCCGGTCCACAGGGGCGCGAAGAGGGTCGCGCGAAGGGGCCCGAGCTCAGCCGACGCGTCGATGGGCGCGCGTACGTGAACGCGCGTCGTTCCGTCGGGATCGGTCGTCGTCTCCGTCGGGCGCAGGTCGGCGGCGCTTCCCCACTCGAGAGAAAGGAGAGAAAGCCCCGGATCAAGAATCAAATCGACGTCGGCGGGAACGCCTTTGCTCGTCTCGAAATCAAAACGCGACGACGCTTCGACGCCAACGAGCGCGATTTTGTACGACGAAGACTGCCGAAAACCGATCTTTTTGGCGGCGGAATCCGTAGCGGGTCGATAAATCGTCACCTTCGTCGCCGTTCCTCCGTTGAAGAGGACGCGCCATTCGCGCTTGTCGCCGCTCTTCTCTCCTTCGTCTTGCGGAATGGGGAAGACGAGAGCGCCGGTCGCGTCGATTCGCATCGCGGAGTCGACGCGCAAGATCAGTTCGGCGGAGAGGACGGAGGGGAAGTCGAAATTGAAGGACGTCGCGTCGGAAGAATCCGCTTTTCCGCGCAGCGACCAGTTGAAGACGCGGTCGCGCGTTTCAGCGTTCGGCAGATAGGTCAGCCCGTCGGAGTAGGAGGCGACGAGATCGAGAGGCTCTTTCTTTTCGTCGTCGGAATAGGAGACGGCGAGGGCGAAATCGGGGAGCGGCGGCGTGTTGAAGTCGGGTCCTTTGCCGTTTTGCAACGCGACGGCGTCCGTCTTGAGGCGCGCGACGCCCGAGAGAGATTCGCCGTCGAAAGTCGCGTCGAGGGTCAGCTTGGAAACGACCCCTGAAAAGCTCTTGCCGCCGACATAATCGTTCAGGAGGTTGCGAAGCCTCGTCGTCCTCTGCCATTCCTTGAAGGCGGCGGACTCTATCGGAAGATACTTCCCTTTTCCCCACGGCCAATGGTCGACCGACGCTTCAGGAGCCATCCAAAAGCGGTAGCCGGGGAAGGAATCGGCGTTGGAATCGGAAGAAGTATTGGGCTGCTTCTCGAAGGTCGGCGCGGGGGTCGGCTCCGGCAAGAAGGGGGCGGAGTTTGAGCCGTCGAGTCGCGGAAACGCCTCGACGGGGGCGTTGGCGGAAGAGGGCGAATTGGAATTGGCGGTAGAGATTGCGTCTTGCGCGCGCATGACGTCCGCGAAGAGGCCGACGGCAAGGATCGCGCAGAGGGCGCGCAGCGGCATATGGACAAGCTTCAACGGAGTCATGGTTTCAAGTTTACGCGAATAAATAGTGTCAGTTATGTTTTTTCTCGGCGTCGGCGACGGCGTCAATCCTTGCGGCGTTCTTCTCGGAGCGCGCGATCCAAACGTTGAGTAGAGCGGCGAGGATCGTAACGACGATACCCGCGACGGAGGTTTGCAGGAAGAGGAGCGCGAGCAAGGGTCGGAGCGAGGCGCAGACGACCGCGAGCAAGCAGACGACGAGGAGCGCTCCGCGCATGACGAAGGCGACGCGCGCGTTGAAACTCTGCAAGTACAAGATCGCCAATCCTAAAATCAACGCGAGGGCGCTTCCCAGGAGGACGAGGAGCGAACGACTCGCGACGTAGAGTCGGGCGCGTTTAAGGGTCGGTTCGGTTCGCGCGGGCTTCATACTCGGCGCGGCGACGGGGTCGTCCGAAGGGGGCGGCGTCTGGCAGAAGCGACTATAGAGGTAAACGTTCGCCTCTTGCGGGATCGGTTCGCGCGGCGCGGCGCCGCACCAGTCGCAAAGCTCCTCTTGATTCATCGTCGGAACGCGGCTGTAGAAGAAGGAACCGATTCCGACGCCGCGTTTCACGACAAATTCGGGCGTCCACTCTTTCGGGTCGACGATCACGACGTCTTTGCGTCCGAAGATCGTCTGCCAATATATACGGCGAATCCAGACGGAATCGACGGCAAAATCGGGAAAATCGACGACGAGTTTTCCGCGGCTATCCTTCTCGGAGGGGAGCGCGTAGCAAATCTCCAGGACGACTTCCCCCTTCTGACGGTATTGTTCGAGAGGAATACGCACGGCGCGATCATGGAAGAGGACGCCCTTGCGGGAATCGCCCCCCATGGGGAGACGTTCGCCGTTGACGGAGACGGCGACGCGATCAGACGAGCAACGTTCAGGGAGCTTGACGTCGACGTAATCGCGGCGACATTCCATCTTCCAAACGACGCGGTCGAGTCGGCTATTCTTGGAGAACCACGACTGAATCCACGCGCGGTCGACGGCGACAAGCGCTTGTCCGCGCGTGTCGAGCGCGGCGCTGAATCGCGCGTTATACTCCGCGGAGAGGGACGTGCAACGAATCGACTCCGTCTTACCGTCGTCGGAATACCGGCGCGGCTCAACCTCCCAGAGCGTCTGGAACGGATCGTCCCCGACGTCGGATTCCGCCGACTTGGAAACGCGCCCCGTCCCGGAGTAAGCGAGTCCCAAGCCCACGGGCGCGGAAATCGTGAGGACGTTGGAGACGAAAGGCATGTCGTTTTCGTCTTTGAGAGGCTGGAAGAGTTCGACGCGAACTTGATTCGTCAACCCTTCGCGCATATCGATCGGATCGAGATCGTATTGCAGAAGGACGACGCATTCGCCGATCTTCGGAGCGTCGAGTTTGACGCGGCACGTCTCAAAATCGACGGGCTTGGGCGCCTGACCGGCCTCGGCGGTCGCGCTTCCCGCGCCGTTCGCGATCGGATTGGGCGCGTCGAGGATTAAATTCTGCGGTCTTCCGTCGACGAAGCATTTGACGCCGCGGTCGCGAATCGCGTCGAAGAGACGCGCGCTCCCTTGGAAGGCGAAGGATTCGATCGGCTCGTTTTCTACGCGGTATTCGAGAGTTTCATTGACGCGGAACGCGCCCTTTTCGTCGAGGGTCGCCTCCGTTTTCGCCTCCACCCAAATTTCCTGGCTCAGCCGACGAATCGTCGCGGCGAAAGTCGGATCGGGATCGCCGGGCGCCGCGAGCACGGTCTGGTAATACGTCGGAGTTTTCCGCGCGTCGGCGGGAATCTCGAGTTTGAGGGAGAAGGCGCGCGCCGTTTTGCGCGAGAGTCCTGTAAGCGCGACGGAACCGGGAGCCAACTCCGCGTCCGCGTCGGGCAAGACGACGACGGATCCAGGCTCGACACGCGCCGCGATTGGGAAAGGCAGCGCGATTTGGCAACGCGCCGACCCGGCGTCGATCTTCTCCACGTCGTGCGTGAGCTCAACTTCGAGGAGAATCTCGCCGTCCGACGGATTCGCCAACGGGAAGACGGCCTCTCCGCGATCGTTCGACGGAATCACGCCTTCCTGATTGAAAACGTTTTGCGAGTCGAGAACCTTCGCCAATCGCCAGCCGTTGCGCCGCAGCTTGAGTTCGCGCTGCTTCGAGCCGTAAACGGAAAATTGAAATCGGGCGCGAAGTCGGAGTTCGTCGTTTCCGACGCGCATAAGGTATTCGGGTCGCGCGTCGACGACGGTCTCGCGTTCAAACGCCTCGGCGAGGAGCAAGTAGGGTTGCGAGAAGAAGGAGTAGATTTCAGAACCGTCGGGAACGCTCGAATCGAGGACGGAGGAGGCGCCGTAAATTGGGGTGACGTCAAAGTCGGCGTCTTGCGCGCGCGTCACCTTGAGTTGTCCAAATTGTTTTTGAGCGCCGACGACGCTGAAGCCCGCGAGGGCGCGAACCGGACGGCGCGCGTTGACGCCCTGCTCCGTCTCCTGCGCAACGGCGGTCGCCTTGAGACGCAACGTCGCGACGGAGACGCGCTGAGCGAGACGAATCTCCACAACGCTCCCTTGAAGGCGTCCTTGAGCTTCATTGACGGGAATTTCGCGCGCGCTGAGCGTTTCATACGAAACGCCGTTGGAACCGGTCGCGGAAACGCTCTCGGGATCTAGCGTCGCGTCGGGGGGGAGTTCGACGAGAAAGACGTCGGAGTCGCCGCCAAAAACGCGCACGGGGAGAGTCGCGTCGAAGTTGACGCCGCGCGCGTCGAGCTCCGCGACGATCGACGCGTCTTCGACCTGAAAAACAGCCTTCGTCTCCTCGCGATTACCCGCCGCGCGACGACGATCCGGGCGCCACGAGAACTCAACGCGTTCCCCCGCGCGTCCGAGGCCGCGAAGCTTAAGTTCCGACGACGACTCGCTCATCGTCGTCGGCGCGTCCGCCGCGGCGCCCTTCACCGCGCTGATCGTGACGTCAGACGTCGGTATTTCGAGGGTCAACTGAGAATGAAGCGAAGGGGGAAAACTCGCCGCGAAGCTCCACTGAGCGTCTTCGTCGGAGTCGGAATATCCGACGCGCTCCACGGGGAAACATAATTCCAATTCAAGTTCGTAAAAATTCGGACGAAGTCTTCCGCGGGGCCGCGGTTCGCGCGTCGCGGCGTCTTTCGAGGAATCGTCGTCGACGGAGTCGCCGCCGGACGCTTCGCCGGTCGATTCCTCCGTCGCCGGAACGCTCTCTTCCTTGGGCGCGGGAACTGTGTCGAAGAGAGCGACGTATTCCCCCGTCTCGCGGTCGATATCCAGAACGCAGGCGCCCGGTCCGCGATAATGGAACCCGGCGTTTTTCGCGTTCCCCGACGCCTCGTCTTCCGGGGTCGGAAGATAAACGCCTTCGCGCATTCCAATCGGGGCGCGCACGACGCCGTCGGCGACGCTGATCGTCATCGCAATGAAGAGTCGAGCGACGCCTCCTTCGACGCTTCCCGTCGCGTCGAGAGACTGAATCGCCCACGGAGACGCGGCCTCCGTCTCCTTATTGGAGTCGACGATGCGCATGACCTCTTCAATCGTCCAATTCGGTAGCGGCGCGCGCCATGAGCCGTTTTCGTCGACGAGCCAGAAAGTCGGTTTTTCATCGGAACGCGGCGCGGAAGAGGAAGTCTGCGCGTACGAGAAAGAAGCGCTCGCAAGAAGGCATAGGAAAATCGCGGCGCCAACGCATAACGCGCGCGTCGATCGAAGGACGTTGTCCGTCAGAGAGTGTCTGCTGCGCCTTGTCACGATATTCCTCGTTAGTTCTAATAACAGTTACGGGCACGCGCTCTTTTTTCTTCCTTTCACAAAGAACGCATTTTCATTATTTTACCAAAATTATCTAAACTTAGCAAGTCAAAAAAGAAAGACGCGTTATTTTTCCGGAAGAGAATTGGGTCAAAAACGGAGTCATGCCAGAAAGAATGGATTTGACGCTTTTAACGATTTACAAAATCATAAAAAAAGCGAACGCCGACGCAATGTCCAGCGTTCGCTTCTGAGCGTAGATTTACGAGCGGGAGAAACTCGGAATACTCAACGACCGCCTTTGAAGAAGTTTTTAAGGAGATTCGCGGCGGCGTCGCTCGAATTTGGAACGGCGTTCTTGGGCTTCTCCTGCTTCGTCTCTTCCGTCTTCGCCTCTTGAGGGGTGTACGGAAGGTCGAGATCGTCGAGAGCGGTCTGAATAGTGGTTGTTTCTTCGGAAACGTCGTCGTCGTCGCCAAGGAGCCAATCGGCGAGATCTTCTTCGGCGTCGCCGGAAGAGGTCTTCGCGGGCTTCGGTTCCGACTTAGCAGGTTGGGGCGCGGGAGCCGCAGGTTGGAGCGTGGGGGCCGCCGGTTGGGGCGCGGGGGCCGCAGGTTGGGGCGCGGGGGCCGCAGGTTGGGGCGCGGGGGCCGCCGGTTGAGGCGCGTGTCGGTG
>JBJEXI010000031.1:0-17749 GCA_051885615.1 Thermoguttaceae bacterium
AGTTCGCAAGCGCGGATCAGAAGGAAGACGCGCCCTTCGTCTTAGTTCGTTCCGGGTTTTGTAATGAAAAACATTGCGTCGATTTTCGTAATAAAGACGGGATCAGTTACGGAAATGAAAGCGACCATCGGGAGCGGCTCTTTCACGGTCGCGCGGTAGCGCGGGCCCGCCCCGGCGCGGTCGCCGGTGGCAATGAGTAAGAAAGAAAGGATGCAATGAACTATGGGTGAAAAAAACCTTTATGGTTACGAACAATACGTAAGAGAAAGTAAAGAATGCCTTGTACAACCCCTTGTTTTTCAACAAAAAGAATCTGTCGAAACGACGGCGGGATATGTGTATAAATTCTTTCAAGACAATCCTGAATCGGATTACGCCGCGTTCTTCGAATCCCTTCGAGATTTTAGCCGAACGCCGGGCGACGTCAAATCGAAGACAGCATATATTCTGATGGAAGAAATCTTTGAATATTCAGGACTGATCCCCCCCGTACGCGCTAGACTTTGCCAAAAAATCATTGACATAAGCTTTGGCGGCGTCGGAACAGGCGTCGCCGCAAAGATTCTAGGCATATCAGAAAGGGTCGTTATTAACGTTAAAAAATGGTATGCCAATGAAAATCTGAAATCTCTTTACGACGACTTCGCCGACAAATATCTTCACGGCGACCCTAAGAGCGTCGACGAATTGATAAAAGCTCTTATTCGCTATCGTAAAGACTTTAACGCGGCGTACGTTGCAAAAGTTGCGGCAAGTTATCCTGACGAATCGACAGCGACTAAAGACCGTAAAAAGCTTGTAAAGAAGAAACAGAAGAGAATAAGAGCATTAAAAAAAGGCGTGTTTAATTGGGACGACGAGATAGACTTTGAAGAAGTCTTTAAAACAAGCGAATATATCGAAGAAGAACCCAAAAGAAAGATTGACTTCTACTCAGACGAAGACGACGACTTCAACGAATATGACCGTCGGCTAGAGTCGCAAGTCATAACGCCGCCCGCGTGGTATGTTGAGGAAGTTTGGGGAAATTTCAAACTTCCTGGAATTCATTTGCCGCCGGAAATGTGGGCGCGTTATCTTAGCATTTACGAAAAGAAACGGATAGGGAAGGCGCGATCATTCCCTAGAACGTCTCATTCTACGCCGCCTAACAATACTTGAATATCAAAGAAAGAGAAAACATAAGAGCCGACAAGAACGACGCTAGGTGTGTTATAAAAAAATCGACTAAGTAATCGGTTAATCAAAAAAACGCGTCAAAACGCAAAAGATAGAATTTTAGAGGGGGGGGTGTTTACGAATGAGCGCTGTGACAGCTGGAGAAGCCTATGTCGTCGTGACGTGCGACACGGAATCCGCAAAGGACGAACTTTACAAATTCTCGAACGACGTGAGAACGGCGGCGCAACGCGTCGGCAAATCGGAGAAGGACTTGTCCCCTAAAGCGAACGGCGACGGGTTAAAAGGCGCCGAAGACGCGGTAAACAAACTAAAAGAGAAAGTAAAAGACGCGGCGGCGTATATTCGCGGCATGGCGTCTTCCGTCGTTTCCGCGACGGTTAGTTTTTCGAATTACGCCGATTCCTTCGACAAGATGTCGCAACGCGTCGGCGTTTCGTCTGAAACGCTTTCCGAACTGTCGTATGCGGCGACGCTTTCTGGAACGTCGATTGAACGCGTCGAGGAATCCTTCAAGGGATTGTCGCAGAAGATCGTCGAGGCGGTCGACAAGGGGGGCGACGCGGAAGCGCTCTTCGCGTCGATCGGTCTTTCGACTCAAGATTTGGCGGCGTCGTCCCCTGAAGAACAGTTTTACAAAGTCGCCGACGCGATCGCGAAGATCGACGACCCGACGCGCCGCGCGGCGGTCGCGATGCAAGTGTTCGGGGAATCGGGGCGCGAACTCTTGCCCCTTCTTTCCGGCGGATCGGCGGGCCTAAACGCGATGAGAGACGAAGCACGGGAACTAGGGGCGACCGTCTCGACTTCCGCCGCGTCGATGGGAGCGGAGTTTGGCGACGCTATAACGCGGATCAAAACGGCAACCGACGGAATCAAAAATTCGTTCCACAAGGCTTTGACGCCCGCTTTGGTAAAGGTAGCCGACGTTTTAAAAGACGTTTTGGCTTTTATTTCTTCAATGACGCAACGTTTCCCGACGGCGGTTTCGGCGATTACGGCTTTCGGAGTCGTAATCGGCGGAGCGGCTTACGCCGTCAAAGGACTGACGGTCGCGTTTGCGGCGGGAAGCGCCGCAGTAAAGGCGTATCGAACGGCCATTCAGTTGTTAAGCGCGACTAACCCGACGATTCTTGCTCTTACAGCTCTAGCGGCGGCTATAACAGCCGTAAGCGCCGCCGCCGCTTATTACTTTTCACAGAAACGCGAAACGGACGTGTGGACGGATGAAAAGAACAAGGCGTTAGAGGCTGGAGAGGCGCAGCGCGAACAGGACATGGAAAGGTTTCATCGTCTGGAAGAATTGGCCGCGAAAGAATCGTTGACAACTTCTGAGATCGCGGAGGCGGCGCGGCTTGCGTCGATTTTGAACGACACGTACGGAGAAATAGGCGTCAGCGTCGACACGTTGACGGGTAAGATCAACATCGCCAACGGAGCGCAAACGAAGTTGAACAAAGAAATGATGAAAAACAAGGTGCAAGAGCTCGAGGCCGCGATCAAAGAAAAGAATCTTGTCGGCTCCAGCCGGTCGATCGACAAAAAAATCGCGCGTGAAATGATAACAGACGACGAGGCGAAGTGGGCCAACCGAAAAGACTTCTTCAACGGCGGTAAGTTTTGGAAGGGGACTTTGTACGACAATCTCGACGACAAGCGGTTGGCGATGCTTGCGGATAACGCGGAATTCAAAGCAAGAGTTCATGCCGAAAAGATAAAGAATTACAACGAATCTAAAGCGATGCAGGCGGAACTTGACGTTCTTAGAAAACAGCTAGAAGAGCCGGAAACGGATGAAGGGTTTGAAACGCCGGAAGAGAAAGCGAAGAAAGAAGAGGCGCGAAAGAAGAGAGAAAACGCCGAATACGACCTGGAATACGAATCCGCGTCGACAGAGAAGAAAGCGCAAATGTCGGGCGCGAAACTTCAAGAGGCGGAAAAAGCGTTGCAGGATGCGAAACAGAGCGGGGACGACGAACAGATCGCAGAGGCGACGCGCAAATATATGTCGGCGTTGAGAGCGTACGAATCAGACAAAGGCGCGTTAGACAGAGAGAACGAAACGAAGGCGAAAGAGCAAGAGCGCCAAAAAGCGGAAGAGGAAGAACAACAGACGAAGGCGAAAGAAGACCGACAAGCGGCGGAAAGCGCGTATTTCGACCAAAACGCGACGCTTGAGGAACGCTGGAACAAAAGTTTTGGAGAATTGCAAGCGGCGCAACAAGAGTTGACGAAGGCGCAACAGGGCGGCGACGACGCGACGATCGCGGCGGCGTTGCGCAAACTGACTGGGGCGCAGAGCAAGTTCGAAAATCTGGATCAAGAAGTTCAACGTCAATACGAACAATTCGAAGAAGGGATGGCGGAAGAGACGACGAACGCGATCCAGAAGAAAGTAGAATCGACGGGGACGTTTTCGGCGTATCAGGCGCAAGCGTGGGGCGGCGGTCTGGACGGACAGCGCAAGCTTTACGAAGAGAACAAGCGGCAAACGGAGTATTTGCGGCGCCTAGTTGACCTCATGGGGAGTTCTTCTTCTGTGTTTGTTTAATGTGAAGCGTTGTCGTTGAGGTCGACCAATCCTAAAAAGTGTTTTGTTAAGGTCGTGACGCAAAAAGAGGCGGCCCTAAACCTTTTAGACATAAAAAAAAGAAGGGTTGAGTAAGTCGCGGCGACATACAAATAAAGCGCCGCCCAAACGGAGAAAGCGTCGCTTTCTGATTGACTCAAGCAAAAATAATATCCAATCAAAACGACAAGGGCAACCCATAGCGCAATATAAACAAAAAAAGAAATCTTTCTATAGATTTTGTATGGCGTTTTATACACGGCAAGGGAACTGACCGCCTCTTTTTGCGTCGGCACATGATTTCTAGAAGCGAAAGCGCGAGCGACCGTTTCGACGCGCGGATCGGCTAAATAAGCCTGAATCATCTTGTGGTCTTCATATTTTTTTTCGAGATATCGAAGGTATTCTTTATACTCTTTCGACCCTTGTTGAACAGTGACTTGAGGTTTCAACATGACAAACCCGTTTCAATAAACAAACCGTTCCGACGTTATTTTCGCCCGCCAACAAAACGCAACGCCCCAAAAGAACTTCAAGAGCTAGAACGCGATGTTCTTCAATTTTAAGAAAAGCGACCAACAAAGTCAAGCGCCCCCAAAAACAAACAAAACCCAAAAAATTGAGGGCGTCGTGCACAGTCAAGAAATTCTCTTCGGGTAGTACCTAGCCGCCCCCATCCGCCCGTCAAACACCCCTGCACCCCTTCTTTCACCTTCTTTCACCCTTTTTTCACGCTTTTTTCAACGCATGTAAGTATTTGTGTTATATGAATATACGTTCGTTTTTACCCCTTCTTTCACTTATTTCACGCCTTCCTATATATAAACGGAGACGACAAACAAGCGTTGAAATAAGTGAAAAAAGGGTGAAAGAAGATTGAAACAAATTGCAGAAATGATTTATTAAACATATCTATATATATATCTAAATATATATATATTCTATGCTTTTATATAGCTCTTATTGGGTGTTAGTCACTTCTAACATTATTGTTTTTTGATTTAAAATATAGCGATTATATTGGTTATAGCGTTGAAATAAGCGTTGAAAAAAGCGTGAAAGAAGGTGAAAGAAGGGGGTAAAATCTCAAAACCTATACGTGAAACATGATAAAACGTTTTTTCTATAACGTATGCTATATAACAAAATAAGGGTCAGTAATATGTAAAACTGACCCTGATTTTTGTTGAAAACCTGTAAATAAAACAGTCTAAACGCCTAATTTTGTATCATGTCGCCCCCTATCGTTCCGTTATTAGTCTGTCGTTTCGCCTTCATACAGAAATAATGCATCCGTTCCTCAAAAAGACGCTCCAGAACCTTGTCGCACGCCTTCTTCCCGTCGTCGGAAAGTTCGTTGTATACTAGTTCGAAGGCGTCGCTTAGGATTTCGTCGCGCGTCCTTTTTTCCGGCCTCTGAGGCTCAAGCACGTCCCCTTCGCCGGTCTCAAACCATTCCCGCCGAACGTTAAGCGCCGCGCAGATTTGCGCGATTCGCGCAGCGGAGAGCGAGAATCGCCCACGCTCCCAATCGCTTATTTGACTTATTTTGACGCCGATTTTTTCGGCGAGTTCGCGTTGAGTTAGATTAAGCTTTTTACGAAGTTCTTTTAGTCGTTCTTTCATTGGTTTTACCTCCATTGCTCCGATTATCGTGACTCACGAAAAAAATCAAGATATATTTCAAAAAACACCCTTGATTTGTTCGTGGAATACGATATTATTTGTCTCACAAGTTCGTGGTTCACGGTTATAGCTTAGATATGAAGATTAGGCCGCGCGTCCTCTCTTCCCATCCAAACAACCTCTTAAATAGCGGAGCATGACGAAATGACTTCTTTAGAAAAATTTATGTCGCTACCCGACAAAGAGCGCGAATCGTTCCTGACGGCGTTGTATCTCTTCTCAGAGCTCGACGCGACATATCGTCAGATGATGAAACAATCTAACTTCAACGCCGACGTCTGGAACGCCGACGCGACCCCCCCCCAACAAACAGTCTAAAGAAAGGGCAATCTAATGTTTGTTAAAAGCGAATATGAAAAAATTCGGGAAGAGTTCATCGAACAAGACCGGAAGTTCCGCGATTTCATGATCTACCAAAAATTCGGTGAAGCAAAAAGGTCTACTTTTGAAATGTTCAAGACCTTAGAGAAGATGAAGGGAATCGCCAAAAGCGCGTATCGTGAATTGGATTTTGAATCCTTTGAACTTATCTATAGCGACGTTGAGAGATTTTCAGACCGTCTCGACACGTGCTTGCGTTACGTCGTCGAAGGTCTTTTAGACAAGTTAAGGGACGTTCAAGACTAGCTAAGCCGAAGTTTGGGCGTCGTCTACTTCGGCGCCCTTCGTCTCTTATACAATTTACACGGAAAGGTTTTCTTTAATGGCTAGCATATTAGATTCCATCACGCGTGGGCGAACGCTCGACGCGCCTAGAATCATCCTCTACGGTATGGAAGGGATAGGAAAAAGCACGTTCGCGGCCAACTTCCCCGCCCCTGTGTTCATTCAAACTGAAGACGGATTGGGGATGATAGATTGCGCCAAATTCCCTTTGGCCAAATCGTTCGACGAAGTCTTTCAAGAACTTGTCGCGCTCGAGACGCAGCCGAACGAATTCAAGACGATTGTAATCGATTCCCTGGACTGGCTCGAACGCCTCATTTGGGACAAAGTCGCGACGGACTCGAAAGTCGACAACATCGAACAAATAGGCTACGGTAAAGGCTACACAATCGCCTTGACCTTTTGGCGGATCGTTCTAGACCACCTAGCGGCCCTACATCAACAGGGGAAGATTATTCTTCTTCTAGCCCACGCCGTAGCGGAAGATTACAGCGACCCTGAAGTGTCGTCGTTAAAGCGTTTTACGCCGCGCCTTCATAAATCCGCCCGGTCTCTTTTGGCGGAATACGTCGACGTGATTCTTTTGGCGACGCGTTCTTTCGGGGCGGCCAAAGGCGACCAAAACAACCCGCGCATCGTAAGAACTGAGGCGTCCCCCTATCAAGTCGCAAAGTCTCGATTCGCTATCCCCGCCGAACTTCCCCTGGACGCGCGCGCCGTCCTCACGTCAATCAAGCAAGCCCAACAAGAGGTCAACCAATGAAGAAAAATCTTATTATCGCGTCAATCCTTTCTTTGGCGTTCATGTCGTCAAGCTCTACAGCGCAAGCTTGCGGGCTCTTCAAATGGCGATTCTTTAACGCGCGCCCCGTCGTTTGCAACTACTACGAATCGAAGAACGCGCAATGCGCGGCGAAGGCATGCGGCGTTCAAGAAGAATACGCGCCCAAACCAGACAAGGAACTTGCCGGAGTTAAGCTTGACGACATGACAGAGTCGGAAACGACGTTGTTAGAGATTGTCAACGATTGCCGCGCTCGATTCGGTCTGAAGAGTCTTCGCCCTGATCGGCGGCTGTTCGACGGCGCGAACGTTCAAACGCGCCGCGACGCCTCAAGAGGATTTCTTCTTCACGAGGGGTCGCCGGAAATCTTAGCGCAAAACTTAGCGGGGTTTGAAGAGGCGATTAAACAGTGGCTAGCGTCCCCCGCGCATCGGGCGCTACTTCTTAACGGCGCGTTCACGCGTTGCGGCGCGTCGTTCTATCGCGATTCATACGGGCGCGTATGGTGCGCCGTTCGTTTTCAGTGAGGAATAAACCATGGCTAGGATAGATTTTAACATTCAAGAGGTAAGGCCTTTTTCAGGCGTCAATCAAACGTTGCCTCAAGGCGTCTACGACGTCGAGATTATCGCCGAACGAATCCTTGACTTGCGCGACGGAAGGTCGCAAGGGTTGGCGTTGGATTATCAGGTGTTGACGGGTCAATACAGGGGACAGAGGATCCGCGACGTCCTCAACTTGTGGCACGCCAATCCCGACGCTGTCAACATGGCGCGATCGCGTCTTGCGGCGATCGCGGCGGCGGTGAACGTCCAGGCGTTAAGCGATACTTCGGATTTACAAAGAAAGCCCTTCCGAATCCTCTTGTCAACGCGCGTTTACAACGCGAAAGAGTATAACAACGTCGACGAATACATGCCGGCGCCGACCCCGGCGCAGGGGGCCCGCGCTCCCGCGCGACTGACTCGACCCGCTCCCGTTGGTCGCTACGAAGATCGTAATGACGGCGGGGACGACAGTGACGAAGACGCGGTAACTTACGGAAATGAAAGCGACCAACGGGAGCGGGGCGGTAATATGCGCGCGGCAGCGCGAACCGTCAGCGGCGACGTCGCCGCAGACGGCGGGGGGTGGTTTTGATGGGCGACAGAAACCCATTCTTTGACCTTCCAAACGACTCGACGTCGAAAGTCTTAGACGTCTTGCGCGTTGAATATGAACTTCACTATTCACGCGCAGGGAACGACAAGCCGCCGACCTTGCAGGTCACATATTACCACGAAGGGCGCAAGACTTCGCGCGAATGGCTTTGTCCAGAGCATAAAGGATTCGCGCGGGACAAGTTCGTGGAGTGGTGGAAGTGGAAAAGCGTCGTCGTGCCGCCGACCGACGCGGAAACGGCGGAACGTTACGCTAAAGCCGGGGCGTTGGCGACGCCTAAGAAGATCAAGGTTTCGACGACGCCTGGTCGGAACTTCCCGACGATCGAATGGGTCGACTTTTCGCCGATTCCAAAGTTCAAACCGATCGACGCAATCCAGAAGGAAGACTGGAACGTCGACAAGCAAGATCGGGAAGGCTTTGAAGAGTTTGCCCGATTCGACGACCCGACAAGCGCGAAAAGGTGCGGTCAGTGTAAAAGTTGGATGCCGTCGCTTGTCATGAACGAAGGCGAACTCGAAAGCGGTGGATTCTGTTTGGAATATGAACAGAGGACGCCGTTTTATGAATGCGCCTGTAACAAGTTCTCTTCAAACGACGACGCGTCGACAGACATTCCTTTTTAATTGGTCAAAATGAAAACTCTACTAGATATCGCTAAAGAATACTACGAATCAGGCCTGAACGTGTTGCCCGCGTCAAAGAGGCAAAAAAGGCCGCTTTGCAAGTGGCGCGAATTCACGACGGAACGTCCTGATTTCGCTAGAGTCTTTAGCGATTCTATAGAGTTTGACGCAGTCGCCGTCGTGTGCGGTCAGACGTCAGGCGGTCTTGAAGTAATCGACTTCGACCAAAAGGGGGCGTTGTTTAAGGCGTTTAAAGACAAGGTTGGAGACGCTCTTGAAGGATGCGCCGTTGAGTCGACGCAGTCTGGAGGCGTTCACGTCGCGTACAGGACGACGGCTTGCGGTAGAAACGTTAAACTTGCGAACACTTCGGCGGGATGCGCGATTGAGACAAGAGGGGAAGGCGGTATTTGTATCATTTCGCCGACGAACGGTTATGAAATTAAATCTGGAACATGGACAAGCCTTCCGACGCTTGATAAAGAGCAAAGAAACAAGCTTATAAACGCGGCGATAAGCTTAGACGAAACGAAACCAAAAGAGCCCGCGCCGGTCGTTTTGAGAACGAATCCGACGACTTTTACGCGGGGTGACGACCGAGAGTCGGTAGCGGATTATTTGCGCCGTTCCGACGATTGGCGCGGGGCTCTTATTCGCTCCGGTTGGTCTTTCATCCGCGCGAACGACGCGTTCGAATTTTGGGCGCGTCCTGGACAGACGATCGCGGGGAAGGTTGGCGGGTGCTATTCGAAAGAAGAAGGATACTTCCATGTATTCTCAAGCAACGGCGCGCCGCTAGAAGTTGATAAAACCTATTCGCCGCTACAACTGATCGCCGCGCTGGAGCACGACGGCGACATTTCGGCGGCGTCAAGAGAGTATGCAAGACGCGTTGATAGAGCGTCTGACCGAATAATAGAGGTTATAAACGCCGACGAATCAGACTTTAACGCGACGTCGCCGGAGACGATCAGGACAGACGCGACGACGGATTCGGAACAAGAGCGCGAAACCCAAACGTCGCCGACTCTTCCAGAGTTCCCGCAAGAGCTCTTGGAGTGCGGCGGCATGATGGGGGCGTTGCAAGACTTGCGCAACCAATACGCGATTCGTCGTCAACCTGAGGGCGCGTTTTTGGGCGCGTTGGCCGACATGAGTTTTTTGACGGGTCGGTCTTTTTCCGTGAACTTCTCAGGGAACATGATAACGCCGAATCTTTACGCGCTCTTTTTGGCCCCTTCGGGTATGGGGAAAGAGATCATCCGACGCGTAGGCGCGGAAGTTGCAAGGATATATCGCCCCAACGAATCGATTCCGGAATCGTTCGCAAGCGTCCAGGCGTTGCAAAATATGCTTTGTAGACTTAGGAAGATATATTGGCTGCATGACGAATTTGGGCGCGACTTAGCCGTGATGAACGGGGAACGGTCAAACAGCAACGTTACAAGCGTTATCACAGAGTCTTTAAAGGTTTTCTCGAACGGTAACAACAGAAACTACTTGCCGCGCGTCGTCGCGCAAGACGCGAAAGAATCGAACAGCGTCGCGGGGATTGACCGGCCTAGTCTTACGATATTTGCGACGGGCAATCCGAAGGAATTCTTCGACGCGACGTCGGACACGCTGTTGAAGAACGGATACGTCGCGCGCTTTACGGTGATCTACGGAAGAACGTATTCTGAGAAGACGTCGGAGACGTACGAAGACGCGACCAAAACAAGACCTTTTGAAGTTCCGCGCAACGTTCAACGCATTATCAGACAGTGGGCGGACGTCGAGTCGTCGACGGGAGACGGCCCGATCGTCGCCGGATTTACTCGAGACGCTTACAACGTTTTCAAAGCGTTTGACGACGAACTGGAACAAAAGATTCGCGACGGATCGACGTCGGGGAAATTGGGGGTCGAGCATTTGGCGCGTTATTCGGAGAAGATTTGGAAGTATGCGCTTTTGTTCGAGTGCTCGAAGGTAGGCGCCGATCCGGGGATGGAGATTGGCGCGGAATCGATGGAGCTTGCGGCTAAGCTTGCGCGTTACGAATCTGGAGTCTTCGAATTTTACAAGAACAGGATGGGCGGGAACGACTTGTCGCGATTCTCTGAAGAGGTTATGGAATGGGCTAGAACGCAACCTGGAGGATTCTTTAGTAAGTCGCAATTTACACGGCGATTCCAGCGCCGGGGCTCGACTAGGGAAAGAGAAGAAGTTTTATCTACGTTACTAGACGCCGAATATCTGACAGACGTATGGTTAGATACCGGCGGCAGAAGAAAGAAAGGGTTTAGTTTAAATGAATGATTATTCTAAAGAATTTAAGGTCTTGCTTTTATGTCAGGACGGATTCGCAGAAGAACGCCTTGCCGAAGTTGCAAGAATATCTACCGGCTACGACTTCGGCGCGTCTTGTGAGTTTGACGGCAAAAAAAACGCTCTTCTTTTACAGTCTCTCTTCAAGATGAAACATTTTAGCGTCTTTGAATTCGCGGGGGCCACGTTCCAGGTAGAGTGCCCGATTTACGTTGCGCGTCAGTTGATGCGTTACCGAAACGCTAGTTACATTGAACGATCGTTGAGACGTTGCAAGCCTTTATCTTGCGAACGCGCCGTAGAGTACGAAGACGCGTTAAAGAACGGAGAGAAGAAAGAGGACGCAAGGGGCCTTCTTCCATTAAGCGCTCGAACGCGTTTTTTGTGGAAGATGAATCTTCGAGAAATGTTGCACGTTTTCGACGAACGCTTAACGAAAGAGACGCAACCGATTACGAGGGCGGTTGTCGAGTCGATCTTTGACGAAGTCAAGAAGACATATCCAATTATCATATCATGTTGGGAGAAAGAACGCGATGGCAAGTAAACCGACAGTAATCGAACTTTATATCCCGATGGCGCCACCTAGTGCGAACGTGATATGGCGACGAAATCCGAACTCAAACAAGCCGTTCTTTAGTCCAATGTACAAGAAGTTTAAAGACCTTGTCGCGTGGAAATGCGCAAATATGAAAATGCCTAAAGAGTGGTCGTTCTGTTCAGTGGAGATAATCTTTCATCTGAAAAAGCGCGTCGGGGATATTGACAACCGCATTAAACCGACGTTAGACGCGTTGACACGGGCGGGCTTTTGGGACGACGACAAGCGCGTGGCGGAAATAAGCGCGCGATTCGGACGGATAGACAAAGAGGGGAGCGTGTTGATTATCGTCAGGGAATGTCAAGAGAAGTTCCCGGAAACGGAATAGACGGAGAGTTGCCGCAATGATTACCGATCTGAACTTGTTCGAGTTCGCGCAAAAAGTCGCGACGACGTATTGCAAACATTACGGGAGTTGGGATCAGTACGACGACTCAGTCCAGGAAGTGTGCGTTCGACTTCTTGAAAATCGGCGTTACTGGAATATGGAAGGCCGACTTCTTCTTCGGCAAGAGGTCTTGGCGTTGATCCGCAAGTATCAGGATTCGAAAGGACTCAGAAGAAAGACGCGGATAGAGGTCGTAGAATACGATCCGAAATACGAAACGCAACAGACGACAGAGCGCGACGACGACACGTTAGAATCCAGAGAGTTATTCACGATAGCGACGCGCAAAGCGCGATTGACAGAATATGAAATCGACCTTGTTAAGAAGGGAGTAAGCGGAGCGCAGACGCGAGAAACGCTTGCAAAAGAACACGGGGTGACCGTGTACAGGATAGAACAGCTAATCAAGGCGACGACGATCGAGCTTTGTAAGCTTGTCGACGAACCGGTGAAAGGAGAAAAGGAGTTATGCCCGTTACTGTATTACGCGGCAGAGTAGCGGACGCGAACGATTTCAGACGAACGGCGCCTGAAGTGATGGACGCGTCGGGAGCGGCGCAATATTTGGGGGTGTCAGAAAGGTACCTTCAAGAGAACGCGTCAAGGTTGGGAATTCCGTTTAAAGAGATAGCGCGAACCCGTCTATTCTCACGAAGACGTTTGATAGAGTGGGTAGAGGCGGCGGCGACAATGCCTCATGAAAACTGATATTGGTTAGATTATAGATATTTGTAAGAATGGCGACGTTTGAAAGACGGTCGCCATTTTTCATAGTGAAAGGATTGTAAAAGAAAAAATGGCGGTAGTAAAAGAGATTAAAAGGAAGACGTGCACGGCGTATCAAGTGGAGTACAGGGAAGGAGGTATGCGCAGATACTTGTCGTTGGGGTCGTTATACGGCAAGAGGGCGGCGGAAGAGATCGCGGGTTATGTGGAGAAGATCTTGACGGCGCGGTTGACGGGAACGCCTGTTGACGTCAGGACTAGTACATGGCTTTTCGGCGATTCCTGAAGACTTGCAAGAGAGACTTTCTAGGAACGGGCTAATCGAATTGAAGAAGATCCCGACGTTGGAAGAGCTCTTCGACGCGTATTGGGAGTCGGAATATTACGACCTGAAGAGAACGACGCAATCGAGTAAGAGGCAATCGCGCAGGCGTTTTTTCGAATTTGCGGACGAAAACGCAAGTTGCGACACGTTCACTAAACGCGACGCGGCGGAGTTCGTACGATTTCTTGATAATCAAGTTGGAGAAGCGACACGGGCGGGAACGATCCGTGACGTCAGGCGCGTCTTCAATTTTGGAATAGAAATGGAGTTGATTGAAACGAATCCGTTCTTAGGAATCAAGAGGGGCTCTTTTAAAAACAAGAGCCGGGAGTATTACGTGCCGATGGAGGACTTTGAGAAGATGATAGACGCGGCGCCGTCGTGCATGTGGCGGGCGGTGTTGGGACTTTACAGAGTTGGCGGCCTGAGGTATTCGGAAGCGTTGCTTGTGGAGTGGCGGGACGTAGACTTCGTAGGTCGACGTCTTTTGGTGCATAGTCCTAAGACGTCGCGAATCAAGGGGAAAGAAAGTAGAGTAATTCCGCTTTTCCCGCGCCTTCGAGAACTTCTTGAGGATCTTTGGGAGACAGTCCCGGAAAACGGATCGCCGTACGTGATAAGCGAAAACAGGACGACGATAAGAAAGCACGTCGACCGAATAGTCTTTGACGCGGGGTTGAATCGTTGGGAACGACTGATTCAAAATCTGAGGAGTTCGTGTGCGATCGACGTACAGAAGAAGTTCGGGGAGCTTGCGGAGTCAGAATGGATCGGGCACAGCCCGCAGACGGCGAAAGACCATTACTTGCACGTATTGGACGCCGACTTCGAAGAGGCGACGCGCGAAGCAGTAGAATCAAAAGAAATAGCGCATTAGCGCGTAAAGAACGGTCGTTTTGGCAATATGTTAAAAACGACCGTTGAAACGACCGTTTTTTAAGAAGTTTTTTGACGTTTTATAAGCGCTTTTCCCAGCGTTAATGAACGAACAAGAACCGGCGGCGCCCCTTAAAAACGTGGCCTAAAGAGTAAAAAAGAGGGTTTCGACGCAACGCGTCAAAACCCTTGCAAGCACGCCCGGGGGGACTCGAACCCTCAACCTGCGGATTAGAAGTCCGCTGCTCTATCCAATTGAGCCACGAGCGCCTTGATTAGCTTTGAGTATTCTAGCGGGTTCCCCATTCGTTGCAAGAGCGGAAAGTAAAAAAATTTCGCTCTTGCGCAGAAAAGCGGCGGTTTTTGACGGCTTCGAGCGGAAGGACGGGGCGTTTCGGCTTGACTCTTTTTTCGTCTTGGGTAGGATATATATGGGTGAGTGGACGACGGTCGTCCGTCACGCCGTTTGAGACGTCGTGGTTGTCGCGACGTTGACAACTAATTCAATATGTTTGGAGAAGAAGATCAAATGACTGAAGTTCGTGTCGAACGCGACTCCATGGGAGAAGTCTCGCTCCCTAAATACGCTTATTACGGCGCCCAGACCCAACGCGCGGTTGAGAATTTCCCGATTTCTAATCGTCCGATCGCTCCTGAGCTCATCCACGCGCTTGGCCTCGTCAAGCTTTGCGCGGCGAAAGCTAACGCTCAGCTCGGTCGTCTTACCAAGGGTCGCGCCCCGCTTGAGCAGAAAGAGCTCGACGCCCTCTTCGCCGCGTGCCAGGAAGTCGCTGACGGTAAACTTGACAAGGAATTCCCGATCGACGTCTATCAGACCGGCTCGGGCACCTCTTCCAACATGAACGCGAACGAAGTCATTTCTAACCGCGCTCTCGAACTCGCCGGTTACGATCGTTTCGACATGAACAAGAAAATTCACCCGAACGATCACGTCAATTGCGGTCAGTCGACGAACGACACCTTCCCGACCTCTATTCACGTCGCCGTCGCCGTCGAGATCAAAAATCGCCTCATTCCCGCTCTCGAAAAGTGCCGCGATATCCTCAAGGCCAAGGCGGAAGAGTGGAAAGACGTCATCAAAATCGGACGCACCCACCTTGCCGACGCGACCCCGATGACCCTCGGTCAGGAATTCGGCGGCTTCGCTCGTCAGTTCGAATTGGCCGTTGAACGCGCTAACGACGCTATTAAAGAAATCTGCGAATTGCCCGCAGGCGGCACCGCCGTCGGTTCCGGTATTAACTGCGATCCCAAGTACGGCGAAACGATCGCCAAACTCCTCGCCGAAAAGACGGGCGTTCCCTTCGTTGAAGCGAAGAATCACTTCGAAGCGAACGCCCAGCGCGACGGTCTTGTCGCGTGCCATGCGCTCCTTAAAGCCGTCGCCTCCACGATGTCCAACGTCGCCAACAATATCCGTTGGCTCGGCTCCGGCCCTCGTTGCGGTTACTACGAAGTCATCCTCAAGGATTTGCAGCCCGGTAGCTCCATCATGCCTGGTAAAGTAAATCCCGTTATCTGCGAAAGCGTCATGCAGCTGAGTGCGAAAGTCCTCGGCAACGACGCGACGATCGGACTCGCCGGCGTTTCCGGCGGTCAGTTCCAGCTCAATATCCTTATGCCCGTCATGGCGGACGTCGCGCTTGACTCCGTCCGCATCCTCGCCGGCGGCGCCCAGGTCTTCGCCGATAAGTGCCTTGAAGGTTTGCGCGCCAATCCCGAAAAATGCGCCGCCGCCGTCGAGCAAAGCCTCTCCATCGTTACCGGCTTGAATCCGTACATCGGATATGAAATGGCCGCGAAGTTGGCGAAGGAAGCCTTCAAGACCGGTAAGACGATCCGTCAGCTCTGCGAAGAGAAGGAAGTCTTGCCGAAGGATCAATTGGCCGAAGGTCTCGACGTCGTTCGCATGACGCGTCCTCTCGATCATTGATTCGCGCCGCGTCCATAGTTGTTTGTTTTGCGCGGTTCCGATTCCTCCTCGGAGCCGCGTCTCTATATATTACTACTCTCTTCTTTGGACTTTTAGCCTGAATTGCGATCAACATGCGGGATCCTGATCTCTCCCTTTATCAGCGCGCGGAAAATTTTCTTATGCGTCGTACGAATTACGAGACCTTTAAATCGATTCCTTACGACGAAATGGCTTTCTCTCTTGAACGCATTAAAAATTTCTTAGCTTATCTAGGCAATCCTGATCGTCAATATGCGCTCGTCCACGTTGCGGGTACTAAGGGGAAGGGGTCGGTGTGCGCAGCCTTGGATCAGATCTATCGCGCCGCCGGATATAGGGTCGGACTCTTTACTTCGCCGCACCTTGACGAGGTTGTCGAGCGCTTCCAAATCGACGGAAAGAATTGCGACAAGAACCTTTTCGCTGAAACAACGTGCGCGTTAGCCGAACAATGGAAGAACTTCCAAGCGCTGGAGAGGAAAAAAAGACGCGAAAGCGATTCCTTTGACGTCCCCGAAAGACCGCTCACTTTTTTCGAATGGACCTTGATTATCGCCGTTGTTCTCTTCGCGCGCGCGCGCGTGGACGTCACGATTCTCGAAGTGGGGATGGGCGGGCGCTTTGATTCGACTAACGTTTGCGACGCCGACGTTTCCGTTCTTACAAGCGTTAGTTTTGACCACTGCGAGCAGCTGGGACATACGCTCAAAGAAATTGCGAGCGAAAAACTCGGTATTGTGAAGTCAAACGCTCCGTTGGTTTGCGGGTGCGGGCTCGATTCGACTTTTTACGACGACTTTGACGCTGTCCAAAAAAAGGAAGAGGAGGCTAAAAGGCGGCTTTGGAAGGAAATGTGCGAAAAGAGCGGCGACACACGTCGCTTTCGTTGTGTAAACCGCCCTCCAGACGAAGAACGCGATTTCGATGTAGAGCAGGACGAAGACAAGGCGCCAAAGCTCAACGTTGGCCGCGATCTCGACGTCTGCGATTACTCTCTTCTCGTCGATCCTCAGACGATTGTAACGCGCCAGGAGCTTGAGGAGGTCAAACGCCTTGCGAAGGATAAAACTGCGGAATTCAACGCGCCGTTCGTCTCTGTAGAGGCGCTTTCCCCACGCGTCGCAGCGCTGCCGACGCCTCCCTTTGACTTGGTTAAAAGATGGAATTTCGAAATCGCTTTGCGCGTCGTCGAAATCTTAGCCAACAGAAATTCCGCGCCTGATCGACGTCCTGGAGCCGATGGAGAGACCCCCGTAAGACGTTTTCCTGTTTCCGATTCCGCGATCATGAACGCCGCCGCGCATTACGCCGTTCCCGCGCGATTTGAGATCGTGTCTAAAGCGCCTCTGGTCGTTGTCGACGGCGCTCATAACCGCGCCTCCGTCGCGGCTTTCCTACGTGAAGCCCTGGAACGGTTCCCTAACAAAAGGATTAAGGTTCTGCTTGCGACCACTCGCGGAAAGGACGTGCGCGGAATGCTAGCGGAATTAGCCTCCCGTGCCGACGAAATATATTTGAGCCAACGCTCGTCCGACGCCCGCGCCGAATCTCTCCCCGAACTCATCAACGAAGCGGAAAAGCTCTTGGACGAGACTTGTTCGGAAGATTCAGAGATCCGACGGAAATTTCATGTGGCGCCCGATTTTCGAGCGTTTCTTACCGACTGTAAATCCCGGCCCGATAAGGGGGACGTCCTCTGTGCGATCGGCTCGTTCTATTTTGCCGCAGAAGTGCGGAAGATACTCAAAGGTTAGGGACGCGCTGAAAAATGCGTTAGCGAGCGTTGTTTTAAAAATTTTTAGAAAAGAGCGCTTGCGGTTCTGAGAAAGTCGGTATACTAATACCTGTTGCTTGCAACGAACGCGACGAAGCGCTCGAAA
>JBJEXI010000032.1:0-10804 GCA_051885615.1 Thermoguttaceae bacterium
GAGACACTGTTTTTTGTGGATTTTCATAAAAAAAGGCGTTTCGCTTAGAAACGCCTTCAAGGATATATCTTCGTTACGATTTATTTCTCCAGCTTCTTGGAGAGCAACCACTTATAGAGCTCGGGATTCGCGTAAGTCTTTGTCCAGCAATCGTGGCCGACGCCCGGATAGGTTGTGAACTTGACTTCCTTGTTTCCGGCGGCGCGAACCGCTTCCACCAAATCGCGCGTATATTCGTACTTCACAGCGCCGTCGGCGTCGCCGTGGAACGCCCAAATCGGAGTCTTCGCCATCTTCGGCGCAAATTCGAGAGGATAACCGCCGCACAGAGGCGCCGCCGCCGCGATCATATCCGCGTTATGCGCGATCATGCCCCAAGTTCCAAAGCCGCCCATCGAAAGACCTGTGACGTAAACGCGCGATTTATCCGCAGGATACGTTTCGCAAATCTGTTCGAGCAAAACGCGAAGTTGCGCGGGAGACCAAAAACGAATCCCTTTCGTTTGGGGAGCGACGGTGATGAATGGCCACGTCTTCGATTTTTCTGGATCTAGGCAATACTTGATAGGGCCGTGAATCTTCACTTTTTCTGGATCGTCGCCGCGTTCTCCCGCGCCGTGAAGGAAGAGAAGAAGAGGAAATCCGTCGTCGGTCTTTTCCGCTTCGTCTGTCGGGATAAACAGCCAGTATTTCAAGGTTTCCGTCTTCTCAGGATCGATCGGATTTGGCCCGCCGAGGGGCATTGCGTCGCCGCCGTTCCATTCGCCCCCCGTCGCTAAGGGAAGTTCCGCCGTCATCAGGACTGTAGCGCCCGGCTGAACGTCTTTTTTCATTGTCTGCGTCTCCTGGGCGATAAGAGTCGAGGTCGTAAAACACGCCGCGACAAGAGCCGCCCATGCCAAAATAATTGAACGTTTCATCGTCTTTTTCCTTAAACTAAGCAAAGCTTCCATACCCCGCGACCAAGCGTCGCATCCCGTAAAATATAAAACGTGACGCGCAAAAAACAAGCGCGTTTATCATTTCAACAGCGCAGGAACTCCGCGAATTGAAAAAATATAATCCTCAAGCGTCCCTTCAGTTGGCTGTTCAAAAGAAACGCGCCAAAAACCGGGCTTAGGTTTGACGGGATTTCCCTCCGCGTCTAGAGGCGACGTCCAAACGGAAAGAGAATCGGCGTCGTGGAGCGCTACGACTTCCTCGCCGTCTGGATCGAAGAGTCGCGCCGTCACGCGTTCCGCCACGCTTCCAACGACGCGTAGCGAAAGCTCTTCCGACGTTTCGGGAACATAAAATTCAAAAGTTCCCGTCGAACCGAAAACGTCCGCCTTCGGCGCCGCGGAAGTTAAAACGATTCCTTCGCTCTTCTCCAACGTTACGAACGACGGCCCAAACTCCGCGTCGACAGTACGCCATCCTTTCGAACCTTTGGGAAGCTTGATCTCGAAAGCCGAGTCGACGGCAAGTTTGGCTTCGTACTCAACGCGCGATCCGTCGGGTTCCGTCGTCACGACGTCAACGGGCTGAGGGGGATAAGAGCCGATCTTATGTTGACGTAAAAAAAGAGCGCCTTCTTCCCCTTCGTCGAGCCAGACGAAATAACGCGCCGACCCGCGAAGACGTAGCGGCATAGCGTCAACGGCGCGGTCACGCCACGCTTGCGCTAACGCCTCCCCTTCGCTTGAATTTAAAAACGTCGCGTCAAGAGCGACGGGCTTGACGTAACGCGCGGCCTCGCCGGGGAAGAGTCGCGCAAACGTCTCGGGAGTCAACTGAGTCGTCGAAACGAGCTCGCCGTCCGGCGTACGCGTTTCCAGAGAGCCAGTTATGTCGCGAAAACCAACTCCGTCGGCGGAAGCGTCGCGAAGTTTGAAGAGCGGAACGTCGGGATTGATTTTATCGCGCGCGTCGATAATTTGGGCGCGTTCAAACTTCACCCCGCCGTTCGCCGCGACGTCCGAGCCCACGGCGATAAAAGTGATTCCAGGGTAATCCTTCTCGCGCGTCCACGCGTCGATATCGTCCCAAAGAAGGGGTCCGCCGGCTGAATATCCCATTCGTCCGCTCTCGCGATCCGCGTCGGGAGTCGCAAGGGTCAGACCGTCGATCGAAAGAAACGCGCCGTCCCTCCATTTGCTGCGAATTTCGAGCCCTAAACGATTCCCCAGAAGATCGAGATTCTTGATCTTTAACTCACCGTCAAGTGCGCATGATTTCCCGTTCTTGCCATTCGCAACGGTCAATCCAAAGCCTCGTCCGCGATTCCGCGCGCATACGCAGTCTTCAATCGTAAAACTTAAATCATGATTCGATTCGCTCAGATTCGGCAAATAGAAGACGATACCGTCCCCCGCGTTGTTCAGCGCCGCCACGCGACGCATAACGACGTTAGTGATTTGCTCTATGGAACGGTTCGGTTCAAAGTCGATCCCCGCTTCAGGCGCCGTTCCATATGTCTCGCGCAAAACGCAATCCTCGATCGTCAGACCGTCGACGCTAATCACGCTAATTCCCTGGCGGTTATTTCCTTTGCAGTCGACGTTGCGTATCGTCACGTTTTTACAAGGCCCCGCGTCCGAAGAAGAAACGCCTAAATAAATTCCGTCTCCCCCCGTCTCCGCGATTTGAAGATTCTCCACCAACACGTTCTTGCAACTCAAGAGACTGAGCCCATGACGCCATTCCGACTTTTGATACGGTTCCTGCCAATAGTCGGTTTTGCGCATTCTCAGGGTCGCGCCCTTCCCTTCGCCGCGAATCGTCAAGTTGTCGACGTCTCTCGCGACGAATAGTACGTCGCCGAGCGCTCGAAACTCCCCCTTCTTCGCCAAGAGCTCCACGCCTTCCTCTAAAACTAATTCCAGATCTCCGCGCAGTCGTATCGTCCGCAATATCCATGGAGATTCCTGACGATCGACCACAACGCGCTTAGCCCCAGAATCGATCGCGCGCTGAAGCGCTTCCGTGGCGTCTTGAGGCTCATAGCCAAAACGCGACGCCACGACGCGCTCCTCCGCGCCCCGAGCCGGAATCGCTGCGCAAAGCGTCGCCAAAATCGCCGTCGTCAAAAATATTTTTCCCTTAATCATATTGAACTCCGTCGACGTTGAATAAAAAAAACGCGATCCGGCGTCGCCCAAGACCGCGTTTTTTCCAGTTCCAATCACGCTTTCGCCGCTTCCTCCTTGCGGCGTTTTTCTTCGGCTATGACTTCCGGAGAAGCCGCGTTGAAAATCATCGCAAAAAGGATGAGCGCGGCGAGGGACGATACGACAAGCATACCGAAGACGCGCGGCCATCCCGCCTGCGAAATCTTCGCGCGCCCTTCGCCTGCCGTCGTCGCAATTCGAGACGCTTTTTCGCTTAGCGTTAAGACGTCTTCGTTCGTTTCGGTCGCGGCGGATAATTCAGAATAAAGCTTCTCCGCGCTCTTCTGCTGTTTCTGCAAAATCTTTTGGTTCGTACCTGACTCGCGATCGCCGACGATTCCGTCTGCGGCGAGGGTCGCGTCATAATAACCTTCCGCAGCCTTCACGATCTTCGGCAAAAGCCCCGACGCCGCCAATTCTTCCGCCGACACGCCCTCGAAAGATTCGCTCACAACCGCCGCGACATTCTGATCGCGTTCCGCCTTGTAAGGAGCCGTCGCCCCGTCGACTATGTAACCGACCCCAAACCCCGTCACGATCGTCGCAAGATAACCGAAAAGTCCTGTCAAACCGCTCGACGCCGCGCCGGACTTCTTTGTCGCTATCGTCGACGCAACGCATCCGATCAAGCACTGAGGTCCGTAAATAAAGAAACCAATAAGGCTCAACAGAAGGATGTTCAACACCAAAGACTCAGAATCTAATCGCCAGAATGCAAAAGACGCGATTCCGCACCCTAGCATATAGACAAAACACGCTTTCGCGCCGCGCCCATGGAAGATCTTATCCATAAGAACGCCGCTCAAAATGATTCCAAACGCGCCAAAGACTTCATAACAGGCGGTCGCCCAACCTGCGGATTGGAGATTCAAGCCCTTAGACTGCGACAAGAAAGTCGGCGCCCAGTCCAAGATCGAGAATCGTACGATATAAACGAAGAAGTTCGCAAAGCAGAGTACCCAAATCGCCCAGTTTGAGAGTACATTTTTGCACAGTTCTCTGAACCATCCTTCATCTTTTACGGCCTCCGCTGGTTCAGAGGCCTTCGCGTCTTCTTTAACTTCGGCTGTGCGGCCATGAATGCGGTCGTAGTACTTTTCAACGGGCTCAAAACCTTCTTTTTCAGGGGAATCGCGGAGCGCCCAGAAGAGGAAGAGCGAGCCAAGGATACTCAGCGCCGCTGGAACTAGGAAGCAGTATTTCCATCCTAAAACAACGACAAAGGAGTTCAGGAGGAAAACCAGCCCCGCGCCAAAAGAGTGGGAGATATTCCACGTCGCGAATTTAATTCCATGTTCATGGGGCGCAAACCAGTGCATCAAACTTTTAGCGCACGGGGGGAACCCCATGCCCTGAACCCATCCGTTAATGATCCAGAAAGATCCGATGATCCAAGCGATAAGAGTCGCTTTTTGCGCGTCGGGCGCCGTCGGCATGAAGGCGTTCGCTAAATCGCTCGAAAAACCGCAGAAGACGTTTGTAAGCGCCGCGAGAAAAAGCCCGATCGACATGAAGTAACGCGGATTTACGCGATCGCTCCACACCCCGTTCACAAAACGCGCGACCCCGTAAATCACCCCGTGAATCGTCAAAAATAATCCGAGCGTCGTTTTCGTCACCCCGATTGACTCCAATCCGGGCATTGCCATCGTGATACTTTTGCGAACGAAATAGAAGAAAATATACCCGATCATCGTCCCGATGAGGATACGCCAACGCCAATATTCATATTCGCGATCTGATCGTACGCCCGCAGGCTGAGTCTTTGCTTGAGAAGCCATATTAAAGAGCTCCGTTAAGATTGAATCTATCTATAAAATAATATCGAATAATCAACTCAGGACTTAGCGCGTTTCAAAAGATCCGCCAACACAGAGATATCGTCCAAAACAAGTTCCGGAGTCAAACCGCTTTCCTTGAGCGTCTCGATCGTCGCCTCTCCCGTCAAAACAAGAACGCCGGGAACGCCGGCGCGACGCGCCATCTCAAGGTCGGTGTAAATACGATCGCCGACCATCATGATCTCGTCCTTTTGGAGACCGTATTTGTCCATGATTCCGATAATCATGTCCTTATCAGGCTTTCCGGGCACCGCTTCAGGTTTGCGCCCCGTCACGTCCTCAATCAACGCTTGCACAGCCCCGCAGTCGACTAAGATCGTCTTGAGATCCGTCGGGCAGACGGTATCGGGATGCGTAGCAACGTATGGTTTATTCTGGCCAATCCAATATGTCGCTTTGCACAGTCGCTCGTAAGTAAGCGTCGTATCAAACGCGACGACGACGAGCTCTGGCTCCTCCGTCTCGTTGAATTCGTCGATCATTTCGTATCCATGATCTGTGAATTCTTCTCGTAAACTCGCAGTTCCCAACACGTAGATTTTTTTCACTGCGGGATAATGCTCTTTGAGATAGAAAAACGTCGCGGACGCAGACGTCGTGATGTTGTCGGGCGTGGCTTTCAATCCCAAGTTCAGAATCTTTTTCAGATAATCCTTCGCGCTTTTTGACGAATTATTGGTCAGAAACGTGTACTCAATATTCAACGATTCCAACGTTTCAAAAACCTTTGGAGTGAACGGAAAGAGTGTTCCGCCTTTATAAATCGTCCCGTCCATATCAAAGACAACGCGTTTGATCTTGGAAAGGTCTACCATCGGATTGATATAGTGTGCTGGATGCGAACCAAGGACAAAAGAATCGCTCATAATTGACAACCTTATATTTCGGAGTATTTGCGCGCCCTTAGCCAATCGGTTCAAGCGCGCGTCAGGCTTCTTTCTAACGTTGTCATTATACCCGGAAGCGGCTCGACTTTTCAAGTCGCGTCCAAAGCTTTTCAGATTTTGAACGCTTATTATCCAAGTCCTTCCATTGCCGCGCCTTGAATCCTTCCCCTTAACATGACGACCTTTTAAAGTATAATAAACCGACTAAGCTTGATTCATCATATGCTGAACGTCGTTAGCGCGGCGAACGGCTCTTTAGGAGAAACGCTTTTTATGGCTAATCCATTCAATACGATAGAGGAAGCGATAGAATCCTTCAAGAAAGGCGAATTTGTCATCGTTTTAGACGATGAAAACCGCGAAAACGAGGGAGACTTCATCTGCGCGGCTGAAAAGGTCACTCCGGAACATGTCAATTTCGTCTTGAAATACGGACGCGGCCAAACCTGCGTCCCACTTTTGCCAGAAACTTGCCGTCGTTTAAACCTTCCCCAGATGGTTCAAGACAACACGGCGCCACTCCGAACGGCCTTCACGATTCCGGTTGACCACGTTAAAGCCCGAACGGGTATTACCGCTCAGGAAAAGGCGATGGCAATTCGCGCGCTCGCCGACCCCAATAGTCAGACCTCCGACTTCGTTCACCCGGGTCATCTCTTCCCTCTCGAAGCGAAGGAAGGGGGAACGCTTCGCCGCGCCGGGCATACGGAAACCGCGATCGATCTGGCAAGACTCGCCGGACTCTTCCCTGCGGGACTTCTCACGGAAATCCTTAACGACTCCGGCGATCGAGCCAAGAGAGACGAATTGATTGAGATGGCGAAAAAATTCAATCTCAAGATCATTACCGTCGAGGATTTGATTAAATATCGCCGTCAGCGCGAAAAGATCGTCGACCGCGTCGCCGAGGCGTCTCTTCCCACGAAATACGGCGAGGGACGAATCTACGCTTATCGCGTTAAATATGAAGGAAGCGAGCCGATCGCGATCGTGTACGGCGATCTTTCGACGAAAGAAGCGCCTCTCGTTCGCTTGCACTCGTCTTGCTTCACCGGCGACCTTGTCGCGTCGCTACGTTGCGACTGCGGAGATCAACTTCATATGGCGCTACAGAAGATTCAAGAGGAAGGCGCGGGCGTGCTCGTTTATCTTCCCCAAGAAGGACGCGGTATCGGGCTCGTTGAGAAAATCAAGGCCTACGCGCTTCAAGACAAGGGTATGGACACTTGCGAAGCGAATCTTGCGTTAGGGCACCCCGTCGATCTTCGCGACTACGGGGTCGGCATCCAAATATTGAAAGATCTCGGCTTGCAAAAAATTCGTCTCATGACGAATAACTCGAAGAAAGTCGACGCTTTCATTTACGGAGGGTACAATCTTGAGGTCGTCGAGCAGGTGCCGATCCTCGCGCCGTGCAACGAACATAACCGTTTCTATCTTGAAACCAAGCGCGACAAAATGGGGCATACCCTTGACCCGAATATCTGACTTCCAGTCTTCCCGTTAAAATAAAAAGAATCGCGTCCTAAATTGTGGGACGCGATTCTTTTTTATGCGTTTCGTCGCTTCTAAACGGCGTTCAACGGAATTGCCGCGCGATTTCGGTCGTACGCGTTTCACGAATGACGGTCACGCGAATCTCTCCGGCGACTTGAACGCGTTCGGTCAACGCTTTGACGACGTCGCGGCACGTCTTCGCGGCGCTTTCGTCAGTCGTCTTCACAGGATTTAAAAGGACTCTCAACTCGCGCCCTGCTTGAACGGCAAAGGCGTGTTCGACGTTCGGAAACTCTTTAGCGATCGTTTCAATTTCTTCCATTCTTCGCACGTAATTTTCCAACGTCTCGCGTCGCGCGCCAGGTCTCGACGCGCTACATGCGTCCGCCGCGGCGACGATCGTCGTATAAGGACTTGCCGCGCGAGGATCTTCGTGGTGGTAACGCGCCGCAGCGACTACTTCCTCCTCGGCGTCGTAACGTCGAAGAAAATCTGCGCCAATAACCGGATGTCCTCCTTCGAGTTCATGATCGAGCGCTTTTCCAATGTCGTGAAGTAATCCGCATTTTCGCGCCAATTTCTCGTCAAGCCCCAACTCTGCGGCGATCATACCGGAGATATACGCGACTTCGACGGAATGACGCAAGACGTTTTGACTATAACTCGTACGAAAACAGAGACGGCCCAAATAGTCGACGATCTTTTCATGAAGGCCGTGGACGTCCGCTTCGTCGCATGCCTCGCGGCCTTTTTTCACGACGAAATCGCGCACCTCTTCCATCGATTTCTGACACTCTTCCTCGATTCGCGTCGGATGGATTCGTCCGTCGTCGATCAAACGTTTAAGCGCTAGCCGAGCCGCTTCGCGACGAAGAGGATCGAAAGAGCTCACGATCACAACGCCGGGAGTATCGTCGATAATAACGTCGACTCCCGTCGCCTTTTCAAACGCGCGAATATTGCGTCCTTCGCGTCCAATGATGCGGCCTTTCATATCGTCGATCGGAATATCGACCGTATTGGTCGTCGCTTCCGCCGTATGAGACGCGGAATACCGTTGCAAGGCGACAAGAAGAATCTCGTGCGCTTTCTCTTCGCCGCGTTCTATCGCCTGACGCTCCTTCTTCATAATCAGCGCGCCTTCTTCCTCGTCAAGCTCTGCTTCCAGACGCTTCATAATGACGGAAGTCGCTTCTTCGCGCGTCATCTTTGCAACGTCGTACAAACGACGCTCTTGTTCCTCGATTTTCTTCTTCAGGTCGTCGGAAAGTTTCCGCTGTTCATCAAGCTCGTTTTGCAGTTCCAAGCGCGTCGCTTCGATCGTCTTCTCGACGCCGCGCAGTTCGTTTTGCAACTGATCCAGCGACTCCTGACGGCGCGTCAACTGTTTTTCTCTCTCGCCTATAAGCTGATACGCCTCGCGTTTTTCATTGTCGAATTTTTCCTGCTGAGTCATCGCTTTTTCTTTGAGTTCGAGCTCCGACTCACGCCGCCGCGCTTCAGCGTCGGCATTAGCGCGATTTCTCGTCTCTTCCGCGTCGACCTCTGCGCGTTTGCGCGTTTCCTCCGCGTCCAGATCGGCGCGCTTCCGCGTCTCCTCCGCGTCGATTTTCGCTCGAGATCTTGCGCCTTCCGCGTCCTGGTCGGCGCGTCGACGCTTCTCGTCCGCTTCTTTCGTAGCGGCTTCTTCGATCTTTTGCGCCGACGCCTTAGCTTCAGAGACGATTTTCTGCGCGTCTACTCGCGCTTCCTCAAGCGTTATTTCTGCGCTCTCCTTGCGACGGCGATCTAGATAACGCACCGTCCAATACACGCCGTTTCCGGAAAGCAACGCCATTCCTAACAGCGCCATTACATATGATGTAGAATACACCGCATACACCCTTTGATCGTCAAGACGATACGTACGCGCAAAATAGAAAAGATATTAACCGTCAATACTTCGCCAATAGCTACGTACAACGGGCCTATTCGCATCAGAGCGGTCTGCGTATTATGCGCGCGACTCTGCAACCTCAAAGTATTCGGAACGCGACGACATACTGCGGTGAATATATGCAACTTCCAGAAAACTCTGACTATTCCGACCAAAGGCGCCTAGCGTATGCGCGCCAGACCAATATATAAAAATTAAAAATACAAATAAGTTGCCTTTTGTCGTCGGGAAGTCGCGAATTATCCGAAAACGTCTCTCAATATCTGTAAACTATTCGCGTCAATGTCGTTATGACGATTGACTATAAAAAATACCAACGCGTCAAAACGCGCCTCCACGATGGCGCCTCATACGCATGTCGACGCGCCATTGTCCATCTCTATTCTAAACGAGGGCCGTTCTTTTCGCAAGAAGATTCGCTCAATTATCATAAAACTTCTAAAAAAATAGTAGCCAAACGCTCTGTTTTGGCTACTATTTTAACGATTACCCAGAAAAAGTACGCGACTTATTCCTCCATCACGTCCTTTTCACGACTCTTGGCGAGCTCAGTCGCCAAATCCTCGTACTTCTTCGTGAGCTCCTGAATCGATTCCTTCGCGCTATCGCGTTCGTCTTCAGAAATCTCCTTCGCCTTCTCTTCCTTATCGATCATTTTGTTGCCGTCGCGACGGACGTTGCGGATCGACACCTTGCACTCTTCGCACAAATCGCGAATCATCGTCCCCATCTTGCGGCGCACTTCAGTGGAAAGGGGCGGAATGTTCAGACGAATAACCTTTCCGTCGCTGTTCGGCGCATAGCCAAGATCTGAATTACGGATACTTTTTTCTATATCTTTCAACGTGCTAGCGTCAAAAGGACGAATCAAAATCTGCTGCGCTTCTGGACAGGATATCGTCGCAAGCTGTTTGAGCGGAGTTTCACAACCATAAGCGATTACCTTCAGCCCATCAACAAGACCAGGATTGGCGCGACCAGTGCGCACGCCGGACAACCCTTTGCGAAGATGCGCAACCGCTTTTTCCATCCTATCTTCTACGTCGAGTAAAATCTCGTCTGTCGACATCTTTTATTCTCTCTTTCAAGGTTATACGCGACTTGCGCCACGTCGGACTTCTTAGTACTGACCGCGCTGTCTAACGTAGTCGGTACCCGTTAAATATACGTGCAATTACCGCGTATCGCAATACCCTTTTAAAAAAATACGAAGATCACCTACGTTCAATAAAATAAGGACGCCCCGTAAAAGTCAAGGCGTCCTTACTAATCGCTTAAAAATTAGTTAATTGAAGGATGCGGAGCGTTCATCCCGCCGTTTTGAGGAGGATTATTCTTCGTCTGGTTGGCGTCGTTACGATCTTCGTCATATCCTTCGCCGTAACCGCCGCCGTAACCGCCGCCGTAACCGCCGCCATAGCCGCCGCCATAGCCGCCGCCATAGCCGCCGCCATAGCCCCCATAACCGCCGTAGCCGCCGCCGTAACCGCCGCC
>JBJEXI010000032.1:10904-17451 GCA_051885615.1 Thermoguttaceae bacterium
CATAGCCGCCGCCATAGCCCCCATAACCGCCGTAGCCGCCGCCGTAACCGCCGCCATAGCCGCCGCCATAGCCGCCGCCATAGCCCCCATAACCGCCGTAGCCGCCGCCGTAACCGCCGCCGTAGCCGCCGCCGTAGCCGCCGCCGTAGCCGCCGCCATAGCCGTTACCATAACCGTATCCGTAACCATATCCCTTCGTATCGTCTTCGACCACCGCTTCATTATAGGATCTGTGCTTTCCGAAAAGATTGACCACGCATCCGATGATATTGGACCCAACGTCCGCCAAACCACGAATACCAGCAACAACGTCCGGACGACCTCGACGACGAATACGGAAGATGTAGAAGACGCCGTCCACGCGCGGTCCCATCGATTGGGCGTCGTTCACATAGAGAACCGGCGGCGCGTCGATGAGGATAACGTCGTACATCTGACGCAATTTCTCAATGACCTCGTCGAAACTTTGACTTGCGACAATCTCAGAGGGAGACTTCAACTTTGTTCCCGCCGTCATTACCGACAAATTCTCAACGACTGTTGGTTTGATCGCTTCTTCGAAAGTCGCGGCGTTCGTCAACACGTTCGAAAACCCGCACGAATTCGTCATACCAAACCACTTATGGAGATCGGGCTTTCTCATATCGCCGTCGATTAGCAGCACTTTTTTACCAGACTCGGCAAACTTCACGGCAAGGTTGGCAATACACATCGTCTTTCCGTCCGTCGGGTGCGGGCTCGTTCCCATAAGAACCACGTTCTTAGCGCCCTTGAATTGGTTGAAGACGCGCGTTCGAATAAGGCGGAAATTTTCGCAAAGAGGGTCGTTGGAGTGATAGTACGCAATCAAGGCGGGATCAGGCTTCTTCGCTTCGCGATTCATCTTACGCGTTTTAGGCGTAATGTCTTTGAAGTGAGGAACGAACGGACGAATCTGCACCAAGATAGGCGCGCGGCACATGCGCACAACGTCTGTTGGAGAGTGGAACGTGGCGTCTGTAACGTCGACGACGTAAGCCAACGCAACGCCTCCAACGAGGCCAAGCGCAAAGCCCATCACGAGGAACTTGAAGAGATTCGGATAGACGGGATTCGTATTTGCCACCGCTTGCGAGAGAACTTCCACTTGATACGTGTTGACGTCGCTCATGAGGGAGAGTTGTTTCAAGCTCTGCTCGTTTTGATCGAGCATCGTTTTAAGGGTTTCAATCGAGAGTTTCTTCGACGCAATCGTCTCGCGATACTCCGTGATCGATCGAACTTCTTCGTCCTTCGCCTCAACGTATGAATTGATCTTCGTTTTCTCTTCGCGCAACTCGGACATACGGCGTTTCAACGCTTCCAGATACGAACGGAAGAGCTGGTGGTAACTCACGACGCCGATCTTGCCCGTTTCATTTTCGGTCTTGGCGCGGTTGTCTTCCACCTGACGTTCCAAGTCCGCAATTTGTTGCTTCAGCGACTTAACCTGAGGGTGATCGCTAGAATATTGCTTTTGCGCCTCAACAAGCTTCATGTTTAGCTCGGTAATGCGCGTCTGCAAGGTATTTTCACCGAAGGTGACGGCGCTCGCGACGCGATATGTTTCCGCGTCTGCGCTACCGCGCGCGGTGGAGATCAACGTCTCAAGAACCGCGTCCCCTTCGCCGCCGCTCATCAGCGCGATAATCTCTTCCTCTTTCAACTCGTCGATTTCGCGTCCGGCTATCGACGTTTCAAGAGATTCCAAGCGGTTTTCCAATTTCAATAGCTGGAAGTCGATATCCACCATATTCTCGCTCATCTTGATAAGCGAGGTCAACAACGGGTTGTTCTCCTCGCTACCGATGAACGTGATTTGAGACGTTTTGATAAAATCAAAGAGATCTTTGCGTTTCTCTTCAATTTCCACTTCAAGAGACGTGCGCGAATCTTCAATCGCCTTTCGGACGTCGTCGTTTGAGCGACTGTATTTTTCGGCAAAGTAAGCTTGATACTGTTCAACAACCACGTTGACGATCATTGCGGCCTCGTAAGGATCCAACGATTCGCAAGTCACGGTTATTGTGTTAGCGTCTTTAAAATCGCGTTGCACGCCGCCTACAGCGACGGAAATCATACGTTCAAGAGCGGCAACCGCCAAATGCTCGCCCGCCTCGATCTTAGGATCGTTAGGATCTATTGAACGCATCAACTTGCGCTTTTCCGGATCCTCGACGATTTCTTTCCATGCTTGATACAAAATCTGATACGACTTGAAAATCAACGCGTGGGTCTCGATTGAATCGCCGCGCATGTTCTGCATGGCGTTGCCGCCGCGCTCGACGCCGTTGAGTAGGGACATCGAGTTAGTCGCGGGGATATACACGCTGGAACGCGCCGCATAGCGTTTCTCTTGATTTACGAACATGTAACAAGATAAAGCGGTCGCCGCTACGGTCGCTATCACAATGATCCACGCTTGACGTTCAAGAATATTCACGACGTCAAGAAAACTAAGATCGCGCTCCCCTATCGACGGTCGCAAAAGACTAACCGACGAAGAAACGCGGAGAGCCTCCGCAGAACGTTTGTCCGTACGACGAATGTTAGACGAGCGTCGACTTGACGTCGACCCCTTCTCTGGTGCGTTTGGTGTTTGATTATCTGGAATACTAGCCATATGCCTACCTGACTCTACAATAGTTGCCGAAACAACAACGCTGCTCTTGTGAATCAAACAAACGTTCGTCGTATGTTCTATCTCACACGACTCGACTTCTCAGTCAACGCCATTTGTCGTCATTATCTCGCCGTCACTCTACTTTTTGGACGGCGATTTTTCTTCACAAATTCCCAACATTTCGTCATTTCAACGCCTTTTCCTGATACCTGTCCATCCAAATAAAACAGGCGTTGAGAGTATAAAGAGAATATTTATTTATGAAAAGAGGATTTTTTAATACATCTTCTTTAGGGATAGTAACTTACAAAAGATAAAAAAAGAAAGCAAAACAAAAAAGGGATACTAAAAAAACAATTCAAAAAACTTAAACAAAATTTTCAAGCTTTCAAGTCAAAGTTTTCTTTCAAGATACAAAAGATAAAAAAGAGATACGCTTAAAAATAAAAAGGACGCGTAAAAAATTCAAAGAAACAAAGATCTAGCGAACCCAAACTTTTCTTCAAAAAAATTCTCGAAAAATTTTCTTAAAAAATTTCTGAACAGCCTACCTTCTGAAAATAAAAAAGGAGAACGTGAACACGTTCCCCGTAATCATAGTACTATGCAGAAGTCGATCAGAACACAACTTGACTGACAGGAGTCTTGTCGTCGGCGCCAAGAGTGATCCCTAAGACGCCGCCAACGATACCGGCAACCGCGCCGATCGCTCCCAAAGAAGACAAACCGCGAACGCCATAGGACGGAGTCGCATAATTCACGGGAAGAGTCTGCACGGTCGAAGCCTGTTGAACGGCAGGTGCAACGTCGCCCGTACCCGGAACTTGAGCGTTCTCAACGCCGTCAGGCCCTAGAACGATAGGTTCGTCAGAATCTTCGGTAACAACGACCTTCTTCATTCCGAAATATCCGGTCGACGGTTGTTCGGCGGCTACAGTGTAAATACCGGGGGCAATGTTAGAAATTCTAACGCCCTCAACTACGCCGGAAACACTCTCGTCTAAAATTTTAGCGCCGCTAGCGTCCGTAAGAGTGTAGTGAACGTCTTGAGCAACCTTCACTTCCTCGTTTTCGGCGACATAAAAAAATGCAATATCGCCAGCATTCGCAACTGCCACGTATGATATCGCGACTGTTACAGCCGCCAAAAGTGAGAGAACACGTGAAATTCTCATACCAACACCCAATCCTTTCTTGAACCTCACTTCCGTGAGAAATGTCGAACCTAAGCTGTACCCTAAAGTCCAAACTATTCTATATTTGTTAGATTTTAGTTACGACGCTCTAAAAAATCAAGGCGCTATATCGGATTTTATACAAATATTTCAATTTTTTTTCAGATTCTTTTCTTTACGCTTGTTCTTCACGTCGATTATATTCTGTTTCAACGAACATTTATAAGTTCTTTTAATTCTAAAACAACCTTTTCTAATTCATTTGCCGCTGGAGACGAACGTCTTTGAACGACGTCTAACACAGCGCTGAAATACCACGCCGTACCTTCCGCTCCTCCCTTGAATTTCAAAAGTATCGCCTCACGATTCGACGAGTTGGTCAACGAGCGGTTTAACGCCGAAACATTGTCGATCTTATCGCACGCGCATACCAAAACGCCCGAGTCGCTCGCGCGTTCGAGTCGCGCTATGAACGTCTCTTTACGTTCCTTCCACGGCGCTTTCTTCGATCTATCCGCGACAGTTGAATCGGTCGTCTCGTTGACGATCGCCGCCACTTCATTCCCAAAACGCTCGCGAATCTCTTTCAAACGTTCAATTCCGCCGCAATCTTCGACTGAATCATGAAGAAGCGCGGCGATCGCCACGTCTTCCGAACAGCCGTAGTCTAACGCCAACCCCGACACGCGAAGAAGGTGCGACAAATACGGCACGTCGCCATTTTTGCGCATCTGCCGACGATGAAGTTCCGACGCCCAAAGAAGCGCGGCGTCATATCTCTCGCTAAGCGCTCCTGCTCCGTATCGGGGTTCATTCACTGTCATATGCAACGTCTTCGTCTTTTAGTATTCTAACTCAATAAGTTATGGAAAGCGCGTCGAACTCAAGCGTCCCGACCGAGTCGAATAAACCGATCGTCAGAACCGCTTCGCGCGCTCGCGCGGGCGGACTCAATTCAACTTCAAACTCTTGCCACGACGTATCGCTTAACGGAATCTCAAGAATCGCCCCTTCTCCCAAGGACTTTCGATCTTTGTCGAAATACTCTATCCGCGCGACTTCCGCAGATGAATTCGAAGACCGCGAGCATAGATTAGACGCGCGAAACGCGCCTGAAATTTCAAATTTCTTCACTTTTGCCGCGTCTATTCCCAAACTCTGTTTCAGAGACGCGCGAAGCTCAGTTTCTCGACCTCGTCGAATCGCTTCGTCCTTTTTCGTCGACTCGCGTCGATTTTCAGGAAGCGTCGCCGCCCGCGTTCGCTCCTCGTTGCGATCTTTTTTTTCATGCTCCAAAGCGACGGCCTCGTTCGAAAGACGACACGCCCGACTTCCCTCATACAAAACGTCAGGTTTCACAATTTCGACGTTCCAAGCGTCGTACCACCCTTCTGGAGTCGGATTCAACGCAGGGAGAGTCAGCGCGTTTTCCCCTTGGATGGCTCGCGTCTTGACAGGAACGGGATCGAGCGTTTCGAAATCTCCTCCTACAAGACTTAAATCCCGAACGTCTTTTTCCAGCGTCCCTTTAACGAGGGGTTCTAGTCGCGTGGGAATCAGAGCGTTCGCTGTTAGCATATTGTCCTTCTTATCGACGAACGTCCAAATTTGCCGATAGTAATCTCCAACAGGCGCAACAATCCGTCCGCCGTCTTTCAAAGAGTCCGTCAACGCTTTTGGTATCTCGCTAACAGCGCGAGTCACGAGTATTTTGTCATATGGCCCTTCTTCCGCCCAACCGTCGCAAACGTCGGATACTTGCTGGCAACTAATGTTGTCTAACTTCAGCTTCTTCAACGCTGCGGCGGCGTTTTTCGTCGCCGTTCGATCCGCGCTCACGGAAAAGACCTCTGAAACCAACAAGCCAAGCGTCGCCGCCTGGTAACCGCTTCCCGTCTCAACGACAAGGACGCGATCCGTCGACTGGGGATCCAACGCCTGAATTGCGTATGCGCAGTTAAACGGAGTCGGAGCGATTAGTCCGCAATCTAATTGAACTTCGACGTTCGAATAAGCGGATTCGCGACGTTTTCGCGGCAAAAAATCTTCGCGCGGAACGCGACAAAAAGCGCGTAAAACTTCGACATTGTCAAAAAATTTCGTTGGAATCAACGTTTCCACCGTCATTAACGCGGCTTGCTCAACGATTGGAAGACGTTCTATCCCCTGTTCCAAAGACGCTTTCCGGGTCTTTCTCCCCGTTTCAGGCTTTGTCGCCGACGCCGCCTTCCCTTCCGAAGATTCCTCAGCGACACATTCCTCGGAAAGCGTCGTTTCTTGCGGTTGAACCGCGTCGCGTTCGGGAGATTTCGGCGCGCGAAGTTTGATCTCTCCTCCTTGCGCCGCAATCGTTAAACAAGCAAGAAACGCGAATACGCCGCAACTTTTTCCCAACACAACAGCCCAATTGCCGCGTCTCATCGCGCTTCTCCTCTCTCTCATTAAGCAGTTACGCCGCGCGTCAGCGTCATAAACGCCGTTTCAAGGTTAATTTCTTCTTCGCGGAACGACTTGATTCTAAACTGACGCTCAATCAAACGCGTCAAGAGTTGGGAATACTCGTCAAGACCTAGTCCTTTTTTGATAAAGACGCGAATCGCGCCGCCGCGGTCAAGTTCCAATCGATCGACGATCTCGTCGTCGGAAAGGAATTTAATGCATTCCTCCGTCTGTTTCTTACGCTTTACGTCGTCCAGTTCCGCCAACTCGACAAGAAGCGCCACTTGGTCGC
>JBJEXI010000033.1:0-56531 GCA_051885615.1 Thermoguttaceae bacterium
TTTTCATTGGACGACGCCTAACGAAGCGCATGGATCAACGTCAAAACGAAGCCTCCTCGTCCGTCAAGATTTGTCTAATTTACCCTTTTTTCATCAACTATACAATAGTTCTTTATTAAAAAAAGGCTTAGCAGTAGTCGATAGTTGCCGCAGGACTCCTTTTCTTTCGTGGGGGAATGAGGAATTGGCTTTTTTCGAGCTCTTGCGGGGGGTAGTATCGTCCGATATAATAAAATGGCCGCGCCGACGTGGCGCGGGGAGTATCATAGCGCGCTTTTTTTCGAGGAAGAAGATGATCATAGGACCAGTTTTCGCGCGAGAAGCGACGATCGCGCCGCGCCGCGACAAAACATATCTAGGACGCGGCGTCTACGGGGCCTTCCTGCTGCTGACAATCTCCGCGGCATGGTTGGTTACGAGCGGTTCTCAGCAAATCGCCGACGTCGGGGACTTTGCGCGATTTGGCGCGTCCCTCTTCACGCTTCTGGCGCCTTTGCAGTTGGTCGTGGCGCTCTTCTTCGGCGCGCTCTTCGCCGCCGCCGCAGTCGGACAGGAAAAGGATCGTAAAACGCTCCTTCTGCTCCTCCTCACGCGGTTGTCGAATAGCGAACTCGTCCTCGGCAAGCTTTGCGCGGCGCTTCTGGAGATTCTCGTTTTCATCGTCGTATCCGCGCCGATTCTTATTTTAACGGCGCTCTTGGGGGGCGTTTCCTTCGGGCAAGTCGGTCGAGTCGTTCTTGTCACCCTCTTCGCGACTCTCGCGGGGGGCTCCCTTGGTTCGTGCATGGCGCTTTGGCGCGATAAGACGTTTCAGGCGCTTACCGCGACGATTCTTTCTCTGACGATCTGGCTCGGCGCATGGGAAGCGATCGGCTACGGCGCGCTTGGCGAGAGTTGGTTCGGAGTCTCAACCGCGTCGCTCGCGGACGCGGCGAGTCCATGGCGCGCAATCTTAGCCGCCGCAAGGCCCGACGATTTCGGGTTCTCGAAGGGAGTCGTCGAACAGCTCAAATTGAGCCTGTTACCCGTCGCGCCCTTCCTCTGCGTCAGCGCTCTTCTCACGTTCCTTATCAACGGGTTCGCGATTCTGATGTGCCGCGTGTGGAACCCGTCGCGCGAAACCCTCAAAAACGCGTCGATGGAGCAAGACACGTGGCGCCAAGAGGCGATTCAAGCGCGTCTCGATCGCGAAGCGGCGGAAAGACGCGCCCGCGCCAACGGAGCCCGCGACGACAATCCCTACGCGGAGCTTGCCGACAACCTATTCGCGGTCGAAGAGACGCTCGAAGACGTGCAAGTGCGCGAAGGCGCGTCCGCCGTCTCCCTCGCGGCGCGCGAAGTCCTCGCGAAAAAATCCGGACTCGCCACCCAAGAATCAATCGAAACGGGGCAGGCCCCCGAAGGGAAATACGCGGTCGATCCTTCCGTCTCCTCAATTGGCAAAGCGCGCCCCGTATGGAACAACCCGATCTTATGGCGCGAAATCCGCACGCGCGCGTACGGTCGTAAAACCTTCGTCATCGGGATCGTTTACTTCCTCCTCTTCCTTCTTTCCGTCTTCTCGCTGCACACGACCTTCGCGACGGTCGCGACGCCGTCCTTTGCGCAGCTCGCGCTTCCGACGCTCCCCCTCATCCTCCTCTCGATGTTTCTTCTCAACGCGCAAGCGATCGCGTCGATGACGTCGGAGCGGGATCTTGGCGCGTTCGTACTCCTTTTAGCGAGCGATTTGTCCCCGAAAGAATTCGTCTTCGGAAAGCTCCTGGGCGCGTTCTACAACATGAAAGAAGCGATCTTCTTCCCCTTGGCGCTCTGCGTCTATCTCGGCTGGAAAGACGCGATGGAACCCTCGACCGCGTTCTACCTATTCGTCGGGATCGTCGTCCTCTACTTCTTCGTCGCGATGATCGGCGTCCACATCGGTCTGCAATACGAGAATACGCGCAGCGCGGCGGCGACGAGCCTCGGCGTCGTCTTCTTCCTATTCGTCGGCGTCGCGGTCTGCATTTGGACGATGCTTGCCTTTAGCGGTTCCTTTGAAGCGCAGTTGCAGCCTTTCCTCGCCTTCATGCTCGGCGGCGGCGTCGGCCTCTACGTCGCCCTCGGCGCGCGCAACCCGTCAAGAGCGATCGCGCTCGCCTCCTTCGCGCTCCCCCCCGCGACCTTCTACGCGGCCACAAGCTTCATGCTCGGCAAACCGCTCCTCGTCTTCGTCGCAATCGTTTCGGCGTACTTCTTCGCGTCTCTCGCGATGCTGATCCCCGCGATTGACGAATTCGACGTCGCAACAGGCCGCGCCACTGCGGAATGAGGACGCGTCGAAAAGCGCCAACAAAAAAATAGGGGCGATTTCGCCCCTGTTTTTTATCCGCGCGCCTTCGTCTAAACGCGCGATTTCAATATCATAGTTCCGATGTAAAAACCGATTTCTGATTCGATTCGACGTCTACGAGCTCAAGCTTGTAGACGACGCGGCGTCCCTTTTTCGCCGTCGAACCTTCCGAATCCTCCTCCGGATTCGTCTTCTCAATATAGCCCGCGAGAAGGAAGTCGACGTCTTCTCCCAGCGCGTCGATAAACTTTTTACGCTCCGTAGGAATGAAGACGTTGTTGGCGCGGACGCCGCTTTCTTTAAAGGCTGCGGTCGTCGCGCTCTTTTCTACGAGTCGAAAGTTGCCTTCGGAGAGAACGTCGCGCGTCGTCGCGGAAATCTCCGCCGCGTTTCCGCCCCCCGAGACGCCGAGAAAGCAGACTGTCGGCTTTTTCTTCTGATACGTCGGTAATTCGGAGACGCGCCGCAGCTCGTCGACGACCTCGCGCGCCGCTTTGCGCGCCGCTCCTTCATCCACTTTTACCTTATCGTGCTGAAACGCGGTAAACGCCGCGCACCCCGGTAGGAAAGACGCGCATGAAGCGCAAATGCACGCGACTATAAATTGGCGACGCGGCGACGATAAGGCGACGGGGTCATGTTCAGTCATAAGAAGAGTCCTTTCCCATGCGTCGATTGACGCAAAACGTTCGGCGCGTTACAATTACGACAGGGCGCCGCAGAAAGGATATTCTTTTCACGTTATTTAGACAAGAGCTTTTATTCACAAACGTTTGCCGCGGCGTTCCGCTCATGGGATTTATTGCGGTGAAAAAACTCCTTCTCTGTCTTTTCGTTGGAAAGGCGCAACGACTATACTGGAGCCAATTCCTCTTTCTCGCGGCCCTCTTTGCGGGCGTCGCGCTCTTAGGCTACGTCTTCAAAGACGAGATTTATCAACAGGAAATCTACGTCGTCAAACAGGAGACGATCCGCGTCTATTGTCTAGAGAACGGAAACTCGAAACCGGTTCCGTCATGGGCGCCCCAAAATTTAGTCGACGAAGCCCTCAAATTTCTACCCCTTGAAAAGCGCAGTCAAAAGCTTTACGTCACGGATAAGGATATTGAGAACACGCTCGCGTCCGCCTTCCAGAAACATCCGCTTGTCTCCAAAGTCCGTCGCGTGTTGTGCGAATATCCGTCGACCGTTCGAGTCTTCCTCGAACTTCGAACCCCGATCGCGCTCATCGACGCCTCCGCCGTAAAACGCGACGATTTTTATAACGAGGCGCTCAAACGCTTTCCCAACGATAAAAATTTCCTCGCCAAAGGAATCTCCCTCCTCGAGCTTAACGCAGAGAACGCGCCCGAAAACCTCCCTGCGGCGCGCTACGTCGTCGACGCGGACGGCTCGCGACTCCCGAATAAGTATTTCAAAGATCACCCCGACTTTTATCAAAGCCTCCCAATAGTCCTTGGAATCGGCGTGGAAGAAGGAGGCGCGTCCGTCGATCAACTTCTCAAGGAAGGATGCGCGTTCATCCGATTTCTAGACGAATCGACTGCGCGTTCGGCGCTGCGAATCACGACGATCGCAGTCGCGAATCCTTACGGCGCCACTCATGGGGTGTGGTATTTTCAAACGGAGAGCGGGTCGATCGTGAAATGGGGTCTCTTCGTTCCAGCGCGCCAAGAGAAGAAGGAGAACTCCGACGCGGAAAGCATACAACGAAGTTGGGAAGCTCTCTATCAGTTCCAATATAGAAAGCTCGTCGATCTGAACAACCAGATCAAAGAGAACGCGTCGGAAGTCGAAGCGTACCGCAATTCAACCGACGAGTCGGAGCGAGCCAAGGCGGAAGAACGGCGAAAAAACGCATACGACGTGTCGACGCTTCTTCTCGGAGAAGAAGAGAACTGAGACTCCGCGCAAGAAATAAAAAAAGGGACGGGAGTCCCTTAATTTACGATAGTCGTTCCATCAACGAACCAACGTCCGAATCGTCGCGCGTGCGTTAGAGACGCGTCGCGACGAATCGAGCGGCGCCGTCATAAGCGCGAGGCGCGCCCGGCCAACGAATCATTCGAAAGAATCGAACATCTTGGCGAGAGCGATCTCAAACTTCTCGTCAGAGTAATAGACGCCTGCGGCGATTTCCGCGCGAACGCGATTGACCAGATCCAAGCGGATATCGGAATTGGCGTTCGTATTAGTAGCGTTCGTCTCACGCGCAGTCGAAATATTCATTTCGTCGCGCGTATTGACGGTTCTCTGAGCGGCGTCGTTCTTGTGAGCCGCGCCAACCTGACGTACGGGAGCAACTCCCTGAGTTCCGTTGATTCCATAAATATTCATTTTCAATCTCCTGAAAAAAAGATCAGAAGTAGATCTCGTATTGCGCGGTTCGTCGAGGCGCTCAACGACAGTAAAATCCATACGCGAAAAAACGCGCGGCGATGCCTCGACACGCAAGGAGCCGACGGTCATGCCGGTCGTCCGTAACCGACGGGTCGCGCGATCCATCATGCGCGGGAGCTCGTCTTCCCTTCCCGCTACTGTTACGAATATCGTCTATCAGGGCGTCCGACTTGAGCCTTCTTATCGCTAAATACAGCCCTTTTACGTCGTTATTCTTTCGTCCAGCGCGTTACTCGATACAGGCGCAATATCTTAATCGTCCCTCTACGTCCGTCGTCGACAAGACGCCTATAGGACTCTTCGCCGCATTCTGCGCTATTCCTCTTGAGCCTGCAATATCATTTACGAAAAAAACTCAAAAAACCAACGTTTTTCCCCTATTTATTAAAAAAGAACGCGCCCGCCGCTACAGACGCGTTCTTTCTTTTTCCTCCGAACTACTTCTTCATGAAGTAGCGTTCGATAAAGCCGACGTCCGGAATATGGTCTTTATACTCCTGGCTGCGAAGAATGCGAAGGAGGAGCGGAACCGACGTCTTGAGCCCCTTCACTTCGAATTCGTCAAGGGCGCACAACATGATCGCCAAGCCTTCTTCGCGCGTTCCCGCGCTCACGAGGAGCTTGCCGATCATCGAATCGTAATACGGGCTCACGACGTAACCGGGATACGCGTGGGAGTCGAAACGCACGCCAAAGCCTCCGGGAACGATCATCTGCTCGATCGTGCCGGGGCACGGACGGCAGTTGGCGTCGACGTCCTCCGCGTTGATACGGCACTCCATCGCGAAACCGCAATGCTTCACGTCTTCTTGCGTGAACCAGAGCTTTTCCCCCGACGCAACGCGCAGCTGCGCCTTGATAAGGTCGATTCCCGTCGCCATTTCCGTTACGGGGTGTTCGACTTGGATACGCGCGTTCATCTCGATGAAGTAGAAGTTGAAATTCTCGTCGACGACGTATTCGACAGTTCCGGCATTGGAATATCCCGCTTCCTTAGCGAGCCGCGCGGCGGATTCGCATAAGGCTTTGCGTTTTTCAAGGGAGAAACCAGGCGCGGGGGTCAACTCGATGAGCTTCTGTCGGCGACGCTGAAGGGAACAGTCGCGTTCCCAAAGGTGGACGACGTTTCCGTAATTATCGGCGAGGATCTGCGCTTCGACGTGTCTCGACGTTTTGATGAATTTCTCGATATAGACGCCGGGGTTGCCGAAAGCGACGCGCGCTTCTTCAGCGGCCTCCTTGATAGCGCGTTTCAATTCCTCGTCGTCGTTCGCTTGACGGATGCCGCGTCCTCCGCCGCCAGCGGTCGCTTTGACGAGGACGGGATAGCCGACTTTTTTAGCGACTTCGAGCGCTTCCTCTTCGGTCTCGACGAGTCCGTCGCTACCTGGAATGGTCGGAACGCCGCATTTTTTCGCCATCGCGCGCGCGGTATTCTTGTCGCCAAGGTTCTGCATCGCCTCGACGGAGGGACCGATGAACTCGTAACCGCAAGCGCGGCACTTCTCGGCAAAGTCGGAGTTTTCGGAGAGGAATCCGTAACCGGGATGAATAGCGTCGGCTTCAACAAGCTCTGCGGCGCTGATGATTTGATTGACCTTGAGATAGCTCTGAGCCGAACGCGCGGGACCTATGCAGACGGACTGATCCGCGAGCTTGACGTATCGTGCGTCGCGATCCGCTTCGCTACAGACGACGACGGCTTCGACGCCTAATTCATGACACGCGCGGATGACGCGCAGCGCAATTTCGCCACGATTGGCGATTAAGACTTTTTTGAACATATTTTCATCCTTGAGTCGCTAGAGAACGCGACGAGAGCGCCCGTTCAGCGTACGTCAACTTTGAAAAGGGGCGTTCCGTATTCGAGAGGATCGCCGTTTTTGACGAGAACTTCGGTGATCTTTCCGGATATTTCAGCGGGAATATCGTTGAAGACCTTCATCGCTTCGATGAGGCAGATCGTTTTACCGGGGGTAATCGTGTCGCCGACTTTGACGTAGGGCTCGGCCTCGGGATTAGGAGAGGCGTAGAAGACGCCGACGGTCGGAGAGGTGATCGTTTTGATGTAGTCGGGTTCTTTCGCAGGCGCGGCGGGCGCAGCTTGTACGGGAGCGGCGGCGGGCGGGGTCGGAACAGGCTGCGCGGCGACAGGCTGCGCAACGACGACGGGAGCGGCGGACGCGGCTCCGGGAAGCGCGCGCCGTAACGAGAGGCGACTTCCACCCTGTTCAAGGTCGAGTTCGGATACGTTGTTCTCCTTCATCAATTCGACCAGTAGCCGAATACCCTTAAGATCAAAGACGTCGTCTTTTTTATCAGCCATAAGATTGGTTCCTATCATGCCGCGGCGCGACAACGCGCTACGATGGACTATCGCGCCGTTTCAGCGCGATGTAAGAATTTATTATGCGGTTCTTATTGTCGTATCGCCACGAGACAGCGTTTTCGCTTTTCGAGATCGAGACGAATATCGATCGAGCCCCAGGCGCCGGAATCGCGCAACGATTCCGCGACCGCGTCGATCGTCGTAGGACTGAGTTCGAGCGCGAGCCGTCCGCCCTTCTTGAGGCGCGACTCCGCTTCCTTCACAAGGCGGATCGGCAGTTCGGCGCCAGTGACTCCGCCGACAAGCGCCAAGCGCGGTTCGAATTCGCGGACCGAACGGTCGAGCTCCGCGTATTCCTGCTCGGAGACGTACGGAGGATTCGAAACAATCGCGTCAAAACGCTCCTCTTCGGGGAGATTGTCGGGAATCGCGGCGAGCAAGTCGCTCTGAAGGAGCGTCACGCGCGCGCCGAGACCGAGAGCTTCAACGTTGCGACGCGCCGTCTCCAGCGCGTTCGCGCTAATATCGAGTCCAACAAGGATCGCCGAGGGAATATTCTTCGCCAGCGCTGCGGCGACGCAGCCGCTTCCGACCCCGACGTCGCAGATTTTCAAACCCTTCGAACTGGGCTCCGCCGGCGTCTCTATTTCCACCGGAGGCGTTCCGTCTTCGGAAAAACGCCTCTTTACGGCGCCCGTGCGCCATCCCCTCGCTTTAAAATACTCAATTGTTTCAAGAACAAGAAGCTCAGTATCGGGACGAGGAATCAAAACGTCGGGATTAACCGCGAAATCGAGGGAATAAAACTCCTTCTTTCCGACAAGGTACGCGTTCGGTTCCCCTGCGGCGCGGCGTTTGACGAGTTCGCGAAAAGCGGCGCGCACCTCTTCGTTCGGCTCTTCGTCGTAAGAGACGAGGAGATCGAGACGCGACTTCCCCGACGCGCACGAAAGGAGCGTCTCCGCCTCAAGTTTCGGCGTCTCCACGCCCTTCTTCCGAAAAAAATCGGTCGTCCAATTGATAAGGGCCTTATACGTCCATTTCTCTGGTTGGGACATTGCTTCTCATCGCCGCGTAAAGGATATAAGGGGAAAAATCAGCGCGTTTCGACGTTCCCGCGCGACGATCAATCGATCGTGCCAAAGGATTCGCGCAACTCCTGACGCTCATAGTCGAGAAGAGCTTCTACGACTGGCGAAAGGTCGCCCGAAAGGATAACGTCTAATTTGTAAAGAGTCAAGCCGATTCGATGGTCCGTAATCCTGTTTTCAGGAAAATTATAGGTTCGGATTCGTTCGCTTCGATCGCCGCTTCCGAGCTGACTCATGCGTTCTTGCGAACGTTTCGACTGTTCTTCGGCGCGTTTAAGATCGTACAAACGCGAACGCAAAACGCGCAGCGCCTTCGCAAGATTCTTATGCTGACTCTTCTCGTCCTGACAGCTGACGACGAGCCCCGTCTCAAAGTGCGTCAATCGGATAGCGGAGGCGGTTTTATTGACGTGCTGGCCTCCGGGACCGCTCGAGCAGAAGCGATCGATGCGGTAATCGGATTCCTTCAAATCGATTTCGACGTCTTCAGGTTCCGCCATGACGGCGACGGTCGTCATGGAGGTGTGAACGCGCCCTTTCGTTTCCGTGACGGGAACGCGCTGAACGCGGTGTCCGCCGCTTTCGAACTGCAATTCGCGGAAGCATCCTTCGCCGTCGACGCCAAAGACGATTTCTTTGAATCCGCCGAGTTCGTTTTCGCTAACGGACATAATTTCGAGCTTCCATTTTTTGGACTCGATATAATGGCGATACATTTCAAAGAGGTCGCGCGCGAAGAGAGCGGCTTCGTCGCCGCCGGTACCCGCGTGAATTTCCATGATGCAGCGCGCGCGGTTGGCGTCTTCTCCGCCAATAGTAAGATCAAGGAGATCGTTCCATACTTCTTCGCGCGTCTCGCGCAACTCGGGAAGTTCCGACTCAGCGAGCTCGCGCATCTCAGGATCGTCCCCTTCGATCAATTCCTTGGCCTCTTCGATCTGCGCGTTTAGGTTTTTAAAGTGGCGATATTTTCCGCAGAGCTTCGCCAAAGATCCATGCTCGCGCGCGACCGCCGCTAGACGCGCTGAATCGGCGAGCGTCTCCGGATCGTTCATGAGGCGCTCGAGCTCTTCAAATCGAGCCAGCTTTTCGTCAAGTAGCTTTCGCATAGGTCAATACTCCTAATAAAGTAAAAAAAAACGCAAGAGAGCCGATATTCTCGACAACCTTGCGTCGCTCGCTATTGATCGTCAGTTCGATCGTCTCTAAAATAACGCGTTCACGCGTACAAGTCGATCTATTTCTCCGCGACGAGAAGATCACTCACCCTGTTGCTCTTGCTGCTTCTTGAAGTAGGAGGTGTATTTATCCTTGAAGCGTTTGACGGCGCCGCGAGACTCGGTGTTCTTAACGCGTCCAGTGTAGAAAGGATGGCACTTGGAGCAAATATCGACCTTGAGCTCCGGCTTGGTGCTACGAGTCGTGAAGGAATTGCCGCAACCGCAGGTGACCTTGGTCTCTACGTAATTAGGATGGATTTTCTCTTTCATTTCTTCTATTTCCTGGTCTATGTCAACGACGTTAGTTCGCCGTTCTCTGCGCGTTTCAACGCGCCTCCGAACACGCGGAGGAGAATCGTTTCGAAAAATACGTCTGCTGTGAGGAAGTTGCGCCATCTGACAGCTACGCCGTCAATCCGGACAACACGTTGTTTTATTATACTAATCGCGGCGATTAGCGCAAGAGGGAAAGAGCCTGGACAAGGCGCTTACGCCGCAACGTCCAGGCTCCTACTATAAGTTTCGTTAAAACGCCTCGATCAGAGATGCAAAACGTCGTTCATATCGTACAATCGCCCTGGCTGCTGAGTCGCGAGGAACTTCGCCGCCTCAAGGGCGCCCGTCGCGTACGCGTCACGGTTAGAAGAACGAACCGACAGTTCGAGCGTCTCTCCCAAAAGTCCGAAAATAATCGTATGGCGACCGGGATCGTCCCCCGTTCTCACGGCGTGAAAACCGATTTCGTTGTGCGGACGCGCGCCGACTTTCCCTTCGCGTCCATGACGGAAGGAGTCGATTCCCATCTCTTTCGCGATGATTTCGCCGAACTTGAGCGCGGTGCCGCTCGGAGCGTCGACCTTGTAACGATGGTGACGTTCGATAATCTCGACGTCGGCGTCGGCGTCTTTCAGAGCGCGCGCGGCGATCTGCGCGAGCTTCATCGTCAAGTTGACGGAAGGACTCATGCTCGGGGAACGAAGGACGGGAATCGTCTTCGCCGCTTCTTCGAGACGCGCGAGCTGATCGGAATTGAGACCGGTCGTGGCGTAAACCAAAGCGATTTTGCGCTCCACGCAGAGCGCGAGGAGGGAGTCGAACGCCGCAGGAGACGAGAAATCGACGATAACGTCGGGAGCTACGTCGGCGGGAAGCGCGTCGGTAATCGGCACGTTGAGCCGTCCGACGCCCGCGTTTTCGCCCGCGTCAAGTCCCAAAGCGGGAGAACCGGGCGCGTCGAGAGCGGCGACGATTTGCAACGCGTCGTCGGCGGAACCTAGCGCGACAAGACGTTTCCCCATCTTCCCCGCCGCTCCGAAAAAAGCAATTTTAATCATAATAACAACCTCGTTCTTTCAATACGCGCTAATCCTCGTTCTATCATCGGATGCGTCCGCCCAACGCCTCGATAAACTGAGTCGCCGCTGCGGAAAAGACCTTGCGGCGCTTATAGATGACGCCGATCGGACGCGTAAGAACGGGAGAAACGAGAGGAATCGCGACGAGTTGTCCGCGCTCGATTTCGTTCTGAACCGTCGGAAGGGGAAGGATGCTTATGCCTAGGCCGACTTCGATCGCTTGTTTGATCGTTTCAATATTATCGAATTCCGTCACGACGTTGACGCGCACGCCGTTTTGGCGCAGCGTCTTGTCGGTTTCGCGACGGATCGGCAAGTCGCGTTCAAACGCGACGAAATCCAATCCCTGGAGGCTATCGATCTTGACGCCCGCTTTTTCCTTAGAGATCGGATGTTCCGGAGAAGCGACGACGTACATCTCTTCAGAACGGAGAGGAATCACGTTGATTTCAGGGGACGCCGCAGGATAGGAGATGATCCCTAAGTCCGCTTCGGAACTGAAGACGGCTTGATAAACCTTGTCGGGATGAAGGAACTCAAGACGGATCTTGGAGCGCGGATGCCCTTTCATGAAGTCGCGCATGCACTTGCTCATGTCGTGCAAACCGACGGAGTAAATCGCCGCGACGCGAATGACGCCGCCGTCTTGCATGAAGTTCGATTGAACGCGCGAAATAATGGAATCGTAGGTTTCGAGAATTTCACGAAAACCTTCGTAGCATACTTTGCCTTCGGGCGTCAGCACGAAAGGACGCTTCGAACGATCGACAAGCTGTGCGCCAAGCTGTTTTTCAAGGCGGTGAATCGACTGAGTCGCCGCAGACTGGCTTATATTATTAGCTTTCGCGCCGCGGGAAAAACTCTGATAGTAAACGACGTCACAAAAAATTCTAAATGTTTCTGTATTCATAATAACAATTCTTTTTATGCTATCGGCGACGGGTTATCCCATAAGCGTAAATAATTGTCATGGAAAAGAAAAAGACGCTCAGAAGCAAACGCAAATTCTTTCCCTAACGGTCGTAAATAATTATTTACTCTTGAATTAGGAAGCTTTGAAAAGACGTCTGGCGCAAGAAAGCCAGAAATGTCAAAACTCCTAACAACTCACTTTTTAAATATTATCCAACAAAAAAACTAATTCAAGACCCGAACGCGCTAATCATTATAACTTTTTATAAAAAACGCCGAGATTACCGAAATTAAACTCTCCTTTTATTTCCCTCAATTACCGATATAATATCCAAAATAGAATGGGCGAACAGTTGAGCGCATCTCTATTCCGAGTTACGTTCGTTTTGTTAATAATTGGCATACTTACAAATGTTATACTTTGTCATACAATACAATTAGGAGACGTCAGAATGAGTTTGGTCAATAGACGCGACGCGTTGAAAACGGTCGGCGCGAGCGTTGGCGCGCTATTAGTAGCGGGCGCCGCCAAGACGGCTAACGCCGCCGCGAACCCGCAGGTCGTTGCCACCTTGAATCCCGCAAAAGTTCCTGGAAAAGAAGCGTGGAAGTTTGCCCCCATTGATCCCGAGCAAGTCGTGAAAGACGCCTACGACGGATACAAAAAGGGTCACTGCATGAACACGACCTTTGTAGCGATCGTGACGAACGTCGCCAAAGCGTTGAAGAAGACGGATCCTGCGGCGGCGCAAGTCCTTGAATCCTTCCCGTTCCATATGTTCAATTACGGCGCGTCGGGAGCGAACGGGAACGGGACGCTTTGCGGCGCTGTCAACGGCGCGATGGCCGCCGTCAATCTTTTTGTCTCCGAAGAGAAAACGCTCAAGGCGATTCTCAACGAAGTCAGCATTTACTACGAACGCACGATGCTCCCCATTTACAAGCCAGAGGGAGAAGAAGACGAGTCGTTCCCGCAAACGATTTCCAATTCGCTCCTTTGCCACGTTTCCAGCGGAAAATGGTGCGCGCTCGCTCAAGTGCAATCGGGCTCTCCGGAGCGTACGGAGCGTTGCACAAGACTTTCCGCCGATATCGCGAAGAAGACGGCGGAGCTTCTTAACCTTAATGTCGCCGCGTTCCATACGAGCGACGTCGCTCCCGTCGTCACGCTTAAGCGCACGCAACCGACCTCCGCGTGTATTACGTGTCACGATAAGGGCGGTTCCGTCGGCAATGTCATCGGCAAGATGACCTGCACCGAATGTCACGACGACAAAACGCCGGACAATCACCAATGAAAAGGAACCTCACGCGTTCCGTCAACTAACGACGCGCGATAAAGCGCCGCCTCCACGCGGCGCTTTAATTTTAATACCAAGCGTCGACAACGTTCAACTTTAGAGGACGAACTACTATGGCAGCCGTTGACTGCGAAAATCGCGAGATAAAAATCTCTGGGACGCCACGTTATTTGGCGCCGTTTCATGCGAAATTGCACCCTCATTTCTTCACCGACGTTCTCGTTATTGGCGGCGGACTCGCGGGCTTGACCGCCGCGCTCTCCGTCGATCCGTCTCTGAAAGTACTTGTCGTGTGCAAATCCGGTCTAAACGTTTCTAATAGCGTAAAGGCGCAGGGAGGTATCGCCACCGTTTGGGACGTTCCGGACGACAAGGTCGAGAATCACGTCAAAGACACTCTCGTCGCGGGAGGCGCTTTATGCGATAAGGAAACGGTAGAAATGATCGTAACTCGCGGTCCGGGCGAAGTGCGTAAGCTTCTCGACTACGGCACGAACTTCGATCGCGACGAAAACGGCAAAATTCTTCTCGGACGCGAAGGCGGTCACGACCATTTCCGCGTATTGCACGCGAACGGCGATTCGACGGGCGCGGAGATCATGCGCGCGACGATCGAAGAGGTTCGGCGGCGCCCTAATATTCGCGTTTGGGAAGACACGTTCACCCTCGACCTTCTCACCTTCGACAACTTCTGCCGCGGCGCCGTCGTTTATTGGAAGAAAGAAGGCGAAACCGAGCTGATATGGGCTAAGCAGACGATTTTGGCGACAGGCGGAGTCGGGCAAGTCTATCGAGAAACGACGAATCCGCAATGCGCCACTGGGGACGGGGTCGCGATGGCGTTCCGCGCGGGGGCAGTCTGCCGCGACGTGGAATTTTTGCAGTTCCACCCGACGGTTCTCTACATCGCGGGGGGTAGCCGCAGTCTCATCACGGAAGCAATGCGCGGAGAAGGCGCGCGTCTTGTCGATAAGAACGGGTATCGTTTCATGAAAGATTACGACGAACGCGGCGAGCTTGCGCCTCGCGACGTCGTGAGCCGTTCGATCGTAAAGCAAATGGTGAAGACGGAATCTTCAAACGTATTCCTCGATCTCACGCACAAGGACGCCGCGTGGATTCGCAAACGCTTCCCCGGCATCTATCAGATCTGCGCCGAATTCAACATCGACATTACGAAAGATCGGATTCCAGTGCGTCCCGGCGCGCACTACGCGATGGGCGGCGTGCTCGTCGATCATACCGGACGCACGACGCTACGCGGTCTTTGGGCGGCGGGCGAGGTCTCCAGCACCGGTCTTCACGGCGCGAATCGTCTCGCGTCGAACAGTCTGTTAGAGGCTCTCGTTTACGGCGAGATGACCGGACGACTCGCGGGAGAAATCGCGCTTGCCGAACCGGACGAATATCGTGCGCTTCCCCTCGAAAATCCGCCGACACGGACGTCGACAGGCGAAACAAAACTCGACGTCAGCGACATTCGCAACTCGCTCAAGAGCGTCATGCAGCGCAAATGCGGCGTCATGCGCAACGAAACCGAGCTGACCGAAGCGCTCGAAAGCATTAAGTCCTGGTCGCAGATTCTTCTTTCCAAACAGTTTTCGACGGAAGAAGCGTGGGAAGCGCAGAATATGCTCGTCGTCGCGCGCCTCATCGTAGAAGGCGCTCTCCAACGCCGAGAAACTCGCGGAGGACACAACCGAAGCGATTACCCGATCTTCGATCCGAACGCCCCCGCGATTCACTCCCTCTTCGTCAACGAATCCGCCGTTCTGCGTTAAATCGGTTTCCGCGTTTCTCCTCGAGGGGCGCTTCGCGCGCCCTTCCTCGCGTTTGCGGCTCCAAAATCAAATGAAAAAGGCGCGTGTCTTTATCACGCGCCTTTTCTGTTTTCAAACGTCAATCGCTCACATCTTCACAAAATAGGAACGATAGACCGGCAGATCGTTCAGTCGGGTTCGTCGTTCGAAATGGGTCAAGAAATCCATTTCGTTCTCCGCAGGACGTTCCATCACGGGGAATGGGCCGACAAGAGAGGTCGAGGTTTTGATCGTCTCGACGCCCGTTTCGAAGTATTCCTTCACGTCGGTCCAGAAATGGAGCTTTCCGCCCTTCATGAGCTTCGCCTCAACGTCGCGAACGACGGAGGGACGAACGATTCGTCGTTTACGGTGCGCCTTCTTCCACCACGGATCGGGGAAGTAGATGTGCGCGGCGGTCAGCGACTCTGCGGGTACGAGTTCGCGCAAAACCTTCGCGGCGTCCGCCGCCATCATGACCCCGTTGACGGCGTTTTTCTTGGCGAGGCGCGAGGCGGAAATCAACGCGTAACGGTAGGCGAGTTCGACGCCGAGAAAATTATGCTCTGGCCGTCTTGCCGCAGCGTTGCTGATGAAGAGTCCCTTTCCGGAACCGATTTCAAACTCCAGAGGAGCGACGCGGCCAAAGAGTCGGTTGGAAAACTCCTCAAAAGACATATTCGCCAAAGATTCGTAAGGGATTCTCGCAACCTTGTCGGCGCCGTCTCCCGGCTGGGCGAGCGCCGCCGTTTCCGGATCAAGCGGCGCGTCGGGATACTCGACTTCCATCGGCAAGAAGAAATGCGAGAGGTCTAAAGACCCTTGGATTTTTGGCAACGAACGGCGCGGCATAATCGTAGCTCCTAATATCTAAAAGCGGCAAAAATCATTTGATAGGAAGAGGGACGCCCTTGAGCACGCCTTCGCAAACAATCGCGTCGCGCACGATGCACATGAAACGCGCCGTTATGAGAATTTTGCGCCACTTAATCATCTCGGACTGGATGACGACGCGATCGCCGGGTCGCACCATGCCGCGGAACTTAACGTCTTCCAGACCGGCAAATCCCATGACCGCTCCGTTAAACATATTGTGTTTCGTGGTAAAATAACTCGCCATCTGAGCGGCGACTTCGCAAAGAACCACGCCCGGAGTCAGCGGGAATTCGGGCATGTGTCCGCGCACCCAGAACTCCTTGTCCGTCATATCCTTATAGCCGACGCAACGTTTTTCGTCGAAGTTATCGTAAAGGATCGCCGTAAGTTGCTCCATCTCAAAACGCTGATGGTTGTATTTGCGAATATCTTCGATCGTGGCAATAGGTTTGTTCTCGTCGTAAAGAGACGGATCAACGATCAACTGTTTCTGAATCATCAAAGCCTCCGTGCAGGTAATGAGCTAGAAGGGTGAGATTACCATGGGGGGAAATCTCAAGACTAAAAAAAAACACGACCACGACGTCACACAACGCCGGATCGCGTTTCTCATAAGATCACAAAGCGTTCGCAAAGGCGTCGCTATCAGGTCTTGACGATTCGGCGCTTTGCGCGACGCGCTTTCGCGTTCGCAGGACGCTTGCCGTGGTTCGCCTTCTTAAGGGTTCTTCCCGGTTTAGACATCTTAGAATCTCCTTTGCTAACAAAACCCAGCGCATTCCTTCCCTGGACGATTAGTCGCAAAGAAAGCGCGCTCGCGCGTAAAACACGCGAACCTACAATTCACATATCATTGACAAACGCGTTCCCGCGCTCGTTTTTTCGCAGTCCAAATAGGCGGCGCCGACTACCGATCGTACAATCCGCTTAGTTTGTCTCCGAAATTATATCCGCGCCCGTCTCGTTGAAAAGGGGGGCGTCTCAAAAATTACCGTCTCTTTTCCGCTATAAACAAGACGACTAACGCTTAGGGAGCTCCAGCCCCATAATCCGCATCAAAAGTTGTAAATCTTGCCACGCGTCTTTTTTCGCCGCAGGATTTCGAAGAAGATACGCCGGATGATAAGTGCAGACGACCTGCGCGCCTCGATACTCGTGAACTTCGCCGCGAAGCCGCCCTATCGGCATGGTGACGCCGAGGAGGTTGTTCGCCGCAATCGATCCCAGACAGCAGATGAAACGCGGTTGAACGACGTCAAGGGTCGCTTCTAAGAAGGGACGGCACGCTCGAGCTTCCGATTCCGTCGGGTTGCGATTTGCGGGGGGTCGGCAACGAACGATATTGCATATGTAGACGGAAGATCGCGGGATCCCCATTCCTTTTTCAATCATGTCGGTAAGAAGTTTGCCGCTTCTTCCGACGAACGGTTCGCCGCGCAAGTCTTCCTCGGCGCCGGGACCTTCTCCGACAAAGGCCAATTCCGCGCATGGATTTCCCGACCCGAAAACGGTTTGCGTACGACTCGCAACCAATTCGTCGCATAAAGCGCACTGCGCGACCTTTTCAGCGAGGGCTTTAAGCTGTTCGCCGCGCGACGCGCAATCGGGGTTCGCCGCAGGTCGTTCCACCGCGGGGAGAATATTCGCGGAGGCGACGCGCAGAACGGAGGCTTTCGGCGCTTGGGAGGCGGTAGGGGACGGAGAAACCGGCCTTCTTCGCGCTGGAGGCGCCGCCGCTTCGCGGTTCGGAGCGGGAGCGTCTTGACGAGCGGCGCCGCGCCAAACTTCTTGGACGCCGGCGCGCTTCAAATCTTCAAGGTACTCGGATAAATAATAATTCAAGGACGTCTTGGAGAGCTTATCCATGACGGTCGCTCCTATCTCGAATCGGCGCGAATACGCGCTTTGGTCTTGGAATCAAGAAATGAAAAGCGCGACCGAAGAGGGCCGCGCTTCGATAAGCGTCGACGTCGATACCTTAACGACGCGACATGTCGAGTTCCTGATAAGGAGCGCTCTCCTCTTTCACCGCTTTCGCATGAACGCGCGACGTTCTGCGCCCGCTCAACGGAGCCCTGGACGAACGCGAAGACTCCTCTTTTCTCTCTTTCGCAATCATCGTGTCGACGAACTGCTGAGGACGGCGTTGTCGACCGCTTTCTTGAGAAATCGCTTCGTCTCGATCCTTCGCACATAAATTTCCGCGATCGCCAGATTCTTTCTCATGCTGAATCTGTTCGTAAATCTCCTGGCGATGAACAGGAACATTCGCGGGAGCCTCGACGCCAAGACGAATGCGATCGCCTCGAACGTCCACAATCGTGACGACTATATCGTCGCCAATGTAGATACTCTGATCCTTATATCTTGACAAAACAAGCATAGTAACTGCTCCTTCACTGTACTTCTTGCATTGCGCGCGAATAATCGCGCCGTCCATTCTCCCCCCGTTGGATAATCCATACTAACAGGACGAGCGAACGCCTTCAGAAGTTTTATTCATCCGACGGTTGAGTTTACGCGCAAAGACGTCCCAAACAATCAGGAACTAAAGAGAAAAGAGTAAAAAAACACTTTTTCCCGACCCTGTCATTCCAGTCTTTCCGGTTACACAAAGTCTACGGTCTCAAATATCGAACATTTCCTCGTCGATCCTCTCCAACACAAACGTCATTACGAGTTTACGTCGTTCGACGCGTCTCGCAAAAGGAGAGGCGTCGCGAATCGCGCAAGTATTGTTCGGTCTTTCCAACCGTGCGCAAACGCTTTCGTACGCAACGGCTCACGAAAGACAACCGTCAACAGATCCAAAATCGTCTCTGCCCCGTTAAAAGAATGAAAAAAATGGAACTCTCCGCCCAAAAAAGGGGCGCTTGCCCGCCTCTTGTACGGCGTGCGACGCAATTGCAATATGTAACGATTTTTCTTAACAAAAGAGAAAAACAGGTCGTTTTCAATTTTACATGGCTCTAAAAAAGATTCATGCGTCCAACGCGGAGAAAACTTTCCCCTTTTTAAACAATCACTACAGTCAGAACAATCACAATATTCCAAACCTTTTTTAGCAAAAGAATAGATTACTTCAAGTTTTTTCTTCATTTTCCACTATTTTTTTTCACGTCTTTATTGAAGGATACGTAATGGAGTAGTAGAATTGCGGAAGATAGGTAGGCGCGTTTCATAAAGATAACGCGCTACGTCTTTTTGCTATACATATGGATGGATTAGCAATTGGAAGTAGAAAAGGGAGACAGAGCTGTGGACTTTATGTCAGCACACAACCCTACGGGGTCAATCGGAAGTTTCTTTTCCAACCCGATCCGTCGCGCGCTTGTTCTAGCGGCGATCGGTTTCGTTGGTATTGGTCTTATTGGGTGCCAATCCACTAAAAACAATTGCGCCAGCTGTCCCTTTAGCCGTGATAAGGCGGAGATCGACGACATAGAAGAACGCGGGCAGGAAGCTTCGGCGACTTCGGGCAAAGATACAAGCGAACCGGCGGCGCCGAACGTTTCGCAAACGGTCGAGCCTCTTGATCGCGGACTCTTTGGAACCCGACTCTTTAAAAGGTCTAAAACGCGAGCGACGTCTCCAGCGCAAGTAGAGAGCGAGTCGTCTCTACCCGCAGTCGCCGCAACGTCGGAGTTATCGCAAGACGCGCAAAGCGTATCGTCTGCGGAAACGCCGGTCGCGACGGAATCCCCCAAGACGTTTGACTCCCCGACGCAAAGCGAAGCGTTGGCGAGCGCCGCGAGCGCGTTGAATCAACATTTCCCTAACACCGCCGCCGACGTGAAGAAAGAAGATCCCGTCGAAATTCCCGAAGCGCCCGCCGCTGCGGCGGAGTCGTCTCAAGAAGCGCCCGCAACGGCGACGCCTCGATATCAAAGCGTCGGTCCTTCCGACTCTCCCGCTCCCGACCAACAGCTCGGTTTCGCGCCTTCGGAGTTAGATCATTCCGCGTCTTCCGCAGAATCGACGCAGCCCGCGCAAAGCGACGGCCCCGTCCTGAGCGACGTTTCTTCTCCTAAAGAAGCGGCGCAACCCGAGTCCGCCGAGTCCCCTGAAACGACGCCCTCCCCCGCGCCCGTTCAAGACGCGTCGGCGCCGGTCGAAGAAATTCAGGCTTCCTCGCCTTTCCCCGTCGCGCTCCCCGATCAAACCGCATTGCAGGCGGCCTTTGCAACTAAACAACCGACGTCGCTCAAGACGTCCACAACGCCGCGTTACGTATACAATACGGCTTCGACGTCGACGCGTCCGACCGTGATCGGCGCGCCGCGCTCACGCGTCGCGAGTTCCGCCGTCAACGCGCGTTCTTCCAACGGCGTCGGCGCGGCGACGCGTTTCGTTCCCAACGGTCAAACGTCCAAGATTATTCCAGGCAAGGAGCTCGGAGTCATCGAAATTTCCTCGCAGAACAAGTAGGCTTGAAGCTTCGCTATAACAAGGCGTCGCAACTCGATTGCGGCGCCTTTTATTGTCCGTAGACGTCGACCCAAAAAGAAACCTTGTTTCCCTCAATCGAGAAACAAGGTTGATAGTCAAGGACGGATATGGCGACGCTAAATCGTCAAAAAAGACTCATTCGACCGTAATGGCTTCGTTCGGGCAGACAGCCGCGCAAGCGCCGCAGCTCGCGCAACCATCGGCGTCGATGACGGCGCAATCTTCAATCGTAATAACGCCGCAAGGGCATTCGTCGGCGCAAGCGCCACATCCAACACAAAGTTCTTTATTAACGACAGCAGCCATTTAAGCCTCCTATTATGAGCGTCGTCGAAATATCGAACGACGCGTGTAAAAATTTTAATTTAAAGTTTCAAAAAAGATGACGCGACGCGTTAGTAAAATTTTTTCAATGACGTTCCCGCGCCAACGTTCATACGATAATACAAACAACCTCAAAAAAAATCAAGAACTGGCGAGAAAAAAAGAATCGATTTTTTAACACATTCATGAGTTAGTATTATCTAATCTCTTTTCTCCCCTCAAGCGTCGTTTTTAAAATTATGCGCGTCATGCGTTTTTTCAAGGCGTCATTTCTTTTATCAAAACGTTTTTTCAGTTTTTTCCCCTCCTACGGCTTTATTTAGCCTTTAAAGAAAATAGAATTAGCGCAGACAAAGCCCAGTTTGTTTGATTCAAAAAACTATTTGCGTCAAAGCGCCCTCGGCGCGATCGAGACTCCAATGACGACAGATGATGTAACTATAGAAATCCTCAACGAGAACGAAATCGACAGCGCCCTCGACACGAAGTTGCGCGAGTTCCTCATCGCCATTTTTCCGAACTGGGAAGCAGTTTTCCGAAAGAGGCGCGCCTGGCACGACGCGTCTCCCGTCTTCACGACGCTAGCGCACGACCGAGAGGGAAATGTCGTCGGTCACGTCGCCGTCGTCGAAAGAACGTTGACGACGAACTGGAACTACCGCTACCGCGCGGCAAGCGTCCAAGGCGTTTCCGTCGCTCCGGAATATCGCAAGACGGGACTCTCGACGCGACTCCTCGACATGACCCTTGACGAAGCCCGACGCCGCGGCTATCCATACGCGATCCTCTTCTGCCGCGAACCCCTCGTTCACTTCTACGAAAGAAATTCCTGGCGACTCCCCAACGACTCTATGATTATGTGGCGCGAAAGGGAATTGCCTATTCATATGCAGTCTAACTGCCCTATGTATCGCGAACTCGGCGACAAACCTTTCCCTGAAGGCCCCGTCGACGTTCACAATCCTCTATGACGATTCCTCCAAGCCTCATCTCATCCATATTTCACGCCGTAACGACAAGGAAGCCTCATGCATAAGACTTTCAGCCTAACCCTCCTTCTACTTGCGACGATCCTTTTGAACGTCGCGCGCGCCGACGAAAACCTTCCTCCGAAATTGGCGGACAACGCCGATAAGGAAGCGATTCTCAATTACCGTCAGGCGCTTGCAGACTGGGCCTCTCAAGGAACTTATTCCCCCGACGAGTTCTGGGATCGCACCTGCGACGGATTTTATAACGCCGCGAAACGCCTCCTCTCTCTCGACTTAACGAAAGAAGAAGAGCTCCAATACCACCAGGAAATGGCCGGTATTCTCGGCAGTTATACCCTCCACGACGCGCTGATCGCAAAAGCGCTCGGCGGAGAGCATTACGACGAGCTTCTCGAATACGCGTCGAAAGCGAGCGAAGCCTACGCCGTCGCGCCGGATGAAGAAACGCAAAACCAAGCGAAGGCGATCTATCTCGCCTACGCGGGACAACTCTTCAACGTCCGCCTGAGACTTGCGATTTCCCTCCCTGGGGAAGAACGCGAAGACGCTTTTGTTTCCCTCGTAGGCGACGTCGTGACCTTCGCGTTGGCGCTTCCCGATTACGGCGCGGACGCCTTCAAAATCGTCCAAGCGATTCGCGCGATCGACGCGGAACTCGGAGAAGAAGCGATCGACGCGTTATGCGAAGCCTTCGAAGCGTCGGGTAATCCCGCGCTCGCCAAACCCGTCGCGGCGCTCAGCGGCGAACGTCGTTACGCCCGACTCCCCGGTTCGGAACTCTACTTCGAAGCGCTCTTCCCCAACGAAAAGGGCGAATACGTCAAGCCGTTCGATCCGGAGGCCGTCAAGGGAAAAGCGTATCTCGTCGAAGTCTGGGCAACGTGGTGCACTCCTTGCAGAAAAGAAATTCCGAGACTCAAGGAAGTCTACGATCGTTACCATGACGCGGGCTTCGAAATCTTCGGCTATAGCGTCGACTTAAACGACGACGTTCTCCAAAAATTCCTCGTCGACAACGAAGTCCCCTGGCCCGTCGCTTCTCAGAAACACTCGATAGAAGCGGGATACCATGGATTATACGACTACTACTCGATCAAGGGTGTTCCGGAAATGATCCTTGTCGGACCGGATGGAAAAGTCCTCCAAGTCGATTGCCGCGGATGCAAGCTCGCCGACGCCCTCAAAGAGCTCTATCCCGACGTCAAACCTCTTGATTGGGATCCTCAAACCGATTTCTCTTCTCGCGTTTTCGGGCCCTCCGGAAAATAATTTCTCCCTTCCCCTAAACAGCGTTCGTCAAGGTTCCGAGGAGTCTCCTTCGGAACCTTTTCCGTTTTATCAAAACGAACGTTATAATCAGAATGTTTTAATAAAAATTTTTTTCTTTGTTGAACTCTTTGCTTGTTATTGAATTTTATCTGTCTGATCTATATTATAGAATTTAGTGAAAACATATAAAATAAAGAACATTTTCCAATAAATAATTGAAGAGATTTTAGCCATTTAGAAATTAGGGTGAACAATATGGAATTTACCGAGGCGTATGAGGCGATAACCCAACTAAAAAAGAATATAGGCGCCGTTTTCATAGGCAAAGAAGAAGTTATAGATTTTGCTCTTGTCGCCTTCTTAGCGGAGGGGCATCTTTTATTAGACGACGTACCGGGAGTCGGCAAAACGCTGCTTGGTCAGGCGTTAGCGCGCAGTCTGGACGCGTCCTTTTCTCGAATACAATTTACTTCCGATCTTTTGCCTTCCGACGTCGTAGGCGGCGACTTTTATCAGCAATCGACGCAAACCTTTCAATTTTTGCGCGGTCCTATTTTTGCCAACGTTGTTTTAGCGGACGAAGTCAATCGCACGCCTCCGCGCACGCAAAGCGCGACGTTGGAAGCGATGAGCGAACGTCAAGTATCCTCCGGAGGGCAGACGTATCCTTTGCCGCGTCCTTTCTTTGTGGTCGCGACGGAAAACCCGGTGGAATTTGAAGGCGTTTATCCTCTTCCCGAAAGCCAACTTGACCGTTTTCTCATCAGACGCTCTATCGGGTATCCGGATCGCGCGTCCGAATTGAAGATTCTTGACACGCACGGCGAAGGCTCGGCGCTGAAAAACCTTCAACCGACGCTCACGCTCGACCAAGCGCTTGAACTTCAGGCGAAGACGCTCGAAGTTCGTCTCGACAAAGAAATCGCGGATTATATGCTCGACGTGGTCGACGCGACGCGCAACGCGCCCGAACTCGCCGTCGGAGCCAGTCCTCGCGCAACGCTTGCTTTCGCGCGCGCGTTACGCGCCTACGCGCTCGTTCATTCCCGCGATTACGTCGTTCCGGACGACGTCAAAGAGCTCGCCGTTCCCGTCTTAGGGCATCGCCTCGTTCCGAAGAATTTCCGGCGCGAAGAAGCGCGGCGTTTCGTCGAAGACTTCCTAGAACGCGCCCTCGCTTCCCTCGTCTCTCCTTATTGAACTAACGCTGAACGCGCGTCGTTACGTCGCGCTTCCAGTTTTCTTGAGACGTCCTTTTCATTAGGAAAGAGCGTCGTTTGTTGTTTCATCTAAAGAATAAGGACAGCGTTATGTCAAATCAGGAAACCGCTATTGTCGTCGTCTCAGGCAAGATTCTCGACAATCCTTTTGATTTGGGCGTCGTCGACAGCCTCCGCGTCGCCGTTGAACGCGAGCTGACGACGCGCGATATCGTCGTCGTCAAACGCGTCGTCGCTCTTGCGCCGCAACATTCGGCAGCCGCAGCGGCGTTCCTTCTCGCGGGCTTCGAAGTCGCCCCCGCGGACGACGAAGACATGCAAGCCGCGGCTATTCTCGTCTCCGCGCTCGCCCACCCCGACGGGCCTACAAACGTCGCCTTCGCGTTGGGGCAAGAAGAACCGATCGCGTTGCTGAGACTCCTCGCCGGACGCGCCAGAAGATTCCTCATCACCGCGTCTCAGATCTCGGAGGAATTGGGACGCAATATCGAAGGGCTTATGCCTCTGCGCGATCTCCTCTCCAAAGAGGGCGTCAACTATTCGGGTATGGTTCGTCAGAACTGGAGCGCTCCCGACGTCTCCCGCGTCGCGCAATTGACCGTCCCCGAGAAGACGCAAGAGGCGCAACTCGACAAGCTCGTGCAGGCCCCCGACGAACTTGCGGAGCTTTGCGAAACGCAAGAACCCGATCTCGAAGAACTCCTTCGCGAAAGCGCTGGGGAATGGAACGCCGAACTTGAAAAATTCGTCCTCGACAACGGTAAAAAATGCTCCGCAAGGCTCGCGGTCGAAAGAGTCGGTTTACGCTTTCCAGGTCTTGGAGAATTGTATCAAGAGAAACGAGACGTTTTTCGCAAACTTCTCCAATCGTCCCTCCGTCTTGTCGGCGACAACTCCATGAACGCCTTCTGGCTCTACCATGAATCGCATCCGGAAATGCGTCCGATCGACGGAAATTCGATCAAAAATCTCTGCATCGGCGCCGAGGTCGCCCCTGCGGTCGACAAAGAAATCGTTCCCCCTCTATACGACGCTCCTCCCGTCCTCTCTTTCTCCGCGCTCGCCGCCCAAGCGGACACGCTAAGACAGTATTGCGAATGGAACAGTCAAAGAATCAAGCTTCAACAATACGGTTCGGAATATCGTGCGGAAATCTCCGCTAAGGATCAGGAACTCAAAGAATTGAAGGACTTCACGGGGCCCTCCTACGTCTGGACGATTAAAGAAAGCAATTTGAAGTCTCTGACAAGCGAAGAGTTTTCGGAAGCGGCCAGGAGATACAAGACGCTTCAAAGCGCGTTGGAGATTCTCGCGCAAATGGAGGAGGAAAAAGCGACGGATTTGAGCGGTTCGCTCGTCTTCGAAGCGTTGCAATTCGCCGCAGACGCGCAGTGCGCCGTCAAAAACTTTTTGCAAGAGAAAGATATCTCCATCGGAAAATGCCCCGTCCAAAGAGAGACATTCTCCCTTATCACGTCGACGCGACGAGAACATTTCCCGACGCGCTACCTTCAACATAGCAGGATTGAGGATCGTCTCACGCCGGACGAAGTGAACGCGCTTTCCTTGAAAGGCGGAGAACTTTTGCACGAGTATCGCGTCGCGGTCGCGCGCGTGAACGAGCTCAAGAGTCTCGAGAGGGACTTAGTCGGGCACGTCGCTCAAATCTCGAACGCCACGCTCGAAACCGACGCGGATCTCCAAAAATACAACGACGCTTGGCAAGCCGTCGTCGAGACGACGACGAAAATGTGCCGCGACTTCAAGGAACCGCCTAGTTCCCTGCGTCTGCGCGCGGCGCTCGAAGATCTTCTCGACCAAATCCCAGACGATCTCGAAGCGACGGACGAATTCTCGCTCGTCGTTCAGAGTATCGAACTCGCTCAGCAGGATAAGAAAAACTCCGAGGTTTCCAACGCGCCTCAAAGCGAAAAACTTAGCCCGGAGGTTCAGGCCGTGCGATCGCATTACCATGGCGCAAAAGCGGTTTTCCTCGGCGGCAGGCCCGTCGAACATCTCCGCTCGCGGCTCGCGTCCAAGCTCAATATCGATCTGATTTGGCCCTCGACAAGTCACGGTGACTCCCTTGATAGGCTCAGCGGATACGTGAAAGACCCCGACGTCAAGCTCTTCCTTGTCTATATTCCGTGGTGCAGTCATAAGCACTCCCTCGATTTTGCGGATATCGTTAAGAAGAATTTCAAGGATTTCGTCAGGATTCGTAAGGGCACCAGTCCCGACCAGATCGCTAAGGCGATTTGCGATCAAGTGTCAATGGCGGACGACGATATTTTCCTTGACGCGCTGGATCATCCGCAAAAATTCATTGGCGAGGAAGCCAAATATGTTGAATAATCTCGTCGCGGAGTGAAATCATGGCTAAGAAAACCACAGGGGAACCCCCAATCGAAGGACGTCGTCCAGACGCGCGTCGTTTAAGCGCGCGTCGCCTCATGAGCGCGACGCCGAACTCCGACGCGGCGGCTTGCGCGCAAGCGAAAGCGCGTCTTACTCCCGAAGAATACGACGCGCTCCCGTTGCGTCGCCGTCTCATTCTCGCGGCGATCGACGAAATCGAAGAAGTCGGGTTCGAGCGCTTCTCCGTGCGACGCGTCGCCGCGGCGTGCGGAGCGTCCTGCGCCGCTCCCTACAAGCACTTCAAAAATCGTCAAGATCTCGTCCTCGCAATCCTCGACTACATCGCTCAAGAGTGGCTCAAACGCCAACAGAGCATTATCGAGCGAATGAAGGGCGCGTCGATCCGCGAAATTCTCGTCGAATTCGCCGTCGACTATATCCGTTTCCTCGTCGAAAATCCGCGATACAACTCCGTGCTCATGCTCAAGGGAGAAACGCTTGATTCGAGCTACATGGACGTCAAAGCGCGCATAAGCGACTATTCCAAAGAGTTGCTTTTGGAGTACTGTCGTCAGGAGGGCGTCGATTTGCGAATCGCGCGCGTCAAGATGTACGTCGTACGTTCGCAAATTTACGGTTTTGCGCTCATGTTTATCAATAACGAATTGCCTTACGGGGAAATGATGATTCGTTTCGTACGCACGCTTGTGGAGAGGGAATTTGAACTTCCTTGGACGCTTGCGTTTGAATCGGAAGGGGCGTTCCAAACGAAAGAATTAAAGGAATTTCTCTCGAAGTTAGGACCGGAACCAGGAGAAGAGATCCCCAAACCAGCGCCGTACAATAGTAAACAATAGAAGGTGAAAAAGCGCCAAAAAAGACAAAGTATCCTTAAATAAAGCGCGTCGCGTATTGACGCCGCCGTAGCGTTCGCTATACTAGCCTTTAGTTATCAGTGATAACCAAAACGCTTGGGGGCGACGCTATTTCCTAACTTCCTTTTTTAGCGTCCCCCCTCATTGTCGGAAACGACTCAGTACGGAGAATAAAAAATGGACGCTTTTCAGTTAGTGACGCGTGGTCTCGCGAAACGTCTCGGGCTCGATCCCGAAGGGATTGTTGCCGAAGACGACCTTAAAATGCTTGGAATCGACTCGCTCGACGCGGCGGAGCTTCTGATGGAGCTCGAAGATAAACTGGGAATAGAGATAGAAGAAACTGGACAAATTAGAACAGTCGGCGATATCGTCGCCGCGATTGACGAAGCGACAAAATAAGTCTTTGATCCGCTTTGACGCTCGCGCGATATCGACCTGAAAGGATCAGAAGTTAACAATGAATCGAAGAGTCGTTATCACGGGTATGGGGGCGGTATCCCCTATCGGCATTGGAGTCGAAGCGTTTTGGAACAATCTTCTCGCCGGTAAGTGCGGAATCGATCGAATCACGCGATTTGATCCGTCGAATATCCGCTCCTCCTTAGCGGCGGAAGTCAAGGACTTTGATCCAGAAAAATATCAGAGCGCGAAAGACGCGAGTCACACGGATCGTAGCGCTCAATTTGCGCTCGCCGCAGCGATCGAAGCGGTCGAACAGAGCAAAGTTGTCGGAACGGTCGACCCCTATCGCGCGGCGGTCTACTTCGGAACGGGAATCGGCGGATTCGAAACGACGGAGCTCAACTGCCGCAAGCTTGTCGAAAAGGGAGCGCGCCGCGTTTCTCCCTTCTTCGTTCCGATGATGATTGCGAACATGCCTGCAGGAACGATCGCAATTCATTTCGGATTCTGCGGTCAAGCGATTCCTGCGGTGACGGCGTGCGCCTCCGGTTCGCACGCGATCGGCGAAGCGACGCGCGCGATTCGTCATGGTTACGCGGACGTCGTAGTGACAGGCGGTTGCGAAGCGCCGATTGTCGAAGTCGGTTTGGCGGGATTCAACGCGATGAAGGCGCTCGCGACGACCGATAATCCGTCGGAAGCGTCTCTTCCCTTCGACAAACGCCGCGGGGGTTTCGTCCCGGCGGAAGGCGCGGGAGCGCTTGTTCTCGAAGAATATGAACGCGCGGTTTCGCGCGGCGCTACGATTTACGGCGAAGTCGTCGGATACGGGACGACTTGCGACGCGTATCATATGACGGCGCCGAAAGCGGACGGTTCCGGCGCCGGGAAAGCGGTCTCGTTGGCGCTTGAAGAAGCGAACTGGCAAGCGGGGGAACGCGTCTATGTCAACGCGCACGGCACCGGCACCTTGTTGAACGACCTCGCGGAAACGCGCGCGCTCAAGCTCGCCTTTGGCGAAGAAGAAGCGCGTAAGCTTCTTATAAGCTCCACGAAATCGATGACGGGTCATATGCTCGGAGCCGCGGGCGCGATCGAGGCGATCGTTTGCGCGAAAGCGTTGCAAGAGAACGTCGTTCCTCCGACGATCAACCTTCTCGAACCGGATCCCGAGTGCGATCTCGATTACGTTCCGAATGAAAAACGTGAGGCAAGCGTGGATTTGGCGATCTCCAACTCCTTCGGTTTTGGCGGCCATAACGCGTGCGTCGCCATAAGACGCTGCGTTTGAGCCGCAACTGTGTCACACTCTAGAATTAGGGATTAAACGCCATGCTTGTCGAAAATATTGAAAATTATCTTCCGCACCGCAAGCCGATGCTCCTTCTCGATTCCGTCGATCTTGGCGACGACGGGGTCGCGCGCGGAAGCTTGTTAATCAAGGGAGACGAATGGTTTCTCCAGGGGCATTTTCCCGGCGCGCCGGTCACTCCCGGCGTGATCCTGTGCGAAATCCTCGCGCAGACGTCCGCGTTCCTCCTAAAGGACGGCGTCCCGGAGAACAAAACCCCGCTCCTTGTCGGACTTGACTCCGTTCGTCTCAAAAGAATGGTACAGCCAGGCGAAACCTTTAATTCCGAGTGCCGAGTAGAAACGATCAAAGAACCGTTCTACTTCACCGATTGCAAGGGTTTTGTCAACGGTCAGTTAAGCGTAAAAGCACGACTCTTTTTCGCGCTCGTCGATAAGGACGCGCCTAAAAAATAACGCGTCCTAGCGCGAGCGAGGAAACTCGTTACCCTATTAGGACAGTTATGACAACGACAAATCTTTCTCCTGAAGTTTTAGCGCTCAAAGCGCAATTTGAAAGCGAATTTGACTTTATCCGCGGTTTTGAACGCAACGCGCGTCACTTCGCGGATAAGGTCGCCGTTAGCGACCCAACCCAGAATATCACGCTGACGTACGCCCAGCTCAACGCGACCGCCAATAAGTTGGCGAACGCGCTCGCAAACGCCGGTCTCCAAAAAGGGGAGACTTTCGGGGTCGCGCTCTTCAACACGATTGAGTTTGTCGTCGCCTATCTAGCGTCTGAAAAGCTCGGCGCCATCTTCTGCCCGATCAACTATAACTACTCGCCGAACGAAGTCCTCTACTTCTTCGGCGATAGCAAACCTCAAATTCTCGTCTACGACTTCGAGCTGGAAGAGCTCATGCAGACTTCTTTCCAACGCGCGAAGGAAGAAGGGGTCGAAGTTCCCCCCCTCAAGATTCGCGTCGGCGCTCCCGCGACGGTTCTCGTCGACGAAGCCGTCGATTACCAAGAGTTTTTCAAGGACGCTTCCGACGCCAATCCTCCCGCTCCGGAAAACGTTTCCATCTTCGACGAAATCGTTCGTCTCTACACCTCCGGCACGACTGGACGCGCCAAGGGCGTTCCCCTTTCTCGAATGAACGAAGTCTTCTCCGTTCACGAAGTCGCCATGCGCTACCCGATCTTCGCGACCGACGTCACGATCAACACCACCCCGTGGTTCCATCGCGGCGGTTTCCACGGCGGTCTGACGCCGACCCTCTATCTTGGCGGCGAAGTCGTCGTGCTGAAACGCTTTAACCCGACGGTCTGCCTGAAGAATATCCAAAAGCGCGGCGTCACGATCCTTCTGGGCGTTCCTTCCGCCGCGATCATGGTCGCGCGCAAGCAAGAAAAAGTTCTCGCGAATATCAAATCCGTTCATCTTCTCGTCATGATGGGCAGCGATCTTGAAAAAGCGACCTGCACCTATCTGCAAAGCGTCTTCACCGGCGTCAAATTCATCAACAGCTACGGCACGACGGAAGGTTTCTTGAGCACGTTCCTCGATTCGAGCGCGCTTCCTGAAAAAGCGGGCACGGCGGGTCGCGCGGCGTACGACGACAACGTTATCCTCGTCGAACCGATCGAAGACGGTTGGGGCGATCCCACGAAACTTGTTCCGAAAGACAAAAAGACGCTCGGCGAAGTCATCGTCCGTTGTTCTACCAAGGGACCTCACGCATACTACAACAAGCCGGAAGAATCCGCGAAGAAATTCCACAACGGTTATCTCTATACCGGCGACTTGGCGATCTGGGACGAAGAAGAATATATCTCCATCGTCGGTCGAAAGGACGACATGATGATCTCCGCAGGAGAAAACATCTACCCGCAACCGATTGAAGAGGCGATCTGCAAAAACGCGAAGGTCAGCGATTGCATCGTCGTTCCCGTCTCGGAAATGGCGCGCGGTCAAGCGCTCGTCGCCTATATCGTTCCCAAGGATCCTTCCTTGACAGTACGCGAGCTTCTACAGTTCTGCGCCGAAAGCCCGAGTCTTTCCGGCTTCACCACGCCGCGCTATTATCGCTTCGTGGAAGAACTTCCCTACACGCCCACGGGCAAAAAACAACGCTACGTTCTCAAGGCGCAAGCGCCGAGCGATTTGAAAGAAGGTCTTTTGGCGCGCAACTAATTGAAATGTCGTCGTTATAGGGACGCGATCGGCTACTATAGTCGGTCGCGTCCTTTTCTTTTGGAAAAGTGGCAAAATAAGTTCGACGCGGTTACAATGAGAGGAAATAACCTAATGTCAGAAAGGTCAAAAATGAGACGATTCTATACTATTCTCGCGTCGTTCTTAGCAATAGGCGCCTTTTTCGCCAATAATACGGCGTCCCGCGGCGCGGACGACGCAATGCGGTGGTCGCTCCAATCAGACGGTTCGATCCAATGGTCGGATTTCTCGGAAAAGTCAATTCCGCACGCCGACCACATAGAAGCAAGCGGCGAACAAGTTTCGACCGTCTTGCGATACGGCGTCGACGAGACGGGCGCCTTTACGCTGAGCCGTTCCGTCGTCTGGCCGATGCTACGCACTATCCCCAACAACACGCACGCAAGCCTCATGCGCCGATTCGACGTCAACCTCCTCTCCTTCTTCGCCGTCGACGGCAAGCCCCTTTCGGGGGAAAAGGTCGAAAGAGTTTCCCTCAACGGTTTTCTAACGGTTCAAAGCCGATATTCCCTCGCCAATGGCGGCGCGCTCCAAGCGGAGCGAAAGCTCTTCCCTTCGACGAAAGGGCCCTTCATAATCGAACGTCTTACGCTGACGAACGCGTCTGAAAGCGCGATCAACGTCGAATCGCCGTTGTACCGCAACGTAACGCAAACCGACGCCGCAAAGGGAGTCAACGGCTCGTACACCCTCGTCGAAGAGCTCTTTGGCGAGAAGAGCGTAGTTCTCCAAAAGGGAGAGAGCGCGCGTTATGATTTCGTCGTTCAAGGATATAGCGAAGGAAAAGGAGAGAAAGAGCTGACGATTGATTTTGACGCGGAAGAAGCGGTGCGCGCGGCGTTCGTCGAGACGACGTGGTCCGAGCTCGTCCTTGACACGCCGGAAAAAACGCTCGATCAAGCGTTCGCGTTCGCAAAAATTCGCGCCTGCGAAAGCATCTACCGCACTGCGGGGGGCCTGATGCACGGGCCCGGCGGCGAATCGTATTACGCGGCGATCTGGGCAAACGACCAGGCGGAATACGCGAACCCCTTCTTTGCATTTATGGAATATCCGACCGCGCGGGAAAGCGCGTATAACTCCTATCGCCATTTCGCGCGTTTTATGAACGACGAATACCGTCGCATCCCGTCGTCGATCATCGCCGAAGGGCTCGACGTCTGGCAAGGCGCGGGGGATCGCGGCGATCAAGCGATGATCGCGTACGGAGCGAGTCGTTATCTTCTCGCGCGAGCCGACCTTAAGGAAGCGCATGATCTTTGGCCGCTCGTCGAATGGTGCTTAGAATACTGCAAACGCCGTCTGAACGCCGAAGGCGTCGTCGAGTCCGACAGCGACGAACTCGAGGGACGTTTTCCCGCAGGAGACGCGAACCTCTGCACGTCGTGTCTGTACTACGACGCGTTGACGAGCGCGCGTTATCTTGGAAAAGAGCTTGGAGTCGACGCCGCGCAACTCGAAGAGTACGCGCGCGAAGCCGCGACGCTGCGCGAAAATATCGAACGCTACTTCGGCGCGACCGTTCACGGCTACAAGACGTATCAGTACTATAAGGGCTGCGACTTGCTTCGCTCGTGGATCTGCGTTCCTTTCGTCGTGGGTATCGACGAACGCGCGGAGGAAACGATCAAAGCGCTCTTCTCCGACGCCCTTTGGACGGAAAACGGGCTTCTAACGCAGGAAGGGAGCTCTACGTTCTGGGATCGTTCAACCCTTTACGCGTTGCGCGGAGTCTTCGCGGTGGGGGCGCAAGAAATCGCGCTTGACAAACTGCGATATTACTCGCGCGTTCGTTTGTTAGGAGAACACGTACCCTATCCTATCGAAGCGTGGCCGGAAGGAAGTCAACGCCATCTCTCCGCAGAGAGCGCGTTATATTGCCGCGTCATAACGGAAGGGCTCTTCGGCATACGTCCGACGGGCTTCCACAAATTTGAGACGACGCCGCGACTCCCGAAAGAATGGCCCTCGATGGCGCTCAAAAACGTCAACGCGTTTGGGAAGAACTTCGACCTTCTTGTCTCCCGCGCAGAAGACGGACGTCTCCGTATCGAAACGCGTCTTGCCGACGGCGGCGCGAAGGAGTACTCGATTCAGGAAGGAGAAACCCTCGAAATCGAATTCTAATCGAAAGAAGAAAGGCTTCCAAACGAGCGATTGACGCCGACGTCTCAATCAATACAATGTCCCTAACGCGTTTCCAGAGAACGCAAGACTTTGCAGAAAGGGACTGATCCAGAGAAAACGCGTCTTCGGGCCTTTTCCTTTCAGCGAATAGAATTACAATCGAGAGACTAGAAATAGAACTTCGACAATAAATACAATATCTAGTTATCAACAAGAGGAGTATTCCAAATGGCGAAATACGTGTGCGAACCATGCGGTTATGTCTATGATCCAGAAGTTGGCGATCCTGAAAACGGAATCGCTCCTGGCACGGCTTTCGAAGATTTGCCCGAAGATTGGGTTTGCCCGGTTTGCGGCGCCGACAAAAGCGTTTTCACCGAAGAGTGAGAAGTAGACGTATCGCTAAAAAGACAGCCGGAGTCATCGCGAAAAACTCCAGCCTAAAATAAGAGGGAAGACGGATCGTCGTCTTCCCTTTTTTCTTTTCACGAGAGCTATTCCTCTCCAGACGCTTTTTTCTCCAACTCAAAAAACGCCGTTTCGCGTGTATCCGTAGGAAAAGGTCGAATAGCGTCCAGTAGGATTCGCCGCGCATACGCGTTCGAGGAGCTCGCGCGTTTCCTGCGCGTTTTCGTCGGTAAAGCACAATCGAACTTCGCCGATCCCCGAGCCCAAGATCCACGGGACGGCGTCAAGAATATCCAGAGGTTCTTCAAGATAGACGGAACTACCCGTCGCGGACGTCGCCGGGACGCGTCCCTCCGGATTCTCGTGCGCGGCGTTCTTCAAGACGATGAGGCGCCGATCGTCGGCGTTCGTAATCAACTCGCGCGGCGCGTCGAAGAGCGTTTTTTGCGTGTACATCGCCAGGAGTCTTCCGTAGACGGGAAGTCCGAGAGTCACACGACGTTCCTCCTGATAATCCCCCAGATTTTCAAAGATCGCGTCGATCGCATGGTCGGATATCTCCGGGGAAAGGTAGATCGTCTTGGCCTTCGTGAAACGGTCGGCAAGGAAACGAACAGTGCGCGCGTTCGCCACGTTGAAGAACCAGTCGAGTGCGAATCCCTTCCCTTCCTCTTCGAGTCGCAGCGCTTCCGCCGTCGACCCGGCGATCGGCGAGAAGAGGGAACTTTCGTAGAAGCGCTTTCTCCCTTCGTATTGCACGGGGAGCGTCTCTTGATAAATCGTTTTGACGCCAAAGTCTTTGCACGCGTCGTACTGAGCGCGCGTACGAACGGAAACGGCGACATAGGGTAGAATCGACTCGAATTGCGACTCGATATGAGGCGCGGGAACCGCCAGCTCGTCGACGTTCTCCGCGGCGGCGACCGCGTTATTCTGGGGCGCAGGCGGAGTTTGAGGAGTCGGCGCGGTTCTGCGATAGGATTCGAGAACGCGTTCTTCGAGTTTGACCGCAGCCTCCTGACGCAACTGATTGAGGAGGGATTTCGGCACGAACGCGTTTTCGTCATAATCGCATTTTACCTGAGCGAGGTAGAAAGGAGTTTCTCCGAATCGGTCAAACGCTTCGATAAGCGATTTGCGATCGGCGCCCTTCTTCTGCGCGGGGGCGACGGGCTGCTGGGCGCGCGCTTGAACGTATGCGCGGGGGCTTCGAAGGGTAATCTCCAAAGGTCGTCCGACCTTTGCGACAATCCGCGCGGAGACGGGAGTACGTCGCCGCGTCTGAACAAGCGCGTTTTCGATCTCTTTGTTAAGGCGATAGTTAAAGGTACGGTAGAGATAGACGGCGCCCTCGGGAATCGGTTCGTGAAAACGAACGCGATCCCCCGGTTCGGCGGATTCGACGATTCGCGAACGACGCGGATTTGTCGGATCGACAAGGCTGATTCCGCTGACGTTGAGTCCGCCGAGTTTCCGCGCTTCGTCGTCTAGGAAGACGACGCCGTCGCCGTTGCGCAAGCCCTGCGTCAAACGCACGGCGTTTCCCTGAACGTTCCCCACCTCGACGCCGAAGTTAGAGGAATAGTATTCGTTGATAATCGCGGGATCGTGGTCGTGAAAATATCCGCGATCATAACCGCGATTAAAGAGGGCCGCGACGTCCAGCCGCCTTTCTTCGTCGCTTTTTGGGTTTCCCGCAAGCGAGGACGCCTTCATCGAAAGACGTTGGTTCCTCTCCGCGACGGGTATTTTCGCGAGAGAATCGACAAGATCGCGGTAATACCGAACGATTTCGTAGACGTATGCGGGGGATTTCATTCTCCCTTCGATCTTCAGAGAATCGACGCCAACGCGCATCAATTCGGCGATTTCGTCGCGTCCTTGCAATTGATCGCGAAGAGATAGGAAATATCCGTATTTCGGATCGCGCGGTCGGATCGAGGAGTCGAGTTGTTCCGCGCGATAGCATTGCCGACACGGCTGAGCGCACATTCCGCGGTTTCCGCTACGTCCGCCGATAAAACTGGAAAGATAACATTTCCCGGAAGCGCCCAGACACAGGGCTCCGGAAATGAAGACTTCCATTTCAATCTTTGTTTTCTCGCGGATAGCGGCGATTTCTTGAAGGGAAAGTTCGCGCGCTAAAACAACGCGCGAGAAGCCGAGACGTTCGTACCAAAGCGCCTCTTCGACCGTCGCGGGGGACAATTGGGTCGAGGCGCAAACGCGCAGTTCGGGGAAATTCTCGCGTAGCCAAGTAGCGGCGCCCATGTCCTGAACGATCGCTTCGTCGAGCCCAGTCTCATAGAGGAGCTTCATGTCCGCGTACACGCCGTCAAGTTCGGCGTCGGACATGATCGTATTGAAGGTTAAGTGTACGGAGACGTCGGAACGATGCGCCTCGTCGATGGCGCGAGCATATTCTTCAACGGAAAAATTCTTGGCGAAACGCCTTGCGCCGAAGCCGGCGATTCCCATATACACCTCGTCCGCGCCCGCCTTAATAGCGGCGGATAAACATTCCGCGTCTCCCGCGGGCGCCATGATTTTCATGTCGTCAATTCCTTGGAGAAAAGAGCTGAGAAGGAGATGAGAAAGCGCGCGTTACGCGTCGCGCTCAACGTCAAACCCGAGTTCACAAGCGGTTTGCAGATCGCGTCTTGCAAAGCGTTCCGAACCTAATTCGCGGTGAACGAGGGAACGATAATAGTACGCGTCGGGAGATTCGGGATCGAGTTCGACGGCGCGGTCAAAATCTTGCAACGCGCACCGCAACTGTCCGCGCTCGTAGAGAGCCTCTCCGCGGGCGACGTAACAATGGACAAAATTCGGGTCGAGCTTAATCGCCTTCGAATAATCGTCGATCGCCTCGTCGTACCGGAGCGCGTTGGCCAGGAGGACGCCGCGATCGTAATATGCGGAGACGAATTCGGGAGCGATTTTAAGACACGCGCCAAAATCGCTCAGAGCCGCGTCGACTTCGCCGAGCATATCGCGAGCGATCGCGCGGCCATAATAGGCGAGATAGGCGCGTTTATTGAGTTCGATCGCGCGATTGTAATCGTCGACGGCGTCGCGGTATTTTTCGAGCAGACGATAAGCGTGCCCGCGAAGTTCGTATGCGTCCCCTAGATTCTTGTCGAGTTTCAGCGCGGCCTGCGCTTCCTCCAAAGCTAAATCATAGCGCTCGTAAGCGAGCCAAACCTGGCCGACGCCGAGTCGCGGTTTTGCGGAGTTTGGATCGAGCTTTTCGGCGCGTTTATAGGCGTCGAACGCCTCGTCAAAATCGCCTTCGGCGAGCGCTTCGGCGCCAGACGCGCAGAAGGTCTCTGCAAGTTCGCGCTTATTTTGTGCGCCGTCGAGGGAGAGCGCGTCGTCTCGGCGTTCGCATTTCGCGCCGCCGTTCGCTTTATTTTTCGTCATAATAACTTTCCCTTCGCCGCGCGAAACGGTCGTCAGAAAAAATTGCGTGATAGCAAACCGCCCATCGTCAGACGTCGAGTCTGGCGTCGAGCGCAAATTTCTCGATAAATTCGCGACGCGGTTCGACCTGCTCGCCCATAAGAACGCGGAATATGTCGTCCGCCGCTTCCGCGTCGTCCATCGTTATTTGGACAAGGGTGCGATTATTCGGATCAAGGGTCGTTTCGCGCAACTCTTCGGGATCCATTTCGCCAAGACCTTTAAAACGCGTGATCTGCCATCCTTTTTCGCCCGCTTCTCGAATCGTCGTCAGGAGCGAACGCAAATCCTCCACGCCGATTTCGGAGTCGCCGCGCAGGAGCGCGTAACGCGATCCTTCCTCGCCGATGCGTTCGATCGGGAAGAGAGAATCGATTCCAAAACCAAATTCGTCGCGAAGTTGCTTCAAGTACTTGTTCAACGAACGCACTTCAAAGAGCTCGACGACGCGCAGTTTCGCGTCCGTATCGGCGTTTTCGTCGAAACTCGCCGAATTATTGAGCGCCTCGGAGATCGAAATGGTCAAAGAGTCGGAAGAAACGCCCGTCTCCTTCTGAATCTTCTCGACATACTCGTCGTATTCGTGACGATCGAAGAGCCACGACTCGACTTTGTTCCACGTCGCATGATACATGGGGAGCGCTTCCGTCTCCGGATTTTGGAGAAGCGCAAGCTTCTTGAGTCCGTAACCGCGGCGTTCGAGCGCTTGGACGGAGTCTTCGATCACGCTCAGGAGACGGCACAACCGCGTCATCTCAGCCCCTTCGATGATCCTTCCGTCGTTGGGGGAAAAACGCGCGTTCTGGATACCCGCTTCGAGGAGCTCTTTCTTCATCTCCTCGTCCGTCTGAACGTATCGCGCTTTGCCGTCTTTACTATTCTTCTTGCGCACGCGGAAAAGGGGCGGTTGCGCCGCGTAGACAAATCCGCCTTTCACGAGATCGTACATCTGGCGATAGAAGAAGGTTAAGAGGAGGGTTCGAATATGCGAACCGTCCACGTCGGCGTCCGTCATGATGACGACTTTGCCGTAACGGCGCTTGGAAAGATCCGTTTCGCTTCCATACCCGACGCCAAAGGCGGTGATCATACTCTGAATTTCTTCATTCTTCAAAACGCGCATGTCGTGCGCCTTATAGGCGTTGATAACCTTACCGCGAAGGGGTAGAATCGCCTGGAATTCGCGAATGCGCCCGCCTTCAGCGGAGCCGCCTGCGGAGTTTCCTTCCACCAGGTAGATTTCGCATTTGTCGACTTCGCGACTCGTGCAGTCGCGCAATTTACCGGGCATTCCGCCATGGCTCAGCGCGTTCTTTCGCGCGTGAACCATCTCGCGCGCTTTTCTGGCGCTTTCGCGCGCCTCCGCCGCTATCACCGATTTTTGGACGATGATCTTCGCGGTCGCGGGATTCTCTTCAAGATACTTTTCGAGGTAAGAGCCGAAGATTGACCCGACGATACCGTCGACTTCAGGGTTGCCGAGCTTCGTCTTCGTCTGCCCCTGGAAAAGAGGCTCGGGGACGCGAACGGAGATCACCGCCGTAAGCCCTTCGCGGAAGTCTTCGCCTTGAGGCGTCGTATTCTTAAAGAGGTTATTGTTCGTTCCGTAACGACTCAAGACGTTCGTCAAAGCGCGGCGGAACCCTGTCAAGTGCGTTCCCCCTTCGACCGTATGAACGTTGTTGACGTACGTGCGCACCGTCTCGCTATAGTCAGTCGAATACTGCAACGCGACGTTGACCTGAACGTTGTCGGCGGAACCTGTCGCGAAGATGACGTCGGGATGCGCACAATCCTCGCGATTGAGGTTGTGAACGAAATCGACAAGCCCGTTTTCATAATGAAAAACGTCGCCGCGCCCGTCGCGCATATCCTTAAACGTGATCGTTATTTGAGGATTCAGGAACGCGAGATCTTGAAGGCGATGATACAGGACGCTGTAGTCGTACTTAACGTCGGTAAAGATTTCAGGATCCGGCTTAAAGGTCGTCTTAGTCCCCGTCTTTTGCGTCGCCGCGCCGCGACGGACTTCGCACGTCGGAACCCCGCGTTCATATTCTTGATACCACGAATAACCGTCGCGGCACACTTCCACGTTGCACCACTCCGACAAGAAATTCACCACCGTAACGCCGACCCCGTGCAACCCGCCGGAGGTCTGATACGCGCCCTTCGAGAACTTTCCGCCGAATTTCAGAACGGTCATCACCCCTTGAAGGGTGGAACATCCTAGATCGGGGTGAATATCGACGGGAATACCGCGCCCGTCGTCTTCCACGGTGACGGAACCGTCCGGATTGACCATAACGGAGATAGAGGACGCAAACCCTGCGAGAGCTTCGTCGAGAGAGTTGTCGACGACCTCGTTGACAAGGTGATGGAGCCCCATCGAGGTAACGTCGCCGATATACATGGAAGGACGCGAGCGGACGTGTTCAAGGTCGCTCAGATGCTGCATATCCTCGGAGGTATAGGAGGAATTTGCGCGCGGAATCGAAGCGTCGGATACGTTTTGCGCGTCATTTGACGCCTCGGGAGCGGCGGCAGGCTGTCGAGCCTCGTTCTCCGGTCGGTTTTGTGTCAAATCATTGCGGTTTTCAGAGGAGTCGCTCATATCGTATCTCTATCATCCAAAGAAGCCCCGAGAGGGGCAAAAACAGACGGGGTCTAGCCGCCGCCACAATTAGGATTCGCCGCTACCGAACGGCGATTTTTAAACGCTCGATTTTTTCGTGGGGGAGGAGCCGACGCAACTCGGCGAGGAGCTCAGGGGTCGAATATTGCAATTCGCCGGCGAGGAGATTTGAGACGACCTCGACGCGCAAGACGCCGCCTCGAAAAGTCGTAGGACGCGCGTATTTGCGAAACGTTTCGAGTCGAGACGGTCCCTCTTCTCCGAAAGTATCGGAAGAAAACTCATTCTCCGCAACGCCGAAAACCTTCTCCAACGCGGCGTTCCACGCTTCGTGAAACCGTTCGACGCTAAGCTTTCGACCGAGCCCGTATTTGGCGATAATCGAGGGTAAAATCGTACCAAATTGGGACGCGCGCGCAGGTCGACGCTCCGCAAGGAATTGATACCCCAGAGGATTAGGCGGAACTGCAAAAGGATCGTTGATCTTCGCTTTTTTCCGACGTCCGTTCTTCGAGCGTCCGTCCGTCCCGCCGCCGGTTTTTCTTCTTTCAGCCATCTCGTGCCTCCGACGCGTCAAAGCGCGGTAATCGAACGCTTGTCCCTCGACGCGTATCGTGTATATTATACCCAAATAGAAATCGTCGGCAAGGCGAGGGGCCCCTCTATCGGCCCTTTTCAACCGATTATAAACGTTTTTTTTCGCGTCGCGTTTCCTTTTCGCGCAATGCGCGCGGAGCACGTCGCCGTCATACGCGGAGGATCATATGACGCAAGCACACCAGGATCACGTCGTCGCGTCGCCGTTCGCGCGCGCGTTTTTTCTCACCGGGGCGACCGCGAGCGGTAAAACCGCGCTTGGAATCGCTGCGGCGCAGGAGATCGGCGCCGAGATCGTTTCACTCGATTCGATGGCGATTTATCGCGGAATGGACGTCGGAACCGCAAAACCGACGGCGGAAGAGCGTCAGGAAGTTCCGCACCACATGTTCGACGTCGTCGATCCGGAAGAGGAATATTCTCTTGTCGACTATCTGAAAGAAGCGGAGCGCGTCGTGTCGGATATCGAATCGCGCGGCAAGAGGGCGCTCTTTGTCGGAGGGACGCCCCTCTATCTGAAGGGGATTCTTTTTGGAGTCTTCGAGTCGCCGGGGGCGGATCCCGAGCTTAGAGCGCGGCTCAAGGAGCGTGAAGAAGAAGCGCCGGGAACGCTATGGCGCGAGCTGAGCGCCGTCGATCCAGACGCCGCGCAAAAACTCCATCCGAACGACGTAAAACGTCTGGTTAGAGCGCTTGAGGTTTACAAACTCACAGGGCGTCCGATTTCTTCCCAGCAAACGCAGTTTGAGGCGCCTCCCCTCGTCGATCCGGGACGCGTCTTCATTCTCACGCGACCGCGAGAAGAACTGTACGCGCGAATCAACAAGCGCGTCAAAATCATGATGGAAGAAGGTTTTTTAGAAGAGGTTCGGCGTCTCGAAGAACGCGGAGTCGAACTTGGGCCGACGTCGTCGAAGGCGGTCGGCTATAAGGAGACGTCGCGCGTTCTGCACGGAGAGCTTTCCCTCGACGAAGCGATAGAGCGAATAAGTCAAAGCACGCGCAACTTCGCGAAACGTCAAGAAACGTGGTTTCGCTCCTTGTGCCGGGACGGAGCCCGACGTCTTGAGGCGTCGGGTAAAAGTTTTGAAGAGTTGCGCGCGGAGTTTATCGAGGGAATTCGTCGTTTCGACGAGGAGGACGCGTAGAAAACAAAAAAGGAGCGAATCGTAAGAAACGCTCCTTATTGATTTGAACAAGGGAAGGTCGTCAATCAACGAACGATTTCCTTGATTTCAATCTCGGTGTACTGCTGACGATGGCCGTTCTTGCGGCGGCTGTTCTTGCGGCGACGGAACCAGCGAATGATGACCTTGGGGGCCTTGACTTCGCCAAGAACGGTCGCGACAACTTTCGCGCCTTCGACGTTGGGCTGACCAACGGCGACGCCTTCTTCGGAACCGACGAGGAGAACTTCGTTGAATTCAATCGTGTCGCCGACGTTCGCGTCTTTACGGAGTTCGATGAACATCTTACGACCAACTTCAGCCTTGTGCTGATGGCCGCCGTCTTTAAAAATAGCGTACATTGTAAAAGGTCCTTTGTCAGACCGGGACGAGCGCAACGCTCGTTCCGAGCTCGAAATATATCGCATCCTGTCGTTTTCTTCCCAGCGCAGGATACAAAAGAACGCGACTTTCAAATGAAAACCGCGCGCGCTCAACGCGCAGGACTTTTCAAGCGCGGAGCAGCAAGGCCGGAAACCCCGGGTCCATTCGCGCGTCGCGCGAAGGCAAAAGGGAACGAATACAAACAGTCAAATTTTACAAGACGTTCACCTTATGACAAGGGGACGCCTTGCGTTTTCTTTTGATTTTACCGTCCGTTACCGACGTTTTCTCCCCCGTGAGTAAAGGGGATGCGTTTGTTGTTTTCGTCCAAAATCTCGACCTCGAGAGACTCGGGCCAGACGTCGGCGGCGGGTCGCACGACAATCGACGCGGAGCATTCGTCTTCAAATTTCGCAAGTTGCTGACGCTTCTTGTTGTTGACGTAGCTCGCGACCTCTTCGGCGACGCTGACGGTAATCAACGCGGCGCGTTTTTCCTGGACGGCCAACGCCAAGACGCGCATAATTTCGAGCGTCATGCTTTCGAGCGTCTTGATCGCGCCGCCGCCGTGACAGCATGGGCACTCGCGGTATCCAGAACGACGAACGCCGGGACGCACGCGTTGGCGCGTCATTTCGATGAGCCCGAAAGGACTGGTGCGAAGAATTCTCGTCTTAGAGCGATCGCGCTTCATGGCGTCGCGCAAGGTGCGTTCGACGGCGCGACGATGCTGTTCGCTCGCCATGTCGATGAAGTCGTTGACAATTACGCCGCCGAGATCGCGGAGACGAATCTGACGCGCGATTTCTTTCGCCGCGCGCAGGTTCAGCTGGAACGCCGTCTCTTCCGGGGATTCCGTCATTCTGAAGCTTCCGCTGTTGACGTCGATCGCAACAAGAGCTTCCGCTTGGTCGATCACAATCGATCCGCCGTCGCGCAGAGGGACGGTGCGGCAGTTGATCTTGGCAATCTCCGAATCCATTCCGTATTTCGTAAAGAGGGGCTCGACGTCGGGATAGTAGGAAATCCGATCCTTATATCGGGGCATAACGCCTTCCATGAACTCTTTGGCGCGCTCGTAAGCGCCCTTCTCGTCGACAATGATTTCGTCGATATCGGAGGTGAAGACGTCGCGAATCGTTCGAATAACGACGTCGCTTTCTTCATAAATTCCGACGGGGCCGGGAAGATTCTTAACGCGGCGGACGATGGAACGCCACAAACGCATAAGATACGCGAGGTCGAAGGCCAGGTCTTTCTTGGTGCGATCCGAACCGGCGGTGCGAACGATGAAGCCCAACCCCTTCGGCGGATCAAGCTCGTCCATGAGAGAGCGAAGCTTGCGGCGCACGGATTCGTCGGTGATCTTGCGCGACACGCCGACCCTTCCTAAGGAAGGCATGAGGACGAGATAGCGACCGGGGATGCTGATGTAAGTGGAGAGAGTCGGGCCTTTGGAACCGATCCCTTCCTTAATGACTTGAACCAAGACTTCGTCGCCGCGCTGGAAAACGTCCTGTATCGGCGGTTTATGACGAGGACGACCGGAGTTGAGGAAATCGTCGTCGTCATGACGGCGACGCGAACCTGGACGACGGTCTTCCTCTTGCGGTTTGAAGTTGGGAGCCTGCTTGAAATAGTGCGGCTCGACGTCGCTAATGTGAAGGAAGCCGTTTTGGCCGACGCCAAAATCGACAAACACAGCCTGCAACCCTTGTTCGATATTGACGACGACGCCCTTGTAAATATTGCCGACGTAGTTGTCGTTCGAGGTGCGTTCGACGTATAGCTCTTCGAGCGCGTCGTTCTCAACGACCGCGATCCGGAGTTCTTCCGGGAGTCGGGCGTTGATAAGCATTTTCTGAGACATAAAAAACAATCCAGACGAAAAAAGTGGAAGGCAACGCAAACGGCGTCTCGTTAAGGAGTTTGCCGCGCGTCGACGCCGCGCGACGCGTCTATCGTCGCGCGGCCTTCCGTCGTTCAACAGTTCCGTCCGCGCGCTCTTCCTTTCAACGCCGGTCGGGCGCCTGATTTTCCACGCGAACGTGGGCGAAGTTAACGCAAAACGGAATAACAAGTATACGGTGAATTAAATCGTGTCCCCCATCACCTCGCGGTATTCGCGCCTCAGGTAGGAGCGAACGTCGAGCGCCGTCTTGCAGTTGAGAGCCTCGCGCGCAATCTCCCTGCACTTTTCGATGGAGAAAGAGGCGCAGATATTTTTCATCTGCGGAATCATACCCGGCGAAACGCTAATCGAACGCAAGCCGAGCCCCAGGAGAAGCGGAACGCACGCGGGCATGCTTCCCATCTGACCGCAGAGAGACACTTCCTTCTCGTAGCGATTGGCGACTTCTACGGTGTGCTGAATGAGGCGTAGGAGGGGTGGAGACTCTTGAGCGTAGAGAGTCTGAACGCGCTCGTTGCTCCGGTCGACCGCCATGGTATATTGAAGGAGGTCGTTCGTTCCCAAGCTGAAAAATTCGACGTTTTCGGCGACAAATTGATCGAGCATTACGACTGTCGCGGGAGTCTCCACCATGACGCCGAGCGGAATATTACGATCGAAAGGGATTCCCGCTTCGGCAAGATCGTCGCAGACTTCCTTGAAGATCGCCTTGGCGGAGAGCCATTCGGAGATCGTCGAGACCAAAGGGAACATCACTTTCGCTTTTCCGTAGACGCTCGCGCGAAGGATGGCGCGAAGCTGCGTGCGGAACATTTGCGTATGACGCAACGAAAGACGGATGCTTCTCAGGCCCATGAACGGGTTGTCTTCGTGAATATTCGCAAAACCGGGATCCTTATCGGCTCCTAGGTCGAAGGTGCGAATCACGGTCGGATAGTCCTTCCCGACCGTTTCGAGAACGGTTTTATACGCTTCAAAATGCGCCTCTTCGTCAGGCAAAGTTCCCTTAGGAGCGGTCAAATAGAGGAACTCGGTGCGATACAGACCGACGCCGCAAGAGCCGTTCTTGACGCACATCTCAGCTTCGTGAGGAAACTCGATATTTCCCTTAATCTCGACCTCGACCCCGTCGAGAGAAACGGCTTTGCCGGTTGTACGAAAGGCCTGAAGGCGGAGCTGGCGCTCATGTAAAGCAGTCTGCTTATCTTGATAACGCTGAACGGTCGCCGGATCAGGATCGACAATCAGCACGCCTTCCGACCCGTCGACGATGACAAGGGATTGTCGATCGAGCAAGTTTGATTCGGTGATAAAAGGGCCGACTCCCAGAACGGTAGGAACGCCCAGCGCGGCGGCGACAATCGCCGTATGGCTTCCCAAGCCGCCGGTTTCGGTAACGATCGCCATAGTGCGTTCGGCGTTCAGATTAGCGGCTCTACTGGGATTAATCGCTGTTCCGACAACGACGTATTTTTGGTTGTCGTCGACGTCGTCGCATGCCTCGGCGACGACGAGAAGATAGCGCAAAACGCGATCGCGAACGTCGATAATATCGCTTGCGCGTTCGGCGAATACGGGATTTTTAAGCGCGCGGATTTTCTTTGCGTTTTCTTCAAATACAGCGGCGACGGCGTATTCGGCGCAGACAAGTTCGCTTTCGATTTTTCTTTGAATCTTTTCGCGCGTCTTAGAATCCGAGAGGATGAGAGAGTGCGCTTCAAAGATTTGACCGAACTGCTTGCCCAGCTGAGAAGTAACTTCCTCGCAACTAGTAGCAAGAGAATCGAAGGCGCTTTCAAAAGCAAGATCGAGCCTTGAAAGTTCAGTGGGAACGTCCGCCCCGGTGATCGAACGCCGCGTGACGTCGAGAGCGTCGTTCGACACTATAGAAACGAGTCCAATTGCGATTCCAGGGGTGACGGAAATGCCGTGGTAAAATTTCACAAGGGAACCTCTGAATAGTTATGTCATAATAATTAGGGGGTGACAAAACGTCGCCCCTAATGTTTTGCAAGAGAACCTAATTGCTCAGAATCGTTCCGAATTTTCTCGCTCGCTCAATACAGCCTTTATGAAATAAGCGTCAACGATCACAAGGGCTTGCGCATATCGTCTTCATTGAGCAAGATCCTCACTTCGTCAAGCGTTTTACATTGCTTCAGATATTGTTCGAGGGCCCTTTCGTCTTCCTTCAAACGCGAAGTGATATAGGTTAAAGTCGCCAAATGTTCATGCGCGCTGTTCTTAGGAGAGAGAACCATGAAAAAGAGGTTGACTTTTTCACCGTCAAGGCTGTCAAAATCAACGCCGTTTCCTTGACTAATCGCAACGGTACCGACAACTTTGTCGACGCAGTCAACTCGAGAGTGAGGCATAGCAAGGCCATGTCCAAGCCCTGTAGTACCGAGCTCTTCACGATTGAGAACGGCGTCGACGACGGCTCCGGCGTCTTCCTGTTTCACGACGCCAGCCTTGACAAGGGCTTCTACCATTTCCGCGATCACTTCGTTCTTCTTTTGAGCTTTGAGATCGGTGACAACGGCGTCAAATTGGATAAAATCGGCGAACGCCATACTCTTCTCCTGAAAATCCTTGAATGAACAACTGTCAACGAGAGTGTGAAAAACGGGTAAGACGCGCTATCGAGCGAAATTCTTGAAGTTTCACAACGTGCAATCGAAGGCAGGGGTTATGGAAGTGAAAAAAGGAACTGCAAACAAGGCGCTCAATCCTCGTCAAATCGACGTTCGAAGAGGCCGACGATGGAATCCGCTACAGCCTGCTCGTCATCGCCGTCGACGGTAAGGATGAGGACGGAACCGGCGTGAGCTTCAAGGGACAAAAGATCGAGGACGTCGGTACAATCGGTCTCAACCCCGCCGTTCGAGAGATAAACGGAGGAGGAAGCCCCTCTAGCGACCTTAGCGATCATCGTCGCAGGACGTAAATGAAAACCTTGTTTATTTTTGACAGTAACTTCTTTTTTTAACATCGGAGCAACCTTGTAATATGAAGAACAGCCGAACTTCGATCGTCCTAAGAAACAAGGAGCCGTCGCGTTTTATTTCAAACGAATAGCGAGCGTCGCGCGTCCACACGACCCGTAAGTTATCGCTATTTTTTACTTTCGTCGGCTTCCTTGAGCAACTTAACGACGTCTTCTTGCGTTTTGCACGCCTTCAAAGGCTCGACGAAATCCTTTCTCTTAAGCTGATGAGTGATATACTCAAGAGCGCGAAGGTGTTCGCCAGGAAGATCGGGAGGTGAAACAAGCATGAAAAACAACTTAACTTCCTCCGCGTCCAAAGAGTCGAAATCAACTCCTTCACCCTGACAGATAGCGATTCCGCCGACAAGCTTTTCGACGCAGACGTGTTTGGTATGGGGAACGGCGATTCCGTGGCCGATACCAGTCGACCCCAACTCTTCTCTTCTCAGAATTGAGTCGACGACGCCGTTAATGTCCGCTCTTTTAACGCCTTTGTCAGTTTTCGCCAAAGCTTCGACCATCTCTTTAATGACGTCTTCTTTGGTTCGGGCACGAAGATCGGTGATGATCGCCTCTTTCTGAATAAACTCGGAGAAATTCATCTCTATCTCCCTTTATATTTACTGGTAAAGTCCGCCGTCTGAACCACGCCGCTCACGCGACATGGGGCCGCTTCCTGCCGCGCGCCGCCAAAGGCGCGCTGTTCCTTCCGTACTCATTACTGCCGATTGGAAGCGCAGGTTGCAACCTTGATTTTACTCATAAATAAACGTTTGTACAGTCGCCAAACATGGGCAAACTTAGAAAGATAAAAGAAAATGAGGTGAAAATACGGTTGTTTTAAAGGAGGCAAAGAGACGAAAATCGCGTTCAAAGTCGCGCCTTTTCTTCTCCTTGATAAAAAAAGCCGTCGTTATCTCGCACAAAACGAAGAACGACGGCTCTCAGTAAACGTCGCGCGCGTAGCGTACGTCAAGGACTTCTAACGAAGCCTAAATCGAGATCAAAGCGACTCGCCCTTCCATAAGAACTAGACCTCGACCCCGGCAACCGGAGCTTCTTTAATCGTATAATCCGTTAGCTTTTCTTTGAAACGACGCATCTGTTGGGCCAGCTTGTCGATCGCTTGATCCATGGCGCCAAAAAGTTCGTCGGAAGAATAGTCGGCGCGGAAAACATGCTTGCCCTTAGTCGCAAGGATGATTTCAACGGCAGGACGCTCTTCTTTCTCCAACTCGACGACGACGTCAACGTATGAAATCAGTTCTTCAAAACGTTCGAACTTACTCAGTTTGGCGGCAATCTTCTCACGCGTAGCTTCCGACAGCGAACCATGACGAGCTTGAACTTGAATATTCATCTTCCATCTCCTTTTATCTCTCAGCGGCGGCGAAGAGCGTATGTATTAGGCGCTCCTCGCGGATCTGAGAGAACTGTTACAACGCGCGTCCTAAAACGCGTTTCAAAGCCAACGAATCAATCTCAACTTTCGTCTCGTTGTTCGTATAATATATAGTACGTTCTTTTGTCTCTTTCGTTGCAAAAATTCTTTCAAAAGACAAAATTTTTCACAGATTTTTTAAAAAAAACTTACTGTACTATACCCGCTACCGGAAGTATAAAAAAAGCCCGGCGATTACGCCAGGCCTCTTTTTAGATTTTTCATCTAATTTCCGCTATTTCGAATAAAAGACTTCCGCGCTGAGCCCCGTCAAGGACTCGAAACGACGCGCGTAGTCGTCAAGTTCCTCTTCGCTAAGAGGGATCGCCTCTTTTTCCGCAGGCTTACGCGCCACCGTATAGAGCTGCGCGCCGACGAAGCGCCCGCCCGCGTCGAGTATTTCACAAACGCGCGCGCAATATTCGCAAAAATCCTCAGCGCTGGGCTTGCGACCCCGCCATTCAAAGAGCGCTGTCTGCAACTTTACGCGCCACCTCTTCGCGGCGAACGTAAGATTCTCCAATATCGTCTCCAGAGGAACCGCCGTTCGATTGATCGCCTTGAGAAGCGCGGAATTCCCCGCGTCGAGTTTCGCCCAGATTTCCCCGTTCGCCGCGCAAAATTCATCGAGCGCGACGACGATCTCCGGACGTTGCAAACGCGTCGCGTTCGTGATGAGAACTAATTTCAACGGATCGTATCCCGATTCTTGACGCGCGCGAACGACGCTCTTCACCGCCTCCGGAAAAACCTTCGAAGCCGTCGGTTCGCCGTCGCCGCTGAACGCGACGTCGCGAAGAACGCGTTGACTCGAAGGAACGTCGGCAAAACGCGGAACTTTAAAAAGCTCGCCGCTAAGAGTCGCGTCGATCAACTCGCGGAGTTCGCGATGAAAAACCTCAAGATCGACCTCGCGTTCCCCACGTCGTCCAGCGAGTTCCGTCACGTCGCGCGACGACGCGTCGCCGGGAGAAATCGTCTCCAAGGCGCGCGCGATCTGCGCCTTTGTTTCCCCGCGATCCACTTCGCAATACACGCATCTAAAGTTGCACGCTTGCGTCGGACTCAAATTCACCCCAAGGGAAACGCCCCCCGCGCGGCGACTCACCACCGGATACGCGTAGCGATACCGCGCGAAAGCGCTCGGATGAAACTGAGTCTGCGCCCTGTCGGGAACGGAGTCGACGTTGACCCCGTCAAACGCGCCTTTAAAGTTTGAACTCAACGTCATATTTCGCTCCGATCTAACGCTTGTCAAACGTCAAACGACGTCTTGATCGTCGCGCGGCGTTTCGACCGCTTGAGAATCAGGCGCAGGCTCCTCGATCCCTTCTTGGGGAAGATCCTTCGCGAAGGTTGTTTCGTCGAGAGAATCGTTCTCGTCGCCAGGCGCAGGCCCCAGAATCTCGACCAATCTCTTGCGGTCGACTTCTTCTTCTTCGACGAGCGCCTCGACGAGAGCGTCGAATAGAGGACGCTTTTCGGTCAGAATCCGACGCGCGGTTTCGTCCGCTTCGCCGATAATACGTTTGATTTCTTCGTCGATGAGCTGAGCGGTCGCCTCGCTGTAAGCGCGGGAATCGATCGTCATTTCACGCCCAAGGAAGGGGTGATTCTCGGAGTTCGGGAAGGCGACGGGGCCGAGCTTCTCGCTCATCCCCCAGCGCGCGACCATATCGCGAGCGAGATCCGTCGCGCGCTGAAGGTCGTTCTCGACTCCCGAGGTCGTGACGTTATAGACGAGAGATTCTGCGGCGCGACCGGCGAGGAGATGCGCTAAGGACGCGCGCGCCTCGCTGGCGTCGTAACTCACCTTATCTTCCTCGGGAAGGCTCCAAGTCACGCCTAACGCGCGACCGCGGGGGATAATCGTCACTTTATGAACCTTCGAACCGTTGGGGAGGAACCAGCCGACGACGGCATGCCCCGCCTCGTGACAAGCAGTCTTGCGCTTATCGGCGGGCTTAATAATTTCGTCGCGTTTTAGACCTAAAGCGATCTTTTCGAACGCGAAGTCGAAATCGCTCGCTTCGACCTTCGTTTTGTCGTTGCGGGTCGCCCACAAGGTCGCTTCATTCACGAAGTTGCGAATATCGGCGCCGGTAAAACCAGCGGTCAACTTCGCCAGCTTGTCGACGTCGACGTCGGAAGCATAGGGAATCTTCTTGAGGTAGACCTTGAAGATATCGACTCGCCCCTTCATCGAAGGGCGTCCGACCGTGATATGGCGATCGAATCGACCGGGGCGCATAAGCGCGGGGTCAAGAACGTCGGGTCTGTTCGTGGAGGCGATGACCATGATGGAATCGCCCTGAGAGAAGCCGTCCATTTCGCTGAGGATCTGGTTCAAGGTTTGCTCGCGTTCGTCCTGTCCGCCGCCGACTCCGGCGCCGCGTTGCCGCCCAACAGCGTCGATTTCGTCGATGAAGAGAATCGAAGGAGAGTTCTCGCGCGCTTTGGCGAAAAGGTCGCGGACGCGGCTCGCGCCGACGCCGACGAACATCTGAATAAACTCCGATCCGTTGATCGAGAAGAAAGGAACTCCCGCTTCTCCCGCGACCGCGCGCGCCAACAGCGTTTTACCCGTGCCTGGAGGGCCAAAGAGCAACGTTCCGCGAGGAACTCTCGCGCCCATTCTTTCGTATTTCTCAGGATTCTTCAAGAAGTCGACGACCTCGACGAGTTCCGCCTTCACTTGATCCATACCGGCGACGTCGGCGAAAGTCGCGCCTTTGCCGCTCTCCGGATCGTATTTCTTCGCAAGACTGTTCGACTGTCCGAAGCTAAAAGGATCGCGCGCGGCGCGAATCGAACGGAAAATAAAGAGGAAGAAGAGAACCGTCACGCCGATCGAAATGGCGGTGAACCACCAGGAGTTGTCGCGCTGTGGGATCGAAGAATAGGAATCGAGTTTATCGCGCAACTTTTGATCGACGGTCGGATCCGCAAACGCGAAGGCGGGGGGTTCGCACGTGTATCGTTGGAAGAAGACTTTGCCAAAGGCCTTGCGCGTCTCTTTGTCAACCATCTGCATCGCGTTGCGCAATTGAAAACGTCCGGCGGCAAGAGGTTCTAACACCCAACGCTGTTCGACGGCGTAGCGCAATCGAAGATTTTCGAGAAGGTCGCGTTGAACCGCCTGAATGCGCGCGTCGCTAGCGTCGCCCCTTTCTTCGACGGAAAGATAGACTTCTTTCGTCTCTTTATCGACGAGAGAAAGGAGGATCTTTTCGTCCTTGGAAGGAGTCGCGGGCTTCTCTACGTGGAATTCAGCCTTTTCGCAGTAGGCGTCAAGTTCTTCGTTGAGAGCCTTCGCCTTATTGGGACGAGAACGATCGTATTGTTCGACGGCGGAGAGGAACTGAGCGCGTCCGTCGGGAATCGAGTCGATCCAATCGGCGAGAGGAGGGACGGCGCGCAATTCGCCGACGAGGGACGCTCCATGTTGAGTCGCCGTTGAGATCATTCCTTCGTCGAGCAAGCGATTGAACGCCGTCCAAGTGATTTCCGTGGACTTAGCGGAGAAGAAAGCGCGGTATCCGAAGATAAGAACCCCGCTTAACGCCAAGACGAAGATGAGACCAGCCCATGGACCGCGACGCGACGATCCCCCTTCGGGCTCCTGCTGAGGGGGGGGAGAGGGACGAAAATTCTTTTTCTCTTTTTCGCCTTTCGCCTCGTAGTCTTCCGGAGACTTTTGGTTCTTATATTTATCGGGAATCCGGTTATACGTATCGTCGCTTATCGTTGTGTTATCGTCGGACGAATCGTCTTTTCCGGCGTTCTTTCTCAAGTCAAAAGCGCGTCGCGAAACGCAGTGAAAGGCGTCTACAAGCCGATATTGTTTCATAACCAAGAGTCCTTACTATGTTGACGACGAAGCCGGGCGCGTCGAACGCGCGGTTTTCGCGCCTCGTCATTGAGCGGCTATAAAAACAGCCGATTATTTATTATAACGTAAGTATGTAAAACGACTAGACTGAGACGATTCATTTTTTCCAAACTACGCAAACCGCCAAGTCAGACCGTTAAGTTTCTCTATACGCAAGTCTTATACGCTTGCTAACCCGCGAAATTTCATATATAATTAGCGAGGGGCCTTGTAAGAATAGAATAAGTTGAAAAGAAAACGGACGACTAATCATATCGCATAGTTTGTCGTCGTCTGACCGTGTGCGTAAACCAATTCAACCGTCTAGTTAAGGAAGGTTTCAAATGACGTCAAAACATGAGTCGCGCGTCGATTCAATCGAAGGAATCCAAGTTAGAGGCGCGCGCGTTCATAACCTGAAATCGGTGGACGTCGATATTCCCTATCGGAAATTGACGGTCTTTTGCGGGCCAAGCGGAAGCGGCAAAACAAGTCTCGCGATAGACACGTTATACGCCGATAGTCAACGCCGCTTCCTCGAATGTTTGGCGCCGTACGCGCGCGTGTTTATCGAAACCTTCGAGAAGCCCGACGTCGACTCCGTCGAAGGTGCGCTCCCAAGCTCCGCCGTTATGGCGCGTCAAGGAACTCCTTACGAGACGACGACCGTCGGCGCCGCGACTGAAACGTTCGAACACTTGCGCACGCTCTTCTCTCGCCTCGGCGTCCAAAGATGTCTTGAATGCGGACGCGTCGTCAAAAAGCATGAGCCTGCGGAAGTCTGGGAAACCCTCAAAAAAATCGCTCCTCAACGTCGAATTCTCTTATGTTACAATCCCGGAGCCTTCGCCTTCGGCGGCAATCGCAAAGTTTCAAATCAGGAGCTAATAGAACTCCTAAACGAATTTGAGAAGGAAACGTTGAACAGAGGCTTCCATCGCGTTATCCTCGAAGGAAACGTCTTCAATCTCGACCAGCCCGATCCGATCCCCTTACAAGAATATTACAACGCGCGTTCTCTTTATCAGACGGCGGTCGACCTCTCCGCAGAAGAGGAGACCCTTTCCACCTACGGTCTTCGAAAGATCTCCAAGTCGCGTTCGAAAGAGAAGGAGGACGAATCGGACGAGCGCTCGGTCGCCGACGGCGTGCACGACGGAGTCCTGACGCTCGACCCCGATCGGGACTATTCCAAATTCAAAAGGTACCTAGAGCACCGCCACGAGTCGCAAGCGGGAATCATTCCTCGCGTTTACGTCGTCGTCGCGCGGCTCTCCGTCGGCGATTCGAACGATCAGCAGGGAATCCAAGCGATCGAGGCCGCGATGAACGCCGTCGACGACTGTTGCTGGGCGTTCGTCGAGGGGAAAATAGAATCCTCCGAATTGCCGATTTCGAAAAACGCCAAGACCTACGTCGACTCCAAGGAATGGACGCGGTTATGCTTCAGTTCCCGGCGTCATTGCGCGTACTGCGCGATCGAATATCCGGAGCCGACGGCGAACCTCTTTAACTATTCGCGCACGACAGGCGCGTGCGACGTCTGCGGCGGCGAAGGTTCTCTTGTGGCGTTCGACGAAGATCTGATCGTTCCGGATAAAAACAAGACGCTGGAAGGGGGCGCGATCGCGCCGTGGCTCAACGTCTCGTCGCGCGCGCGTACGACGCGACGACGTTCGACCCACGAAGGAGACGCCAACTCTCTTCACGCAAAATACAAGAAAAATCTCGATAAGTACGTCCCCGGCGCCGTCGGGGTGGAGCAAGACGAAACTCTCGTTTCGCTCGACGTCGCCTACTGCGACTTGACGAGAGAAGAGCGGCGTCTGCTCTTCAACGGCTCTTCCGCGTCGAATAAGAAGGGACTCAACGGTTACTTCACCGAGTTGATGGTCGAAAAATCGAAGATGAACGTGCGCCTTTTCCTGTCGCGTTTTCAGAAAACGATCCCGTGTCTTCAGTGCGAAGGCAAGCGTTTCCGCAAAGAAGCGCTGAGCGTAACTTTCGGCGGCAAAACAATCTACGAATGGCTCAACACGCCGATCGCAACGCTTATCGAGCTTCTCGACGCGAATCCTCTTCCGGAACGCTACGTCGGCTCTTATATCGAGGTTGCGTATCGACAGCTGAAAACGCGTCTCGAATATCTGCGCGACGTCGGGCTCGGCTACCTGACGCTCGAACGCAAGTTGCGAACGCTCAGCTCCGGAGAACAACGCCGCGTTCAGTTGCCCCAGGCGCTCGGTTCCGATCTTATCGACATGCTCTATATTCTCGACGAGCCGTCGGCGGGTCTTCACCAGGCGGACGCTAAAAAGATCGCCTCGTGCGCGCGCAAACTCTGCGACCGCGGAGTCACCGTCGTCGCCGTCGATCACTCCCCCGAGCTGATTCGCTCGGCGGATAAAGTCGTGGAATTCGGACCCGATTCGGGAGATTCAGGAGGGAACGTCGTCTTTTCGGGGACTCCGGAAGAATTGGAAAAATCGGAGACGTCGCGCACGGGCATTTACCTGTCGGGGCGTCGCCAAGGATTGAAGTCGCGACTTCGCGCGGAAAAGGAGAAAGAGCCGGAATTTCTGACGCTCAAAGGCGCGACGGGGCACAATCTACATTCCGTCGACGTGGAATTCCCGCTACATTCCCTCTGCGTCGTCACGGGCGTGAGCGGCGCGGGGAAAACGTCCCTTATTTCGGGTGCGCTTTATCCGGCGTTAAGTCAGAAAATCAGGATATCCAAGACGGAAGGAGAAAGCTCGCAATTTCCGGTGTTGTCTTACGACAGTCTGGAGGGGTATGAAAAGCTTGAAGAGGTAATTTTCGTCGATCAAACGCCGATCGGGCGCACGCCTCGATCCAACCCTGCGACGTATTTGCGTATCTTCGACGAAATTCGAGCTCTCTTTGCCGAAACGACCGAAGCGAAGGCGAACGGTTTCACAGCGGGCCATTTCAGCTTTAACGTCGACGTCGGGCGCGCTAACGGGAGCGCAGGCGAGAGCGCCGTCGGGCGTTGTAATTTCTGCAAGGGAGAAGGCTACGTTCAATCCGGTCTTAAGCAAGATTTTCAAGGATATGTGAAGTGCCCCATCTGTCATGGGAAACGGTATCAAGAACGTATCCTCGACGTCAAATATCGTTCTTTCAGCATTGCGGATATTCTTGACTTGACCGCCGCTAAAGCGTATGAAATATTCCGCGGTCGTCCTAAGATACAGCAGCGTTTGCGTTATCTTATCGACGTCGGGCTCGGGTATCTTCCGATAGGTCAGCCAGGGAACACATTGTCGACGGGTGAATCGCAGCGTCTGAAGTTAGCGCAAGGGCTCGCGACGACGCGCCGCAACGAGACGCTGTACATCATGGACGAGCCGACCTCAGGGCTTCATTTCTCCGACGTGGCGCGTCTCGTCGAGGTCTTCGACAAGTTGGTCTCCGCAGGCGCTTCCCTTATAGTAATCGACCACCATCCGCAGTTGATTCAAAGCGCGGACTATGTTGTGGATCTCGGACCTGGCGCGGGAGAAGAGGGAGGGCGCGTCGTCGCGACCGGGAATCCGTGGGAGATTGCGGCGTGTCCGGAATCTCTGACGGGACAGATTCTCAAAGGAGTTCTCTCGCCGCGTTGATAGTCGGACGCGTTGGGGAAAAGGACGCGCATTTTGAGAAGGTTTCGCTCCTAGGGTTGTCAAAGGCTCCGCTTTTGTTATAATGATTGGAATGATTTTACAGAGGCGCGACGCGAAAAGCGCTTCCATAGAGAAACATTAAAGAGCGCATAGCGGCGAGAGCGTCTGTCCATAGTAGGACGAGCGACCGCGCGGGGTGAAGAAATGAGAAACGTGATTTCGATACGCGTACAAAACGTGCCCGGCGTGCTTTCTCACGTAGCGGGATTACTCGCGGCGCGAGGTTACAACGTCGATAGTTTGACCGTCGGCGCGACGGAAGACCCAACGATTTCGAGAATGACGATCGTTCTCGACGTCGCGGAGGACATGGCGAACCAGGTTTGCAGTCAACTTCAAAAGCTCGTAACGGTCGTTGAGACGGAAAATCTTTCGCGCGTTCCGCATGTCGAACGCGAGTTGGCGTTGATTCGCGTCGCGACGCCGAAAGGCACGCGTTCCGAAATAGTCGAGCTCACGAACATCTTCCGCGCCGGCGTCGTCGACGTGGGGGTCGATTCGGTGATGATTGAGATTTCCGGACGCGGCGACAAGCTTGACGCTTTCATTAAAGCGCTTCGTCCTTACCGCATTTTGAATATGACGCGATCGGGTTGTATCGCTGCGGCGCGTCGTCAAGATTCTGCGGTCGAAGAAGAAGACAATAAATAAGATAACGAACAGCGTCCGTCGCGACGCGCGTTGATAAATCGCGCGGCTTTGAGTTTGGCGCCTGCCTCGTAAGCGGTTCGCCTCAAAGAATACAAATCGACGACGGATAGTAAACACTCTTTGAATAAGATTGGAGTTACGGTTATGGCAGCGACAGTT
>JBJEXI010000034.1:0-16582 GCA_051885615.1 Thermoguttaceae bacterium
GACGAACTCCAGTCGCGCGACGCTCAATAGCTCGCGCGCGACGTTGCGTTCCGCTGAGATTTCTCTCGAAGAATATGTCGAAGGAACTTTCGAACAGAACTGGATGGAATATGAGAACACTATCTTCGAAGCGGAGCAAACGCGAAAGCAAAACGCCGACAGCGCGCGATTTACCGAACGCCTGCTGAATCTGAACTACTCGACGGAGTTGCAGTACGAAATTGACAAGGTGGCTGAGGAAAAGGCCAAGAACTCCCTTGAGGTCGCGAATCTTAAAAAGATGACGCTCCTCAAGTATACCAGCGAAAAGCAAATTACTTCTCTCATGTCTGATATCGAAACCGCTAAGGCGAAGGTTGATTCGGACAAGAATTCCTACAACATCAATTTGAATCGTGAAAACCGGTATCGTGAGATTTCTGCGAACTGCAAAATCAAGGCTCCCCAAGACGGCCAAGTTGTATATGCGAACCAGGATTCGCGACGTATGTCTGAATCTGATATGATCAAAGAAGGTTCGACCGTTCGTCAGCGCCAGGTGCTTGTCCGTTTGCCCGATAAAACGCAAATGCAAGTCAAAACGATGATTAATGAATCCAATATTTCTTCCGTAAAGGTTGGAATGCCCGCTAAGATCACTTTTGACTCTATTCCCGGCAAGGTGATAGAAGGGGAAGTCGTAAAGGTGAATCTTTATCCTGAGATCGTGTGGATGTCTTCAGCTAAAGATTACGTGACGCTTGTTAAAATTAATGAGAATATCGAAGAACTTCGATCTGGTTTGACCGCTCAGGTACGTATTATCGCGGATGAACAGAAAGACGTTTTAATGGTTCCTGTTCATTGCGTGACCGAATATGGCAACAAGACGTATTGCGTCACGTATAAAGACGGGGTTTGGGGATATAAAGAGGTCCTCTTAGGCTCGTCTAATGAAAAGCAAGTCATTGTTTTAGCGGGTCTGAACGAAGGCGATCAAGTTGTGAGCGGCGCACGAAATTATCGTGACAATGTGACTTTCCCTGATCCTAGCGCTCCTTCTGACTTTGAGGATAACGAGATTTATCAACAGAAACTTGCTGAAAAGGAAGCCGAAAGAGAAAAGAACGCGAGCATTGAAGCGGGCGTCGGCGAATCGACGGTCGCTGTCGGTCCCGGCGGCGGCATGCCTAAGGGCGGCATGGGAGGCGCGGGCGCAGAGGGAATGCCCGGCGGAGGTATGCCCGGAATGGGAAATCAGGGCGGCGTTTCTAGAGGCGCGGGCGGTCCTGGCGGCCCTGGCGGCGCGGGTATGAGTCCGGAAATGATGAGCGCTATTGCCGAAAAGATTAAGTCCGGCGAAATTCCTGCCGACGTTTTGAATCGTCTTCCGGGCGGGATGGGCAAAGGCCCTGGAAGAGGCGGCTCCCTTTCAGCCGACGAAGCTGAGGAACTGCAAAAGAGACGGGAAGAATCAATCGTTTATGCTAAAACAATTGAGGAACGTCTTGCGCATGACGCTCAAATAGCCGATATCGAGCCATTCTTCAATCGCACCGTAATGGAAATGCAGCGCGAATTGCTTGCCGCAATCGATTCCAAGACGTCTGCGTTGCAGGCGCGAATTGCCGCCCGACAAAGCGAGATTACCAGACGCCAGGAAGAGATCGAACTTTTGCAGAAGACGTCTAACGCTGTGAAAAATGGCGAAGCCGAGGTAGTCGCTTCAACTGACGGCGAGAGCGTCGATGAGAAGATTGAACGTCTTACAAAAGAGATTCAGGCTCTTCGCGGGGATTCCGATGTTCCTGTTCTTGAACGCGTCGCCTATTTGGATCAGATCGATTGGAGCAAATACGTCAGCGGCAACGACGTGACCAAGGAAGCTATTAACTTCTTGTCGGAAAGTTCGGACGATCTATTTGAGAGTCTCTTCCCTAATTCTCTGGCTTTAGACGTTGTAGAGAAAGAAAGCGATAACGAAGACGTCGCGACGACGGATGAAGAAGCCCTCGTCTCTGCTTCCGAAAGCGATCTTGCGTCAAATGGAACTGTCGATTATAGCGCTTTCCTTCCTCTCTTTGAAGTTTGGGATACCAACCATGACGGACGTCTAAAACCGACCGAATTCGTAATTGGTTTCTTCTCTGATCGCAAGAGTTTCCAGGATTCCGAATCGGACGAATCGATAGACGAACTTTTTGCCGAATATGCCGGCGGTAACGAACCCGGAACCGACGATTCGGTCGACGTATCGGCGATTTCGGAAATTCCTATGGAAGATTGTTTAGTCGTTGCGGACAGAATCCTTCGCGAGCGAGCCGAGACGGCAACCGGTTCCGGTAGAAGGAACGCAGGTTCGCGCGGAGGAAACGGCGGCCCCCGCGGCCCTCAAGGCGCTCAAAAAGATTTATCGGCGGACGCTCCTGAATCCGCTGGAAATGGCGGAGCTCAGAATGGCGAGTTTCCTCCGATTGCGGGCATGAATCGTCCTGAGGAAGGGCCTGATGGTCTTGACAGGCCTTCGGTTCCCGAGGGAAGCCACAAGGCTGAACCTATAAAAGATTTGTTTGAAGCTGGTTCGATTAAGCAGGCCGTCGCCTTCTATCTGGATCGAATGGACTTCAATAACGACGGATTCTTGCAAAAGACGGAATTCGTGAAGGGATATCACGAGATTAAGGACGCGGCAGGAAAGCTGTTTTTGACTAAAAGCGCTCTCAATGCAGTCGGGGATAGTTCTCCAATGGGATTTGGCCCGCCTCCAATGTAATGGCGGGGGAGTTATTAGCCATTGCAGGTATGTATATCCATTTCCTTTTGTAGAGAAAGTTCATGTTTGAAAAAAAGAAGAACGAGTCTTCTGGATCGTCCGAGAAAGGCCCTCTTTTCGCAGCAAAGCTTTCCGGCGTCAAGCGCGAATATGTGTTAAAAGGCGAAACCGTTTACGCGCTTCGCGGCGTAGATCTAGAAGTGCCCATTGGGGATTATGTCGCCATCATGGGCGCGTCTGGGTCTGGCAAGAGTACGATGTTGAACCTTCTTGGGTGTCTTGATCGACCTACTCATGGCAAAATATGGCTGGGCGCCGACGACGTCACGTCCTTGGACGACGATAAGCTTTCCGAGATTCGAGCGACTCGTATTGGGTTTGTCTTCCAGTCGTATAACCTGATTCAGCAACTTACGGTTATTGAGAATATTGAAGTGCCTCTTTACTACCAAGGCAACGCTTCTTTACGATCTCGTAAGCGCTGTATCGAATTGGCTAATATGGTTGGCTTGAGTAAGCGTTTGAACCATCGTCCGACGCAGTTGTCAGGCGGACAGCAACAACGCGTTGCGATCGCGCGAAGTCTTGTAAACGATCCTTACTTCATCCTTGCAGACGAGCCAACGGGTAACTTGGATTCCAAAACGACCGCAGAAATCCTCGACCTTTTGGACGAGTTGAGCAGCCAGGGACGTACGATCATCCTGGTTACGCATGAAGACGACGTCGGCGCACGGAGTAAGCGAATCGTTCGTTTGAAAGACGGGCTCATTGAATCTGACACGCGGTTGCGTCCTCTTTAAGACGGTGACATTAACGGACGTCTGAGTTTGCGTTGCAATTCTCTTCGGAGGGATCGACGCTTTTCAGACGTCCCCTGAAACTTTGATAAATTCCCTAATTTAAGGTCTATAATGTTTAAGAGTGTAGGCATTTTTAGACGATAGGTTTAGTTTTAAAAATGACACAGGCGTTTCGAACCTTGCTTTCTGGTATTAAGAGCTTGTATTTGCACCCGATGCGCTCTTTGTTGACTGTGCTTGGTATCTTCATCGGGGTCGCCAGCGTAATTTGGCTAATGGCGATCGGCGAGGGAATTAGTAAGAAAGCGCAGGAGCAAATTGAGAGTTTGGGCGCTGACAATATTATTGTTAGTACCATCAAACCGCCTAACGAGGCTCTTTCTTCCGGAAGTCAGGGACGCGGTATGCAAATACCTGAGTACGGTCTCACTCGAGCTGATTATGAACGTTTGACAGAAACGATCCCCACGGTGGTTAATTCAGCGCCGCTGAAAGATTATCAGGAAACGTTCCAGAATGGGCGTTGGAAGGTGGACGGTCGTCTCGTTGGATGCACTCCCGCGTATTTTGACGTCGTTAAGATTTCGATGTTTGAAGGTCGAATTTTTACCGACTCGGAGAATGATTCCGCTTGCGACTACTGTATTTTAGGAGCCGGTGTTGCGCAAACCTTGTTTCCCTATGAGGAGCCTCTTGGGAAACTGGTTCGCGTAGGGGACAACTACTATTTCCGCGTCATTGGAATCGCCAATTCACGATCTCCTTCGGCGGCTATCGGTAGTTCTTTGAAGTCTGAGGATTATTCGTACGACGTCTATATTCCGTTGAAAACGATGCAAACTCGCGTAGGCGATACCGTCGTCGTGCGGCGCAGTGGTTCTATGGAAGGCGAGACGGTTCAGTTAAAGCAAATAACCCTAAAGGTTGGGAACGTCGCCGACGTTATGCAGACTGCTGACTTAATCAAGTTGACGCTTGAAAAGTATCATAACAAATTTGAGGACTATGGCGTTACCGTTCCGCTCGAACTCTTGGAGCAGGCGAAGACCACGCGAATGATGTTTAACGTGTTCATGGGATTAATCGCGGGTATTTCTCTACTCGTAGGCGGTATCGGCATTATGAACATCATGTTGGCAACGGTTACTGAGAGAACGCGAGAAATCGGTATTCGTCGAGCGCTTGGCGCTAAACGCGGCGATATCATTCGGCAATTCCTGGTAGAGACAGTCGTCCTATCGGTTGTCGGCGGCGGCTTGGGCGTCTTGGTCGGTTTGACATGTTCTCCCGTCACTACTTTCGCGATGGGAATTCTTCAAAAGACCAATCCTGAACTTCTCGCGAGTTTGCCTCCCATCGTCCAGGAACTTAAACCGATCATCGTTTTCTGGTCAGTTCCGTTGGCATTCTTGATTTCGATCTTGATCGGCGTTGTGTTCGGCGTTTATCCCGCCATCCGCGCGGCAAAGATGGATCCGATCGAAGCCTTGCGACACGAGTGATTCCTTTCCATGAAAAAAGTCAACGCAATCGTCTGCGTTGACTTTTTTATTTTAAAGCTTAGTAAGAGGTTTTCGCGCTGGCGTTTAATCTCTCTTTTCCTTCCAGATGAAGCGATAATTGAAGCGTCGATTTGGCGCCGTATCTCCCGCGATGCAGAGTGAAATAGGCGTTTCAAGATCCGCAGGATTGTCGCTCCACTTATAATCGAGAGTGAAGGAAGAACCGGCGACGTCGAGAAGGGATCGGTCGATTCCAACAACTAAGCGGTTATCTTTTACGGCGTAATCTATTTCGCTTATTTCTTCCCATTTCCCTTCATTGGATTGAGAATCCAGACTCCATTTACAAAGGGTCGTTTTCTTGTCGTTTAGAACGGTTTTGTTGACGAGGTAATCGTAACCGTACCATCCGGTTTCATAATCGCCGTCCGCATTTATGAAGAGTAATCCCCAGTTGGGATCGCTCGACGCCGTCCAATTGTCGGCTGTCTCGGCAAAAAAGTAAATCTTCTTAGGATCAACTCCAACTTTGCACGTCGTGAAATCATTACGTCCAGAGTCGTCAACGTAACGTTCGCCGCTGTAACCGACGGCGTCTCTATGGAATACGTCGCCTATCGTGTCTCGATATTCCGTTTCGATTGAGTCCCACGACGTTAGCGCCTCTTCGATGGAAGAAGGTTCGGCGATATAGCCGACATTTTGAGGCGTCTGGCGAACCCCTTTATATCGTCTGATATTGTCGACCATTTGCATGTAATAATTGTCGGTATAGCCGCCCTTCATTGGTTGAATGCATCTGTTGAATTCGGCGTTGTATTGATCGACAAAGAAATACGTAGCGTCTTGTCCCCGACGCATGAAGTTCATTGCTTTCAAAACTTCGGGGGTATGATATTTTCCAGCGGTCCATTCGTTCCAGTCGTTGAGATAGATAAAGGGGGGATCGACGGACAAAGCTTCGTCCCAACGATCTTGGAAGTATATTCCATACTCTTCCGGGTGTTCGACGACTTTTCCTAGACGTTCTACGTAAGTGGGCTTGGGAAGATCGTATTCATTAAGCTCCGGCTCGCCGCGCTTTCTTGTCCAAGACTTTCCGATAAGGCTCGACGGGTGCTGCGCTGGGGTAACAGCCGCTTCTTCAGGTTCGCCGTTGTGTTTAGAAACGAGCTCTTCGGGGGAGAGTTTGGCGACGTCTTTGTTTCCTAAATCATATCCAAAGGACCAGCAATCTTCGGTTCCAATGTATCGTTTTCCTCCCCATTTATAATATCCCCACCACATACAGCGAAGAGTGAAGAAGTCTTTAATCTCCTTGGTGTAATCCTTGTAATGTTCTTCGCAGTAATCAGGATCGAGATAGTGCGGGTGTTCGGGATTTTCTTTGGCGTCTGGATCATAGTTGGGATTTGCCGAAACGTTGCCGGTTCCATTGGCGTCGAAGGACGGGGTTGCGTTATATAGGAGCAAAGGTTTCCCGTCCCAATAGAACCACAAATCTTGATACTTTGGTTCTTTATAGTATCTCTCGTATAACTTCTGAACAACGGTGATGGCGTCGCCGTTAAATGACCAAAAACAGAATTGAGGCGTGGCGTTCCCTTCAGTGCGCATCTTTTCCATCGTTGAGAAAAGCTTGTCCCATTCGTCCCAGTAATGCACGGCGTTGGTGACGTCCAAAATGATGACGTCGACGCCCGCGTCGCTCAATTGAGACATGTCCCGACGAATGACGTATTCGTCCTGACTTAAAAAATAACCGGTTTCCGGCTCTCCCCAATGGAATGATCCTTGGCCTCGCCATGCTGGATGTTGCGCGTCGAGACGCGCGTCCGGGGCTTCTTGCAAAATCTTTGAAACGTCGCTTGTATACGGATAGGGGAGTTTGGATAAACCTTGCGTGTGCCATGTAATATAAAAAATACCGACCGTGCGTTTTTTATCCGTTTTTACCGATCCAACTTCTTCTGAGGTAGGGGTATGACGCCCCAACGCGTCGACCGCATACCAGGTATCTGGATATAAATCTCGCTCGTGAGACACGGGATCATCCGCGAAGGTTGACGAGGACGCCGCGCATATTAACGTCAGCGTAAGAACGAGGCGAGTTCGTTTAGCCGCTTTAGAAAGAACGGCGAGAAATTGGTTATAGCGTTTCATTTTTTTCCTTCATGTTGGTTGTGATAAAGATAACGACTTTGGGCCATTATCTTTGTTTTAGACTGAGACGTCAAATTTGGAATATAGACGACGGCTGTGAGCTATTTAGATAATAGATCATATAACCGTGATAATCCTTATCTTACGAATGACTCCACTTCTGAGAAAAAACGTTTAAACGACATTTTTTTTTCATTGATTTTTTCAAATTCTTCAAGTTATCCAATAAAGTCAATCGCCTAGCCCGATATTGTTGATAGCGTGTACAACGCGACCGTGCAGTTTTTATAGACTGAGAAAATCCAACGTCAGGTATCGATAAGAAAAGGGTAGGCTGAGTGAAAATTTAACGATTATGCTTTTTTTCTCAAAAGATGATAAATCGTCTTTCACGAAATGAAAAAAAATGCTATCGTTCAGCAGACTTTTGACGTAATGGATTACGGGGAGTTTTGGCGTGGCGCGAATGTTTCGTTGTTACGCTAGTTACTTAAGCGACACGTACTTGATGGTTAGGATTAAGAGCATGGATGATCAGGCGACGACTGTTATGACGGAAAAGGATCTGATGTGGCGCGAGGTGTGGCGCGCTTATCGGGATAATCCCAATGACGTTAACTCGCGTAATCGGATAATCGAGCATTATATGCCTTTGGTACGTAGGCGCGCTGAACGGATTCGTTCCAGGTTGCCGCACGAGATAGAACTTGACGATTTGATTTCAGCCGGATCCGTGGGGTTGATAGACGCGATTAGAGCGTTCGATCCAGAAAGAGGCGTTAAGTTTGAAACGTTCTGTATTCCGCGAGTTCAGGGAGCGATGTTGGACGAGCTTCGCTCTATGGACTGGGCGCCGCGTATGGTTCGTTCGAAGACGTCTAAATTGAACGAAGCGGATAAGATACTCGTTGGGAAATTTGGCAGACGCCCGACTGAGGAAGAGCTTGCGAATTTTCTAGAACAGTCCGTAGACGACGTGCGACAAACGATTGTTGATTCCAATCGAATTAATATGTCGAGCCTCGACAAAAAATGGAACGACCCTTCCGGAAACGGCGACGTTACCGAGGTCGACGTCTTGCCCGATAAGAAGAGCGAAGCTCCGATGGAGCGTCTTGAGCGCGCCGAAGTCATCCGCAAGTGCACGCAGGGGCTGACTCAGAAAGAGCGTATGATTATCATTCTTTACTACTATGAAGAAATGACGATGAAAGAAATCGGTTCGACTCTAGATTTGAGCGAGAGTCGCGTCAGCCAAATGCATTCGGCTATCGTCAAACGAATGAAGAAGTTGAACAAGCATCTCCAGTACGATCTCTGATATCACGCCTCCTGAGCGAAGTGGAATACTCACCGCGTCCTGTATCTCGAAATATTTATTTCAAAAAAACGACACGCTGATTCTAGATTGGATCAGCGTGTCGCGTTATTTATCACTTATTGGAGGAAAGGCGTTCGATCGTCCAAGTTCCGGAACCGACGCCTGTTAATTTCCAGCTTTTGCCTTCATGGACGGCGTTATTCGTCGCAACCCCGTCTATTAGAAGCGTGTCGTTTTCAGAAACGTAGGGAACATAGACGTCTGTCATAACGTTTCCAGGTATGCCGAGCTTTACGGAGTATTTTGAGGCGTCGCTTTGATCGACTTGAACTTCAACGAGTCCTCTAATTGTCGGCACGACCGCTTCGATTCGTTTTAACGCGCCAATTTGGGGCTTAATACTTAGCGTCGCGCATCCCGGAGAGGTGGGTTCAACGCCTACTAATTTACGAGGAATGATATTGGCAGGCGCCGCTCCCCATGCGTGATTCCAGTCTTGATTGGGCTTATACCGGTCGTCCCACGCTTCCATTGTTATCGTTGAACCTGCTCGGAGCATGTTGATCCACCCTCGAACTTCCTCGTTCGTCATGAGGTTGAGCCCGTAAAGGTCACGCTCTCCCTGATAGACTGCGTCTAAAAGGAACTGCGCTCCGTAGACGCTGCAAGCAAGATCGCGGGATTCTATGAAATTACTTACCGATTCGACATGTTCGTCCGGCGTCAAGCCAAAAGCAAGAGCGAACATGTTGGAATGTAGCGAAGCATGGTCTGTTTTATCTCCGTCCTTGTAGACGCCTCTTTCATTGTCGAAGAAGACCTCTTGGAAGGATTGACGAACTTTTTGTATCTGTTCGTTGAAGAAGGCATAATCTTCATGCTTCCCCAATATCTGAGCAAATGTTCTCATCGAATTCAAGGCAAAGAAATGGTAGGCGTTTACGACGGCGTTAAAGTCGTTGAAAACAAATCCGTCCGTTTCTCCAGACGCGGCGTTCTCATTCCCCGCAAGGCCGCTATGCGGCCAATCGACAATGTCTCTGAATCCGTTTCCACGAAAATGAATCGAGTCGAGAATTTCTTTCGTCAATTTGCCTTTTCGCGTGCTAATTAGGCCGTTGTCTTCCGCGAGAGCCACTAGAGATTTGGCTTTAAGGTCGTCGTAATATTTGGCGATACTTCGAGAATCTCCAGTGTATAAGTAATCGTACCACGCCATTTGAACGATTTGGAGATTCCATTCCGTCGGCCATGTCGGATGGAAGATCATGTATTCCCAAGAGAAGCGCGCGAGGGTGTACTCGCGATCGACGGAATAGTGACTAAGCTGATTTAGAAGTGCGTCTCCTTCATAGGGAATTCTTTCTCTGTCTCCGTCTAGATAGACTCCCGCGAAACTAGTCGCTTCGATTGAATAACTGCACAAATCCCATACTTTGTTGAGATTTTCATTATCGCTAGAGAAATAGTTTGCGTTCCTGTTAAAGGGATACGTCACAGTTTCACGTTCCGCCGCAACGAGAGACGGCTCTTTCCTTTGCGCAAGAGACGGCGAATTTTGCGAAGCCGGGCTTTGAACGTCGACGGGTAGGAATTCAACCTCCGCATATCGGAAAGGCATGACCTCGCCGACATAATCGGGCATGAGGAACGCCGCTCCGGATGTGTTTCGTTTATCAACTCGCGTCTTGATAGAGTACATGTGACAGCCGGGGAGAAGTTTCAGACGATATTCCCAGAACCGGGTGGTTCCCGCAGGAGACGAATCAACTCTTCCGTCGCGTATACGTTCGCCTAAACGTACTAACGCGACTCTTTCATCTTGCGGAGAATCGATTTGCAGGCGAATTTGTCCGAAAGAAGCCTTCCCAAAGTCAATGAAGTTAATATTGGGCGCAAGCTGGGACGAAGCGATCGATCTTTCTGTTTGTTTGACAAGAGGATAACGAGCGAGGGCGTAGTCCGAGGTTTCTTTCGCCGTTTTGAAGCTTTTAATTTCAGACCAGTCCGATTCTTTATCGCACTGATTCCAAATTCGCACCCGCCAATAATAGATAACGTCTCCAGACAGCGGCTTAGAACCTCCGTAAATTCTAGCGGTGGAGCTGGCGTCTTCAACTTTTCCAGAATCCCAAAGGAGAGGTGTTTGTTCGTCCGCCGCGTCAAAAGCTTGCCGACTAGTTGCAAGTTGAATTTGCCAAGCCTTTTGCGTGAGATTTTTTTCAACCGCCGGAGTCACCCAGGAGAATGAAGGTTTATTTGAACGGATTTCTACCGTTTGAAGCCGTTCTATAGCGTTCTTAGTTTCCTCGAGGGTAAGTTGTGTCGGAAAACCGTCCCTCCACACGACGTCTGTTTTTTCTAGCAAGTCGACCATTAGAGATCGAGGTCCTTCGTAGGCGTGTAATTGTGATACGGCGACGCAACACAGAGCGAAAAATAAAAGAACAAGCGACAGGCGCCTAGTTGATTTCAACTTGGGACATTGAAAGAGAATTGCCATTTAAAGCGCTCCTTTCTACTGGGATTACAAGAAAATAAAAAACTATCGACTCAAAATTGTAATCGTGGAAGATACGGTTGTAAACGAAATAATAATTCAAATCGCCAAAATATTGCGTCGTCCCCGTTGACTGATTGCGATGTGACAATAAAATCAAGTGCGTCTTCTGTTCATGTGGTAGAGTCGTTATGAAACATATTGTCGTGTTGATGCGATAGGTTCTACCAGAAGTTTTGGATGGATGCCCGAGTGGTTGAAGGGACCGGTCTTGAAAACCGGCGAAGGTTTGCGCCTTCCGCGGGTTCGAATCCTGCTCCATCCGCTTTATTTATTGGTCTTATGGGCCCTTTCCTTTGTTATTTGTTGGGGTTCGTACGCAAAGTTATGAAAAGGTCGTTTCGTATTTTCTCTTCAAAGCTTTTTATTTCCGTTTCTGTCTTTTTTGTGTCGGTGGCGTCCGCCTTGGGCTTAGGGCATGAAGAACGTGAGGGAAAGTTAGCTAAGGTTGTTCACGGCGTTTCTACTCAGGCTTTGCGCCCTCTTGTCGGCGGCTCTGTTTCCAACCCTTTAGAGGTACCAACTCCGGGCAGTCTGTATCGAGTCGGTACTACGACTGTTACGTGGCGTTCAAAAATGGGTAAAAGTTATTCGGCGTTGGTTTACCACCCGACGACCCCGCCTGTGAATGGAGGAAAGTTTCCTCTGCTTGTTTATTCCCATGGTCTAGGCGTTTCGGCTGAAGCTTTCTCATATCTCGGAAATGCTTGGGCTTCTCGCGGCGTCGTGTCTTTGTTCATTCGTCACCCTGAAACAGACGAGTCTCTATGGCGCGGTAAAGTACGCCCGATGGCGACGTTAAAGGAGGCTTATAAGATTTATTGGTCTGGAAGAGATCGCGCGGTTGCGATTACTTCCGCGATCGACTACGTTTTTTCCGTTCACTCGTTTCCGGGCCCTTTAGGATGCGACGTTGACTTGGAGAATATTGCTGTTGCGGGAAACGATCTCGGCGCTTTGGCGGCGTTGCTTGTAGCGGGACAGCTTCCCCCTGATAATGGATCGTCCCTTTACGATTCTCGCGTATCTGCGGTCTTGGCGATGTCGCCTCCTGTTTTTTGCGAGGCGAATCAAGGAGAATCTGTTTATAAAGGCGTGAAGGTTCCCGTTATGGTTATCACGGGAACGGAAGACGACGGGGTCGTTGGCGTTACAAAGGCCTATCAGCGTCGCATTCCTTTCGATAGTATTCAAGGCGTCGACCGTTACCTTATCGTTTTGAAGGGGGGAGATCATCGTGTCTATGGCGGTCGTAAGCTAACGCAACAGAATTCTGATTCCCAGTTTCAGGCGAGTATTCGTATTCTGTCCTCAGATTTTTTGTCTGCATACGCGCAGGGCGAGGGCGCGTATTTATCGACTTTGCGGGAAAGAGGAAGCGTCCGCCCCCTTGAAAATGTCGTCGTCGAAAAAGAAATTGTCCCAATGGCGGAATGATTTCATTCTTACTTGAATTTGTGGGGGCTAGTAGGGGAATAAAAAGGCGTTCTCGTTGGAGGAACGCCTTTCTTTTTTGGGAACCTGTTTTTTGGACTTGTATATTATCTCCGTTCTTTCTATACTTTTCGCGCGCTTGAGTTTCTTGCCATCGGCAGAGCCAGCGTGTCGCGATTACAAGACTCAGGATTGTTTGTGAGTTTGTGGCGCGGTCTTTTTGCGTTCATTTTTTTAATTGTTCCCAATGCCACAACGTCGAAACACAACAATACGTCGCGAAAGAACTTGGTCTCGCGCCTATTTGGATTTCATGCTGAAATCTCTCGTTGTTTTCTTGTTTTTCGCGTTTGTTTTCTCTTTGGGGACTCGACGTGGTTTAGCGCTCGCGGGAGATTGGCTCGACGCTGGGGAACAAAAGAAACCTACAAATATACTGTCACGATTTATTGACAACGACCTGTTGCGTTTTGATTCCAGTTCAAATAATAACTCGGCCTTGGGGAAAGAGCGGAATGTTGAGGAAGAGGTCGCTCTAAATCCGCTGAGAAACGCGAAGAATAATATTGCCCTAGCAAGCTACTACGACAAAAAAAATATTGGCGGAAGCGTTTTATATGCGCCCGTATCGCAACCGTCGTCCGAGCCGATACGCGTGATGGCCCAGTACGGTTGGAAGGGGCTTTCTGACGAATACGGCGACGTTTACGTCTTGTATGGCGATAGCCGGGTTGAAGTTTCGAATTCATCCGTCTCGGCGCCCAAAGCCGTCGTCTGGATAAACGAGAATATCAACGATTCCGTTCCAGTGAACGCAACGAAAGAGTCGACGATATGGGTTTATCTTGAAGACGAAGGGGATTCTCCTCTGAATTTGAATCTTTCCGACGATTGTACTTTTGCGAAGTCGGACGGTCATACTTGGTTGGGGTGTTTTAGAACTACCAGCGAAGTTGAATTGCATATCGCATTGCCCGGCGAATCTCAGTTAAACCCTGACGAAATGTATTCGAGCGCGCTTCAACAAGTAAGGTGGGCAAATGAGAGAACAGTATCCGGCGATCTCTTTCAACCCTCAAGCGTCGAATCTTTTGGGGATGAAAAGTCTAGCAGACCTTTGCCCGCAAAAGACGACGATCTGGAGGAGGGCGCGAAAGAGGGTGAGACCGTTTTGGGTTGGAGCCTCAAGGGAGACGGAGACGTTGTTCGATCCATTCCTCAAACCGCTTCAGTCTCTGAGCTCAAAAAAAGCGCGTCGGATCTCCAGAACGCTTCGATAGCTTTTCGCCATATCAAGATATCTCCACGCTATGACAACGACTATGATGTGAATATTGAGTCAGAGTCCGACGGAAAGAATGTCGTTTTCATTTCGAAAGGCTTTACTTTAGTCGTGCAAGGAGAAAGTGAAAACCTCGAGAGGATTGGAGACGCGTTAGAACTTTCTGCGGATCAGGCAACCTTTTGGGTTGGCGATATTGGAACGTCCAACGTTTCGTCGATGAAGATTGACCGCGACGTCGATTTTGAAATTTATCTAGAAGGAAACGTAGTTTTTCGCCTTGGCGATAACGTCGTCTACGCAAATCGTATATACTATGACGTCAAAAACAGCGTCGGCGTTTTGGAAAATGCGGAAATGTACGCGCATATGCCGGGAGAAGAGAAAGCGGCGCTGCGTCTCGGCGCTGAGAAGATCATACAGCGCGGGGCAAATTCGCTTATCGCCGAAAAGGGATGGGTTACCACGAGTATGATGGGCGCCCCAACGTATCGTTTACAGTCAGATTCGTTGACTGCCGAAACGCGACGTTTGTATTTGACCGACGTGGCGACAGGGGAAGCCGCCGTCAATTCGACAACGGGAAAACCTCGGTCTCTTGATAAAACATACCTCATCGCAGAAAACAACTTTGTCTCCGTCGGCAATATTCCGGTTTTATATTGGCCGTGGATGGCGTCCGAAATTCAAGCGGATCGTTCGTTGTATTTGAGAAGTTTGAAAATGGGGCACGACGGAGCTTTGGGAACGGAAGTTCTTACGTCATGGAACCTTTATCAATTGTTGGGAATTTCGGATAAACGTCCCGATGGTTCCAATTGGGATCTTAATCTGGATTATCTTTCCAGACGCGGATTTGGACACGGAACCACATTTGACTATCAGGTAGATTCGCTCTTTGGTCTGGACACGAGAGCGGTGGGCGTCTTAAATTTCTACGGTATTAGCGACAATGGTCAGGATAATCTAGGTTACGGACGACGCGCGTTAGGATTTGAACACGATTATCGATATAGGGCAATTTGGAAACATCGACAAGAGCTGGGTTCGATCAATACCGGTTTAGGCCTGTTGGACGATTGTTCTCTTAGGGACGGATGGACCCTAACAGGTCAATTGGCGAAGTCGAGCGATTCTAATTTCCTCCCTCAATATTTTGAGGAAGAGTGGAATACCTCTTCAGATCCCGTGACTCAATTTGAACTCAAACGCACCGTCAATAACCGATCCTTGGGAATTATGGGATCGGTTCGTACCGACGCATTCTATACGCAAACGAATTGGTTGCCGCGTTTGGATCATTATTGGTTGGGGCAGGCGCTCGGCAGTTCTCCCTTTGTTTGGTATGAACATACGCGAATTGGTTACGCGCAATTTAAGACGGCGGATTCCCCCTATGATCCAGCGGATCAAGCGCTCTTTCGGTATTTAAATTGGGAACTCGATCCAAGCAGCGTCGGCAACGAGGTAGGGAACGCTACTACGCTCGAGAGAGATAGTTTTGTTTTTTCGACGCGTCAAGAGATCGATTTGCCGTTGCAAATCGGTCCGGTCAAAACGACTCCCTACGCATTGGGAGAATACGGTTTTTGGGGGAATGGCGTCGACGCGGAAAGCGTCATTCGATTGTATGGTCAACTGGGCGTAAGATTCAATTTGCCAGTTTGGAAGGTGAACTCCGAGGTTGAGAGTAAAACGTGGTATCTTAACGGTCTCGCTCACAAGATGAATTTCATTGCGGACGTTTCATATACCGATTCCAACAAAGATTACGACGATCTTGTGCTTTACGATCAAATGGACGACCTGCAAGTTGAGGATTATCGTCGCCGTTATTCCGTGACGACATATGGTCAAGGCGCTGGATTTTCCGATTCGATTCCTCTTCGATTTGACGAGCGATATTACTCCATCCGACAAGGTATCCTTGCCGGAAACGTGACTTCTCCTGTTACGGAAGCCGTCGACGACCTTACTCTGGTTCGTTTAGGGTGGAATAATCGTTGGCAGACTAAACGTGGTCCGATAGATTCGCGACGCGTGGTGGACTGGATCACTTTTAACGTTGGGTTGAACCTATATCCCAATAAAGAAGAAAATTTTGGGGAAGTTCCAGGGTTTATTGATTACGACGCGACATGGCAAGTCGGGGATCGATTCGCCGTTTTGTCGTCGGGACTTTATGACGTTTGGGGAACCGGCCAGAAAATTACGCGTGTCGGAGTTCAACGACGTAGACCGGGTTTAAGTTCATGTTATTTGGGGCTCGATCGCCTTGACGGTCCAATTGATTCAACCTACTTAAATTTCGGTTTAACGTACAGAACTTCGGAGAAATGGGGACTTGGATTTAGTAATTCGTATGATCTAAGCGAGGGATATAATATCGGCCAGAAGGCGACCATTAGCCGAATTGGCGAGTCTCTCATCTTCACTTTGGGCGCCAGCCGAAATGAAAGCAAGGATAACTGGGGCGTCAGCCTCTCTGTTGAACCCGTCTTTATGTATGACAGCGTCAAGAAAAGCGACGGAATCCTAGACTTGGGAAGAATGTAAATTTTGGACTCGATAACATATTGGTTAAACGGGCCCGTTAGACGCGCAAGCTGAAGGCCGCTGGTTCGATCCTGGTCAGCTCTGTTATGGTGCGCCTCGTTCTTCATTCTAACGCGCGTTTTATGACTTGGCTAGATGGGTCGTGCCCTCCGCAAAGACAATCCCCCAAGAGCGTTCCAAGATGAATATTAGCGAATGGAACGAGGAGA
>JBJEXI010000035.1:0-16454 GCA_051885615.1 Thermoguttaceae bacterium
TGATCCTTTTGTTGATCCTTTTGTTGATCCTTTTGTTGATCCTTTTGTTGATCCTTTTGTTGATCCTTTTGTTGATCCTGCAAGGGTTTTTGGATTTCATCGAGTATGTCGACAATGTTCCCCTGTTCTTTAACCAGAACAGTAAGGTCTTTTTGAGAATTTTCCTGGGATTTGTCGAGGGAAACCTTGATCGCTTCCTGAAGTTCGCTTTCATACTTCACCGCAAGTTGGCACGATTCGCGTATGCGCTCTTCCATGCTTTTACTCGTCTCGTCGTTGGGGACGTCGACGGCGCTTGCGTTTTCATTCTTGGATAGCGGCGGAGAAGAAGGAGACGATTGATCTTCAGCTGTCGTTGGGGCTTGTTGAAGAATGTGCGACGCCTTCCGAATCAGTTCTGAGGACGCTTTCTCTAAGTACTTTTGATTCTCGTGATATGTTCCGATATAATCGGGGCTTTTTTGAGAATCGCGAACGCCTTCCAGGCTTTCTTTTTCGTTTTTGGCGCTGTTAGACAATTCGTCAAGGAGAATAGGATATTCCTTGACAAACGCTTCTAAAAGAAGAAGGTCGGTTCTTGCTTCTTTCAGGTTTGTCGAACTGTCGGCATGATCGTATTTTTTTATCGACTGAATTGCAGAATTCAGGGATTCCACTAGGCGTTTGTGGACGTCGTCGACTAAAGTTGCGCTTTCTCGTCTGCATTCGTCTTGGGAGTTCGAAAGAAGATTTCGTATTGCCGAGACGATAAATTCAACGTCTGGCAGCGTTTCTTCCAGGATTTCTCGACTTCTTTCTTGTTCCTGATAATCTCGGACAGTCTTCTTCTTGGGTGATTGAGTCTGCGCGTCTAAAGAGGCAATTATTGACTGATATTCAGCCGCCAACCAGCACAGTCGTTCTGGATAATGGGATAACGCCTGGGCGCGCAATTTTTGTTCAAGTTCTTTTTCTTCAATTTTTTTGTCATTTATCCATCGATGAACGTTCAAATTATTTCGCCGCGCTTTTTCCTGCAACTCAGGATCTTGCGCGCATTGAGTAAATTTTGTCGACGCTTCAAGAGCGAGGCTTTTCACCTCTTTGAATTCATTTTGACGTAAGTTCTTCGCTTGATTGTATTCTTCGACCTTTTGAGATACGTTAGGAGCTTCCGTCTGAGATTGCGGTTTAGGGGACGTTTGAGAAGCGTTCCTTTTTTCTTGACGCTCTCTTGCCTGTTGAAACTCATTCACTGCAACGTTGAATAGCGCCCTGTGTGCAACCCTAGGATCTTGGGAATTTTGCAGTTGGCTTTGGACGTCGACAAACGTCTCGGGGTCTGAACCTTGGAGCGCTAACGACTGATTAAACGTTGCGACGTCCGCACGTTTTTGAAGAAGTCTGTTTTCAGAGGCTTCGGATTGGATCGCGTTTTCCTGCGTCGTTGCGTAAGTTGGCAAACCTAATGTTTGCATAAAAATGACGAGGGCCAAAGCTAATGTTTTACCACTGAAAACTCGCGGCAAATTATTGGGGAGGAACATGTATATCCAAAAGGTCAATAAACTAAGCGCTAGAAATAGTTGGTAACGGTCGAGGAGGGTATCTTTTCTTTTGTCGATAAGTTCTCCTCGTTCTTGGACTTGGGCGCTTTTTTGATAGAGTTCTTTCACGTCAAAAGCGGACGTCGCGTGAAAAAACTCGCCGTGTGTGATACTCGCAATTTCTTTAAGCGTTTGGACGTCGGGTTTACTTAAAACCTGACTTCCACCAAAGGTTTTGTAACCAATTCTTTTGCCTTGAGCTGTAAATATTGGAATAGGAGCCCCCTCTGAATTTCCGATGGCTACGGTGATGATTGGAATCTCCATATCTTCCGCTTGCTTCGCCGCTTCTAAGGGGAGGGAGTCGTGATCCTCTCCGTCGGTAATGAGGAGGATCATTTTTTTGCTCGGAGACTTGGTTGAAAAACGTTGAAGCGCTAAGCGAATAGCGTCTCCAACGACTGTTCCGCCAACTTCGATTGTTTTCGTATCGACGTTTCGCAGGAGGTCGCGGAAAAACGAATAGTCGGAGGTTAGAGGAATTTCAACTTGAGCTAAGCCTGAAAAAGCGATAAGCCCGACTCGATCTCCCACAGCGACGTCTAATAGATCTTCGATACCAAGTTTTGCATGTGCGAGTCTGTTGGGGAGGACGTCTTCCGCCAGCATTGAGTCCGACGTATCCAAAAGAATAAATATTTCCCTACCGTAGTTTTTCCGAATAGAAGGCGCGCGTCCGAAATGGGGCTCCGCAAGGGCGCATATGGCCAGTATTACTGAAAGAAAAAGAGAAACATACTTAACGACTACAAGACTCGGGCTAGGTTCCTTCCATAAACTTAGTCGCATTTTTTCTGAAAACAACGCTTTGATCACTTGGGATCTCCGCCGCATGAATCGGATCAAAAGAACGAAAAGGATCGGCAAGACCAACAATCCTAAAAAGACATAGGGATGATTCCAGTACATCTTATTTTCTTTCCTTGAGGAAAACGTTTTCGTGAATTTTCCGATTTGGGTTATGGAGAGTTATGGAAACGCTCGGAATCTTGTGAGGGTTAGAATTGAATAGATCACAATGAGTATCCATCCGCAAAAGGCGAAATATCCATAGAGATCTCCATATTCCGCATAAGTTTCACCTGTGAATTTTGAACGTTCAAGATTATCGATTTCCGAATAAACCTCTTTAAGTTTTTTGACGTCGTTGGCGTAAAAATAACGCCCTCCAGTAGACGCGGCGATCGTTTCAAGAGTCGTCGAATCAAACTCTAACACTTGCGACGTCATGACGGGCGCACCGGTTGGGAGATATGTTGGAAATGGTACAGGCTCCGAGGAGCCGACTCCGATTGTGTAAACCTTGATCCCATAGGCTTGGGCGACTTTTATTCCTTCTTCGGGAGATAACATTCCCACTGTTTGCATTCCATCCGAAAGGAGGACGATGATTTTCGTTTTACTTGGCGAATTTTTAATTCTCTCTACGGCAACGGCAAGCGCGTCTCCAATAGCCGTTCCTGACTCTTCGTCGGCAACTTCGCTCCTAATGGGGTTACCGTTGGAATCAAAGAGAGGAATAGGCGTTTGGATCGTATCAAGGATTGACAACAACGAGGAGTGATCCAACGTCAAAGGACTGAACGTGTCCACAAATCCTCCAAAGGCGATCAAGCCGATCAAGTCATTTGGCCGCCCGTGAAAGTGTTCTGTGCCTTCGACAAACTCTCTGAATACCTTCTTTACCGCCTCAAGTCTTGACGCTGGGATTCCGTCGATCTGAAAATCCTCGGCGGCCATAGAACCGCTTCTGTCGACGCACATAACGATAGAGATTCCCTCGCTTGGCAGTCTCGATTCTTGTATTCCGTATTGAGGTCTCGCAAGCGCGAGGATGATCAGAACGCTTGTTAGGATTGGAAAGGACGGCAGAATTTTTCTAAATCGATCGGCGTTCGTCAGAGGCAACTCTTTGAGGTTTTCCAAAGAGGGGAGGAGCGTTGCGCCTCTTTTCTTTTTCTTCTGAAGATAGCGTAGCGAGATTAAAAATACCAGCGGAATAAAGAGGAGTAGCCAGTATGGAGAGGCAATTCGGAGTATATTCATTTAATAAGAACGATTTCCATGAGGGACGAAGTCGTGACTTATGATTGATATCGTGGCGACGCGTCTGGTTTCGAGATCAAAACAGGTCGTAAAAAAGTTATTCTAGGAGGGGTGGATTGGGGGAAAGCGCCGATTCGTGAATACGTTTAACGGCGTTTTCTACCTGACGAGAAATTAACGTCATTCTTTCCTGTGACGAAGGCGCGCAAGTGAACTTACAAAGATCTAACTCTCTCAGGACATTGATTATTTCCGACAGTATTTCCGATTGTTCAGAGCCGTTCAAGGATGAATCGCCAGGCGTTTCGGTCGTAGCTTCGAAGATTTTTTGAAGCGAACGAACGATTTCTTCCGTCGTTTGCCCCTGCGTCTTGAGATTGTACGTAGACGATAAGTAACTTCTGAATATAAAGTCGACGTCGGTGTAAAATGGACGCGCTCCCAATTCAATAGAGCTTGTTGACGTCAGTTCGGTTAGCAATCTTATCGCTCGATCAAAAGGGGACTCTTGACGAATATTAGCCATGAAAAGAGCGCGTTTTTTCTTCCTGAGAAAGGATAAAACGCCCTTTTGTAGAAGGATCGTTACGATCAACACAAGAACTACGGCGCCTAAAAGCCCGCCCCAGTTCTTTGATCGGATCGGCTCTAAATAAAAGGCGACTTCCGTGTTAGGGAACACGGCTTTCGAGGGAACGACGTATAATTCCTTCGCGGGGATTTCGACGACGAGCGTTTCCTTGTCGGAGGTTTCAAAAAAAAGGGGTATAGGGGGGATTCTTTGAACGCCCTCGTTCGCTGGATACAAGTTCCAAATGCGAGTGACGATCTCCTGCTTATCGTTCTTTTTATCTCGCTTTTCAGAGACAAAAACGAAGTCAAAATCCCCATATTGACCGTTCAGATCATTCGGAATGAGATTGAGTTCGAGCGGTTTCAGAATTTTTATAGCGAATGTGAAAGGCGTAGAGTCTTTGGGTGCGTCGTCGGGGTAGGAAACGGCGATTTCCACCTGGCCCTGCGGCGTTTCGACGTTCTGTGTTACCGTTGGCGCGAATTCTTCCGAATGGACGCGACCCGTTAAGGCCAGTAGAACGGCAATTTGAAGTGTGATTACCAACAAGCCGTATAGACTCAAAAGCCTGTGGAATGCGGAACTTGCGGTATGAATTTGGCGACGTGAGGAAAACATCGTTACTATTGACGTTGAGAATTGTTGCGAAAATGAGAAATCCTGGATTTCCTCTGATGAAAAAATTTACGTAGCGACGTTGCGTAATTTTCCGACGTCTCTATCGATAAATAGTCTATATTTTCCTTGGAGAAGATCGCGGCGACTTGTTGACGTTGGTGGGCTAATCTGGATTCTATCTCTTTTCTGATTTTGGAGGAAGCAAGATCTACTTCTAGAACCTCATGCGTTTCCGGATCTTCGAGCGTGACAACCCCCAAGTCTGGCAATAGCTTTTCAAGCGGATCAAAAACTGAAATCGCCAAGAGGTCATGTCGCTTTGCGCTAACGCGTAGATTCTCGAGTGGAATTGGAAATTGAAAGTCGCTGATAACGACGACGGTCGCCCTTCTTTTGAGTGTGTTGTTTAAAAAGGATAAGGATTGTTCGATCTGGGTTGATCCTGAGGAAATCCGCGAGGAATACAACTCGCGAATCAGATGGAGCGCGTGTGATTTTCCCTTTTTGGGGAAAAAGGTCTTAGGCTCTCCTGAGTCAAAAAGCAACAAGCCTATTTTGTCGTTGTTTCTTGAAGAGGAAAAAATAAGTGCGCTTATTATTTGCCTGGCGACGTCCAACTTTGAAGAAATAGAGCCAACTTGGTTAGACGACGACACGTCGATAACAAAGAAGATCACTCTTTCTTTCTCTTCAACAAACTGCTTGACGTAGGTTTTCCCCGACCGAGCCGTGACGTTCCAGTCTATCGTGCGGACGTCGTCTCCCGGCGTATATTCACGGACTTCTTCAAATTCGATTCCCTGTCCATGGAACGAGCTGTGATATTCCCCATGGGTAACCTCCGAGGTCAGGCGTCTTGAAATGACGTCGATGTTCTTGATCTGTTTCCAAATAGGATCAGCTTCAGGAACGGAATTCGTTTGCGACAGCGGCGTCTCCTCGTGAGAAGGAGATTCCTTTGTCGTACCAATCCTGAACTTTGAAAACAGTTGAGAAACGCTCTTTTTCATTCAATTTTCCGACTGTTTAATTCTAGGGGCAGTTTACGGGACAGGGACTACTTCGAGTATTTGCCCAAGAATATTCTCAATTGACTCCTCGTTTGCAATGGCTTCGTAGCCGAGGATAACGCGATGACGTAGGGCGTCGAACGCAATGTCCTTGACGTCTTGAGGGGTAACGTAACCGCGACCAGATAAGAGTGCAAGGGCCTGAGCGCCTTTTCCGATGCAAAGAGACGCTCGAGGCGAGGCCCCCATCTCAATATATTTTCGGAGTTGTGGAAGTTTAAAAAGTTCAGGGGTTCGTGTCGCCCTAACCAGAGAGAGAATATAGTCTCGAATACTCGGAGCCAAATAGACGTTAGACGTCATTTCCTGCAAATGAAGGATATCTTCTCGTGACATGACCGCTCTTGGTTGCTCAATAAAGCCGCGCATTCCTCTATCAAAAATGATCTTTTCTTCATCCAGCGAGGGATAGTCAATCACAACTTTTAACATGAAACGGTCTATTTGAGCCTCTGGAAGAGGGTAGGTTCCTTCTTGTTCTAAAGGATTTTGGGTGGCAAGGACTAAAAAGGGCGATTGAAGTTCCCATGTCGTTTCTCCAATCGTGACTTGTCTTTCTTGCATTGCCTCAAGAAGGGCCGACTGCACTTTTGAGGGAGCTCGGTTGATTTCGTCAGCGAGCACGAAATTGGCAAAAATCGGCCCCTTACGGGTTTGAAAAGACCCCGTGTTAGGCAGATAAACCATCGTGCCGATCAGATCTGCGGGGAGGATATCCGGAGTGAATTGAATTCGCTGAAACTGCGCGTTTAGAGCTAACGCAAGAGATTTAATCGCCGTTGTTTTGGCGAGTCCCGGCGCGCCTTCTAGAAGGATGTGTCCTCCCGTGAGAAGCCCGACAAGGAGTCGCGTAATCATTCTTTCTTGTCCGACAACAACGCGCGCTATTTCAGCGCGCAGAGCGTTGATTTGAGCCACGCCTGATTGGAGTAATTCCTGGGAAAGAGTCGTTTCTTGGATCATAATGGAGTGATATATCCCTTTATCTATGCGACAAAAATTGAGGATTAATCTATGATACTGTTGCCGCTGAAAGAATAATCTATCTAAATTATCGCTTCGCTAGACGCTCGTTTTTTAGTAACGTCGTAAATGCGAAATCTAATAACCGGTCGCGTTAAGTTTCTGTAGGATAACCGCGATTCTGGACGCATAGGTCGAGCTCGTCAATCTTGCAAATCCAACGTCGACAATTGCGTGAACCGCAACGACATGGTATTGCCGACTGCCAATCCCATCCGTAATCGATCGTTAATTCCTCCCCTTGAGGAATGTCCTTAATCGCGTGAAGCCATAATTCAATTGGTTTAGGACGCGAAGGGTTTTCATTGGCGGATTCTTCGTCCGTGATTGTCCATTCGATAAATTCGCAATTCGGTTCGCAAGAATGGTTCAAGAAACGATATGGAGGAAACGGCTCCAAAGCTTGTTCCCCGAATCCAACGCAATAATGGGAGCGATAATCGCTACGCATGATTTCCCCATGTACTCGTCCTATAGCGCGTCCAGCCTTCACAGAGATTTTAGTAAAAACTCCCAAACCTCTATTGGGGGTTTCTTTTATCATGACTCGATCAAATTTTCTCCACCGTGTGGCAAAGGGGGGAATTGCTTCGCGGAAATGAGAAGGTTGAGTTGAGTCATTTGTCATGCTTGACCCCCTGTTCATTTTCTTGTGAAAATTGCTTCAGGCGTCTGTAAAGCGTTCGTTCGCCGACCCCTAAGAGCTTAGCCGTCTCCTCTCTATTTCCTCCTGTGGCGCGGAGCGTTTCTTGGATAAATAACCTCTCGAGAGTATCTAGCGACAAGCCTACAAAGGGCTTGAGAGATTTTTCAATATTGGGCGAAGGAGGCACGATGACCCCATTGGCCGCCCCCGCGCTATGTTGCGTGGACTCAATTTCGTCCGAGAGTAGGGCAGGATCGTCTTCTCCGGCGTTGGAACGGTTGGGTTCGCTGAAGTCAGTCGGAGTACTGTCGATGATTTCGTCAGGTAGATCGTCGACGTCAAGAAAGCCGTCAAAATCAACGACGACCATGCTTTCAACAACATTTTTTAGCTGTCGAACGTTTCCTGGCCAGTCATATGAGAGGAGGCGTTTTCTGGCGCTTGAGGAGACTCCCTTAATTGTTTTGTCGTATTTCTGCATGAAAATTTTCATGAAGTGATCGAGTAAAATGGGGAGATCTTCTCTTCGTTCTTTTAGACAAGGTAAACGCAGAGTAACAACCTTGAGACGATGGTATAGATCACGGCGGAAACTTCCATTCTCGACAGCTTCCTCTAGATTTCGATTCGTAGCAGAAACGAGTCTAACGTTGACTTTTATCGTTTTGTTCGAACCAACCGGCGTTATTTCTCCACTTTCCAGAACTCTCAGAAGCTTGACTTGAGTAGAAAGGGGCATATCGCCAACTTCGTCAAGAAAGATTGTTCCACCGTTGGCAAATTCGAATTTGCCAACGTGATCGCCAGTCGCGTCGGTAAACGCGCCTTTTATATGTCCAAAGAGTTCGCTTTCCAGAATGTTTTCGCTCAAGGCGGCGCAATTCAAGGCGACGAAGGGTTTGTTTTTACGCAGGCTATTGTGATGGAGCGCCTGGGCAAAGAGTTCCTTTCCTGTGCCAGTGTCCCCTAAAATAAGGACGGTGGCGTCTGTTGGCGCTAACCTTTTGAGGCGCTCGATTGCTTTGAGCATTGCGGCGCTGCTTCCGATCACGCCGTCAAAACCAAATTTTTCATCCAGTCGCGCTTTTAGCCGCTGATTATCCCTGCGGAGTCGCGCCGCGTCTCCCGCCTTTTGGACAATGGTTCGAAGTTGTTTTAAATCAAGCGGTTTTTGAAGATAATTGAAAGCCCCTTGCAACATGGCTTCAACTGCGGTTTCAACACCGTTAAACGCCGTCATGAGAACGACTTCGGCGTCGGGGGTTTCTCTCTTTACTTCCTTAAGGATATTTAATCCTCCGTCGTTAGTCTCCAGCATAAGATCGGTGACGACGACGTCGAAAGTATTCCTCTTGATTAGGTCTTCCGCTTCTTTTTCGGAATGAGCAATCATGCATTCGGCATTGATTCTTTCAAGACTCGCAGCGACGACTTCCGCGTGCGCAGGTTCGTCGTCTACGACAAGAATGAGTAAGCGGTCTTCGGCGACCGGTATTTCTTCTTTAGCTTTTGCCAATGTTTTCTCCTAATAATGAGGAAGGAAGTTCGAACGATGTGTTTATTCATTTTAATCATCTTCTTTTTTTAGTCTAACCATAGACGGTAAAGTGGGATAGCGGAAGATCTTTTGAGGGGTGGTTTTATTTCCCCCCACCCCTGTTGACTAATTGAAAACAAAGGATAAAATAAAAAGACCGTTTTTGTAACAACCGAATAGGTTGTTTTTTTCTTCTCCGAATTCCGTTAGAGCGATGTTACTCGTTTTTATAATAAGTTTTTCCGTTGCTTTTTTTGTTTCTTCTCTTTGTTCACTTGCAGAATCGGTGTTGCTTAGTCTATCAACAGCGCAAATAGTTGAAATAACAGAGGTCAACGAAAAGATTGGTCGTATTTGGGAAGAGTTCAAAAAAGACGTCAATGCGCCTGTCACAGCTATTCTGACGTTGAATACTGCGGCACACACAATCGGAGCGGCCTTTGCGGGGTCTTCGTTCGCTGATTTAACCGGCGAAAAATGGCTTGGTGTTTTTTCCGTCGGTTTTACATTTTTAATGTTGCAATATTCAGAGATCCTTCCCAAGACGTTAGGCGTTCGCTTTAACAAACGTTTGGCGTTTGTGATTGCTAGGCCTCTGAGTTGGTTGACTTTTTGGGGCGAACCTCTTTTCAAGTTTTTTCGCCTTCTCAATCGTCCGTTCGAATCGAAGCCTGCCGACCATGAATCCACAATCGGGGCGGTTCGCGAGATTGCTCTTCTAACGTCTCTTGCAAGAAGTAATGCGGAAATCGACGACGAACAGAGAAATATCATATTGGCGACCCTGAAGTTATCTGGTAAAAAAGTTAGAGATATCATGGTTGATTTTAAGGAAGTTTCTACTCTAAGCGACGACATGTCGGTCGTTAAGGCTTTAGAAATTGCCAAAAATGATTCTCATTCTAGATTTCCTGTCTGTTATAAGGGCGATTTGACAAACATTATTGGATATGTGAGCGTCAAGGAATTATTTGACCAAGATGCAACGATAGCTCCTAAGACAGACGAGACGGCGATCGCGTCTCTTTCGCCATATATAAGAAAGATTACTCGCGTTAAAGACGTTGATAAGGCCTCTGATGTTTTGAAGATGCTGGTGAAACTTCACGAACATATCGCTCTGGTGGTTGATTCCACTGATCAGTCGGTCAAAGGGCTTTTAACGCTTGAAGATCTTGTTGAGGAATTAGTCGGGGAGATCTTAGACGAGTTTGATCTCTTGCCTGAAAAAGTCTGCAAGACTTCCATCACGACAAGAGCTGGAACAGGTTCTCAGTTGTCGATACGCGTTTGTGGAGGAACGCAGTTAGGCGACGTTGTCAAAAGTCTTGAAGAGGTCTTTCCCAAAGAATCTCAGGCTCTGGTAGCGGCGTTGAAACAGGAGGATTCGTCTCGCAAGTTTACTTCCTGGTTTGAGGAACATTGTCAGGGGGAAGTGTCTCGAACCAGTTCGATCTCCTCAGGAAATCTGTTCATTTCAGTGCGGCGAGTGAGAAGAAGACAGGTTTACGACGCACTGATTTACGTAAAAAATGGTGAAGAACAACTCAAAGCGGACTCGTCTGTAGCGTTATAGTCGCTTCTTTTATATGAGCTTGAAGAGAAACAAGTTTTTTCTCGTTTTATAACGCGTCTCCTAATAAAAAGAGGCGCCTGGGGGCTCCCTTTTCAATATTGACGAGGGGATCTCTTTGAAAATGCGTTGAGAGGGCTCTCGAAAGTTTTTTATTTTGCTAATCAGCTCGATTTTCGTAAGTACTGTCAAAACGTTTTCAAACGTTTCTTCTCGAAGGATTTTTTTAGAATTTCCTTAAAAATCGGAAAATAGATTGTAATTTCTCAATTTAAAATTTTTTAAGAGAAAAGTTGAGCTTTCTTAGTTTTAACCTTGACCTGTATGATGATTTTGCCTAGAATACTGGCTAATTGGGACGATCGAGAGGATTATATCGATCGTAAAAGTTGGTGGTATGGAGATCAGACGTCATGCATCGAGCTGAGTTCTTTCTCACGGCGTTGCCGAATGCGCTAGAAGGCGCATCCGTGATTCTTTTCGCGTTTGCGGTAGTTATGCTTATAACAATGCCGCGTTCTTCGCGTTATAAGGGCGTTTCTAGAAGGCGTTGCTCAAAGATTGAAAGCGTTAATCGTCTAACTCTGCTGCGAACGATTCATTTAATGCTGTCAGTTGTGTCGTGCGGCATTTCTGTCGTCTTATTATGTCGTTTTCCAGAAGCGGCTAATCCCGCTTCTATTGGCGCTGACGCCGCTAGGCAGAACGTAATATTAAATGATGTGCGCCTCGAAGGTAAACACTCTGTTGACGTTCGTTATATACAGAATGTGGGGACGTCAGAACTCTCAGGGACAGTATTGGCGGATGTCGCCGACTCACGCTCCCCTTATGAGAGCCAGGCGTATCCTACTGTCAAGAGAGAGGCCAACTCGCCTGCGAACGACGAATCCCTGAAACCTCTATCAGTCTCGAACATGGGGAACGAAATATCTGCTGAACGATTGGATAATTTGGCGAATTCTGCGACAAACACTCAAGAAAGGGCGTTGGTTCCTAATACTGGAAAAACCGTGGAATCAAACCTAAGGCCCCGAATGAACTCTATCGAAGAGAAAGTTAGCGTCCTTGACGACGTCGTCGCCGCCTTTCAGCCGTCGCATCCGCGTTTCCCCGTGTGTTTTGGGGGAATCGTCAACTCTAGTCGCATCCTGCCGACGAGTTTTTCAGAAAAGGCGTCCTCTAACGCCGCCGGTTCCGTCGATTTGACCTCTGATGTTGCGGAAGCCACTTTTGATATACCAACTCTGACTGGATTAGAGGAGGATTTAAAACGATCGCACGTTGTAAATGAAGTGAAGCCTTCGATTGTCAAGTTAGACGTTAAGAGCGCCCCCACTAAGGTTCAGAATAAAGATGGCAAGTGGGTTGTTCGCGAAAATATCGAAACGGGCGACGGTTTTTTCTTGCAGTTTGACAATCGCCTGTGGGTTTTGACAAACGGACATGTCGTTAATGGTTACGAATCCACCGATAAAATTACGGTCACGACTTTTTATGGGCAAACTTTTTCTCCTCTGCGCGTTCTTTCATGCACCATGTTCGACATTGCGGTTCTTGAAGTGGATCCCAAGGACGTTGACGTTCTGGAAGGCGTGAAGTTAGCGCGTTTGGGGAGTAGCGATTACTTAGACGATGGTTTTTATGGTTTTACTATCGGACATCCCTTGAATTTCCCCTGGAGTTACGTTGATTGTCATATTGGTTCAACGTATCGGGATATGGGAATGGTACGGGAGAGTAGCCTTGGTTCCGATAAGCAATTGACGGAAGGTGAACGTAAAATTATGCGATTCATCCAAGTCGACGCGAACATCAATCAAGGAAATTCCGGAGGACCTCTGTGCAATAGACGCGGAGAGGTCGTGGGGGTTATCACGTCTTCCGTATTGGAAGATGCTCGTCCCCGCGGCATTGGTTTCGTGATCCCAATAGAGGACGCGTTGCGTGCCGTTCGCAAATTGGTTGACAGCAACGGGGCTTGGAGACCGTCGTATCTTGGCGTAAGCTTCGAGAATGACGGCGGTCTTTGGTCTGCTAAGTCCAATGGCGCTAAGGTCAATAAGGTTATTCCTAATTCTCCCGCCGCCTACGCTGGGTTGAAAGACGGAGACCGTATCGTAAAATTTGATGGTCGACCCGTTAAGAACGACTATGATTTGGCTAGAATGATTGCCCTATCCAGGCCCGACCAAAAGGGTGAAATGGAAATTCAGCGCGGAGCGCAGTCGCTTGTCATTACGTTCAATACGAGAGCGATCAGTTCCTCCCCGAGTAAGGCCTATTATTCAAACGTTGGACTTTCTGAGCGCTGATTGCAGAAGAAATGGGGTAAGTCCACGTTAATAGACCGAGGTTGCGAATGACGCCTCTTTCCTGCGAGGTTATTCGAATTTTTGTTCTCATCTACGCGCGTTGCATAGGAGCCCTCCTAGTGGTTCCTATGTTTCCACTCGAAGGGATGCGTCTACTCAAGTGGGTCGTCTGTTTTTTTCTTTCTCTCCTTGTGTGTCCGTCCCTTGTTAGCAAGGTTGATCTGCCATGGTTGGCCTCTCCTCTTTGCGATATTCCAGCCCTGATTTTTTTGTTAGTTGGAATTGGCGTAGAACTTTTTTTAGGCGTGATCGTTGGACTATGTCTAAAAGTCTTTTTTCAAGCGTTTTACTTGGCAGGTGAACTTATATCTCGCGTTAGCGGTTTTTCTGTTGTGAATTCCTTTGACGCGACTTTGGGGAGTGAAGCTAGCGCCTTATCGTCGCTCTTTTACTGGTTTTCACTGGTTATTTTTATTCTTTTAGGGGGTATGGAGAGCTTCTTTGACGGTTTATTGGCCTTCTTTTCACTTAATCCGCCAGGGCAAACCCTCGTGAGCGACGATTTCCTTTTTTATTTTCTCTCGATTTTGGCTAATTCTTTTGTCTTCGGGGTCAAATTAAGCATCCCGATAGTATTGACGTCGTTTGTTGTTTACGTTGGGTTGGGATTAAACGCAAAGCTTTTTTCTCAGAATAACTTGGCGTTTCTTTGCTTCAATTTAACGTCGTTTTTTTCGCTCATTGTTTTGTTTCTCATATGGGAGACGATGGAATCTTCCGTACGCTCATATATTCTAGATGGTTTAGGAAGTATCTTTGTTGGGACTTCCAAATAATGAAGTTACTTTAGACTTGCTATATAAGTAGAACTTTCGTAAAAAATGTAATTTGTCATAACAAATAAAATAATAGTGGGCTTAATGGCGTATCGCGCCCTATTCTTTAGTATTTGCAGATAAAACAAAAATTTGTATAATCCTATCGGCGCGGTGCGCATTATTAAGGTCAAAGAAATGAAAGTAGTTGAGGCGTATAGGTCAGATGACGAATAAAATAGCTCCGACAGTTCATGTGCCTGTTCTGTTCACTGAGACTTTACAGGCTTTGAATCTTGCGCCTGGAAAAATAATCCTTGACGGAACGTTAGGGGGCGGGGGCCATTCGATTGCTATTGCGCGACAGGTGTCTCCTAGCGGATTAGTGATAGGGATTGACAGAGACCCTGCCGCCTTGGATCGGGTTGACGCGCGTTTAGAGTTTTTAGGGGAAGAACTGTCCTTCAAATCTTACTTTGCGAATTACTGTGATTTTGACGCGGCCTTGGATCTTGCCGGCGTTGACAAGGTGGACGGTTTTTTGTTGGATCTAGGATTATCTAGCGATCAATTAGCAGATCGTTCCCGCGGATTTAGTTTCGATTCCGACGGAGATCTTGATCTGAGATTTGATCCAACCGAGGGCGTCCCCGCATACGAACTCCTCAATAAATGGAGAGTGGAACGGATTGCCGACGTCATTTTTCAGTATGGAGAAGAACGAATGAGTCGACGTATTGCGCGCGCGATTGTTGAACAACGCGCCGTCAAACCGCTACGAACGGCTCGAGAGTTGGCGGAAATCTGTCGGCGGTGCGTCCCCGTCCCGCCATGGACCAAAAAGAAGATTGATCCTGCGACGAGAACTTTTCAGGCGTTACGCATTGCTGTGAATGACGAGCTTGGTTCGCTTGAAACCTTTTTAAAGAAGTTTGCGTCTCGTCTTAAAGTTGGGGGAAGGGTTGCGATCATTAGTTTTCATTCCCTCGAAGATAGAATGGTAAAAAATGCGTTTCGCGATATGGGCGGACTCAACGTTCTAACCAGGAAACCTATTGTCGCGACGGATTCTGAAATCGAAAATAATCCACGTTCCAGAAGCGCTAAGCTTAGAGTTGCAGAGAAAGTTACCGATTAGTAGCAAGGGGGTGCGGAATGGGAAAAAAGAATAAAGGAAACAAGAATCGCGGTTCTCTTGGGGATGATTTTGAAGATTCGTATTCGTATGATTCGGACGATGATTCGTACCAAGACTACGGTCGCTCCAATAAGAAAAACAAACGTAATCGTAACAGAGGAAATGATTCATACGATGATTATGGGTATGATTCATACTCTAACGACGGTGGTTACGATAATAACGATTACGACGATTCGTATGATGGTTATGACGACTACGAGGACGATGCAGAGGATGAGGAGCAGGATGATAGTTCTCCGAGCGACGAACGTCAGGATGATTCCTCTGATTCAAACTATTCGTACAGGGACACGTCGTCTCATAGCGGATATGGGGATTCCTCGTATTCTGATTCGTCAAACGTGAGTTCCTTCCAACAAAAGAAACCGTCTCCCTTGGCTGGAATGCATCCTGCTAAAGCGGTTCCGTCTTTTTCCAATGCGTCGGTTTCTTCTGATTCCACAGCCAAGAATTCACTTGCTGGAGGCGGAATGGGAGCCCGTCATGTTTCTAGTAATCAAGAGTCTGCTCCTGTTTTTAAGCCTGTTACTCCAGTTCTTGCGTCTCATGCGACGACGTCCAATTCCTATTCGAAGGAGGCGTTTAGCACGACGAATACACATGGCGAATCCTCTAATCCTACCCTGAAAAATCAAGAGGAGGACTCACTTTCCGCTACTGAGGAGAATGCTGAGGAAGACGTTCAGGAGGAAAAGCCGACAGGCGGCGTCTTGTCCCGATTGTTTCACCGTAAGACGGAAAGAAAGAATGCTGAAGCTGAAGAAGATATCGAGGAAGAGAGCAGGACTTCCTCGTCAGACGTCAAAGAAGAAAAGGCAGCACAAAACGCCGATAATACGTCAGAGAACGAAGACGAGGAATATATTGCTTTGAGGATTGAGGAGATAAGGAATTCTCTTCTTAAAATTGACGAGGATATTAACGAATATGAAGAAATGCTTTCAGCGCAGGACGCTACTGATTCTGATCGCGAAGAGGTAGAAAATACCATCGAAAAGCTTCAGAATGACAAGAAGGCTCTAAAACAAGAACTGCGCGAACTACAGAAATCTACCCATGGCGAACTCCTCGAGAAACTGAGAAGAGTAGTTCTCTATCCGTTCACGTTCCTTTCTAAGATTCCGCAATTTTTTCATAAGAAGGACGTTGACGATGAAGAATTGGCAGACTCTGGCGATATGAAAATTTCGGCGACACAGGAGCCTAAGGAAGAAAAAAACGTTCACGACGATGCTTTGTCTGACGAGGATGATAACGAGGAGCCTCCTATTCGCGATTGGCGACGAATAGCATACAGAACAACGGGCGTGACCATTGTGGTTACGGTGTTGCTTGCTTGCGGTTACGTCGGATATCTCTTTTGGACGCATGGACGTGCAACTCCAGAAGAAGCCGCTGTCGCGTCGGCTGAAAACGAAACTATCGAGAAGGAAAAAGCTCCAGGATTCTT
>JBJEXI010000036.1:0-16353 GCA_051885615.1 Thermoguttaceae bacterium
GATTACTGCTTCCCGCAGTGCAAGCGGCGCGTGAAGCGGCGCGTCGTATGCAATGCACGAACAATCTCAAGCAGATCATGCTCGCGTCGCACATGTATCATGACGCGCACAATTCCTTCCAGCCCGCGCGAGGCGGCGTACCCGAATCCAGCTATCACTACATCGGGCACCTCGTCTGGATCATGCCTTACGCGGAACAGGGCGCCTATTACGACGAAATGCGTAAGGGCAACTTCACCAACTGTCAGTGGAACACCGACCGTTTGTACAACAAGTCGGTTCCCTACCTCCTCTGTCCCTCCGACGGTAATTCGTCTCAAAATTCCTCGTGGATCAACGACGCCGCTAAAACGAACTACGCCGGTTCGTGGGGCGACTCAATCTGCCAAACCGACGAATCCGCAATGACCTCTCGCGGTTTCTTCCCCGGCGGACTCTACATGAATAGCGCCACCGACTCGCGTCACGTCGTGACCCGCAACATCAGCGCGATCACCGACGGAACCTCCAACACGATCGCCTACGCCGAAATGATCGCCGGCACGACCCAGAACACCAACAAGGTCAAGGGCGGCGTCGCTCTTATGGGCGCGGGCGAAGTTCAAGTTCCGCGCAACGTCCTCAATATCGTCGATTCGAACGACCGCACCGTCTTCACCAAGGGCGCGTGCAACTATAGCCGCGGCAACTGCTTCGCCGACGGCAACGTCCGCGCGACCGGCTTCCAGACGATCCTTCCCCCGAACTCTCCTAACGCGAGCAACTACGGCGGCGACTGCGGTCAAACCGGTTGGGGCTTCGGTATCTGCTCCGCGCAGTCGAACCACTCCGGCGGCGTCAACGCCGCGATGGCCGACGGTAGCGTCCGTTTCATCTCCGAAACGGTCGACTGCGGCGATATGGACGCCGATCCGAACGGGTCGAAATACTCCACCACCGCCGCGTCGCACGGTCGCGAATTCTCGGGCAAGTCTCCCTTCGGCGTTTGGGGCGCTCTCGGCACCATCAACGCCGGCGAGTCCACTACTCTTTGATCGCCGCGTCTAACGCATAATTCTCGAGAAGACGCTTTACCTTCGCGCAAAGCGTCTTCTTTTAATATCGCCTTTAAAGCCGCGTCGCAATCGCGGTTCCCCTTCTCCATTCCGACGGTAACTCATTATGAAAAAAGCTACTCTTCTCTCCCTCGTCGTCGTCATGGCGTCCGCGTTAATTCTCGGTTGTTCCGGGAAACCTTCCGGATTCCCTAAGGTTTCTTCGTGCACGATCACCGTCACGAACGGCTCCGATCCGATTGAAGGCGTCGACGTCGCCCTCGTTCCCGACACGCCGCTCAGCGGCGTCATCGTCGGCGGAAAAACCGACGCGTCCGGCGTTTGCGTCGTCAAAACTACCTACGCGAACTTCTCCGCCCCCGGCGCCCCAGAGGGAACCTTCAAAGTTCAGCTCCGAAAAGATCCCGAACCCACCCAGCCGGAACTCACCGCCGACGATATGGCGAGCATGGATCGCGGAGAAATCGACAAATATAACGCCTTACGCGACGCCGAGATTAAGAGTCTCCCCAAAGTCATCCCTGCGGATTTGACCAGCGCCCAAACGTCCCCCGTCTCCGTCTCCGTTCCCACCGATAAAGAAAAAGCGGTCGACGTCGCTGAATTCTTCTGAAAAACGCGCCCAACCTGTCTGCAAAATAAAAAAACGCTCGAGCCGAAACGCTCGAGCGTTTTTTGTCCGCGAGGGAAAAGATCGTCGCCGTCTCGCGGAGCCGCGTCAGATCGAGACTTCCGCGAAAGCTCCCGGCTCTTCTTGAAGTCGAAGCGTGAAGAGATATTCTTCTTGCGGAAAGGCAAGGCGCAACCGTTTGATCCATTCTAGGAGAATCGTTTCGGCGATCTTCTCCGCAGACGCGTTCTTTCCTTCGATCCACCGCGCGGCGGATAGAGAAACGACGTCGACGCGCTCCGCAGGAAGACCCTTCCACGCAATCTTGAGCTCGTCGCGCAGCGGCTCGATCTCGTACTCGACGCACGGCGTTTTCGTTCCGACGAGGGTCTGTCCGTCAAACTCCGCGAGAATTTCCAGCAACGCGTCGCGCGCCGCGACAAAATCAAACACGCAGTCCGACTCGTCGAGAGGGCCCGACGCCTTGACGCTCGCCGTGAAACGATGCTCATGGAGAAGTTCGCCTATCCACGGCGCGTCGGTTCCGGACTCTTGAGGAAACGCGACGAAGTGTTTCGCGCGGAAAGAATAGTCGGGGGATTCGAGTTCCACCGTATATTTCATTGCCAACTCCTTTGCAGAGAAGTCACGTTAAAAAAAGAACTGCGGCGCGTCAATAAAGCGCGTCGCAGTCGCCATTATCGTCGAGTCGTCATAGACGGTCAAGCGTCATATCGCGGATTTCGCCATAAGAGTTTCGCAGTAATCCTTCGTGATTTCGAGACATTCGTCAAGATAATAGTCTCTCTTGACGCCCTCGCCGCCCAAAACGCTCTCTTCCATCTTCTCCGTCTCTTCTTTGCTCGTGTCGAACTTATCGAGTTCGGCGAAGTATTTTTCGCGATTCAGAGGCGTCGCCTTGCGGAGCTTGCTTTCTTTGTAGATCTTCATCTTATTGAGCTCTTCGGCAAAGTCCTTCGAATTCGCTACGCGCGCCGCAGATTTCGCCGAAAGCGCCTTGACGATTTCAGGCGTCACGAAATCGAAGACGGGGTACTTCGCGGGTTCGACCTTTTCGAAGACGAGAGGATAGTCGAGATCCGATTCGGCGATATCTTCGAGAACGCTCGTGAACTGCGGAAGAATAACGTCGGAACGCACGCCCTGGAGCTGAGGAGATTCGCCGCCGGGGAGATAGTATCCCTGGATGGTGATCTTCAGAGAACCGAGATTGTCGCTTCCGCGCGAGAGAAGCTTGCCAAAGATCGCGTCGGAAATCTCCATCATCGATTGAACGGAGCCTTTACCGTGCGTCGTTTCGTCGCCGACGATAACGCCGCGGCGATAATCTTTGATCGCGCCCGCGAAAATTTCGCTAGCGCTCGCGCTCAAGCGGCTCGTCAAGACGACGAGGGGCTTCGTCCACTGGATCGACGGATCAGGATCGTTCAAGGATCGCGGTCGGTCTCCAAACTCGGAGGGTTTCGTCTGAACGACGGCTCCCGTCTTGATGAAGAGCCCGGTCAGCGCGACCGCTTCGGGGAGCGAGCCGCCGCCGTTATAGCGAAGGTCGACGACGCACGCGTCGACGTCGTTCGCATTGAATTCAGCCAGGATCTGGCGCACGTCGGAGCTGACGCTGCGTCCGCCTTCGCCGTCCTTCGCCTTCATGTCGAGATAGAAGCTAGGCAGGTCGATCACGCCGACGCGCAAACCTTCTTTCTTAGCGCCTTCGTTCTTAGGAACGTCGACGAATTCGCCGTTTCCTTTGACGTCGAAGATCGCGGATTGAGCGGCGCTGTCTTCAAGATCGACCTTTTCGCGCACGATGGAGATTTGCTTCTTCTTTCCGTCGGAAGAGACGACGTCGAGACGAACGATTGTTCCCCCCTTGCCGCGGATTTTATCGACGACGTCCGTCAATTTCATATCGACTACGTCTTCCATCGGACCGTCGACGCCTTGACCAACCGCGACGATCTTGTCTTCCTCCTTAAGCTCGCCCTGCTTCTCCGCTGGGCTTCCCTTCACGATGCGCTTCACAACGGTGTAGCCGTCGTCCCACTGGAGCGTCGCGCCGATTCCTTCGAGATTCAGACCGATCTGAATCATGAAGTTCTCGAAGGATTTCGGGGACATGTAGGTGGAGTGGGGATCGAAGGCGTTGGAAATCGCCGTGAGGTAGATTTCGAGGAGATCGTCGTTCGAAGTTTGATGAAGACGCTTCTGAAGGGTGTGATAACGACGCGTCAACTTCGAGACGGGGTCGTCGGGACGGTCGGAGGGGGCGGGAGCGACGGGAGCTTCGGCCTGAGGGTCGGCGCCGGCTTTCTCCTGGGCTTCTTTCTGCTTGTCGCGCTCTTCCGCTTCGAGCGCGAGGAGTTCAAACTTGACGCGTTTGCGCATACGGTCGCGAACTTCTTCCGGCGTTTTCGGATAGGTCGCGGCGTCGTTGTCGCGAAGGAATTCTTCGTCGACGGTGAAGTCGAACTGATTCGCGGCGAGCAATTCGTCGGCGATCGCGCAACGCTCGTCAACGCGCGTTAAATAGCGGTTATAAATAACAAACGCGGGGGTCAAAACGCCCTTGCTCGCCTGCTGCGCGATAGAGGTCGCGTATTCTTTGGTAAATTCGTCGACGTCTTGCTGATTGAAATAGAGCTTAGTCGGGTCGATCGCTTTGAGAAAGAGTTCGAAGCCGCGTTGCGAGATCTTTTCGTCGAGAGGCATTTTCGAGACGTGACGCGCCTTGAGGAGTCGCGTGAAATTGATCGCGATCTGTTTGTCGCGCGTGGTCGGAACCAACGCCGTATTATCCTCGTTTGTCGTTTCGTAAGCCGCGCCGCACGCCGCGCAACATGAAGAAATCGCCAAAATCAGGACAAGAGAGAACGAAGCCCAGCGCGCGCTTCGTCCGTCGTAGCATTTTGTCATTCGTCGTCCTTTACGTTCATAATAAAATACGCGCGATACCGCGCTACAAACAACGCGGGGCGGCGCCTATTGGATAGTATCCGCGCGGCGCGCCCTCTTGCGTCCTTTTTCTCAAAATTTTGTCAAAGAGCCCGCGCCATGGCGACACAACGCAGACTGTTGCGTTACTATACCCGTTTGGACGCGTAACGCGCAAGACCGATTTCACAAAAAGCGCGAAATCTCAAGAGTTCGCTTCGTCGGAAACGTCTCCAAAAGCGCGTTTTACGCGTTCCGGGTCGAGCTTTTTCGTCGTCGCGCTCACCACCGGAACGACGAGGAAGGGGAAAACCATCGCGATCGACGCCGTGACGGGCGAGAAGCTTTTCGCGGCGGCGGGGCCTTGGCAGATGAAGATTCCCCAGTATATCGCGTTCGCGACGATAATACCCGACGCCATTCCTGCGGCGGCGCCGCATTTAGTCGTTCCTCTCCAGAAGAGTCCGTAGACGTAAGGCGCGAGGAATCCGCCGCAAATCGCGCCCCAACTCAGCGCGGTGAGCGCGACGATCCAGCTCGGATTGAAGAGCGCGATGAGGTACGAGCAGACGAGGAAGACGGCGCAGCAGATTCGGAAGATCGTCAAGTGAGTCTTCTCCGAAGCGTTTGGTAGAACGAATCCCTTAACAAGGTCGAGACTAATCGCGGCGGAGGACGTCAACGCTAAAGAGCAGAGAGTCGACGTCGACGCGGAAAGGACGAGGAGCAGAACGATCGCAAGGAACCACGAAGGAAGGCATTTGACGAGCATCGTCGGCACGAGCTTGTTGAAATCGATCGCCGTTCCGTCGGCGTTAAGGGTCGTCTGCAAGACTTCGGGGGGAAGGAGGTGCGAGAGGGCTCCGATTGTATACGCGGCGACGCCGACCAACGCGGCGAAGACGCAGCAGACGATCGCGCCCTTGACGATCTGCTTTTCGTCTTTGATCGCGTAGAACTTGTGAACCATCTGCGGAAGGCCCCACGGAGCGACGGAGGTCATGAAGACGACGGACCAGAAGAGCCAGTCGGGCATAGGTTTAATCGGGGTCGATTGAATCGGATCAACGACGCCTTCCAGTCTTCCGCGATAGAGTTTGACGGCGTTATCGACGACGTCGGCGTAGGAACCCAAATCTTTCGCGAAGTAGGAGAAAACGAACCAGACCATGCTCAACGCGCCGAAAAACATGATCGTTCCTTGGAGGAAGTCGATTCGCGCGGCGGCCTTATAGCCGCCCATCACAAGGTAGACTCCCGTCGTGACGGTTATCATCGTGAGCGCGGTCGTCATCGAGACGTTAAAGACCTCTTTGAAGAGATACGTCAACCCGGCGAAGACAGACGCGGAATATGGAAGAAGGAAGAGGAAGACGACGACCGCGCCGACGATTTTCATTCCCTTTGAACCGTAACGTTCGAGGAAAAACGCGGGAGTCGTCGCCGCGTCGAGGCGACGCGTCATTCGCCGCGTGGCGGGCCCTAACACGAGCCACGCCGCTAAACTTCCCACTACGCCGTTCATAAGCCCAATCCACAGCGAGCGAAAAGAAACGCTCCACCCGTAAACGCCCGCAAATCCGATGAAGACGACGGCGCTAAAATATGCGGCCCCGTAAGAGAGCGCCAAGATCCACGGACCAAGCGCGCTCCCGCCGAGGAAAAAGTCGTTCGTATTCGACGTCTTTTTCATTCCCCACGCGGCGATCGATAAGATAACTAAAACAAATACTCCAGTGGCGATCAGAGGAAAAAGGCTTCTCTGAGTTTCCTGGGCGGCAAATAAGAGGGAGTCCATGAATTCAATTCTATGTTAAAATAGCGAAAGAATATAAAAAAGGAGCGTCGCTACAAGAGCGCGCTCCCATCAAAACGTCTACTCTTTGCGTAATGTCGTCGTCATTGAGCGCTTTTCAAAATTTCCACCGTGCGCGCCCCCGTCGTCGGATGATTGACGATCCTAACGCGTCCTTCGGAGATAAGACGCAACGCTTCGGGATAAGCGGGGAATTCCGCCTCAAACAGCACGCGGTTGCTAAGGGAGGCGACGGTGTCGTCGCTATAGACGGGAACCGTTTTCTGGAGGATGATCGGTCCGTTGTCGTAGACATTGTCGACAAAATGAACCGTCGCGCCGGAAACCTTCACGCCGCGCGCAAGAGCTTGCTCGTGGACTCGAGGACCGTACATTCCCTCGCCGCAGAAAGAAGGAATGAGGGACGGGTGAATGTTGAGGACGCGATCTTTAAAGTCGTCTGGAACGAGCAAAAATTTGATGTAACCGGCCATGGCGACATAGTCGACCATATGCGCGCGGCATTCTCTGAAAACGGCTTCGCTAAACTGCTCTCTCGTCTCGTAATTATAGCTTTCGACGATCGCAATCGGGATCTTCTTCTGGTCGGCAAACTGTAACCCAGTGCAGTCTTTCTTACTCGCAATGACGACGTCGATAGTCGCGTCGAGTTCGCCGCGATCAATCACGTCAAGAAGATTCTTCAAGGTGCGTCCTTGCCCGGAAATCAAAACGGCGAGATGAAGAGTCATTTTGCACACACTCCTATTTTAGTAAATGGCATATCGGCTTAATGAGAGCAAAACGCGTCGACGCGAAGGACTCGCGCGACGCGCGTTATTCAGAACGCTACGCTTTGAGCGTCTTAACGAACAAGGAAACTTCAGCTCCGTCAATCTTGACGGTCGCGCCTTCTACGTCGGGAAGCGCCTCGAAGTTCAGCTCCAACGCGAGAGTTTCGTTTTTGACGTAATCCTCGAAGTCCTTAACGGCGGCGACAAGCGCGTCGGACGCGCCTTGGAGCCCCGCGGCGATGCGATCGACGTAATCGCATTTAAGCTCCTTACGACGATCCTGGATCGCGCGAACCAGCTCGCGCGCCAACCCTTCGGCGATAAGCTCGGGGGTGAGTTCCGTCGATATTACGACAACGCAACTCGCGCCTTGAGACGCGGCGAAACCTTCCTTCGCGACGAGACGCACCTGAACTTCGTCGGAATTCAACTCGACGCTTGAAGCGTCCGACAAGGCCAACGTCAATTTGCCGTTCGCGGCCATTTCCGCGTTCGCAGCGGCGCCGTCGAGATCGTTCAACGCCTTCTTTACGAGAGGCAACGCGCGTCCGAGTTTCGGACCGAGCTTCTTGAGATCGGGAACGATCGCGTACGAAACGTAGTGGTCGGCGCGGTCGATGAAGTTGACCGACTTCACGTTCAATTCTTCTTCGATCAAGGGAATGTAGTCGACAAGCTCGGAGCTTGCGTTTTTATCTACGAAAACGACCTCGATACCAGAAAGAGGCTGTCGCACCTTGAGTTTGGCGCAAGTTCGCGCGTTGTGCCCCAAGGAGACGATTTCGCGCACGTGCGCCATTTTACGCGCCAAGACCGGATCGACAACGCTCTCGTTCGCGACGGGATAGTCGCACCAGTGAACGCTCGCAAGCGCCGCGTCGCCAAAGTTCTCCGTCATGAGGAGCCAAATGCGCTCGGAAATGAAGGGCGTGAAAGGAGCGATCAATTTAGCGAGGGTTATCAACGCCTCGTAAAGAGTCCAGTACGCGTCCTTCTTCGATTGAGACTGTTCGCCGGACCAGAATCGGTCGCGACTACGACGCACGTACCAGTTCGACAAGGAATCGACAAACGCGGTAATCTTGCCGCACGCGGTAAAGTGATCGTACGCGTCGAGGCGCTCGTCGACGAATTTGACCGTCGAATGGAGTTCGCTCAAGAGCCAACGATCCAACTCCGCGCGTTCGGAGACGGGACGATATGAACTCGCGGTCGCCAAATCTTCCGGCGTGAGCATGGAGCCCGCGTTCTTGATCGCGGCAAGATCCAACTCGCTCTCCGGAGCGAAGCCGTCGATCTTCTGGTAAACCTTGAAGAAAGAAACGACGTTCATGAGGCGAATCATGAATTCGGGGAGGCTGTCCTTGATCGAATTCTCGCTGTAGACGATCGAGTTCCACGGGGCCTGATTGGCGAAGAAGTACCACCGAAGGGCGTCGGCGCCGTATTTGTCGAAGATTTCTTTTGGAAGTCGGTAGTTCTTGAGGGACTTGGACATCTTGCCGACGCGCTTTGTGAACTTACCCTTTCCGAACGCGTCGAGAGCCTCTTTTTCGGTGAGGCGAATGTCGAGCTTATCGGCGTTGTTTTCGTACCATTCGGCGAGCATGAGTCCAAGAACGATGCAGTTCTTGAAGGGATGCGGGAAGTCCTTGTCGATACCGATCGCCTTGCGCGACGCTTCGTCGCCAAAGAGGAGGGTCGAAATCGCGACTTGCGAGTAGAACCAACCGCGCGTCTGATCGATCGCTTCGCTGATGAAGTCTGCGGGGAAATGCTTTTCGAAAAGTTCCTTCGAACCTTCCGCGTGAGGGAACCCGAACTGCGCGAAAGGCATCGATCCAGAGTCGAACCAGCAGTCGATGACTTCTGGAACGCGGCGCATCTTCTTTCCAGGCGCCTTCGGGGAATCGTAGGTCACCGCGTCGATATACGGTTTATGAACGCGCAAGTGATTCCACAGGTCTTCGTCCTTCTCGGACCAAGCGTCCCCCTTCTCTTTCTTAGCCGCGTCGCGCGCCGCTTGCCAGACTTCGACGCCTGCGGCGCCGGGTTTCGCGAGAAGCTCGTCGTAAGAGCCGATCGCTTCCTGATAGCCTGTCTCTTCACATTCCCACACGGGAAGGGGCGTGCCCCAATAACGTTCGCGCGAGAGCGCCCAGTCGACTTTTCCGGCGAGGAAGTGGCCGAAACGACCGTCGCGGATGTGCTCGGGAATCCAGTTGATGTGCGAGTTGTTCTCGAGCATCTTTTCGGTGAAGTCCGTCGTACGCACAAACCAGCTGCGGCGCGGGTACTGGATAAGGGGATCGTTTGGAGCGCGCCAGCAGAAGGGATAGTCGTGCAGATACTGTTCTTGCCAGTAGAGGACGCCGCGTTCCTTCATCGCGCGAATAATATCCTTGTCCGCTTCTTTGACCCAGCGGCCTTCGAATTCGGGAAAGACGCTCGTGAACTTGCCGTTGGGCGCGACGGCACAAAGAAGTTCCGGCGCGTCCCCTTCAACGAAACGCTCCTGCTGTTCCACGAGGACGTTGAAGTCGTCTTCGCCGAACGCGCCCGCTTGGTGCACGAGGCCCGTTCCGGAATCGATCGTGACGTAAGTCGCGGGGACGACGCGCCACGCGCGGTAAATCTCGCCTCCGTCCTTGAGTCGGCCTTTGAGAGATCCCTGTTCCTTGTAGAAGCAGTCGAAGGGCGGCTGATAGCGTTTGTCGAGAAGTTCGGAACCTTTGCAGGTGAACAGAACGTTCGTCGTCGCCTTGATCTTCGACGCGACGGTATCGACGAGCGCGGACGCGACGATCATCGCGCGCGTATCCTCGACGCCCTCTTTCGTCGTCAGCTTGATTACGGAGTATTCGAGATCAGGATGAACCGCGACGAACTGGTTGCTGGGCAACGTCCACGGCGTAGTCGTCCAGACGAGGAGGTCGACGGCGTCCCACTTGGAATCGCCCGATTCGTTCAGGATCGGGCAACGCACGAAGACGCTAGGATCGCCGACTTGTCGATAACCCTGTCCCACTTCGCCGGAAGAAAGCGCCGTGCCCCCTTGCGCCCACCACCAAACGATCTTATGACCCTGATAGAGGAGCCCGCGATCGAAGAAGTTCTTCAACGCAAACCAGACGCTTTCAACGAAAGAACGGTGATAGGTGACGTACGCGTTGCGCAGATCGACCCAGAAGCCGATGCGCTCGGTCAATTCTTCCCACTGCGACGTGTAGCGAAATACGTTGGCAATGCAACGATGGACGAAGGGTTCGAGACCGAAACGCTCGATTTCTTCTTTCGAATTTTCCTTAATCAGCCCTTCTTTTACGAGTTCCTTACCCACTTCGACTTCGACGGGTAGCCCGTGGGTGTCCCAACCGGCTTTTCGCTCGCAGAAATATCCCTTCATCGTCTTGTAACGCGGATAGAGGTCTTTCATTGCGCGCGTAAGACAGTGGCCGGGATGCGGGATTCCATTGGCGGTGGGAGGCCCTTCATAGAAGACAAAAGAGCCCTTGTTAGATTCTCGACGTCTCTTTAAGGATTCTTGATAGACGCCTAGTTCGCGCCATCGTTTAATAATCAATTCTTCGTTCTGCGGAAAATTTGCGCTCGTGGAGAGCAGCGATTCGCTCGAAACGTCAGAATTAGGTTGTTCGTTCGCCATATGGTGATCCTTTAACAAAACTACAAATATATTACTCGCCGCCGCCTCGCGTTCAAAGTCCGGCGCGGGCGCAATTAACGCGGCGCCGTCGAGAAGAGGGGAAAGCTTTCTAGATTTTCTTCAATACGCCGCATATAATATCATTCATCTTCGGCTCAGCTTTCGCCGCGTTCTCAAGGATGCGCGGAAGACTCGCGGGTTCCAAGGCGTCGGGAAGCCCCATGTCCGTAACGCAAGAGATTCCCAAGACGCGCATGCTCATATGGACGGCGGCAAGAACTTCGGGAACGGTCGACATTCCGACGGCGTCGGCGCCGATCGCGCGCAGGAAACGATATTCCGCGCGCGTCTCAAGGTTCGGACCCGCGACCGCGACGTAAACGCCCGTATGCGTCGGAATCCCCTTAGAGAGCGCCGTATCTTGCGCCAGCTCCAAAAGACGCCGCGAATACGGCTCGATCATATCCGGAAAACGCGGCCCGAGGCGTTCGTCGTTCGATCCGATCAGCGGGTTCACGCCCTGAAGATTGATATGGTCCTCTATCAGCATCAAATCGCCCGCGCGAAACTGAGGATTCAATCCTCCGCACGCGTTCGATACGATCAGCGTCTCGGCGCCGAGCGCGCGCATCACCCTCACGGGAAAGACTATTTGTTTGGGCGAAAATCCCTCGTAGTAGTGAAAACGTCCCTGCATCGCGACGACGGTCTTCCCTTCGAGAGAACCGAGAATCAATCGGCCCGCGTGAAACTCGACCGTCGATCGAGCAAAGTGCGGAATTTCTTCGTATGAAATCGTCGCGTCGGCGGAGATTCGATCCGCGAGCGCGCCGAGCCCGGTGCCGAGAATAATCCCGACGTCCGCTTGCTTAGACCACCGCGCGCGAATCGTCGCGACCGCCTCTTGAATCATATCATATTCCGTCATAACGTCGTCCGTTCTAGGAAAGGAGCTCCGCGCAAGGCGGAGCCTAAAACCTCAAGCCGACTCTCAATCTTCCTTCTTCGGAAGAAGCGTCGATTTAATCGCGAGTTCGTCGAGCTGCTTCTGCGCGACTTCCGCCGGCGCGCCCGTCATCAAGTCGCTCGCCTTCGTCGTCTTCGGGAACGCGATGCAGTCGCGGATATTGTCAACGCCGGCAAAGAGCATGACGACGCGATCCAAACCGAGCGCGAGTCCCCCGTGAGGAGGAGCGCCGAACTGCAACGCGTCGACGAGGAAGCCGAACTGTTCCCGCGCCTGTTCGCGCGTCATTCCGAGCAAACCGAAAACTTTGTTCTGAATCTCGGGATCGTGGATACGGATCGTGCCGCCCCCCGCTTCAAAACCGTTGAGAACGAGGTCGTACGCCTGAGCGCGGATCGAGCTGATCGCTTCGTCGTCGCCGTCGAGTTTCGCGAGGTCTTCGACGAGGGGCGCCGTGAAGGGATGGTGCTCCGCAACCCAACGATTCTCTTCTTCGTCCCAGTGGAACATCGGGAACTTAACGACCCAGCAGAAATTCATCTCTTCGGGATCGTAAAGTTTGAGTTCGGCGGCAAGACGACGACGCAAACCGTTCAAGACGCGGCAAGTCAGATTGAAATCGCCGCAGGAGAAGAGGAGTAAGTCGTTCGCTTCGACCTCGAGTTTCTTCCCGATCGCTTCGAGCGCTTCCGCAGAGAAGTTCTTCGCGCTGGAACCGGTCAATTTGCCTTCGGAGTCGACCTTGAACCAGACGATCCCCTTCGCGCCGAACTGTTCCGCAGTCCAAGAGGTGAGGTTGTCGATATCTTTACGGCTATACTTGTCGGCGGCGTTCTTAACGTTGATACCGCGGACGCGTCCGCCGTTTTCCGCGACGGAGCGGAAGACCTTGAAATCGACGGTCTTCGCGATATCGGTGACGTCTTTGAGCTCCATACCGAAGCGCAGATCGGGAGCGTCGTGTCCGAAACGCTCCATCGCTTCGTCGTAGGTGATGCGCGGAAGAGGAAGAGGAATGTCGACGCCCTTGATTTCCTTCATGAGGCGCTGAACGAGCTTGCTGACAAGATCGATAACGTCTTCCATCTCGACGAACGACATTTCGAGGTCGAGCTGGGTGAATTCGGGCTGACGATCCGCGCGGAGGTCTTCGTCGCGGAAGCAACGCGCAACCTGAACGTAGCGGTCGTAACCGGCGATCATCAGGAGCTGCTTATAGAGTTGAGGAGACTGCGGTAGGGCGTAGAACGCGCCTTGAGTGACGCGGCTGGGAACGAGATAGTCGCGCGCGCCTTCGGGGGTGCTTTTACCGAGAATCGGCGTTTCAACTTCGAGGAAGCCGTTTTCGTCGAAATAGTCGCGCAGCGTCTTCGTGATGCGGTGACGGAGCGTGAGAACGCGCTGCATTTCGGGACGGCGCAGGTCGATGTAACGGTGCTTGAGTCGCATTTCCTCGGAGGGAACCTCGGGGGCGGACGGGAGGAAGGGGACGGGCTCCGAACGATTGAGAACGACGAGTTTCGTGGCGCGAATTTCGATTTCGCCGGTCTTCATTTCGGGATTGACGAGTCCCTCGGGTCTTGCCAAAACCTCTCCGGTAATTTGAACGACGTCTTCGTTATGGAGCGTCTTGACGAGTTGGAAGAGATCGTGATCGGCGGCCGCGTCAAAGACGGTTTGAGTTTTGCCATAGCGATCGCGCAAGTTGACAAAGAAGACGCCGCTGTGGTCGCGCGCAGAATCCACCCATCCCGCGATCGTCACGACCTCGCCAACGTTGTTGCGGCCCAGTTCGCCGCATGTATTTGTTCGATACACCGTTAAATTCCCTTAAAAAATGTCGACAAATTGCGAGGAGACGCGCGCGCGCCGACCGTCGCCAAGCGTTTACAACAGAACGCCTTTTTCTGATTATAATAGGCGTTATAAAAAATAACACGGGGACGCTTCCTTTTTCTAAGAAAGGTCTGTGTGGAAGTTTTTATAAAGTAGAGAAAGGAAATGAAGGATCTGTAGAAAAACGACGAATAATATTAAGAAAAAATGAGAAAAGCTCTTTTCTTATCTTTTCACGCCAACAATAGCGTATTATAATGCGGCGCGATTAGCTTAATCGACGCAACACTAAAGGAAACATACATGAAAGAGGTTTGTAAATCCAAGAAAACGACGCGCGTCAAAGAAGAATCGGTCGACTGTCAAGTCAGTTGGCGCTCCGGCGACTCGTTTGAGAGCGTAAGTTTTGAGGTACGCCGTCGTTTGGAAACGTATTCTCTCCAAGAGGATGGGCAAGCCGAAAGACCGTCTCTTGACCCGAACGATCGCTTCTATATCGATCCCTACGCGTTCAAGAACGGGGTCAGCCGCGCGCCGAATCCAGAAGAGGACGATTTCGACGACGAGTTTGACGCGGATTTTGAAATTCTTCCAGAAGAAGGTTTCGACGAAATCGAAGAAGAGCTCGAACAGGAAGAGCTCCAGCGCGAAAAACAACGTCAAGAAGCGTATAAGAAAGAAAAGGAGAAGAACGGGGGCAAGAGCTCAGGGAAGAGCGGAGCCGCCGCTTCTTGCGCCGACCTCGCCGACGCAGGCGTCCCCACCGACGAAGAAATAGAAAAGGAGTTTGACGCAATGGAGACGTCCGATTACGAATACGGCGGGATTGAAGATTAAGCCGCCGCGCTTCGAATGGTAAGCGCGTCTTAAGCTCCCCCAATCAACATAAATAAAAACGCCTACGATCAACTCGCGGGCGTTTTTTATTGTCATATTCGGGACGCGGACGTTCAAATCAGTTGTTAGCGGCGGTCTGCGACTGGGCGTTAAGCTTTTCGTAAGCGGCGAACTGAGCCCAAGCAATCTTGGAGGCGAGATCGTCGTTCTCCGCCAATTTTTGCGCGATCGCCTTTTCGCAGGCGGCGACGCCATCTTCGGCGGCGTCAAGGATCTTCTTCGCGAGATCGCAATAACTGTTCATACGACCGAGGGCCGCGCGGGTCGTCGCGATATTCTCGCGCCAAGAGTCGACTCTTTTGCGAGCGACGGCGGCGGCGTAAATCGCGTCCCAGTTGTCAAGATCGAGAATCTTCTGATCGGTCGGCTCGTCGCCAATCGCGACGATCTGGTCGGCGATGACGTTTGAGAGGGTGGCGATCGCGGAAGTACGACGCGCGCTGACGATATTCTCGCGATCGCGGACGCTCCATTGATAATCGAGAGAGCCTTGGAAATCGACGGGAAGGCGAACGGAATCGTCGGACGCGAGAACCGATTCGTCGACGGTCAGCGTCTTGGAACAGAAGGCGCGCGATTCGTCGGAAAGAGCGGCGACGAATTCCGCGTTTTCGCTAGCGAAGAGAGCGACGTCGTCCGGAGAGTCGATCGGGAGACGATCGGCGTAAACGACCCAGGAGTTTCCGCTACGCGCAGAATCCTGAAGCGCTTTGATTTCTTCAGCGGAGGCGGCGCCGACGGAGGTCAGATTAACCTGAGTCGCGGTCGCGCCGGCGACGGCGAAGGCGCCGAGGAAGGTATAAGGAGCGGCGACGGACGCTTGAGCGGTTTCGTCGGCGGCGGGAGCCGCGGCGACGGGAGAGCCCGCGTCAAAGACGTAGGCGATGGAGCCGGGACGGAAAGCCGTCGTTTTGTCCTGTTCGGAGACAGAGAACGCAACGGAAGCCTGCTGCGTCTGCGCGTCAACGTTTGCCGACGTCGGCAGGCAATTCATAAACGCTTCGCCATTCTGAAGACGACGCATATATTCTAATTGTCCAATTAAACCCTGGTCGGTCCAGGATTCGACGGCTTCAAATCCGCCGTAAAGTTCGCAACGAAGCTTCTGAACGGCTTCAAGCGTCTGCGCGAGATCCGATTCGAGTTTCTCGATCTTCGCCGTTTCCGTCTTCGTCACATTATATCTATTGGCGGCGAAAATACCGAAAACGACGCACTCGATCGTTATCAACGCCATCAAAACTTTGTTCCAAACGTTCATTTTTCCGTCTCCACGTCCCGAGAGGATCCTGGGCGCAACTTATGCAAGCGACGCCGCTCGTCGCTATCTGTTATGCGTATGCTTTGCGTATCGTCCAAAAAGCTAATTAAAATTAGCTACTTTCTTTAAATTATCCGTTTTAACATCCGATTTAAAACAGACGCTCTCCGACATTAAAACTTTACCCTATTGATAGTACCGTCACTTGTCAAAAATGTCAAGTTTTTTCCCCGCATTACCAAAAAAACGAGCCTTTTCTTTTTTCTTTTTTTTGCGTTATCAACACAACCGGAATTATCTGTCGTCACGAGCTACTCTACGCCGCGTCCCGAGCGCTAAAAAAATCAACAAAATCCTAACAAACAGAAATTTTAAGAAAAGAGGAAGGGGTTAAGAGCCGATAGACAACAATGACCGGTCTTACGGTTCCTCAAGATTTCGGGTTTTTCGTTTTTTTATTGCGTCAGAAGGAACAAGGTAGGGTGTCAGTCATTTTTGGTACTTTTAAAGACATGAATTTGA
>JBJEXI010000037.1:0-54739 GCA_051885615.1 Thermoguttaceae bacterium
TAGATTGTTTTTACGTTTCAACAACAATCTAAATCATATCATTATTTTTTCCAACTTTTTACAATTTCTTTTCCACTCAGAGTCCATTTCCGTAGACTTTCCTCAATCATCCATCCAAAAGCGCCTACTCGATAGGGAGAAGACGCCGAGGTTATATTACGGAAAGCTAAAGGAATTGCGGTCGAATCAGATCGCGGGCTCCGCTGGTCCCATTTCCGATTTTGGACCCTCTATAAGTTCTTTCACTTGCGGAGTCATCTTTTTGACGCTTTCGTTTAGACTGGAAACAGCCTCAAATTGTTCCGCGAGGAGTTTGGCCTTCCGCGTGTCCCCTTCATAGAGCGACTCCTTGATCCGAAGAAGATAGCCGAGAGCCTCATACTCGTCGCGTAATCTATTCACGCGTTCCCTTCTGACCGCTTGTCGTTTCATCGTCATACTATTTTCGTAATGCCATTTAACCCCCTTCGCGACGATATAATTCGAGACAAGCTTTTCAGAGCCTTGAAGAGACGTAAGGTATTCGTTGAAAAGAGGAAGAACGGGGGCAAGGTCGGCGGAGTCGATTTTTTGGAAGAACTTCGGAGCCGACATGATAAACAAACTGTCCGTTGTAACGAAGTCGCGAAGCGTCTGTACAACCTGAAGTTTAGCGTCTTCGTCTTTCGCTTTTTTCATCTGCAAGAGGAGACCGTCAACGGCGAAACGACGCGCCAGCCTTCGAATCTTAGGATCCCCGCTGGTCGTTATGACCGTTTTGTAAGCGTCAAGCAAGCCGTCCCCATCCTCCAGAGCAAGCGCCGTATGAAGGGCGTTTTCCAGGAGATAACAACTCGTTTCAACATTCCCGCCAGGCGCGCTTACCAGCAGACAAGTCTCCTTCGTCAAGGCAGGCGCTATCTCTTTCTGAAGTTCCATCGCCTCCTTATAAGAAATCGTCTTATCTACTGACTTCGCGTAGTAAACCCTTCTCTGTAGCTCGTCCAATCCGAGAACTCTATCCAAACGCTTTACAAAAGATAAGTTTTTCCCCGAGGACGCGGTCGCGGCGCTAATCTTCTTGCGCAAATCGGAAAGTCCAGCCTTGTCGTCGCGCGCCTCTTTCTCCAACTTCTCCTCTGAGGTCTCGTCCATTTCCAATTCAACAAGCTTTTTCCAACTTGGATACGAGCCGACGTCCTTATTGATGAACCTCAACGTCGCGCCGTATAGAAGAGCCGCCGCGTCGGAGTCCTTCGTCTTCAGCGTATGAGCAATTTCCTGCGCGGCAAACGCCGCGTATTCGTTCTCTTCGACAAGTTTCGCGAGCTCATGAACCGGTTTCTTGACGTTCGGGGTTCCCTCTGCCTTATCAAGTTCGCGTTTGATAAGAATCGCGTATACCTTGCACTTCGCCGCCGTCATGACGGAATCGAACTTCCTTCCTTCGATCGCTAAAGGAGGCAGAGCGTCCCTCAGCGCCGTCATGTATTGAACGCCCATATCGGGAGAAGATCTTTCTAATGCGATAGCGACCGGAGCGACGCGTTCGACTAACGACGCCGGGTCGTCGACGTTGTCCATATTCTTTATCGCGTACTCAAAAATGTAGGACGCCTTATCGGTATACTCAGTAGCCGTTTCCTTTCTAACGGATTCAAAAAAACTATTGATATAAGCGTCTAATTCGGTGACGACGGCTTCAGAAACTTCGATCTTCTCCGGGACGGGCGTCGACGCGTCGACGCCGCGAGCGGATAAAGGAGCCGCCAAAAAGAAAAGCGTAACAACCCCCGCGATGAGGCGAAGTCTTCGATTATCTGTAAAAGGCATTTCCGTCTCCTTTGTTTTAATCGTTATCACATAAGAGCATACAACATAACGGACGCTAAAAGGAACGCAACGATATGAATTGAAGTCTACGCGCTAGCGTTTGACGTCGACTATAAACCTAGCTTTTTTCCCTCCTTCCACGCGTCCCCGACGCGCTCCCCGAGCGAATAGTATCCCCTCTTGTAAGGTTCGAATAGGATCGCGTCAAGTTTTGACGGTTCCACCTTCCCGCTAGGATCGAGGACTTTCTCATCCGCAAGAACGTTGAGTATCCTTCCGATGACCCGAACGTCGTTGGGGCCGTCCTGAATCTCGACGAGCTCACATTCCAGGGTTAGCGGAAAGTCGGTCAGCACGGGGGCGCCCACCCGTTCGCTTGGCGCGGAATTAAGGTTCGTCTTTTGGAACTTTTCGGCGTCGACAAGTCCGGAGACGGAACCTAAATAATCCGCTTCCGCCATGTGCGCTCTATCGGCGAGCGCGATTGTGAAAGCGCGGTTGAGCTTGATATTCTCGAGCGTCTTCCTCTTGAGATCAAGATTGAGCATGACGAGATCGTCTCCGCAGATTCCTCCCCACGCGACTACCATGGCGTTGACATTACGCTCGGAATCGTAGGTCGCGACAAGCATGACGGGCATTGGAAAAAGATAGGGTTTCGCCCCAAGATCCTTCAACATAAGCGTTCCTCGACGATTGAAATGACATAAGAAAGTAGGGAGACGCAAACCGTCCCCCTACGAAAAGAATCAGTAGATGAGGAAGTTCGCGCGCAGCGCGTTGAATCGCGCAAGATCGTCCTTCCAGAGCGCGCGAATCTCGTCGAGCGGCTTCCCTTCGGTAATCGCCTTGAGCGTCGCTTTGTTCAAGAGGAGCGTGTTCGCGTTCTTGAGCTCCCAGTCGTTGGGATAATCGCGAGCGAGAGTCGTCATCAGCGCGACGCCGATTTCGACGGGCTCCAGGGCGTCGCGATCCGTAATCGTGAATCGTAGCCCCGAGACTTCCTCGTCCTTGAACCGACTCGCGTTGGGGGTGTATCGCGTCGCTTCAAACTTGACGCCGGGGAGATTGAGCGCGGTCATCTTCTTCGCGAGTTCGTCGGCGTTAATCCACGGCGCGCCGATCACCTCGAAGGGCGTTTCCGTCCCGCGTCCGACCGAAAGATTCGTGAACTCGGGGATCCCGAGCCCCGGATAAAGGAGCGCTTCGTCAAGCGAACGCATATTCGGAGAAGGATTGACCCACGTCAGCCCCGTCTCATCGAAGAACATGTCGCGCGTCCACCCTTCGCAAGGTACGACGGTCAGCTTCAGATTCAGATTATAACGATACGCAAACGCCAGCGCCAATTCGCCGACGGTCATCCCGTGCTGAATCGGCATGGGGAAGAACGCCACGTACGATTCCATGCCAGGATCGAGGAAGGGCCCGTCGACGCGCGCACCGCCGATCGGATTCGGGCGGTCGAGGACGACGAACTCTTTGCCAAGATCCGCGCACGTCTGCATACACGTGCACATCGCGCTGATATACGTGTAGAAACGCACTCCGACGTCTTGGATATCGAAGACGAACGCGTCGACGTTCTCAAGCATCTCGGGAGTCGGACGCCGCGTCTCGCCGTATAAGCTATATACTTTGAGCCCCGTTTCGGGATCCGTCGCGTCGTCGATATTCGACTGATCGAGGGCGCCGTAAAGACCATGTTCAGGGCTGAAAAGCGTCGTCAGATTAACGCCCCCGTCAAGGAGCGCTTTCGGCAACCGCGTTCCATCGCGGAGCGTCCCGGTTTGATTCGTTAAAAGTCCGACGCGTTTACCGTCTAAAAGCGCGTATGAATCGCGCGCAAGAACGTCCGCGCCAGCGAGCGTCTCCCCTTTCGCGGCGCTTTCCTTCGCGTTCTTCGAACGATAGACCGCTCCCTCTTTCCAGGCTTTCGCTTCTTCGGGATTCACTTCGTCGCGGATTGAATCGAGGGCGATCTGCGCGATCTTACCGCACAGACCTACATATCCGCCCTTCCCGTCTGGATGGAGACGATTGCCCAAAAAGACGACGAAAAGATTCGTTCCAGGATCGATCCAAATCGACGTCCCGGTAAATCCGCTGTGACCGATCGCCTGCGGGGACATCAACGCGCTGCGGTTTCCCGAATAAGGGGAGCGCTTATCCCATCCGCGCGAGCGAATACCGCGCGGTACCCCGAGAGGCTCCGTCATCAGGTTGAAAGTTTCTTCCTTCATGATTTGAATCGGCTCGATTCCCGAAGCGGGGGTATACGTTCCTTTCCCTAAGAGCATCGACGAAAGAATCGCGAGATCGGGAGCGGTGGAGAAGTTCCCCGCGTGCCCGGCGACTCCTTCCATTTCATACGCGCGCGGATCGTGCACTTCGCCTTTTATCCATTCAGAATCCTCGGGGGTTCTCTTCTCTGCGGGGGCGGTTCGCGCTTTTTGTTCCGGCGAAGGGTTGTAGCCGGTATCGACCATACCTAGCGGCAAGTAGATATTCTTTCGGACAAACTCGTCCTCGGATACGCCCGTCACTTTTTCGACGATGAGTCCGCAGACGATGAGCCCAACGTCGCTATACGCGAACGCCTCGCGCGGTTTAGTGCGAAGTCCGAGCTTGCAAATATTCGCCAAGATCTCTTCGCGATTGAAACCGATATAGTCTTTGATGCTGTTATCGGGGGTCAATCCTGAAATATGCGTCAAGCAATCGCGAATCGTGATCGACTCTTTGCCGTTTTGAGCGAAATCGGGAAAATATTTAGCGACGGGGTCGTCGTAGTCGATTTCGCCGCGTTCGACGAGGATCGCGACGGCGATCGCGGTGGCGGTCACTTTCGTGAGGGACGCGAGATCGTAGAGCGTGTCGACGGTCGCTCGCTCGACGGTCGGTTCCGTTTGACGATCCCCGTAAGCGCGAAGGAACGCGAGCTTATTCCCGCGGCCGATCGCGACGACGGCGCCGGGGAAATCCCCGTTTTCGATCCCTTCGGCGACAAGCGCGTCAATCGCGTTAAGAGAATCGGCGTCCATCGCCAACTCGCTAGGCGCAACGACCGGCGTAGCCGTCTGACTCGGCGAAGGATAATCGCTCCCTTGAATATCGTAAGCTCTCAACGCCAAGAGCGTCGCAAGCGAACAAAAAACCGCGCATAACTTTTTCATCGTTTGCTCCTAGTCTTAGTGGAATGGGACTCCCTTAATCATTAACTCAATTATAAAATGACGAAATAGCGATTTCAAGGATACCTTTATAAGTTTTACTTTTATTTTACAAGGTTCCCATTGGAATCGTCGGAAGGTCGTCGCTATTCTTTCAACGGGCCATTCCTGTCATTTTAGCGGCGTCAAAATCGACGCGACCTTTTCGTCAAAGCGTTTGCGTATCTCCTTTGCCGGAGCGCCGCCAACGATTCTATAAGGCGCAACGTCCTTCGTTACATGAGACCTCGCGCCGATAATCGCCCCGTCCTCTATCGTAACGCCCGCCAATAACGCCGCTTCGCCCCCTATCTAGAACTCGTTTCCGATCGTAATGTCGCCTTTGACGTCCCATGCGGCTCCGAAGTCTTTAAGGTGAACCGTTTCTCTGTCTCCAGCGCGCGGATAAAACATTTTATGGGGCGTCGACCTATGGGGCTCCTTTTCTTTTTATAATCGTAAGGTATTGTATATTTAAGAATTGCGCAAAACTAAAATCTGCTTCTTTTCACGCTTTCATATCCCTTCAAAAGGGACGGTTGAAATTTCTCTAGAATATCGTTTATAATAGAGGAAGTTGTCTTGAAAAGACGAATCTATACAAGGGGTTAAAAATGAAGAGCGAAGTATACGCTTTTGCCGCTAAATGGCTGACGATCTTGAGAAATCCTCAAGATAGAAGTTCGAGCCTTTTACAAAACGCTTGCGACGTCGCAAAGCAGATCTGCCAGGAATGTGAAAATTTCCATATTTACGCGAGCAAAGTCGACGATTCGTCGAGAAAAGGCGCCTCGAACGCGTGGAATCTTGCACGGTTGAACAACGCGCTTGACGAAATCAACGACGTTTCAAGCGCCGGGGCTCTTCTGATAAACTACGCTCGCTCTCTTGCGGCGCAGAAGGAAGAAGGCAAAAGAAAACTGAGCGTAGCCGAACGCGCGTCCTTGATCTCGATCTTCAATCGCCTCGCGACGATTTGCGACGAAAGCGCTCCGGATTTCTCAGGGGACGTGAAGGAAATCAACCTTGTCGTTAATCTTGCGCGCCGCAACGCCTCCACTCAAAAAAGGGAGGAGATCGAACAGAGACTCGTCGTTAAGGCGGATCGAAAATTTTCTTTCACGGAACGCGTCCTTACGAAAGACGAAGGAGAATGGCTCGAAGGGTCGCGCGGACAGAAAGGGAAGCTCCCAGGCGGCGAGGTCGTCGGGCTCTTCAAGGCGGTCGAAGAATACTTTTTTAATGAAGAACGCGAACGCCTTGCGTCGAACGCCGATAGTTGGACGATCGTTTTTCACGACGACGAGGGGCGGCAGAAACGTTTCTCCGGCCCTCTATGCCGCGACGGAAACGCGCAGATTCTCGACCTTTCCGACCTCTTCCGTAGAACGCTGGGAATCTCCAACCTGTACGTCTTCGATTCAAACGAGCGTCCCGACTCGATCGTCCGCATCGAAACGTCGTACGATTTCATCGAAGAAGACTCGTTGCAGTCGCGTTTACACGAATCGATCTCCATTGACGTCGCGTCCAACACCCTCAGACACACAATCCAATACGGCGACGACACGAAGGTCGTCAAGGAGTATCACAACCCGGAAGCGATGGAAGCTCTCGTTAAAAACTTGAAGGGAGAAAATCCGTTTGGAGTCGTTCCCTCCGTTTGCGACGACCCCGACTTCATCCGCAACTTCAGCGAAACGACCCGGAGGTATGATTTCACCGCGACGACGCGAAAGGGAAAACGCTGGAACTATTCGGGCGTCTACGATCAAACGGAACTCCCGGACGAATGGCCTCGCTTCATTTCGCAGGTCGAAATCTTCAAAGCGAAGTGCGAAAAGGGAGAAATGTTCCTCAAATCCATTTACGGAAGCCGCCCGCGTCAACCCGACGAGTTCATCTATCTCTCCGTCGTCTTTGAAAATAATTACAAAACGTACTACTACCTCACGGACGACGATACGATCAAAGTCGGCGATTACGTCATGGTTCCCGTGGGGAACAAAAAGGAAGTGGAGATGGTTCAAGTCGTCGCGAAAGAGTATTATACTCGCGCGAAGGCCCCGCGATCGCCGGAAACGACAAAGTACGTTCTCGAAAAAACAAGAGAAATCACGGGGAACGATCGAGTCGTCTTCCTTTGAAGATAGAAGGTAAATAAAAGAGAAGAGCCGGTCGCAAAACCGGCTCTTTTTCATCTGGACGAGTTCCTAGCGCGGCGCCGGGAACTCAGAATTCACGTCAGGAGCGAATCAGTCGATAGAAGGCGTCGCCTTTTCCTGAGCCGCTTTGACCATGCTCGCGATTTCCTCTTCGCTCGCGGGCGCTTCGAGATCGTTGCGGATAATCGCTTCCGCGTAATCGTATTCGGGCGTCTCGGGGGAGTGCGCGTCGAACCAAGATTCCTTGAACTCGATCGTCTTGTTGAGTTTGGCGGAAATGTTGGTGACGAGCGCGATCACGGCGTCCCAAATGGCGACTTCGCCGCGGCAACGCGTGAGGAGCTTCGGTTTGACGTTGGCGCCGTCGCCGAAGGCTTTCTCGCCGTAAGCGGAGATCAGGAGGGGCATGATTTCCTCGTCGACCATATCGGGATCGGCGTTAGGATTCTTGCGGATGCAGTACGCCCAGTGTTCCAATTCTTCGCAATAACCGCGGGAGACGTCGCTTCCGTAAACGGCTTGGTAACCGATAGCGGAAGAGAGAGGATCGCCGTCTTCGGAGATGACGACGTCGAGGTTCCCCTTCGTGCCGGCGACGCGGGTCTTGTCGTTGACGGCGGAGGTGCGATAGAGGTACGCGTCTTTTTCAAGATCGATCTGGAGGGTGCCCTTGGTGCCGAAGACGACTTCGCCGTAACCGCCGAAGCCGTTGCCGTTGATCGTGGAGTACGCGACGGTGATCTTGCGCTGTTTGCCCAATTCGTCGTTCGGATCGTAGTTGGCGGCGGGATATTCGTAGACGGCGGCGACGTGGTCGTCGACGTCGCGGTCAAGGGAGCTGAAGAGGGAGCGCGAGCCGGACGCGGAGACGGTTAACGGATGCTGCTTGACGCCGCCGTGCATCGCCGCGACGAAGATCGACGCCGCGTCGAGCTGATGGCTGCCGAGTTCCGCCATGAGGCCGCCGCCGGTGCGATCCCACAAACGCCAGCGGATCAACTCTTCGATCGCGGGACGGTCGTAGGTCTCGTCCCCTTCTTTGCGGACGGTCGCGGTATAGCCGTAATCTTCGGCCTTGCCGTACTTGACGTTGTTGAGCTCGCCGCCGTTGATGAGGACGAAGTCGGAAAGCTGCGCTCTCTTCTGATCGATCTTCTTCTGAAGAGCTTCGAGATCGCGCTGAATCTTCACTTTTTCGCGAGAGAGGCGCTTCGCTTCGTCGATGACTTCGAGGGTCTTCTGCTCGTCGGGAAGCGCGTTGATTTCGTCGACGCGAGCCTCAGCCTTGACGATCTTCGCCTTCATGGAATCCGCTTCGTCGTTCCAATCCTTGTATTCGGCCATCAAGGAGCCCTTCTTGACGTCGACCGCTTTGGAGCCTTCGGGAAGAGGCATCTGCCAGCTGTCGGAACCGGGAAGGTTTCCGCGGTGCCACTGCGCGCGAATATAGTGAATATCGCCGATCGCGGTGGAGTTGATAAGGGCGGTTGCGTGATCGTAAAGGATATTGTAGTGACGCTGATGGCCGATCGCAAGGTGCTTATGATTCTTCTGAGCGGCGAGAATCATCTCTTTGCAGTCGGCGACGGAGTGCGCCATCAATTTTTCGGTAAGAACGTGAAGACCCTTGTTCATCGCCTTGATCGCGGCGGGAGCGTGCAGGAAGAGCGGCAGACCGATGATGATCGCTTCGACGCCGAGCGCTTTCAGATCCTCGTCGTTGTCGAGGAGCTCGTTATAGTCGTTGTAGACTTTAACGTGCTGACGCGCTTCCGCTTCGGTTTTCCAACCGTATTTCTTCATGAGGCCGCAACGCACGGCGGCGGCGCTCGCGCTGTAGCAATCGCCATGGAACGCGCGGTACTGATTGTAAGGGCGAATATCCGCAATCGCGACGACTTGGATATATTTCGGGTTGATCGCGCCCAAGAGGACGGAACCTTCGTCCCCCGTGCCAAAGACGGCGACGCGGATCGGACGATCGACAATGCCGTACTTGAAGTAATAAGACCCGATACCCTTTCCGGAAGCAAGTTCCGCGCGCGTCGACTGCTTAAGGAATTCGCGGCGCGTCAGATTACTTCCGATCGCGGCAAGAAAGTTTTCCTTACCGATCGATTTTTGTTCGCTCGTTAAATTCATTTTTCAACCTAATATGTGATTCGCAAGGCGCGGCGTGACGCAAGCGCCTCGTGTGGTATTTCTATTGTAAAACAGCCCCGCAAAGGAGCGTCGCCGAGGAAGGCCCGCGCGCTATCAACGCGCGGACTCGTCAAAATTACAGTCGGTATTTTTCCTGATCGAGATTCGGAACGCCCGCTTCGACGCCAAGGTCGTTTTCAGGAGTTTCGTCGTTGTCCGGATCGAACCAGGATTCCTTGAAGGAGACGCTTTCGCCCTTGTCAGCGGCAATATTGGTCACGAGCGCGATAACGGCGTCGCCCAACGCGATGCGCGGGTTGCAGCGCGGCTGGATCGCGGGGTCGGCGCAATTCGGATTTTCCTGGATGCACCACGCCCAGTGTTCGATCTGTTCTTTGTATCCGCGGCTGACGGCGGGTCCGGCGGCGCCGGCGGAGGCGACGGCCTTCTGCGCGGGGGCGCTCGCTTGGGTGTCCAGAGCGGCGGCGCCGGCGGCCTTCTTTTCGACTTTGCTCGTGGAAGGACCGCGAAGGAGTTGAGAATCCTGTTCGCGTTCAAGAATGATCGTGCCCTTCGTACCGAAGACGATTTCGCCGTAGCCGCCGAAACCGTTTCCGTTGATCGTCGAATACTGAACGGTGATCGTTCGGCGACGTCCCGCGGGCGTTTCTGGGTCATAGTTAGGCGCGGGGAATTCGACGAGGGTGGTGATATGGTCTTGAACTTCGCGGTCGAAGGCGAAGAGGTTGCGGTTCGCGGAGACGTGAACGCGAAGCGGATGAACCTTGCCGTTGTCCGGAAGAGCGGAGGGATCGTCGCCGCGCAGAAGCGCCGCGCGTCGATTCGAGGCGGCGAGGAAGATCGACGCCGCGTCGAGCTGATGGCTTCCCAATTCGACCATGAGGCCGCCGCCGGTGCGCTTCCAAAGACGCCAACGAATCAGCTCTTCGGTGGAAGGACGCGTATACTGCTTTTCGCCGCTACCGATGATCGCGTCTTGATAGCCGTATTCGGCGGGAGACTTGACTTCGAGGCCCTTGTATTCGGCGCCCCCTTCGAGCATGAGAGCGTCGGCGAGTTGCGCTTCTTTCTGAGCGACTTTGAGCGCCCAGTTTTCGATATCGACCCCGCGCGCGTCGGCGAGAGCGGCTTTCCATTCGACGAGTTCTTCCGCAAGTTTGCGCGACTGCTTATCTTCCGGCTTGAAGTCGTAAGGCATCGGCATCTGCCAGCTGTCGGCCCCCGGGGAGTTGCCGCGGTGCCACTGAGCGCGAATATAGTGGATATCGCCGAGAAGACCGCGTTCGATTTGGTCTTCCGCTTCGTGATAGAGGCTGTTGTAATGACGCTGGTGACCGATCGCCAAGTGCTTGTGGAACTTCTTAGCGGCGCGCGCCATTTCTTTACATTCGATGATCGAGTGCCCCATCAGCTTTTCGCAAAGGACGTGAAGACCCTTGCTCATCGCCTGGACGGACGCTTTCGCATGAAGGTGAAGGGGCAAACCGATGATAACCGCTTGGATACCGAGTTTGTCGGCGTCGTTGAGAAGATCGCGGTAATCGGAGTAGACCTTGACGTGCTTACGCGCTTCGTCTTCCGTCTTCCAGCCATATTTTTCCATCAAACCGCAGCGCGCGGCGAACGCTGCGTCTCCGTAGTGGTCGCCGTGGAACGCGCGGTACTGGTTGTAAGGACGGATATCGGCGATCGCGACGATTTGGATAAATTCCGGATTACAGGCTCCTAACAAAACGGAACCTTCGTCGCCCGTGCCGAGGATCGCGATACGTAGCGGATTGGGGTGCGTCTTCTTATATCCGCAATAAAAGGCGCCGACGCCGGCGGCGGGTACGGCTGCGGCAAGAGCGCCCGCTTTGAGAAAATTACGTCGCGAGCAACCGCAGGGGGCCGCCTTTTTCTCTGTGTTTGAACTCATCGTAACTCTTTCCTGTGTATTGTAACGCCGAGGGAGCGAAGCGGAAAACCGACTTCGCCGACGTCGGGAGTATTTTCTTCACGTCGCGAGCGTTACCGCTCGACGAACGTCGCATGGACGCGCTGCGAGTTCACGTCGGGCGACGTCTCTCGTCGCCTTGACGCGTCTTTTAAACTTCTATTGTAACATGCGCGACCGATTTTGGGGATAGGTTTCACAAAAATCACGCGCAATTTTCCGCGCTATGGCATGGAGGCGAGAGGGGATCCGACTCAATTCCATACCAACGATAGAGATTTTTGCCGACAAGATTCCAAAGGAACCAGTCGAGTCCGCCCCATCGTCCGGCGGGTAACGCCGCGATCAACAGCAGGATCAAGAGTTCGATTCCGTCCTTGTTGAAGATCATGAAGTGACCGACCATATCGGGAGAATAAGGATAGACCGTCGGCCAGGGGAATTGCGAAAGAACGACGTTGATAAGGAAGCAGACGCCGCCGAGAGCCGCCAGACGCGTGCAAAGGCCAAGAATCAAGCAAAGGCCGATCGCGGTGAGGCCGACGGTGACCATCGCGTCGAGAGCGCCCATCGTGGAGCCCTTCGCGAAAGTGTTAATCCACGGAAGCGTCGCGACAAACTGCATGAGAGCGCATTTGTCCTGACCGTAGGTGATCGCCGGAAGCTCGCCGAATTTCTTCTGGCTCGGCGTGAGGATATTCCAGAGATCGAGCTGCATGTTTTCGCCCATCTTGACGGGGGCGGACGCGAATTTCTCGCCTTCGCTGCGATACTTCGTCTGAGCGTCCCAGTTGCGGATGCGCTGATATTCGGCGTCGTTCTTCGTCTTTGCCAAATTCGCTTCGAAACGCGCCTTGCTCGCGACGAAACTGCGGATATCTTCGCGGTTTTCAAGAACGTATTCGCGAAGAGAAAGAACGTACTGGTCGAAGATCGCCTTCGCCTGCGCGAGTTGCTCGTCGTCGTTCAATTGGAAGTGCGCGCGATACTCGTCAAAATATTTGTACCATTCCGTTTCAATCACGGGGAAGGTCCAACCGATACGCTGCTGCGCGGTATTTTCGCCGTTTTCAAGCGCGACGCGATAGACTTCAGCCATCTGAATTCTTTCTTCGCCCCCCAAGTCGGGAAGGAAGAAATAGTAGAAATCCTTAGTCGGTCCCTTCGCCATGCCAAGGAAACCCTTGGAGGAGAAATCGTTAGAAGGATTAGCCTTCCAGAGACCTTCATACAGGAAATGCCAGCCCACTCCGATTCGCAACACGACGATCAGAGCGACAATCAACGCCGCATAGCAGCCACAAGTTTTTGTCTTACCCAAGAGACGCCTCCTCTCGACCGTATAGCGCGAATAAGGCGCGCCGCGCACGGTCACCCATATGTGTAAATTCTTAAATTTTAGGCCATAATCCTTCATAACGCGTCGACGTTACTGAGCGCGTTAATCCGACAGCGCCCGCGGCGCTAGACGCAAAACGCCTTTATGCGTCGCGACCGCCCTAGTTCGCCAATCCGAATTTGCGTTATTTCTTCTTACGCTTATCCAGACGGATAATTTTTCGTATTTTAGCGCTACTGTGTCTACTATCAAAGTGGGGAAACGTGAATTTTCTCCAAAAAAACAACCTCGTTTTCGCATTTTAACGCAAACTCACGGCCTATCGCTTACTCTTGTTAAATACAACAAAACCAGAATAATCTATATATTTAGAAAAATTAAAACAAATTATGAACCTCTCTTCGTCTAATAATCCACCTCGAAAAAGCGCCGGGGCTTGTATCTCTTTTGTATAAGCCGTATAATCGGGCCGAACATTAGAGGATACCGCGCCACGGCGCGTTAGATTAGTTATATTGAGTATGGGGAAGTTCAAGCTTCCCGGAAGGACGCGATCGCCATGTTACAAACCGACGAAATTCTTTCGACAGTAAGAATGTTGCATTCCGAGCACCTCGACGTGCGCGCTGTGACCTTAGCGCTAAATCTTAACGACTGCGCTTCCCCGAACGTCGATCAAATGTGCAAAAAGGTGTACCATAAGATCGTGTCGCACGCGCGGAATCTCGTCGACGTCTGCGACGAAATCGGCGGAAAATACGGCGTCCCCATCACCAACAAACGTCTTGCGATTTCCCCCGCGGCGACCCTCCTTGCCGGTCACAACAAGTCGGCGGCGCTCGAACTTGCGAAAGCCCTCGACGCCGCAGGCGCATACTGCCGAGTCGACTTTGTCGGCGGATTCTCCGCGCTCGTGCAAAAAGGCGTCGCGGCGGGCGATCAAGTCTTAATCGACTCTCTTCCGGACGTCTTGACCCAAACGAAGTGCGTTTGCGCTTCCGTCAACGCCGCGTCTCGTAAAGCGGGGATCAACATGGACGCGCTCAAGCGTCTCGGCGAAGTCATCAGCGAGATCGCCCACGCCGATATGGACAACAACGGCTTTGCGGCGGCTAAGCTCGTCGTCTTCTCGAATATTCCCGAAGACAACCCCTTCATGGCGGGCGCGTACATGGGCGCGGGCGAACCCGAAGCGACGATCAACATCGGCGTTTCGGGACCGGGCGTCGTCGACTGCGCCCTTCAGCGTCGCATCGCGACCGCGAAGGAATCGGGCAAGAAGCTCACCCTCCTCGATCTGGCGGAAGAAATCAAGATCGCGAGCTTCCGCGTCACGCGCATCGGCGAATTGATCGGACGCGAAGTCGCGGATCGCCTGAACACCTCCTTCGGCGTCGTCGACCTATCCTTGGCGCCGACCCCCGCGATCGGCGACTCGATCGGCGAAATCCTCAAGACGCTCGGCCTCGCGCACGTCGGCGCGCCCGGCTCCACCGCCGCCATCGCAATGCTTAACGACGCGGTCAAGAAGGGCGGACTCTTCGCTTCCGGCTCCGTCGGCGGCCTCAGCGGCGCCTTCATCCCCGTCTCCGAAGACTCCACCCTCGCCGACGCCGCCGCTAAGGGGCATCTCTCCCTCGAAAAACTCGAGGCGATGACCGCCGTGTGCTCCGTCGGCCTCGACATGATCCTCATCCCCGGCGACACGCCCCCCACGACGATCTCCGCCATTATGGCCGACGAACTCGCTATCGGCGTCATTAACAATAAGACGACCGCGACGCGTCTCGTTCCGATTCCGGGCAAAAAGGCGGGCGACTTCGTCTCCTTCGGCGGACTCTTCGGCGCGTCCCCCGTTATGCAGGTGCGCAACGTCGGCGCCAGCGACGCCTTCGTCAACTTCGGAGGACGCATCCCCGCGCCTCTGCAATCCTTCGGCAACTGACGCCCTTTTACGAGGACGCGCATGAACGCGGCGAGAGATTATCGCTTTGATTTGCTGCGCGTCTTCGCGTGCGTTTCGATCCTGGTTCTCCACACGACGAGCGCGTTCCTCGAAGCTCCGAACGCGACGGTTCCTTTCTTTATCGTCGCGTTCGTCAACTCTCTGTGCCGCGCCGCCGTGCCTCTTTTCGTCATGACGGCGGGACGATTCGCTCTCGAAAAAATCGACGATTTCGCGTCGATTCCACCCTTCTTATGCGCGCGCGCTCGCCGTCTTTGGCGCCCGACTCTCCTATGGAGCGCGATCTATCTAGCGCTCTACTTTGCCGACAAGATCCTTCGCGGCGCGCCAATCGACTTTCAGCTCGTTCTTTACGATTGGGTCTGGAGGGGAAAGCCGGGCGCGGGCTACCATCTATGGTATCTTTACATGCTCGTTGGGCTCGAATTGATCGCGCCTCCCCTCTTCCTATGGACGAGAAAGCGTCCGCGGCTCCTCAACGCTTGTAGCGTCGGCGTCTTCGCGGCGTTTTGCGCGATTGCGACGTCATTAATTCAACGCGGCGGGACGGGACGCGGCGACCTTTTCCTCCCCCTCCTCTGCGTCGCGTATCTTCCCTATTATTTTTTGGGAAGTCAACTCTGGCGCAGAACGCGACGTCTCGACGCGAGGGGACGTCGGCGTCTGCGCGTCCTCGCCCTCGTCCTTGTCTGCGCGGGGACGGCGATCATGCTCGCGCTCATTTACGCTGGGCGCTACAACGACGCGCGAAACGAGTTCTCTCAGCAAGGTCTTTACCTTGCGCTGGGCGAATACCTCTTCTTCCTCTCCCTTCCCCCTTCGAAGGAAGGAAAAGAGCCGAAAGCGCTCGGTCGGGCGGCGGCGCAAAGCTTTGACGTTTACTTGTCGCACGTCGCGTTTTTGGCGCTCTTGCCTCGACTCTTCGGAAGTTGGGGAAGCGTCTTTGAAGAAACGCCCCTTGGAGCGTTCGCGCTAGCGTGCCTAACGTATGCGTTTTCGACGGCGACGGCAAGCGTCGTCGACGATTTCAGGAGTCGAATCGCGAAAGGAAGACGCGCTCCCTAGCGGTCGGCGCCAATTTCACCCCTTGCGTAGCGTTAAAAAAACGCTATGATTTTCAAAAGGTAACACGCGAAAAAAAGCGCGTCGGCGCACACTTCGTCGACAGCGGCGACATAAAAGCGGAGAAGATTTAATGGATATCGAATTCAAAAAGACCAACGACTTCCTTGTTGGCATTGATTCGGACGGTTGCGCGTTCGATACGATGGAGCTTAAACATAAAGAATGTTTTATCCCTTGCATCATCCACCATTGGGGACTCAAGGGGATCAGCAAATACGCGCGCGAAGCGGCGGAATTTGTGAACTTATACTCGAAGTCGCGCGGCGTGAATCGTTTCCCGGCGCTCATCGAAGTCTTCAAGCTTCTGCAAAAGCGTCCGGAAGTCGTCGCGCGCGGCGCCAAGATTGAGATTCCTGAAATTCTCGTCGAGTGGATGAACAAGGAGACGAAGCTCGGGAACGCGGCGCTTGCGAAATACGTGGAAGAGACGGGCGATCCGCTCATGAAGAAGACGCTGGCGTGGTCTCTCGACGTGAACGAAACGGTCGACAAGATCGTCGGCGAGGGCGTTCCCCCCTTCCCGATGGTTCGCGAAAGCCTCGAAAAGCTCCAGGGTAAGGCGGACGTTTTGGTCGTCTCCGCGACGCCTCAAGCGGCGCTTCAGAAGGAATGGGCGAATCAGGGCCTTCTTCCCTTCGTTCAGTCGATTTGCGGTCAGGAAGTCGGAACGAAGAAAGAATCCCTCGCGTACGCAAACCTTTATCCGAAGAATCACGCGCTGATGATCGGCGACGCCCCCGGCGACTACAAAGCCGCGCTCGCAAACAACGCGCTCTTCTTCCCGATCAATCCCGGCGAAGAAGAAGCCTCGTGGAAGCGCTTCTTCGAAGAAGGCGCCCAGAAATTCCTCAACGAAGAATTCGCGGGCGACTATCAGCAGGAGCTTCTTGACGACTTCAATTCGCACCTTCCGACGACTCCGCCCTGGAAGGAACTCGACTGACGCGCGGCGCGTCAAAAGACCTTGAGCGCGGAACAAGAGGTTCCGCGCCGTTGTTATGGAGTTCGTCGAAGTCTCGGCGAGCTCTTAGATTAGCGTGTTTATAAGGAAATAATTCAGAGATGAAGTGTCCCTTCTGTCGGGCCGACAATGATCGCGTGGTGGAAACGCGAACAAGCGAAGACGGATTCGTAATCCGCCGTCGCCGCTCTTGCCTCACGTGCGGCAAACGTTTTACGACATACGAACGCATTGAAGCGGTCAACGTCCGCGTCATCAAGCGCGACGGTTCCCGCGTTCCATTTGATCGCAACAAGGTGCGCGAAGGAGTGGAACGCGCATGTTGGAAGCGACCGGTTCGCGATTCGCAGATTTCCGAACTTGTCGCCGAACTTGAAACGCGAATTGAGGGCGAGCTCGAAATTTCGACCCAAGAGATCGGGGAAATGACGATGCAATTGCTTCGTCGCCTCGACGAAGTCGCCTACGTGCGTTTCGCGAGCGTCTATCATAAATTTGACACCATTAAGGACTTTCGCAACGCGATAAGCAACATCCTTGCGGATCGTCCGATGGATACGGAGCAGTAAGACGCGCAGGAGCGTCGCAAAGATAGGGAGCGGTAGAATGAGTAAATTAGACGCATTTAGCGAAATCCTTCAGAAGGACGCGTCGGCCGCGGGGTTGACATGGCTGCGCCTAGGCGGCCCCATTGAATACTTGGCGCGCCCGCGTTCGGAAGAGGAGCTTCTCGCCCTCTTGCAAGCGTGCGCTCAAGAGGGGCTTGAAGTGCGCGTCTTAGGGGACGGTTCGAGTCTTCTCGTCGCCGACGAAGGTGTCAAAGGCGTCGTCGTTCAGTTGTCGGAACCGGCGTTCTGCAAGATTTCGGTCGACGCCCCCTACGTCGTCGCGGGGGCGGGCGTGAAGCTCGGCGTCTTGGCGACGACGACGGCGACTGCGGGACTCGCGGGACTCGAAGGGCTCATCGGCGTGCCGGGCGTTCTTGGCGGCGCGGCGGCGACGAACGCGTCGACATCCGACGTCTCGCTCGGACAGTGGGTGGAATCCGCGCGCGTCGCGACTTACGACGGACGCGTTCGCGAACTCGCCGCCGACGAAATCGTCTTCGGATACCGGTCGAGCAGCTTGGAAAACGCGATCGTCCTCTCGATCCGCTTCCGTCTGGAGCCGGAGCCCGCGCAGGAGCTTTTCCGCCGCCTACAGAAGATCTGGATCATTCGCGAACAGGCGCGTCCCAAGCCTCTTTCCGGCGAAGGTTTCGCGCGAATGTTCAAAAATCCGCGCGGCGAACGCGCGGCGGAATTCATCGCCGACGTCGACATGACGAAGGCCTCCGTCGGCGGCGCAAGACTCTGCGACGCCAATCCCAATCTCGTTACGACCGCCCCTAACGCCACCTCGGAAGACGTCAGAAATCTCGTCCTCATGCTTCAGGAAAAGACGCGCGTTCAGCTCGGCGTCGCTCTTGAAAGCGAACTTACCGTCTGGCCGTGAGCGTAAAATCGAATCTCTAAAGGATTCAAAAAATGGAAGAAAAAGAATTTTATTTGCCTAAGAAGTTCCGATACGCAGGCGTAAACTGCGGTATCAAGCCCAACTCCACTAAACTCGACTTCGCGCTCGTCGTCTCCGACGTTCCTGCGACAGCCGCAGGCGTCTATACGCAAAACCTCAATTGCGGCGCCCCGGTGACCTACGACCGCTCGATCACTCCCGGCGCGGGAATTCGCGCGATCGCTACCGATTCGGGTTGCGCCAACGCCTGCACGGGGGAAGAAGGACTGCGCAACGCGCGAACGATGGCGGAACTCGCGGGCGCGACGGTCGGCGCAACCGCCGAGCAGACCCTTGTTATGTCGACGGGAGTTATCGGCGTTCAGTTGCCGATGGACGCGATCGCCAAGGGCGCGAAATTAGCGGGCGAAGCGCTCGGCTCGACCTACGACGATTTCGTCAAAGCCGCGACGGCGATTCAGACGACCGACACGAAGCTCAAGATCGTTTCGCGCGAAGCGACGCTTCCCAGCGGCGCGACGATTCGCCTCGCCTCCATGTGCAAGGGCGCCGCGATGATCGGCCCGAACATGGCGACGATGCTCGCCACGATCCTCACCGACGCCGCCCTTGAGCCTCAAGACGCTCAAAACGCGCTACGCGCCGCCGTCGAAGACACCTTCAACTGCGTCAGCGTCGAAGGGCACACCAGCACGAGCGACACTTGCGTCCTCGTCGCCAATGGCGCCGCCTCCCCCGAGCCCCTCAAGGGAGCCGATCTCGAGGCCTTCTCCGCCCTCCTCCTCGACCTCTGTCAGGAACTCGCCCCAATGATTCCCAACGACGGCGAAGGCGTCACCCACCTCATCACGATCGACGTGACCGGCGCTCCTGACCGCGCGTCCGCGAAACTCCTCGCGCAAACCGTCGCCAACGACGCCCTCGTCAAGACCGCTATCTGCGGCGCCGACCCGAACTGGGGACGCATCGTCTCCGCTACAGGACGCTGCGGCGTCCCCTACGATCCGCGAAAGGTCTCCCTCAAAGTCAACGGGTACCTACTCTACGAGAATGGAACGCCCCTTGACTTCGACAAGGAAGAGGTTTCGAATTCGATTCGGTCGAACAGAAACACGAGCTTTGAGCTCTTCTTCCAGGAAGGAGACGGAAAGATCCGATTCTGGACGTCCGATCTAACCTGCGAATACGTCCACCTCAACGCGGACTATACTACCTGACGCACAGAATCGTCGTTGGTGAAAGACGGCTTTTTAGTAATCTGGCTGACGGCAATTTCAGACGCAGTTGTCGATGAAAACGACGAGTTCCTTTTCAATAACATGGCCGCCTAATACGACGGCCTGTTTTTTTATGCCTATTTTCGTGGGCTCATCTCTTTGATTTCTCTGTTATTCTCTTCTATTCTCTTCCAGTCAAATGGTGCGCTTTCAATTCTGTACATTGTTCGATGATAATTGCAAAGCAAAATAAATTTTGCACAATAATCAAAAAGCGAAACGGATCAGAATGGTCTCAAGGGACAAAACCTCTGCGCAAGTAGAGCGATCGGCGTTCGCCATTTATACAACGACCGGCTAAAGTCGGAACGGAAAACAACAAATTTCAGCTCGCGTCCCAAAATCAGCCATTGACGACGCGGCAGGCGCCCTATCGTTTTAGCATCTCCAAAAAATGGAAGGGAGAGAAACATGAAAAAATCGCAAGTTCTAATTCTTCTGGCGCTGTTGCTAGCGCGCCTGCTTCTAGCGCAGCCGGCGCTGGCGTCGGATCCGAATGCGAGCGGGTCAATCAATCTCATCGAATTTTCTCATCACGACCTGGGATGGCATAAGGGTTCGTTTGTCAACGAATCTAGAACCTGTGATGATGAAATCAACGCCGCGCTGGATAGAATGAGGACAGACCCCGCGTTTACATGGACGCACGAGTATGCAAGATATATCTTTGAGTATTTAAAAAAATACCCCGGACGATATGACGAATTGGCGAGTCGGTTAGCAGAGGGCCGGTTTGATATGGGCGCGGGTTATTCGCAGCCGTATACGTCCTTCGTGACAAGCGAAATGCTTGCGCGCCAGTTCATATATGGCAAGAAATGGACCGAGGAAACGTTCCCAGGCTATGAATCCAAGGTCTACTATAATACGGACGTCCCCGCGCTAGGGTCGCAGACGCCGCAGATCCTTAGTAAGGCGGGCGTAAAGTACCTTTATGCCAGTCGATCTTGGGATTTCAAGGGTTACGACGTTAATGAATACAAGTTATGGAAGGCGCTCGACGGCTCAACCGTCAACGCCTTATTCATGTCTCATTATTCGAGCGCTAACGGCGTCTCGAATCCTTTGAAATTTCTACCGGGCCAAATTGAAACGTTTAATCAAGACAAAAAGAATCTAAATATTGGAAACGCTTTGCCGGTGATTGTGTCTTATGACTGCATGCCTCCTCAAGATATGAGTAGAGCGATTAAAACATGGAATACATACGCTGAAGAGAAAGGATTGCCTTTGATGCAGTACGGCGTCATGCAGCGCGCGCTTGACCAGATATTTATCGATGGCAGCGATTTCAGCGCTACTGCTGATGAACGGCAAGATTCTGGAACGCTGAGCGGCGAATGGCCTAATAAGTGGCTCTATGAGAACAGCGCTTCCGCTCACGAAACGTTTTTGAATCAGCGAGAAGCCTCGCGTTATCTGTGCGCAGCGGAAACGCTGGCTGTAATACGCGCTATCTTGACAGGGAGTTTTTCGGAATATCCTGTCGCCGAATTAGAAGAAGGTTGGCGTCATTGTGATTTTTCCTGCCATGGCTATGCGCCTGCAGCGGCTATTGAAGAGTTCAAAGACGAATACAAGCAGGCGTATGACATTGCCAAGCGCTTGTATGACGAGCAGCTGGATTGGCTGGTCAGCCACATTGCGGCGCAAGAGAAAACAAATGCAATTGCCTTTGCCGTCTACAACAACCTGTCTTGGGATCGCGACGATGCAGTGACCATGGATAAGCCCGAGAGCGTCGGCGACGCCTTCAAGATTGTGGATTCCGAAGGCGTAGAAGTCGCCTATCAGCTCACTTCCGACGGTCAGATCGTCTTTGTCGCAACCGACGTTCCGTCCATGGGCTACAAGACTTACTACTTCCAGCCTGGCGCGCCGAGCAGCGCGACGGAAAAGGTCGCGGTTGGAAGCGCGTGGAAAGATGTATTTGAGAATCGGTATTACGCTGTGACGCCGGTCGCGGGCGGCGGCGCGCTGGAGTCGATTATTGATAAGACGAATAACAGTCTGAGCCTGTTTGCCGCAGAAAAATTTAAAATCGGCGAAGTTTATGACTTCCAATATGACGGAAGAGGGGCAGGCGAACAGCTCCATATTTGGCAACCGCATGACGGAGCGAGTTATCTTAACAAGTTTGCGGAATGGAAATGTGTTGAGTCCGGCCCGGTTCGCACAGTTTTTGAGACTGAAGCAACCGGAACCGATAGAGGTTCGATGCGTCTGCGCGTAGCATTGTATGAAGATCTCAAGAAGATTAATTTTACAATGACGCTGGACAATTTGGATAGCGCGCGTCAGCGGCAGGTTCGCCTTATGTTCCCTGTGAATTCTGGCAGTATGTTCGGCGAGAAACAGCAGGATTCCTACTACTATGCTGATAATTCCGACGTTAGCGCGACCTATGAGACGCCCTTTGGAGCAGTGACAATCGGGGACGAAATAATCAAGGAATATTCTCGATTTAATGAGAACACAAATCCGAATGGAGTTGGCCAGTCGCGTAGTGGAGCTAACGCCGGAGGCATATTTCAAAAGGCAGATCCAATTAACTCCGCGGTACGTCCGCGCGAGGTTCAGAATTGGATTAGCGCAAAATCGACGTCAAAGAATTTTAGCGTGACGCTAAGCTCGTATAACCTTTGCTGGGATTACCAGGACGCAACCGCAGAACCGGGCATGTCGCCTGTTTTACAGCCCGTTTTATTCTCTACGTCAGAATCTTGTCATGGCAACTATGCCGGATGGTTGCAACCGGGCAAACATGTTTATAATTTCTCGATGACGTCTGGACAAGCAGACGACGCAACCGGTCGTAAAATGTGCGTCGCGGCCAATAATCCGCTGGACGCGCGTTTAATAGAAAATACGGCAAACGACGGTATTACGCTTCCTGCGTCGTATCGGGGTTTCTCTGTCGATCAGGACAACGTCATGATTTCCGCCGTCAAGAAGGCCGAGGACAACAACCGCGATATCGTCGTCCGCATCTATGAGACGGAGGGGAAGAAGGATAACGGCGCCGTCGCCGTAACGCTGCCCGATTCCGCTTCGATAGAGAGCGCTAAGACCGTCGGCCTGATCGAGCAGGAAGAGGGCTTCGGTCGGACGCTCAAAACGAATGGCAATACGCTGACGATTCCGACCGGCGCATGGTCGATCGAAACGGCGATGGTCAGAGTAAGCGGGATCAAAGATTCGCCGATGACGCCGCGGAATCTCCGAGTTAGCCCCTCCGGCAATCGTATTCTTGTTAGTTGGGTCGGAAAAGGCGAGGACACAACATACAAACTTGAAGCGCGTACGCCGGGTAAAACATGGCGGACTGTCGTACAAACGGAGGAAACCAGCGCGCAGCTTGAGCCTCTCTTTGGACGTTATACGTTCCGCGTCAGCTCCCAGCGCAATGGGGATCAGTCTAACTACCTGTACTCTGATACGTTTAATTTCGACGAGCTCATTGACAACGTCAAATGTACTGCCAGTAGCAACTATAGTGGTCAGCCTTATACAAGAGCCTGCGATCGGAGCGGTCTGAGCGACCGATCTGTCGACGCGACCCACGACAATAAATACTCAAACACATGGCTGACTGCCGACGATAACAAGAACAGTCCTGTCTGGGTTGAATTTGATCTGGGCGCAATATACGAACTGGGGAAGACTTATATCTGGAATTATAACCAGCCAAACACATCCCAATATCCAACGCTACTTAACGCCGGGTTTAAGTATGCGACGATCAAGCTCTCTACAGACGGCGAGCGCTGGGAGCAGTTTAAAAACGGTCAGTGTACGGAAGACGAGGGTCATAACGGCCAATTCAAGTTTGCGCAGGGCTCCGGAGAGGAGAAAATGCCCGCCTCCAATTTGGCTGACGGCAAGGGGGTCCTGAACTTTGGCGGTCGACAGGCGCGCTACGTTCGCTTTGAGGTCTCCAATGAAGTCGGCGTCGGCAACTGGGGTTGGTATGTAGAGGAACAGCAACGCAATAACTTCGGCCTCAGCGAGGTCATGTTTACGCGGGCGACCAATATGGAAGTAGACGCGCTTGCTTCTCTGAAGGAATTGTCAGTCGAAGGACTGCGGCTAGAGCGAACTGGCTGTCCGGAGGCGGACGCATACGACCTTTCGGTTCCGTATGGAAAGTGTAATATTACTGTTGTCGCAGTTCCAGACGATCCGGAGGCGACTGTCGATGTGAATGGTCAGAAGACGATTGACGGAATGGCAACGCTGACTAACGACGGCCTGACTGCTATCAATGTGAAATGTGTTTCCCGCGATGGTAAAACTACGGCGTATTATACGATTAACGTAAAATATATTGAGCAGATTATCCCTTACGAAGCGACTGCAAGCTCGCAGGAAAGCGGCAACACGGCGCCCAAGAATGTGATTGACAATTCCGGTATGACCAACGATGATTTCCGGTATGCGAAGCATGACAATCAAAGCGGCGCAGAAACCATGTGGAACTCTGCGAAGACAGACGATTATTCGCAGGTATGGCTGAAGATCGACCTTGGCGCGGATTACTATCTGGGCGATATGCTAATCTGGAACCAGAACCAGCGCAGCTACAACATGGAAAATACCATCGTTAACCGCGGCATGCAGAACGTCTATATCTATTATGCGACGGAAGAAGCGCCAGACGCTTGGATAAAACTGGTCAATACGCAGTCCACTGAAGACGGCGTATTCAAGTTTGCGAAAGCAGACGGCGAGCCGGACATGATCGTTACTAACCTTGCCGATGGAAAGGGGCCGGTCGACTTTGGCGGCAAAAAGGCGCGGTATGTCAAGATTGCGCCCGCTGGCGGCGTCAACGTCGGCAACTACGGCGGCTATCGGAACAATGAATCCATGTATGGTCTCAGCGAACTGAGATTTACAAGCTACATGGGCGGCGCAACAGAGCAGACCGTTTCTGGCGCTGCGCACCTTCAAGACCGATAATTCCATCTGCGGAGCGACAGTCAAGCCGTACGTCGCATACGACAAGACGTTTGTCAATCCCCTTGATTCTCCTGCGACGGATGCAAGCGGCAACTCCCAGTTTGTCGATGCGAAAGACGACTCCTACGAAGGCAAGGTTGAGCGGATTACCGTTGGTAGCAAACCTAGCGCCAAGAACGTCGCCCTGACGTCGAAGGCAGTCGCGCCGCCGGATAAAGAAGAAGCGATCAAAGAAGCCTTGCGGCGCTTTGGAATGATAGAAGCGCCCAAAATACCGTCGCTTGGAGCAATACTGCTCTGAGCGGCGTTTTTTTTAAGTTCCCCCCCCCATTCTTGGGTTCCGAAATCGTATAGACGATATGGGGATAACCTGAACGATGCGCACAGAGGTCGTCAAGAACTACGACTCCGTGTCGGCGCGCAAAGAAGCCAAGTTGGCGGGGCTCAAGAAAGAGACCGCCGACAATGACGTACGCCCGATTTCGTTCTAGAATCTTGCAACTCGTATGCGTCGCCGCGCGTCAAGTCTCTCCAATTTAAGCGCGACTATTACGGAAGAAATGGAGATAACCTTGAAGAACGACGCGCGTTTGTCTACAGTATCGAGAAGAATCGATCAGGGAGAGCGCCGATCTTCGGGCTCCAAACCAAGGACGATTCCCGGAGAACCGACGTCGTTTTCGGAGAGGAGATCGGAAAGGCGCACGTTGTCGAGATAATTGACGATTACGTCGCGAAGCCCCTTCCAAACGCGATACGTAGGACAATTCGGGATATGCTCGCAAGGAGAAGGATTGTCGGGCTCGACGCACGGCACGGGGGCAATCGAACCTTCGGTGACGCGCAAGACTTCGCCGACGGAGTATTCCTCGGGGGCGCGTGTTAGTCGATACCCTCCGCTATGTCCGCGATAGGTCATGAGGAAGGACGCCCGAGAAAGAAGCGGAATGATCTGTTCGAGATATTTTTTGGAAATACCAAGGCGTTCCGAGAGTTCAGTGAGGGAGACGTATCCGTCTCCTTGACGTTTGGCCAGTTCGATCATCATTCGGAGCGCATAGCGTCCGCGCGTCGATATTTTCATGAAAGTTCCCTCGACAGCCCTAAATATGCGTAAATCCACGCCTGTAACGCAATTTATAATAAACGGAACGCGTTATTTGTCAACCGAGTTCCAAGGAGAGTTGAACGCTAGTCATAAAAAATATTTATAGAAGAAAAGTTTTATTAAAAAAAATAGAAATCTGCGCTTGACGTTTGAAAAGAGACAACTACAATTCCTACTAATTCGATAAGAATTAAAAAAGAAAAAAGGAGGCAAAAATGGCTCGGCGGTATTTTGACAACATAATTGAGACGATCGGATCGACGCCTCTGGTTAAAATCAACAAATTGAATCAAAGTAAAGCGAACGTCTTCGCCAAGGTGGAGTTCTTCAATCCTGGCGGGAGCGTGAAGGATCGCGTCGGCGCGGCGATGATCGAGGCGGCGGAGGCCGCAGGGTTGATCCAACCGGGCGCGACGATTATCGAACCAACGAGCGGCAACACGGGAATCGGCCTAGCGCTTGTCGCCGCCGTCAAAGGGTATAAACTTATATTAACGATGCCCGAGACGATGAGCGTGGAGCGCCGCAAGCTTGCCGCCGCGTACGGAGCGCAGATCGAACTCACGCCCGGCGCGGAAGGGATGAAGGGAGCGATCCGACGCGCGGAAGAACTTCACGCGACGATCCCCGGCTCGTGGATCCCCATGCAATTCGAGAACCCGGCGAATCCGCAGCGTCATTACGAGAAGACGGGCGAAGAAATATGGGTTGCGCTGGAAGGTCGAGTCGACGCGTTCGTCGCGGGCGTGGGCACCGGCGGCACCGTCTCGGGGGTTGGAAAATATTTGAAGGAACATAATCCGAACGTTCATATCGTCGCGGTTGAGCCCGACACGAGCGCGGTTCTTTCAGGGAAGCCCGCGGGGGCGCACAAGATTCAAGGGATCGGCGCGGGGTTCATCCCGAAGACGTACGACGCGAACTCGATCGACGAAGTGATCCCGGTATCGGCGGAGAACGCGGGAATCGCGGCGCGGGGTTCCGCGCGACAGGAAGGGATTCTGGTAGGAATTTCGAGCGGCGCGGCGCTTCATGCGGCGCTCGAGTTGAGCAAGCGCCCCGAATTTGAAGGAAAGAATATCGTCGCGCTCCTGCCCGACACAGGAGAGCGTTATTTATCCACTTGGCTCTTCGACGATTGAGCCGTCACTTCAAGGACACGAAACTATGAAAGCTCTTACAGATTATGAAAATCTCTCCCACGAAGAGCTGTTAGCGCGCGTCAAAGCGGTGCGCGAAGCCGCAGGCGACCGACTCGCCGTTTTCGCTCACTATTACGTCTACGACGAGATCGTAGAGATCGCCGATTTTGTCGGCGACAGCTTAGCGTTAGCGAAACGCGCGGCAAACTCCAAAGCGGAAGCGCTCCTCTTCTGCGGCGTCCACTTCATGCTCGAGACTGCGGATATCCTCGCAAACCGTCCCGAGAACGTCGCCGCCCGCGGCGGGAAGAGAATGCTCGTCATGGCGGCAAACGAAACCGCCGGCTGTCCCATGGCGGACATGATTACCGCAGAGCAGGCGCAGGCATGGAAAGAAAGCCTTTCGGAATTTGTCGACTTCAGCGAATTTACGCCTGTCTCCTACGTAAATTCATCTGCGGCGACAAAAGCCTTCTGCGGCGAAAACGGCGGCATGATATGCACCTCCGCCAACGCGGAATCCGTGCTACGCGACGCCTTCGCTCTGCGACCGAAAGCGCTTTTCATGCCAGACTCAAGATTAGGACGCACCACAGCCCTCTCCCTCGACGTTAAGCCCGAAGAGATTGCTACCTGGGATCCGCGCACGAAAGAGCCCCTCGGAGGATTGACCCCCGAAGAGATCAAAAAAGCTCGCGTCATCCTCTGGGACGGTTTCTGTCCCACTCATCAACGTTTTTCCGCAGACTATATCCGCAACTTGCGCAAAACAAACCCCGACGCCCAAGTTTGGGTTCATCCTGAATCGCAACGCGCGATCGTCGAACTCAGCGACGGCTACGGGTCAACTTCCAAGCTGATCGACGTCGTTTCAAAGGCCCCCGCAGGATCAACCTTCGCGATCGGCACCGAATGGAAACTCGTCGAAAGACTCCAGAAAGAAAATCCGGATAAGACGATCCTCTGGCCCGGCGAGAACCCGTTGATCTGCGTCCAAATGGCGAAGAGCTCCCTCTGGCGCGTCGCCTGGGCGCTTGAAAACTGGCTCGCGGGAGAGCCCGTCAACGTCGTCACGACGCCCCCCGACGTCGCGGAATCCGCCTACAAAGCGCTTCGCTCGCTCCTAAAGTAAACGAAACGTCTGTCAACAATCTGTAAATCACGCCGCGAACGGCGTTCCAAATATGCCGCCGTTCGCTGATTTTTCGAATTCAAAACCTATCAAATAAATAGGAATTAAATCTTTAGCGCCGTAAGATTTTGCGCGTACTCTATCCAAGCGTTCACCCAACGACGAAAAAACGCGCAGTTTCTATTCGTCAATATATTGCGGAGACGCGAAATCGACGCGGCGTTTGCGTAGAATGGAGAAAGAGCTATGAAACAGGGAACTATTTGTATCCAAGGTTGCGGTCGACCGGCTGAAGGCGAACCGCGTCAGGTTCCGATCGTCCAAAGCACGACCTTCCGTTACGACTCTAGCGACGCGATGGGCAAGCTCTTCAACTTGGAAGCCGCAGGGTACTTCTATTCGCGTTTGTGCAATCCGACGAACGACTCGGTCGCGCGCAAGATCACGGCGCTCGAAGGAGGAACTGCGGGGCTCTTGACGAGTTCCGGACAGGCGGCGATCTTTTACGCGCTATTCAATCTCGCGAACGCGGGAGATCATATCGTCGCGAGTTCGACGATCTACGGGGGCGCGTACAACCTCATAGCGACGACGATGAAGAAGATGGGCGTCGACGTGACCTTCATCGAGCCGGACTGGAGCGACGACCAGATCAACGCGGCGTTCCGTCCGAACACGAAGGTCTTCTACGGGGAAACCCTTGCGAACCCGGCGCTTGTGGTTCTCGACCTCGAACGCTTCGCGAAGATCGCGCACAGCCATGGCGTGCCGGTGGTCGTCGACAACACCTTCCCGACGCCGATCAACTGTCGTCCCTTTGAATGGGGCGTCGATATTTCGGTTCACTCGACGTCGAAGTACCTCGACGGTCATGCGGCGGCGGTCGGCGGCGCGATCGTCGACTCGGGCAACTTTGACTGGGTCGCGCATAAGGACAAGTTCCCCGGACTGACGGAACCCGATCCGAGCTATCACGGGCTCGTCTACACGGAGCGTTTCGGTCAGGGCGGCGCGTATATCACGAAGATCGTCGCGCAGCTCATGCGCGATATCGGCGCTCAGCCGGGCCCGTTGAACTCCTTCATCTTAAATCTCGGGCTCGAGTCCCTCCATCTGCGCGTTAAGAGACACAGCGAGTCGGCGCAGACGATCGCGGAATGGCTCGAGAAGCATCCGCGCGTCGCATGGGTCAACTATCCGGGCTTGAAGAGCTCGAAGTACTACGACCTGGCGCAGAAGTACCTCCCCAACGGTTGCTCGGGCGTCTTGACCTTCGGGCTCAAAGACGGTCGCGACGGGGCCCATGCGGTGATGGCGAAGTTCCAGCGGATCTACATCGCGACGCACGTCGCCGACGCGCAGTCGAGCGTTCTTAACCCCGCGAACACGACGCACCGCCAACTCACCGACGCGGAGCTCCTCGAAGCGGGCGTGACGCCGGATATGATCCGCCTCTCCGTCGGTTTGGAAGATACGGAAGACCTGATTCAGGATCTGGAAAGCGCGCTCGCGCAGTGACGCGGGTGAAGAGGAAAGCCCTAGACATAGCGCGCGGTATGTCGAGTCGCGCGTGAAGACTCGTGGGAGGTCGCGTCTAGGGCCGCTATAAAAAGGGCGTCGAGAACACTGGTCATTCTCGACGCCCTTCCTTTTTTAGCTCGGAATAAAAATCGACACGTGATTACTTCTTCTTCTCCGGGAGCGCGACGGGCTCGGGCGCGTCCTTTAAGCGCCACACGCGAACGTAATCGACGCTGAACGTCGCCGGAAGATCCTCCAGTTCCGGTTCGCCGAACCAGTCGGACATGATTTCGCAGTCGAGCATGATGTGGAGCGGACGGAAGAAAATGTCGTTTTCGCGCGTGAAAACACATTCCCCGTCGACATACCAGCGCAGTTCCGTCGGAGTCCACGCAAGTCCGAAGGTATGATAATCGGCCCAGAAGTCGAAGTCCATCTTCTTCTTGAAAGAGTAGTCTTTGATCTTCGCTTTTTTCTTATTCACGATCGATTCGAGATACGGCGTCGCGTACTGATGCAGGGTTGCGTAGTAGAGTCGATCGTGCGCCGCGGCGCGGGGCTTCCCGCAGTATTCGAGAATGTCGATCTCTTCGGAGTATTCCCCTTCGACGTATTTGATATCGGGTCGTTCGGAGAAAGGATCGTAGAGCCAGAACGCGTTGCAGACGCACGCGCGCATCGACTTGCAACGCGCTTCGTAGTATCCGTACGCGGACTTCCTCTTGCTCTTGACGATCGCCTTCCAATATTTGTCATAGCCGCGAACTTGATTTTCGTAATCGACCTCTTCCGGCTTCATCAAACTTGCGGTAAGTTGGAGCGCGCCGTCGGCGACCTTCACGTTATTTCGAGAAAAGAGCGCGGGCTTGCGGCCTCGCCACGCGGGGTTAAAGTCCCACCATTTTTCTTGATCGAGAGCGTCGCCGTCGAATTCGTCGCTCATCTCGGGGGCGAAAACGTAATCGTCCCCAAGAGGGCAGACGGGAGAGTCGGCGGACGCGGGCGCGGGCGCAACGAGCAGGAGCGCCGCAGCGAGAGCGAGTAGGCGTTTCATAACAACCTCCGAAGAAGAACAAGGTTAAGAAGACTCCGTCGCGACGCCGACGCGACGAATTAAATATTCCAGTTGAGACGCGACGCGTCGAAGACCGGGCCGTCGACGCACGTCCGGCGATAATCCCACGTACCGTCGTCTTGCTTCCACTCGACGACGCACGAATAGCAGATACCCATGCCGCACGCCATCGGCGATTCGAGGGACGTCCAACATTCGATTCCGCGCTTCTGCGCCCAGAGCGCGACCGCGCGCATCATCGGGCCGGGGCCGCACGCGAGGATTTGACCGTCGCGAGGATCGAAATCTTCCGGGAAGAGGGTCGGCAGTAGCTCCGTGACGAATCCCTTCGTTCCAAGCGATCCGTCCTCCGTCGTAAAGCGCGCGTCGCAACCGAGCGCCTGAAACTCGTCGACGCAACTCATTCGACCGCGCGTCCGCCCCCCGTAAACGAAGGTCAGCTCCGGACGCGACTCCTCGGGAAGCGCGAGAATCCGTTTAATCTCCAAATAGAAGGGCGCGTGCCCCACCCCGCCCGCGACGAGAACGACCTTCTTCGCCGGGTTCAACCGCGCCGCGGCCTGCCATCCGTTCCCAAGAGGGCCCCAGAGTCCGACGGAATCCCCGACGCGAAGCTTCGCCAAACGCCGCGTTCCCTTCCCGACGACCGCGTAGATCACGTCGACGCGCCCCGTCTCGAGCTCTACGTCGTAGACCGCGAAAGGACGACCCAGAATCGGATCCGAACCTTCGAGAAGGCGTAGCATGACAAACTGACCCGGCTTGACGCGTTCCGCAAATTCAGGCGCGATCAAGCTAATCTTACGGACTCCCTTCGCCACAGGCTGATTCATCTGGACGGAGCCCGCGCCCGCCCACATTTCCTTATAGTGAGAACTACATTCTGACATGAAAAACTCCTAAGGTCGACGCGCGTCCCCATCCTCGAAGGACGCGCCGATGTTGACGAAACGCGCGGATCACCTGCCCCCGCGTCCTCCGCGAGTCGCGCGGCCCTGACGCGGTTGGCGCGGCCCTTTGCGCTCTTTGTCGAACCCGCCGGGGCGTTTTGCCCCCTTTGTCCCCTTCGCGCCGCGTCCTTTCGACGACGCGTCGTAATTGAAACGATCGCGCGTGGAGCCGTCTTCGTCGCGCGAGAACTTCTTCACGCCGATCGTTCGCGTCTCGTCGTCGAACTCGCGACGCGCGCGACGACGCGCTTCTCCGCGTTCCTCCGCGCGGAACTCTTCTCGGAATTCCTCGCGCGGCGCGCGGCGCGTCAGCTTCTTGCCCCGCGCGTTGCGAACTTCGCGCCCCTCTCCTGACTCGTCCTTCTCTTTCGCGCGATAGAACGAGTCTTTGAAGACCTTGCGCATCGCGTCGCGATACCCTTCGACGTCAGATTCGCGCGCGGAATCCTTCGCGGACGCTTTCTCGCCTCCCTTGACTTTTCCTTCGCGCGCGTCGTTCTTCTCCGCCTCGCGCGCTTCGAGCGCGGCAAGTTCGACGGGGGGTAACGCGGGTCGAGATTCGTCTTCCGCGCGGCGCGCGCCGGGACGCTTGTCGATCGGCGTTTCCGCGAAGCGATAGAGCTGCGCGACCTCTTCCGACGTCAACCGCCGATAATCCCCCGGCGCGAGTTTGCCGAGCTTCACCGCGCCGATCTGCACGCGTTGAAGGTGCATGACCTTGTGTCCGAGACGCGCGAGCATACGGCGAATTTCGCGGTTCTTACCTTCCGTCAGCGTAATTTCGAGGACGGAGCTGAGCTTGTGCGACGAGCGGATTGTCGCGTCGTCCGCCTGCACGACGCCTTCCGCAATATGCACGCCGCGACGCAGCGCGTTGATAAGTTCGTAGTCGACGAGCCCCGCCACTTGCACGCGATACTTCTTCGGAACCTCGTAGCTCGGGTGCATGAGACGCTGCGCGAGCGCCCCGTCGTTCGTCAGGAGGAGGAGTCCTTCGGAGTTCTGGTCGAGACGCCCCACGGGGAAGAGTCGGCCCAGCTCGGAGGGAATGAAATCGAGGGCGAGTCGGCGCCCTTGGGGGTCGCAGTTGGTGCACAGGGCGTTCTTAGGCTTGTTGAGCGCGACGTAGACGGGCTTCGACTTGGGGAGAAGTTCGCCGTCGACGCGTATCTTCTGCTCGTTGGGACGCACGCGGACGCCGAGTTCGGAGACGACTTTGCCGTCGACTTCGACGCGCCCTTCGCGGATCAGCTCTTCGCACTGACGACGACTTCCGAGCCCTGCGGCGGCGAGCGCCTGCTGGAGACGGAAGCCGCGAAAATCGAGGGAATCGTCAAGTTCGTCGGAGTCGCCCTTCTTCGTCGCCGCCGTCGGAGACTGGAAGATAGAGCCGCTCGACTTGCGCAGCGCGGCGACGGAGGGGAATTTACGCGCGTTCTTCTTGGGCGCGCGCGAACGATCAAGCTGAGGCGCGCGCGCTCGACGACCCGACGCGCGGGACGCTCCGCCTTTTGCCTTGCGGCCTCGACCGCGGGAATTATTCGTTTTCATAATATCTGAACCTCCTTGCAAAAAGCAGGGCTAATATTTTCAATCCAAACGGACCGTCAAAAAAGACGGCGCTACAATAGGAGCGCGGGACGCGTCGTCAATCAACGCGTTCCGCGCATGGGCCCGGTCTCTTTCACGCGCAGGATACGCGCGGGAAAGTCGATGCGGGAGAGTTGTGCAACCGGCTCAGACGTTCGCGAGCGCCTGATCGACGTCCGCGATCAAATCCGCCGCGTCTTCGATACCGCAGGAGAGGCGAATGAGATCCGGACCGACGCCGCATTTCACGAGCTCTTCGTCGCTCAACTGGCGGTGCGTCGCGTTCGCGGGGTGCAGGACGCAGGTGCGCGCGTCGGCGACGTGCGTGGCGATCGCCGCGATCTTGAGGCCCGACATGAAACGTTCGGCGGCTTCCCGTCCGCCCTTCACGCCAAAGGAGACGACCCCGCACGTTCCGTTAGGCATATATTTCTGCGCGAGCGCGTAGTATTTGTTGCTCTTGAGGCCGGGATAGTTCACCCACGCGACCTTGTCGTGCGATTCAAGGAATTCCGCCATCGCCTGCCCGTTTTCGCAATGACGCTTCATGCGCAGGTGCAGCGATTCGAGCCCAAGGTTGAGGAGGAACGCGTTTTGCGGCGCGGGGGAGGATCCGAAATCGCGCATGAGCTGCGCGACGCATTTGGTGATGAACGCCCCGCCCTGGCCGAACTTTTCGGCGTAGACTATTCCGTGATAGCTTTCGTCGGGGGTGGTGAGCCCAGGGTACTTGTCCTTGTGAGCGAACCAGTCGAAGTTGCCCGAATCGACGATCGCGCCGCCGACCTGCGTCCCGTGGCCGTCCATATATTTCGTCGTGGAGTGCGTGACGATATCGACGCCGAACTCGAAGGGACGGCAGTTGACGGGGGTCGGGAAGGTGTTGTCGACGACGAGGGGAACGCCGTGTTCGTGAGCGACTTTGGCGAAGAGTTCGAAGTCGAGGATATCGAGCGCGGGGTTGGCGATCGATTCGCCGAACATCGCGCGGGTATTAGGCTGGAACGCGGCGTGAAGTTCGTCCTCGGTCGCGTCGGGACGCACGAAGGTGAAGTCGATTCCCATGCGCTTCATCGTGACGGCGAAGAGGTTGTACGTCCCCCCGTAGATCGCGGAGGACGCGACGACGTGATCCCCTGCGGAACAGAGGTTGAAGATGGAGAAAAAGTTCGCGGCCTGTCCGGAAGAGGTGAGCATCCCCGCCGTTCCGCCTTCGAGGGCGGCGATCTTCGCGGCGACGATATCGCACGTCGGATTTTGCAGACGGGTGTAGAAGTACCCGGAGGCTTCGAGGTCGAAGAGCTTGCCCATCGCGGCGCTCGACTCATAGCGGAACGTCGTGCTTTGAATGATCGGAACCTGACGCGGCTCGCCGTTTTCAGGACGGTATCCCGCTTGAACGCATTTTGTACCAAGCTGCTGCATGAGAGTGCACTCCACAAAAAGGGAGCGGGGACGCGTTAATTTGCAATTGCGCCGCGCTCCTGATATAATCGACGGCGGCGTTCGCGACGCGCGTCGCGAAGAAGGATGACGCCAATTGAAACTCCGGCTTCTGTATTATATCGACGCAAAAAGAGCGTCGAAAGGGGGGCAACCATGAAAATGAGAACGAGCCGTTGGATTTTAGCCGCGCTCGCCGTCGTCGGTATCGTCGGCTCTGTCGTCGCGACGTCGACCGCCGCGCGCGCCGCAGGGAATCCCGAGGAACTGCGCGAAATCGAAAAACGCGCCAAGACGATCGAAACATACCTGCAAGACGCGCCCGCGATCGGCGCGAGAACCGCCGGACTCGACTACTGGCGCGAACTCGGCTCCCGAAACGGAATCGCGCAGCGGTGGATCAAAGACGCCGAAAAAGTCTGCGATTCCCAGCCGCAGGAACTCCCGGAAGAGCTATATAAGGAGTATTACCGCAACGGAAACCGCTCCCATTATCAAGACGCGTACCATCGAGTCGTGAGACGCGCGGAAGCGCTGACGATGGCGGAGGCCTTCGAGGGAAAAGGACGATTTATCGAACAGCTCAACAAAGAGCTCCTGAATATCTGCGAAATCAAATCGTGGGTCTACCCCGCGCATGACGCAAACGCGCAAGTCTACGACGGCAAGCGCATGATCTCCGACCTGGGTTCGACGACGGAGGCCGCGAAGTTGGCGCTTTCGGTCAACCTTTTCGAGGACAAGCTCGACCCTGCGGTCGTCGCGCGCGTCAAGGAAGAGATCGAACGCCGCGTCTTGAAACCGTATGAAATCGCGGTCAAAGAGGATACGAAGCGCCTCTGGTGGGTTCGTACCGTCAACAACTGGAACGCGGTCTGCCACGCGGGGACAATTATCGCGGCGCTCAATATCGTGGAATCGAAAGAACGCCGCGCTTTCTTCTTGGCGGCGGCGGACTACTGCTCGGAAAAATACTTCATGCAGGGCTTCACGAACGACGGGTACTGCTCGGAGGGGATGGGATATTGGAACTACGGGTTCGGATTCTACCTCTATTTAGTCGCGGCGGCGCGGGAAGCGACGGGCGATAAGCTCGACCTATTCCGTTTCGAAAAGATAAGCGCGGTGATCGATTACGCGCCGAACCAGCTTTTGGCGGCGGATTCGTACGCCGTCTTTGCGGACTGCGCGATGACGGCGCGTCCGAACGCGATCACGGTAGCGTACGCGAGCCGACTTGCGAAGAAGGGGTATTCGGAGTACGAGGAGCAGGCGCTGGGTAAAAACTACGGATGCGGCGGGCTCCAGGAGACGGGGACGATCGGCCTAGACAAGGAGATCCTCTTCGGGGAAACGTCGGGGAACGGCGAAAAATTCGCCGCGCCGATGCGCTCCCTCTTTGACGACGCGGGGGTGGCGGTCTTGCGTCCGGGGGCGCCGATCAAGACGCCGAGTTTCGTGTTGGCGCTCAAGGGGGGGCATAACGGCGAGTTGCACAATCACAACGACGTCGGGTCGTACACGCTGGCGCTCGCGCCCCCGAACGGAAAGAACGCGGAGATGAAGTTCGTCTCGCGCGATCCTGGCGGCGAAGTCTACACAGCGCGAACCTTCAGTTCGAGACGTTACGAGGGTCAGCTTCTCAACTCCTTCGGACACCCGGTTCCGCGAATCGCAGGCACGTTGCAAACGACGGGAAGTTCCTGCGCGGGGAAACGGATCGACGCGGAGTTTACGGACGCGGTCGATCGCCTGAAGTTCGACGCGACGTCGGCGTACAAGGACGCGAAGGAGCTCAAGTCGGCGACGCGCGAGTTCCGATACGAACGTCCGCGCGGCGATTTCGCGGGTCGAGTCGCGATCGTCGACGATATTCGGTTCAACGAGGGGAAGACGGGGTCGATCGAAACGGCGCTGGTAACCTTCTATAAGGACGTGAAGATCGACGCGAGCGAACCGGAGTCGATCCGCGTGGAGCTCGACGGGGCGACGGCGACGATCACGGCGCATGACGCGAACGGCGCGGCGCTCAAACTTGTCGCGGAAACGTCGATCGTCGGCGAGAATGACGAAAGCGTGAGATCGAAGCCTACGCGCGTCGCTCTACGCGTCGACGGGGACGTCAGCGCCGCGATTATCACGACGGTCTTCGACGCGAAATAATCCGCGTCTCTCCCCCTTCTCGTTTCGCATGGCGGCGCCTCTAAGCTCGGCGCCGCCTTGTTGCGTTTCTTGCCGCGACGGCGCGTTGTTGAAATCGCCGCGAAAGGGCGTACAATAAGGGAAAACGCGTAACGTCGCGCGTCCGAACCTTGCCAAGATTGGACCTAACATGCCTGAGTCAGCCAGTCCTCAACACTCCTTTGTTCCAAAGCCCTACTATCTCAACGAAAACGGGAGCTTACGCGACGACCTTCTCTGGACGATAAAGCGCGGGAGCAAGTTGCGAATCGCGGCGGCTTGCTTTTCCATGAACGCTTTCGAGGTTCTCAAAAGCGCGTTGACGCAGATCGACGAACTCCATTTCCTCTTTACTTCCCCAACCTTCACGTCGACGAAGGAGGAAGCGTCGCGGAGGGAATTCTTCATTCCGCGCCGCAACCGCGAACAATCCCTTTACGGAACCGAATTCGAGGTCAAACTCCGCAACGAACTCATGCAAAAGGCGATCGCGCGGGAATGCGCCGAATGGATCAAGCAAAAAGTCCGCTTTAAGTCCGTCGTCAGCAACGCGCAGCGTCAAGAGAACTCGATCCACGTCGTCGACGGATCGAATTTGACGTCCTATTTAGGATGCGGAGAGTTTACCCTCGCAGGGCTGGGGTGCGCCGACGAAGCTAGCGCCGCGTCTGGACACATTGTTCGCGTGGAAGCGCCAAACTCCAAGACTATCCTCGATCTCTTCGAAAGAGGATGGAACAATCCGACGTCTCAAGACGTGACGGCGCAGATCGTCGACAATATCTCGACTGTCTACGCGGAGAACTCCCCCGACTTCATCTACTTCGTCGCCCTTTACAATATCTTCCACGAGTTCCTCGAAGACCTGTCGCAAGACACGCTCCCCAACGAAGCGACGGGATATCGGAAAAGCGTCGTTTGGAATAAGCTCTACAACTTTCAGAAGGACGCCGCCTACGGCGTCATTAACAAGCTCAACACGTACAACGGATGCATCCTCGCGGATTCCGTCGGTCTGGGCAAAACCTTTACGGCCCTCGCGGTCATCAAATACTTTGAATCGCGAAATCAAAACGCCCTTGTCCTCTGCCCCAAGAGGTTGTCGGACAACTGGACTACCTATAAGAGCAACTACGTCGACAATCCCCTTTGCGAAGATAAACTCCGTTACGACGTTCTCGCGCACACCGACCTCAGTCGACGTTCCGGCTATTCGAACGGTAACGACCTCGCGCGTATTAACTGGCAGAATTACGACCTTCTCGTCATCGACGAATCGCACAACTTCCGCAACGGCGTCAAAAATCACCGCAAAGAGGAGAAGGAAACGCGCTATTCGCGACTCTTAAACGAGGCGCTCGCCAAGGGCGTCAAAACGAAAGTTCTCATGCTTTCCGCCACCCCTGTCAACACGAACTTCAACGACCTGAAGAATCAGCTTCAGCTCGCCTACGTTGGGAATTCCGAGGAATTCGACCGCATTTTCAAGGGAGAGCGTCCCGTCGAAGATATCTTCCGACGCGCTCAAACCGCCTTTAGAGCCTGGTCGAAGCTATCCCCGAAAGAACGCACGACCCCGAATCTCCTCAAAGCGCTCGACTTCGATTTCTTCCGGCTCCTCGACTCCACGACGATCGCGCGCTCGCGCAAGCACATCCAGCAGTACTACGACATGCGCGACGTCGGAAAGTTCCCCGAGAGACTTCCCCCAAAGTCGTACGCGACTCCCCTCACGACCGACGGAAAAATTAGGAACGAACTCACCTACCAGGCGATTTTCGAGAAGATTATCTCCCTCAAGCTCGAAGTCTACAGCCCGGCGAGCTTCATCCAGCCGTCGCAACGCAAAGAATACCCGCAGATCTTTCGCTCCGACAAATTCGGCGGCGCCTCCCACCAGGGCCGCGAACTCGGGATTCGTCGACTCATGGGGATAAACCTCTTAAAACGCCTCGAAAGCTCCCTCGCGTCCTTCCAAAAGACCCTCGACAAACTCTGGAAGCTCGTCGAAAATCGGCTCGCTCTCCTCGACGAATACGATCGACGACAACGCGAAGGGGACGCGGCCCCCGTCTATATCTCCCAAACGATACCCCAATCCTCCGGAGATCTCGACGACGAAGAGGAAGAATTCGTCGACGAATGTGAAAACGAAGAAGGCGCCGCGAAAGACTGTAAGATCAGTCTCGAACATATCGACCGACTCAAATGGCGCCAGTCCCTCCAGGACGATCTCCAAACGCTGAACTTCCTCCTCGATCTCGTCGGAGAAATCCCCCCGGAACAAGACGCGAAACTCAACGAACTCCTCAAACTCCTCGACGAAAAGATCGAACGTCCGATCAACGCAACGAATCGCAAGGCGCTGATCTTCACCGCCTTTAAGGACACGGCGGAGTATATTTACGACCGCGTGAGTCGACACGTCTTGGAGAAATACGGGCTCAAAACCGCGCTCGTCACGGGGGGGAACAAGAACCAGACGACGGCGACCCTTCCGAGAAGAAAGAAGGATATGGCGACGATCCTGACGTGCTTCTCTCCGATCTCGAAAGACTGCGCGATCCTTCTCCCCGACGCGACCGATACGATCGACGTTCTCATCGCGACGGACTGCATCTCGGAAGGTCAGAACTTGCAGGACTGCGACTTCCTCGTGAACTACGACATTCACTGGAACCCGGTGCGAATTATCCAGCGTTTCGGACGTATCGACCGTATCGGGAGCCCCAACGCGGCGATTCAGCTCGTGAACTTCTGGCCCGACATGCCCCTCGACGAATATATCCAGCTCAAACCGCGCGTCGAAGCGCGTATGAAGATCGTCGACCTGAGCGCGACGGGCTCCGACAATCCTCTCGACACGGAAGAGGAGCGCCACGAAACGGAGTTCCGCAAGAAACAGCTCGAAGAGTTGAAGAACCGCGTCTGCGATCTCGAAGAGATGAGCGCGGGCGTGTCGATCGTCGATTTGGGAATCAACGATTTTAGGCTCGATCTCGTCCAGTACCTCAAGGAACATGAAGAGGCGACGAACGCTCCGCCGGGACTTCACGCCGTCGTTCCCGCCGCGCCGGGATTCCCGCCGGGGGCGCTCTTCATCCTCAAGAACCGCTCGCAGGAGGTCAACCGGAACAATCGCAACCCGATCCACCCCTTCTACATGGTCTACATCGCGGAGAACGGGGCGATTCAGTGCGGCTGCTTGGAGCCGAAATCCCTTCTCGACGCGATGCGTTTGCTCTGTCGCGACAAAAAAACGCCGATCCGTCAGGTCTACGCGCCCTTCAACGAGGAGACGCAGGACGGGCGCGACATGAGCAAGGTTTCCGCGCTCCTGACGAAGGCGATCAACTCGATCGTCGAGGAGCGGGAGAACGAAAACCTCGACCTTCTCTTCTCCCCCGGCGGCACGGCGTCCGCGACGAAGAGCGCGGGGCGCGACGACTTCGAACTCGTCTGCTTCCTCGTCGTCAAAGACGCGAAAGAGCGAAAGGGAGCGTGACGCGCGATGTTTGGGTTGCCGACAAGCCTCGAGGTCGATAAAGAGATCACGCGACGATTCCTCGCCGACGAAAAGAAGATCCCCGCGAAACTTCGCGACGCGTTCCTCATGGAGATCGAAGCGATTCGCTGGACGCACAATATCGGCGCGAATCGCTACGCGCAGTTCGACGACCGCGTCGAGAGAGAGATTCAGATCTTCCAGATCGACCTGCGCGTCGCAAAACCGAACGAGAAGTTTCTCGAGCTCGTCGACGCCGCGACGCCTTACGACCTTCTCCTCGTCCTCGCGCACGGGGAGTATCTCCAGCCTTGGTTCGGAGTGAAGGAGCTCGCGAAGACATACGAAGAGCCGAGCCGCGTTCTGCGCTACTTCCATCAAGGGTTCTGGACGCCTAGAGAAGAGTTCCGGATCCCCCTCGAAGGGCGTAAAGTCGACGAAATCGCGCGCGGCTTCTTCCGTTTCGTCGCCCCGGAAGTCCGCCTAACAGAAGGTGAAACGCTTTTGGAGACGGTCGAGCGCCTCAACCAAATCGACGCGATCCGTCGACGCCTCAAGCGCCTAGAAACGAAGAAGAATCGAGAACGCCAGTTCAACAGACAATGCGCCCTCCGCGCGGAGCTCGAAACGCTCCAGCGAACCCTCGACGCGCTCAAAAACGATCGCTGACAAAAAGAAGGAGCGGGCGAATTCGCGGAGAGACTTCCTGTCTGTGATTTCTCCCAAGCGCGTCTGCGCCTAGTTCCAGTCTTTGAAAAGAGGGATTAGGCGGCGGACGGACGGTCAATTCCTCCGGCACAAGCTCCACAAAGCCGCTACTATCGCAAAATTTCCAATTTTCCGGCTCTTGAAAGATATCTCAAATATCACGTATTCTATTGAAGACGCGCCGAAAATCCTGTATCATTACGTTAGATTCTTATAGGCGAAGGATGGAATGGCTATGCAAAGTACTCCGGATGTTAATAACTCCATAGAGCTTTTTTGCGGAACTGGCGGTTTAGCTTTAGGCCTGCAAAGAGCAGGCTTTCAACATAAAGCGTTATACGAATGGGACAAGGATTCTTGCGACAATATCAAAGCGAATATTGCCGCCGGTTTTGACGGTATAAACGACTGGAATGTATTTCAGTCTGACGTTAGGACTGTTTCTTATGACGGTTTAACAGGGAAAATTAACATGATTTCCGGCGGCCCGCCTTGTCAACCGTTTTCACTTGGCGGCAAAGCGCAGGCATATAATGATAAGCGCGATATGTTCCCGGAAGCGGTTAGAGCTGTGCGAGAAATCATGCCGGAAGTCTTTATTTTTGAAAATGTAAAAGGGTTATTACGGAAGTCTTTTAGCCTATATTTCAGCTATATTATTTTGCAATTAACTTATCCGAGTATCATAAAGCCAGAGGGGATGACGTGGGAAGAACACCGAACTTTATTGGAGCAACATCACACGTCAAACCAACATGACGATTGTGAATACAATGTCGTTTTCCGCTTGTTTAACGCTGCCGATTATGGCGTTCCTCAACTACGACATAGGGTAATCGTTATAGGATTTAGAAAAGACGTCAACGCACATTGGTCTTTTCCTAATCCCACTCATTCTAAAGAGAGTTTGATTTACTCAAAATGGATTTCCGGCGATTATTGGAAACGTCATAATAAGAAAATGCCGCAGGAAAATCCTTTAAACGCGCAAGCGATGAAAAAGCTCCGTTCCCTGATTGAAGATTGCGATAATCCTCTTTTGCCTTGGCGGACAACGCGAGATGCGATTGGAGATTTGCCAGACCCGCGAAGTAAGGAAGTCGGCGCTTTTGACAATCATATATTTAGAGCCGGCGCGAAAGTTTATCCGGGTCATTCGGGCAGCGTTTTAGATGAACCGTCAAAAACAATAAAGGCCGGAGCGCATGGCGTTCCCGGCGGTGAAAATATGCTTGTGCTCGATAGCGGCGAAGTCAGATATTATACGGTCAGAGAAAGCGCGCGTATTCAAACATTTCCAGACAACTACCGCTTTGTCGCTTCATGGACGGAGAGTATGAGGCAGATCGGCAATGCTGTGCCTGTCAAATTGGCGGAAGTAGTAGGCAGTTCTGTGATCGCACACTTAAGGGGGATATGCCATGCCTAAAGGAGATATACCAGTAATCAAACCATATAACCCCCTTGATAAACGCAACCTGGGCGCAAGCGTCGCCGCAACGATGCTCGCTACTCCTACGCATACCTTGCCGCCAGATCCTTTTATAGGGGCGGGCGTCTACGCTATCTATTATCGCGGTGATTTTGCTCCTTACCAACGGTTAGCGGCCTGAACAAAGACGCTTTTGACGCCCCGATTTATATCGGTAAAGCTGTTCCTGCCGGAGCAAGAAAGGGCGGCTTGGGGATAAACGTAGATCATGGGTTTGCTTTATACAACAGGTTGTCCGAGCATTATACCTCTATTTTAAAAGCTGCCAATCTCAACGAAAACGACTTTGTGTGTCGCTATCTCGTTGTTGACGACATTTGGATTCCGCTTGCGGAATCTATGTTGATTGAACAATATAAACCGTTATGGAATAGGTGTATTGACGGATTTGGAAACCATGACCCTGGTAAAGGACGTTATCAACAACAAAAGTCTCCTTGGGATTGCATACACGAGGGGCGCGAATGGGCGGATAAGCTCAAACCTAATGCGACGTCAAAGGAAGATTGGTTAAAGAAAGTAGCCCAAAATCTTGAAGAATACTGCGGCTAAATAATAACCGTTCTTTCAGGCATAGCCCTCCAAAAAGCGTTTCTGATTTTCGATTGACACGCTTTCCCCTGCGCGCGCGGCGTGGCTTCTTTCGCTTCGTCGTCACGGAAGACCGCTTAATAGAGCGAAAGACGCTTTTTGAAACAGTCGAACGCCTCAATCCAATCGACGCGATCCGCCGCCAACTCAAGAGCCCCGAAAACGCGCAGAACAAATAGCCGGAAAAAAACGACCTCTTCGAAATATTTTAAAATCGGGGGAGAAGTCTAGTCGAAAAAACCGCAGAGAGAGCGCGTTCGTCGAAAAGACGCGACCCGACGTCGCGGCGCGGACCCTGGATCCGCAAAAGAGCGCCTCTTCGTTTTGAGATGCAAGCAAGAGGCGAAACAATGAACGTGGAACCAACCAACCAACCAACCAACCAACCAACCAACCAACGCAAAGAGCGCCGAAATTGAGAAGATGCGCTTTGAGAGTCCCGACGTCGTCGCGCAGAACGTCGACCGTCTGGGATCGCTCTTCCCCACGTGCGTAACGGAAACCGCAGGCCCTGACGGGAAGCTGCGCAAGAGCGTGAATTTCGACGCGCTCCGCCGTCATCTCGACCGCGCCGCCGTCGACGATTCGCGCGAAGCCTACGAATTTACATGGGTCGGCAAGAAGGCCGCCCTACGCGAAGCGAACGCCCCGATTCGCAAAACTCTACGACCATGCCCCGAAGAGAGTAAAAACTGGGAGACTACCGAAAATCTCTATATCGAAGGGGACAATCTCGACGTCCTCAAACTCCTACAGGCCAACTATCTCTCCAAGGTCAAGATGATCTACATCGACCCCCCGTACAACACCGGGAACGACTTCATCTACCGCGACGACTTCTCACATTCCCAAGAGGAAGAGGACGCCCTACTAGGACGCCTCGACGAAGACGACAACCGACTCTTCAAAAACACCGAGACCAATTCACGATTCCACTCCGATTGGTGCTCCATGATCTACTCCCGACTAATTCTCGCAAGAAACCTACTCCGCGACGACGGCGTTATCTTTATTTCTATCGACGATAATGAACAGGAAAACCTAAAGAAGTGTTGCGACGAGGTTTTTGGCGGAACAAATTTCATCGCGCAGTTGGTCTGGGAAAGAGCCTTTTCCCCCAAAAATGACGCGCGATTTATATCCAACAGTCATGACTATGTCATGATGTACGCAAAGAATATTTACAACTTTACCATCGGACGACTACCTAGAACAGAACAGGCCAATGCAAGATATAGCAATCCCGACAATGATCCAAGGGGGCCATGGTCTTCAGGCGACATCTCAGTTAAAACATACAACGAAGCATGCGACTATCCGATAACAACGCCTAGCGGGCGAGTTATCGAGCCTCCAGCAGGACGCTGCTGGAGTCTCTCCAAAAACGCGTTTTTGGAGAGACTCCAGGACAACAGAATATGGTTTGGCCCAGATGGTGACGGCGTTCCGAGATTGAAAAGGTTCTTATCTGATTTAAAGCATGATGGAATGGCGCCGACGTCTATTTTATTTCACAAAGACGTTGGACATAGTCAAGAAGGCTCGCAAGAGTTATCAAAGTTAATGGACGGAGGGGTCTTTAATGGTCCCAAGCCGAAACGTTTAATCGATCGTTTATTTACATTAGCAAACTTAGAACCGGATTCTATCGTTCTTGATTTCTTCAGCGGATCTGCAACGCTAGCTCATTCGCTTATATCTTACAACGCAACCAAACAGACACATACACGCTTTATCCTCGTACAAATCCCCGAGCTCTGTGCGGAGAAGACAGAAGCGTACAAAGCGGGCTACAAAACGATCTGCGAAATAGGCAAGGAGCGCATCCGCCGCGCGGGGGAGAAGATCAAGTCGGAGAATCCGTTGACGACGCGGGACTTAGACGTCGGCTTCCGCGTCTTGAAGGTCGACGACAGCAATATGAAGAACGTCTACTATCATCCGGACGACCTCTCTCAGCAGAACCTTCTCGACAGCGTGGAGAATATCAAAGAAGACCGTTCTGACCTCGATTTGCTCTTCGGATGCGTTCTCGACTGGGGGCTGGAGTTGTCGCGCCCGTATACGTCGGAGAAGGTCGGTTCGTACACGATTCACAACTACGACGACGGGAAGCTCGTCGCGTGTTTTGACGAAAACGTCTCCGAAGAGCTCGTGCGCATGATCGCCAAGACGCGTCCCGAGCGCGTCGTCTTCCGCGACTCCTCCTTCAAGAACGCCCCCGAGAAGATCAACCTCTTCGAGATCTTCAAATTCTACATGCCCGAGAGCGCCGACGAAATCTATCGCCGCGTGCGCGTCATCTAACGGAAGACCAAGCGATGAAAATCCAATTTAAACGCCAGCAGTTTCAGGCCGACGCCGCAGCAGCGGTCGTGCGCGTCTTCCAAGGACAGCCCAAAAGCGACGCCCTCTATAACGTCGACCCCGGCAGACTCGACGCCTCCTCCCTACTCCAAACCGATATCGTCGGCTACGGAAACTTCAGGCCCGTCCCCGAACTCACCGACCGGCGCGTTCTCCGTCAACTCAACGACGTCCAGCGCGAAAACGGAATACCCCTCTCCCCCAAGCTCGAGAGGAGCGGACGCATGAACGGCGAATACAATCTCACGATCGAGATGGAAACGGGCGTCGGCAAAACGTATACCTATATCAAAACGATCTACGAACTGCGCAAAGCCTACGGGTGGAGCAAGTTCATCATCGTCGTTCCGAGCGTCGCGATTCGCGAAGGCGTCTACAAGACGTTCGAAATCACGCAGGATCATTTCGCCGAGGAGTACGGGGAGCGTATCGACTATTTCATCTACAATTCGGAGCAATTGAGCCAGATCAGCGGATTCGCGACGAGTTCGGGTATCAAGGCGATGATAATCAACGCGCAGGCGTTCAACGCGCGGGGGGAGAAGGCGCGGCGCATCAATACGGAGCTCGACGAGTTCCAGTCGCGCAGGCCGATCGACGTGATCGCGAAAACGAACCCGATTCTGATTATCGACGAGCCGCAGTCGGTGGAGGGAAACGCGACAAAAGAGCGTCTCGCGGCGTTCGCGCCCTTCCTCACCCTCCGCTACTCCGCGACGCACCGTCCCGACAGCGTCTATAATATGGTCTACCGCCTCGACGCGCTCGACGCGTACCGCAAGAAGCTTGTCAAGAAAATCGCCGTCGTCGGAATCTCCCAAACGGGAAGCGACTCCCGCTCCGGGTACGTCTATCTCGAGAAGATCAACGTCGCGCCGCATAAAAACCCGACGGCGACCCTCGAGTTCGAGGTCAAAGGGAAGAATCGCGTCCTCAAGAAGACCTTCGTCGTCGACGAGGGGACGAATCTTTTCGAAAAGTCGGGGGAGCTCGAAGAATACCGCGACCAGTACGAGGTCGTAGCGATCGACGGGAGGAGCAATTCGATCCGCTTTGCGAACGGAATCACGCTCCGCGCGGGCTTCGCCGTCGGAAAGGTGGAGGAAATGGATCTGCGGCGGTTGCAGATCCGCGAGACGATCAGGCGGCATCTCGAACGCGAACGCGAGCTCTATTCTCGAGGAATCAAGGTTCTCTCCCTCTTCTTCATCGACGAGGTGCGCAAATATCGAATCTATGGAGAGAACGGCCCGGAGAACGGCGTTTACGCGGAGATTTTCGAGGAGGAATACGAACGCGCGGTCGAAAATTTTCAGCATGAGTTCGGAGACGCGGGGTATTATCGCGACTATCTGAGCCAAATAGCGAAGGAAGAAACCCACGCGGGATACTTCGCGCAGGACAAGTATGGAAAGATAACGGACAAGGTCGGCAAGGACGAAGTCGACGCGTACGACCTGATTATGAAGAACAAAGAGCTCCTTCTGGAACGCAATCCTTTGAAATCGCCGGTGCGCTTCATCTTTTCACATTCGGCGTTGCGGGAAGGTTGGGACAACCCGAACGTCTTCCAAATCTGCGCGTTGAAGGAGAGCGGAAGCGACGTGCGGCGGCGCCAGGAGGTAGGGCGCGGCCTGCGCCTCTGCGTCGATCAATCGGGTCGGCGCATGGACTCGTCGATTCTGGAAGAGGACGAGATTCAGCGCGTCAATCTCTTAACGATCGTGGCGAGCGAGAGTTACGACGCCTTCACGAAGGGTTTGCAGGCGGAGATCGCCGAGTCGCTCCGAAGCCGTCCCCGCGCCGTCACGGCGGAGCTCTTCGCGGGGCAAGAAGTTCTCGACGACGAAAACGTTCCGCGCACAATCACGAAAGAGGAAGCGACGCAAATCTACTTCTCGTTGGTGAAAAACGACTATATCGACGCGCAGGGGAATCTCACGGACGCGTACCATCAGGCGCGAACGTGCGGCGACGTCGCGGTTCCGGAGTGCGCGCGGAGTTACTCGAAAGCGTTCTTGCGCATCCTCGAATCGGTCAGTCAGAATATCGAGATCGAAAACGCGCGGAGACCGTGCGTGGAGTTGAAGACGACGAGCAAGATCAACCAACCGGAGTTCAAGGAGCTCTGGGAGCTGATCAATCGCAAATCGACGTATTTGGTCGACTTCGACACGGAGGAGTTCGTAAAGGGCGCGGTCGCGGAGCTTAACCGATCGCTGCGCGTCGCGTCGACGACCTTCAAGATCGAGCGTGGGGAACTCGACGCGTTCGATTCGAAAGAGTCCCTTCTCGATTGGAGCGCGTTCACCCTCAAGGAGCAGGAGCGCAAGTCGGCGATCAACAGCGCGAAAGAGTTGCGGGTTCGTTCGACGGCGACGTACGACCTCATCGGCAAGATCGTCGAGGGAACGGGCCTCACGCGGCGAACTGCGGCGGATATTCTTAGACGGATGAGCCCGACGAAGTTCGAGCTCTTCAAGATCAACCCCGAGGAGTTCATCCTTCAGGCGGTGAAACTCATCAACGACCAGAAAGCGACGGTTATCGTCGAGCATATCAAGTACAGGCCGACAAACGAGCGTTACGAACTGAACGTCTTCACGGACGCGGCGTTGCGCGGCTACCCCGGCAATGACGGGAACGCGATCGAAGCGAAGCGCCACGTCTACGATTACGTCCTCTGCGACTCGCAGATCGAGAAGGAGTTCTCCCGCAGTCTCGAAGACTCCGCCGAGGTCGTCGTCTACGCCAAACTCCCCAAGAGCTTCTACATCGCTACGCCCGTAGGCCGCTATAGCCCCGACTGGGCGATCGTCTTAACCCGCGAAGGGGAGAAGCACGTCTTCTTCGTCGCGGAAACGAAGGGGCATAACGACACGCTCCAGCTCCGCGGCGTCGAAAATGCGAAGATCCACTGCGCGAAAGAACATTTCAAAGCGATCGGCGACGGCAAAGCGATATTCGACACGGTCGTCAGCCTCGACGATCTCTTCAAAGCGATCGAAAGCGCCCCCGCCCCGTGACGCGTACGCGCGACGCCAAATGAAAAAGGAATCTCCGTCATGAAGATTCCTTTTTTTATTCCAACGACCTCCGCCAACGCGGCTACCGGGAAAACCCCCTCGCCGCCCCGCTCCGAAGCGATAATTCAACGCGTCCTATCGCTTGTCGTCGACCGTCGTCGCCAACCGGCGATAGCGTATCGCGAACGGAGAATTACGAAGAAGACGCTGAACTTCCAAAACTCTCTTCATCTTTTGAACGACGAGATTAGGGGGACAGTCGAAGCTCAACCATCGAGCCTCGTCAAAACAAAGACTTCGAATCTTACAGGAATCATGCGAACTGGACTGCGCATTTTTTTCCATGAGTGAATTATAACTCCCATTACGATGCGAAGAAAGCTCTTTAATCATAAAGGAATAGACCCGCGCCCAACTGCTGAATCTGAAAGCCGTATCGTTGTAGTAAACGACGACCGGCTCGGTATTTGTCATATCCCCAGGATTTGTCCAATCTAGAGTTAAGGCGTCTACGTCCGCTAGATTCTCTTCGTCCGCGAGACTCTCCGTTAGGCCCACTTCAAGGGCGTCAGACTCTTCAAAATTGTCAAAAAGGCTAGGCTGAGACGTCTCCAAAACTTCGCCTCTCTTGAGGTATCGAACCGTGAAGGACGAATATGGAACGTCGAGACAATCCATCGTCTCTTTCACGTTGCGCATGAAAATTTTGACGCCTAGATTTCCATTCGCCCACACGTTCTCTTTTATTTCCAGAGGAACGCTGAATCGCATTCCGCACGAAAGCAGAATTGGAAACCTACGTTTCGGCAAAGGTAGAGACTTGTCGACAAACTGATTCATCTGAATTGGATACAGTTCGAAAAGCTTCTGGAAAATATATCCGTAAACGTCTCTCCATCGCAAGCGCTTCGTTTCATCGCCCCCCATATAACTAACGCTTAGAGGTTTCCCCCAAACAGCTTCGGCAATATTATCCCAATCCTGCGTATGCCCGGCGGAAACGGACGCAGGCGCGAGGGGCGCGGGGTCGTCGACAGGCGCGCTCACGTCGGGAGTCGGCTCGGCGGCGCTTTCAACGGAAGATTCGAGATCGGCGATAAACTCAACCCACTTACCGAGCGCGGCGGAAGGTTGACGATGAAGTTCCTTATTAAAACGTTTGAAGCATTTGAGTGAATCGAGCTGTTCAAAGGCCTTCCTCACAAGAAAGGAATCAGTCGAAAAGAGGAGCCGACACAACAACAGACGTCGAGTATCGCGAACAAAAAGTCTGACGTTTTTCATTGCGCCAACGTAGCTGTTGACCGTCGACGCGACTACGCTAGTTTTGTCGGTTAGATATTCCTGGAAGCGTGAAATCAGCGTGTCGAAGGGCAGCTCTCGCGGGAAGAAAGGCTCCCCCGAACGCAAAGCGGCAAGCATTTGCTTCCACGCAGAAACGGACGTCGCGGCAATCCCGGTAAAGGGCTTCCGGGCGTTCAGTTCGTCGAACGCGGCGTCGACGCGCACAGGGGAGGCGTCGGCGAGGGTCATGGCGGAAAGACCGGCGCTTCGCGCTTCGATTTCTCGGAACTGCATTTCGCGCAGATAGTTCTTCGCCGTACCGAACGCCACGGGTCGTCGTTTCAAAACGTAAACAACGAAGAGATAGTGGAGATCGTCCATCGAGTATCTGGTTCCCCTGATAAGGAGGGGATCGCCCTGAAGATCGTCCCTCTCGTCCAACGCTCTGAAGTCGATCCACCTGGACAAAGAGTCGCGCAAACGGGCAGCGTCGCCGCCAAACTCCTCCAGAAAACGCGAATCCCTAAGAAGAAACTCGGCGTCCCTCTCCAGCCGCTCTCGATTCCGCGACATGATATCGACGCCGGGACAGAGGCCTTGGTCGCACAGGCAAAAGACGCCGTAGAGATCCGCTTCGCAGGAAGACGCCGTCCAAGATTTGACGCCCTGCTCTACGAGATCGGCGACAAATTCCGCCAGAATGCGTTTACGCCCTTCCTCGTCCATTTAGTCGCCCCTTTCTAGCTCTTCAGTGTCCTCGTCGTTATCGCTCTCGCGCGCGGCGCGTTCGTTTCGGGGACGTCGGCGAACTCCCCGACCATTCCAAATCCGACGTTCGCGCTCCTCGCGCGACTCGCCCGACAAAACGCCTTCGCCCCCCGATCAAAGAAAGGAGCGGAAAGAGCCCTCGCTCGGCGTTCTATCGCCAAAACTCCTACCGCAAACTGTCCCTCCTCGTCATTAACAGTATATCAACTTGGACAAAATAGAAAAGTTCCGCGAAAGAAAAAGCGGCAATTCCTAGTGTAGAACTGACTCTTATAATTCCTCTAAAGAGCAGAACCGATATAAAAACTCCCCGTATTGCCACAGGGAGCCAGAACAAACCGTCAACAAGCCTTCTATTCGCTAAAGAGCCCTACGGCAAATCCTCTCCTCGTAGCCCTCGGTACAACAAAATAAAAACAATAAGAAAGTCTCGCCAAAGAAAAGGCGGCAAATCATCACAGAACCGACGCATCCACCTCTAAAGAGCAGAACCGATAAAAAACTCCCTGTATTGCTACAGGGAGCTCAAACAAACCAACAACAAACAAAAGGAGATTGTTATTCTATCCCCAAGGGCGTTTCTGTCAACGGGCATTTAACCGGAAAGGAACGCCGTCGGTTGATTCGTCGCTGCGATCGTCGTCGTCCCAAGTTTCGTAAGAGCCGATCCCGCCTATATTTCGCACGAAGACGTCAATAACGGAAGAACTCGCGCGTTTTCCCCGGCTGTTTCGTTGAAATTTTGGCAAGAGAGGTCGGCTAATGCGTCGGATAGTCTATAATAGGCGCAGCGCGCTCTCGTCGGATGGGAGCGGATCAAGTTGGCCAATCGACGCGAAAGAGGATACAATGGCGGATAAAGATTTGACGGATAGAGAGCTTCTCGAGACGGGCTTTGGGAAAAAGCAAATCTTTGTCAGGGACGTGAATTTGCTTTTCGGGTTTTGCTTTGGTTTCATAGCGGACGCGGAGATTCGCGAAGAAGAGAAGGAATTTCTCACGAAGTGGCGTTACGAACACGCGGACGACGCGGACTCGCCGCTCCTTCGCCCTGTATTCGCGGGGATCGACGCGGCGCTTGCAGACTCTGTTCTGACGTTGCAGAACGTCTTCGGTATTATCGCGATCCTCTCCGAGGTTCAGGATCGCGCGGAGTATTATTCGACGGAAACGATTAACACGCAGCTGATTATCGCGTTTTGTCAGGGAATCACGTGCGACGGGGTCGTCAATAAGAAGGAGCTTGATCTGCTGAGTATCTGGCTCGAGAAATTTGGGGAGGGGACGTCGGAAAAATGGAACGCGCTGAAAGAAGACGTCAGAGCGCTTCTTGGCAAGGAGGATTTTTCGCCGGAAGAGGCGGATCGGATTCGTCGGCTGATTCTCGAGTATATCAGCGTTCCGGACGGCGCGAGCGAACCGGTGGAAATTAGCGGCAAGACGTTCGTGTTGTCGGGGCAATTCGCGCTGGGAGATAAGAAGAAGGTCGGGGCGCGAATCGAAGCGCTCGGGGGCCGCGTCGCCTCGGGGGTTTCGAAGAAGGTAGACTACGTAGTCGTCGGCGGGGCGCGTTCGCATCTATGGAAATACGGGGCGTACGGAGCCAAGATCGAAAAAGCGGCGGAGCTTCAGAGCGAAGGCGTTCCGATTAAGATCGTCTCCGAAGAGGATCTCGTCAAAGCGATCGGCGAAGACGCCGCGCCTTGCGCAGGAATGCTCTTCTAACAAAATCGCCGCGCAGTATCTCAATAAAACCTCAAAAGCATCCTATGTAATAACCCCTCGCGGGGAACTAAAGGAGGAAATCCTCAATTCCCGCGAGGGGGGGTAAAAATTGGTCAGAGTCTTCAGATCAGATATCAAGTCGGTCGGTCAAAACCTCCCAGATATCGGGTTGGGTAAGTACTTGGGTAAGCATGGTAAGATCCACGGCTCGACTCCACCGCCTAGTAGCATATAACACGTTACGGAGTTGTCATATTCTAGAATGAAGTTTTTTTGAAAAATTCATTCCTCGTCGCTCTATCTAGTCATGCTGGGCGCTCGCGTTTAAAATCCCAAATGCGAAGAAGTCCTTAACGTTAAAACGGGACTCCGTCTCTGACGCCCTTCCCGACTGCGGCGCAGCGCAATATCTCAAGAAAATAAAAAACCCCATCCATGGTCGTGGATGGGGCCCCGATTTTAAAGCGTCCCTAAACGCTAAAAAATCTACGACTTTGAAAAGGAGACTGCATTATAAATATTATCTCGAGATTGTCAATAGTTTTGATAAAGAGTCCTTCAGTTTTACAAAAAATTTCTGACAACGGATTCCAATTTCGCGACTAAAGCGCACTTTTCGCCGGGAACGCGCCGTTAGCAGGTCGCGCGCGCAAAACTCGAAGACGCGTTTTGGCTTTGAGGATAGAAAAAATCGCGCAAACGTCCTCGAAGCTGAAAGGTTTTCATCCGCGTTTCGAACGCGTTACGCGTATGATATCGTTCTTTGACTTTCTTCTCCATCTCTTCCATCGGGCCGTCTAAATCTTGACGCGTAAAGCCTTCGTAAACAACCTCGTCGGCGGAGGGCGCCCGATGCGGCGCAGCGGTTGGGAGAGGCGCGACCCGTTCAGGAGCAGGCGCCGCGTCGACAACAGCGGTTGGGAGAATCCCCGCATACCTAGGCGCGGGCTCGTTTCCGATCCGCGTCGGAGTCCACGCGTACCCCGCCGCCTCATACGCGCGCTTGACCCCGTAACCAATCGTTTGCCACGCCTTCCGCTTCCCCGCGCGACCGTTCGTGCGTTCGAAGAGCGTCCGTTCGTCGACCGCGTCGCGACATAGCCCGAGCGCCGACGCCTCGCTGAAGCCCGCGAGCTTCAAGACCGCCGCCGCGACAAGCCGATCGACGAGCTCGGGGTTGAGCTCCGTTCCCAAATCTTCGCAACGACCTTGGCGCGAAACGCCGCGATTTTCGGATCCTGAAAGTTCACGCGTTGTAAAACGCTTTCCGCCGTCGGTCGCGCGTCCTCCTCTCCGCGCTCGTCCTTCGAAGACGGCTGGAACGTCTCGACGCGCTCAGCGACGATTTCTGCGTCTTCAGGTTCTTCTAAAACTCTCGTCCCCGGATGATTGTTTATTTGTTTATTTATTTTAAATATTATTTCTTCACTACGCGTACGCGCGTACGGACGATTTTCGTTCCCATGTTCGTTCCCATGTTCGTTCCCGTTTTCGTCGTCGGAATCGGGACGAGACTCCGCATTTTTCCGTGAAACGCTCCCCGTCGCGTCGCGCAGATAGACGTCAAATTCTTCGCCGCGAACGTCCCGTTCAATAAGCCCGGCGCCTTCGAGTTCGGCAATGCGTTCTCGGACGACTCGCGCCGTAAAGGAGGATTCCCGACTCGTCTTGAGCCCGCTGCGGTTCATCCCCTTGGCGATCGACTCAAATCCGACGTCGCGGAGCGTCTTCCCAGACGACCTTCTTTTCATCCATCCAAACAAGAGCGCGGCGTCGCGCGACTTAACACGGCGTAATACTTCGTACATTTCGATAATCCTGTGAATGAGAGACGCCCCGAGAAAGAAACTCCGGGGGATTGAATGAGAATCGATACCACTTCGCGGTCGCGCCCGTTGTAGGCGGAATAACCCGCGTCTATTAGAAGAATCGCCGCGCTTGTCGGAGATATGCTAAAAATTTTCGAGAAAACTCAAAAAATTTTTGGCCTTGGAGAACGCGTCGTTTTCTAACGTTCCGTCCAGAACGCGGAGATTACCTGATATCAAGATTGTCGCGAATACATCTTAATCCTTTCGCAGATTATTTGGCGGCGTTAAATCCTGCGTCGTAACGCTCTTCATACGTCAGATTCTCGGATAAAAAGACAGCCTATAGTCGTTAAAGAGAGTTGCTCGAAACCGTTAAGAGACCGAATCTACGCGGGCGTTTCCTCATTCCATTCGCTAAAATTCATCTTAGCCCGCTCTTAGGGATTTGTGGAACTGTCTTGCGGACGCCGCGTCTATCTAGACAAGCCGTAAGCGTTGCGTAAGCCCCCCGTCGCCCCGTTCGGGAAAATACGGAACGCGGTTGATAGTGGAGCTGACCGGGATCGAACCGGCGACCTTCGGCTTGCAAAAACAACGCGCGTATTTTCATTTTTCAACGATACGCCCTATTTTCACGCGTCAAATACAGTTCTAAACCACTTTTCAAAAACTGCGCTTTTTGGCCCTTTTTTGAATAAAAACGGACACAAAACGGACACATTTTAACAGCTTTTCAAGACTATTCCAATACCTATATCGCGGCTGTCTTCTCGCTGATCCGCGCGGGAAAAAGAAAAGCGGCGCCATTTTAGGCGCCGTCTGTTAGAGGTTAAATGGATTAGGTAGTCGCAAGCGGGCAAAGTCTGCCGGGTAGGTCGTTCTAAAGT
>JBJEXI010000038.1:0-16007 GCA_051885615.1 Thermoguttaceae bacterium
CGGCGTTAAAAATTCGAACCACTCCGGTTCGAGTCTCTAAAATAACCATTACCAACGTTATAAATCTATCGCCCCAATGATTTTCGGAGAAGACTTTGTTTAAACGAGCCATTGCGGCGGATCTAGATTTTTCCAGAACCAAACTATATCTTGCTTCTGAGGAAAGTTTGGCCATTAGCAAAGAAGCCGAAATTCCTTTACCAGAGACATCGCCCAAAATGATTGCAATCGATTCATCCGGTAACGAAATATAGTCAAAATAATCTCCTCCAACAAATTTGGCGGGACGATAGTAGTCAAAAAATTCATAAGCGTCGAGTTGTGGCGGTTCAAGAGGAAGAAAACCGCGTTGAACTTGATTGGCAAGTTGCATTTCTCGCAGCGCAATCTTTTCCTTAACAACTGCGTCGCGGTAACGTTGATTCTCCCAATAAACGGCAATCTGCCCGGCCACGACAACGAGTAACCTCAAATCCTCTTGAGTAAAACCTTTATTATTCTCGCGGGCGTCAATTTGGATAACGCCCAAAATCCTATCGTTTGTGGGCTCATAGATAGGAGCCGCCATTACGGAATGAATACGTGAAATCAAAACGCTTTGGGTAGCGTCAAATCGGGAGTCGTCTGGAACGGAATCGGAGAGCACAGCCACGCGTGTTTCAACAACATACCGCAAAACAGCGCGACTTACTCGAAATTCCTCTTTATCATTTTCGACTCGAGACGCATGACCAACTATGTTCCACTGACGTACATTGTTAGATTTATCTTCCTCTGCTGAAGCAAAAACACAGGCGGAATCGGCTTTTGGAAAAAGTCTCAAAAGGCATTGTAAAAATCGCGGGGTTAGATCGCCAGAATCTTCCGCTTTACCCAAGATACGAGCAAAATCCAATAGAACGCGAACACGTTCTTCCAATAATTGGACCTCGTTCTCATACTGTTCTATCGTATCATAGCGCGGTCTGTTTGAATGATCGAGGAAAGAAGAGTCTGCGCCAACGGAATATTGTGAACGAATTAGACCAGGATCTAATTCCTCGTCATTAACGGCATTGATTAGCGTCTGACTCCAGTTTGCTGAACTCCCATTTTTGGAAGAGCTCTTCTCAGAATGTTCATGAAAAATAAGAGTAACGTCGCCCACAACAATCTGGTCGCCGTCATTTACTTTAACAGGTTCGTATCCTGTTCTTTTCCCATTAATCCAAACGCCGTTACGGCTCTGCAAATCTTCGACAAACCATTGATCCTTTTTACGAATAAACTTAGCATGCTCTCTACTTACAGCGTGGTTCTCAAGTACTAGATCGCAATACGCCTGCCTCCCGACAAGAACGGAATCCTCATTTAAGGGAAAACGTTTAGGCGTTGAATTGGAAGCGCCTTTAATCTGCAATTCCGCCATTGCACTTTGTCCTAATCCCTTTCTAAGAAGCATAATTCACTTTCTTTAAGTTATTATATAACGCTTAACCTCTTCAATTTTAGAAAAGCGTAAAAAAAGGTCAACGCATGGCGCCATTCCAAACTAAGCGTTCCGCCGGATAAACAACGTCCACCATATATAAACCGTGAGCAGGCGCCGTAGGTCCGGCAAGGCTTCTGTCGCAAGAGTCAATAATCTCCTTCATGCGATCGACATTATCAAACCCACGATGACATTCGCCAAAGAGATATAACGTTCCGACAATCGCTCTAACCATATTATACAAAAATCCGTTGGCCTCTATCTCAAAAATAATTAAATCCGGCGGAAAGATCGATGAAACAACAGGCTGTGTCGTCAAGCTTTCATCAATTAGCTTCGCCTTTGGAAAAAGGAAAGCATTAGAAGAGTTTGCTCTTTGGATCGAGACGTCATATACTGTTCTAACCGTTGATTTACGCGGCGACCCCTGAGTTTGAAAAGAGGACATGTCATGCGAACCGAGAAGAAACTTTGACGCCGCATTCATCCTTTCTACGTCTAACGGGCGAAGAACGTTCCACACATTTTTTCGAAAAAAAGGAAAACTAGGACGAAAGTCGCTAAGCAAATATCGGTCTCTTTTGCGACAGACTTCATGAATGGGGTGAAAATCTAAGTCGACGTATGACGCCCGCCATATCCTTATATCAGGGGGCAAAAAGGCGTTTAAGGCGCGAGAAATAGTAGGAAGCGGCAAGGAGGAAGTTGTAGTAAAGGCGGCAGTCTGATACAACGCATGCACGCCGGCGTCTGTCCGACCGCTTCCAACGATTTCTACATTCTCCTCGCCCGTAACACGCGTCAAGGCTTTTTGAAGCTCCCCTTGAATTGTTTGTACGTTAGGCTGACCGGGTTGGATTTGCCAGCCGGAATACGATGAGCCATCGTAGCACAATTCCAACAAAACACGACGAGCAACTTCCATGTTAATCCTCTCAGAAAGAAATAAGAATGCACGAACACCAAAGCGCTCGTGCATGTCTCGTATAGAAAACCTACGTTCAAGTAAAGAGCAATACAACTATTCAGCAGAGTAACCGCCAAACTTCTCATGGCAAGTCGAGCTACATGTGGCTTCAACTTTTTTAAAGTCTTCCTTTAATTTATTGAAATTCCCCTCGCCCGCCTTAAATTTGTTTGCTTCGTGATTGAACGTTAGAGCGACATTCGCCAAATTTGCGCAATACTCCTGCCAGAGCGCGTCATCCTTAGGAGAAAGCGTTTCGTCTACATTTTGACGACCACCCAAAGCGATCGCAACAATCAAAGTTGAATGATCGACGACTTTATCAACGTTTGAAGAACGCAACAAAGTCTTTTCGTTTCTACTCAAACGCTTAATCTCTGTCGCTAAGAGAGGCAACGCGCTTTTCATCAAAGGCGCCAACTGCGCAACTTTTTCCCACTGAACGTCTGACTTTGAACCAACAACGTCTTTTGCTATAAGAAGCGCTTTAATAGCGGCCTTAGCCTCATTAACAGAATCCACGCTAGCTAATTGTTGTGATGCCGAGATAAGAGGCTTTGAACTTGCCTTCCGAGAAGATTCTACGTCGGAGGCGCCTAAAAGCAACGCCACAACGCTCAGCGAATTCGCGTCGCGACGAATAGAGACGACCCCATCTTCGAAATCCGGAATCATCTCTAAATCCTGAACGTCTTTCTCTAAAGAAGAGATCAAACGATCGATCGCCGATTCTAAATTCTCTGCGGAAGGAACTGCTGGCTCAAACTCAGCAGAGTAAGTCTCGTTTAGACTTGAAAAAAAAAAGTGGTTGTCGTTATCGTCCTGCGCCAACGAAGCTCTTCGTTCCTGAGCGGCCTTAAGAGTCTCAAGGGCTTTTTGAAGTTCCGCCTTCCCAGCGTCTCTTTTAGCGTTAGCGTCTTTCATTGACGAGTTCGCTTTATCAAACTCTACTTGCGCAGAGTCTAAGCCTATTTTGACTTCCGCCTCTGCCTTTTCAGCAGCTACAAGAGACGAAGACGCTTTAGCCAAGGCTGACTTTGCCGCTTCAAGAGAAGCCTGGGCGTTAGTATGATCCGTGTTCGCCTTCTCGAGATCGGTTCCTGAATCATTGAGAGCCTGTTCCGCGACATTCAGCGCAACTACAGCTTTATCTTTTTGTTCCTTAGCAACAGAAACTTTCTCTTCCGAAGCTGTCAGAACATTAATGGCGTTAGCGCTCGCTACTTCGGCAACCTTTGCGCTTTCAGACGCGTTGTTAGCGGCAACTTCAGCATTTGAAAGAGCTTCTGTCAACTTTTTGACGTCTTCAGAAACGAGCTGGAGTTGATTAGAAACGTCCGCAAGAGCTTTTTCGGCGGAGCCAACGGCGTCCGCAGCCTCGCGAGCTATCCGTTCAGCCTCATCCTTCTCCTCGCCTTCCTTCCCCTCAACAGCCGACAGGGTTTCCGCAGCAACGGCCTTGGCGTCATCAAGCTTAGAAGTTAAAGAAGCAACCGTCTCCTTGACGCTACTCTCTTCCCCTAACTTCTTCTCCAAATCTTGTTTGGCCCGTGCAACCGAATCATGGCTAGCGGCAACAACAGACTTAGCTTTCTCAACATTGGAAGCGGCCTCGTCGGCAGAAAGTTTTGCCTTTTCCTGTTCTGCTTCAGCTGTCTTAAGAGCTTTTTCAGCTAATCCGACCATATTACTAGTCTGATCTCTTTTAGCGAGAAGTTCGCTCTGGATTTTCGTCTTCTCTTCGCTTACCGACAGCTTTGACGCTAAGTCGCCCTCCGCAGAAGCGACAGACTTCTGGGCAGACTCAACAGCGGCTTTAGCCTGAGCCGTCTGCGATGACGCGGCATTATAGTCCTTGATCCACTTATCGAGAGTCGCCTTCTTAGCGCTAAAGTCGTTTGCCACCGTCTTGGCAGTTCTCTCCAACCCGGCCAGATTCGCTTCTAGATCCTTCACCGTTGCTTTAGCGGCCGCAAGAGCCTTGTCGGCGTCAGATCTTTGCTTTGCAAATTCGCCAAAATCAAACTGAGGGGCGGCTGACGCGCGCGAAACGTTTGCGGCGCCAAAATTCAACTTCGCGACGGGGGCGTCGCCGTTTTTAGCTCCCGCCGCTGAATTAAAATGGAAGGCCAGAGGCGCGTCGCCCGTGGTGGCGGCGGAGGCGCTGAAGTTAAAAGACGCTGGAGCGTCTCCTGTCGTAGCGGCGGCGCCAAAGTTAAACGCCGCTGGAGCGTCGTCTGTCGTAGCGGCGGCGCCAAAGTTAAACGCCGCTGGAGCGTCGCCTGTCGTAGCGGCGGCGCCAAAGTTAAACGCCACCGGAGCGTCGCCTGTCGTAGCGGCGGCGCCAAAGTTGAATGCCGGAACTGCTCCAGTAGTACCGGCGGCGGCAACGCCCGTTGTATTACGAGAGCCGCTCTCCTTCATCTTGCTTTCAAAGCTCTCGACCCAGGAGGAATACTCTTCGCCAGAAGCGTCTCCAGTTTGAGTCGTGTCAACATCTTCAAGGAGAATACTACTGTTTTGCGATTCTTTGCAACCTACAAACGCGGCGCTTCCGACAATACAGAGGATCGCGCAACTTTTCATTGTGCGTCCAAATGTAAAACGTCTTTTCATCCTAATCCTACCTCAGTATTTCACGTTACACCCCTTAGAAGATCACCTTACTAAAGATGTGCCGCTCTATTCCACCCAAAGTTCCTCTAATCCAACAAAAGAATTACAGACTATAAGCAAGAGCATCTAAGGAAGCTGATAAATAAAAGTAAACCGTTTAGGTCGAGAAAGTCCTACTCATCATTGTCCTATCCCGATAGACTGGTTTAGTTGATTATAAGAGCCACTCCAAGAAATTCGAGGGGTTATGACTTAAAAACAACTCAAAACCTCTATTTTTATAAAAATGAGGTCGTCTAACTTCGTTATTATCGTTATAATACACACGAGCGCATTTATTATGTGGCTCACAAATCTGTAACGAGTCAAACTCCTCTTATTTAGCTAGACAAAGAGAAAACGATACAATGAACAACAACATTTCCCCAGCGCCCCAAGCCGCCTTACCGGCTCGCAACGTTGAAGCGCCGACTTACGTTTTTGAATCGGGAGCCAATGCTTGTTATCATGTCGCTCAGCAGATAGCTTCTATCGTCCGCGACCGTAATTCCTTGGGTCAAAGAGCCACCCTGGGTCTAGTTGCCGGTTCTAGTCCAGTTGGAGTCTACCAAGAGTTAGTAAAGATCTACGAACAAAAGGGATTGGATTTATCCAATGTCTCCATTTTTATCGTCAACGAGTACTATGGATTGAGCGCCGATCGTCTCCAAAGTATGCGTCGTTGGTTGATGGAAAACTTCGTATTAAAAACGAACATCGACCTCGAAAATGTCCACTTTTTCGACGCCACTTTGCCTATGGAACAGATGGAAGCAAGCTGTCGACGTTATGAAAGCGAAATTAACGCAGTTGGCGGATTTGACTTTTTATTACTTGGAGTCTCTCCCAACGGTTCCGTAGGATTCAACGAACCGTACACCTCTAAAACCAGTCGTACTCGATTGGTGCAACTTGATCCACAAACAAGATTAAACGCGGCGTCTTTGTTCTTCAGCGAATCCAATGTGCCAACGCACGGATTAACAATTGGTTTCGGGACGATCATGGAAGCGCGAAAAATTGTTGTATTAGCCTTCGGTGATGAAAAATCGAGCGTCATACAGCGCGCCTTAGAAGAGCCGATTTCAAACGCGACGCCCGTCGGTTGGTTACGAGAGCACCATGATATCTCGTTTATTCTCGATAAAAGCGCGGCTTCTAAACTTCAAGACGTCGCTACGCCATGGCGAACTCGATCCGTAGAATGGACAAACGATATGATCAAACGCGCCGTTCTATGGTTATGCGCTAAGACCGGAAAGGCTCTGCTAAAACTTACAGACAGCGACTTTAGAGCGTATGGCCTACATTCGCTACTTAGAAATTCAGGCCCCGCTCCTGAGGTTTCAGCTCGCGTCTTTTCCTGGATGACCGACACGATACTTCCTCATCCATGTGGTTCCTCGCGTAAAAAAATCCTTGTTTTTAGCCCTCACCCAGACGACGACGTCATTAGCATGGGCGGAACAATGATTCGCTTAGTAGAAGACGGACATGAGGTTCACGTCTCCTATATGACGAGCGGCAATATTGCGGTAAACGACCACGACGCTTACCGTATGGCCGACCTCCTCTCAGAAATCAACAGTCAAATCAACGGCGATTCGTCAATCACTCAATTCCTTGACGAACAAATTGAATCGCCGCTACGAAATAAGCAACCAGGCGAAAGCGACGTTAGCAACGTCCTTCTAGTTAAGCGACTTATTCGCTGGAGTGAAGCGCGTTCCGCCGACAAGGTTTGCGGCATTCCAGAAGATCACATTCACTTTCTAAATCTGCCCTTCTATGACACAGGAACTGTTGAAAAGCTCCCTCCGTCAGAAATTGACCATAAAATAGTCCGAAATCTTATTGAAGAGCTAAATCCTGACAAAATTTTCATCGCTAACGACCTTTCCGATCCTCATGGAACTCATCGAGTATGCGCTCTCATCGCCTTGTCAGTACTTCACCAGATGAAGGAAGAAAACATTGAAATCCCCGAAGTGCTTCTATATCGTGGCGCTTGGGAAGAATGGCCTATCGATAAAATAGAAATCGCCGTTCCTCTTTTCCCTCGTGACGCTGAAAAGAAAAGAGAAGCAATTTTCCGTCACGCGTCTCAGAAGGACGGAGCCTTGTTCCTAGGAGCCGACGCGCGTGAATTCTGGCAACGAGCGGAGGAACGTAATCAAGCCACGGCTGAGGCCTATAATCAGATTGGACTCCCGGAGTATTATGCGCTTGAAGCGTTTGTACGATGGGACGGTTCTTGCGACTTTTAACCGTCGTTTCTCCATTTTCAAATTAAAGAGGGGGGTAATCCACCACGGACTCCCCCCCTCTTTTAGCGATAAGAGACTGAATGATTTATTTGTCAGAACACGTCTTCAACAAATTCTTTAAAAATCTCGTCCAAGATTGCGAGCTCGTCTTCAACAACAGCGGCAGAATCCACGGGGCCAAGGGTACTCGTGTCGAAGGAGGTCTCAAGCCAATCGGAAGCGGCGCCGTCCTGATTGACCCCTTGAACGCGGAAATAGTATGCTGAACCGTAAACAACCCCGTCAATGGTCACAGAGTTTGTAGAGGAAGCAAGAGAATACCATTCGTTGTCAGTTGTCAGGCGATATTGGATGTTATATGAAGTCGCAACTCCTTCCCACTCAAACGTGAGTCGACGACGAGTTGACGAATAAACAAAGCCAGGATCCGTTGGCGCCGCCACCCCCTCGGTTGATATAACCGAATAAGACGCTGTTGTCCAATCGGAATAACCGTAATTGTTATAGGCGGCAACCCGGAAGGTGTAAACTCGACCAGGAACCAACCCCGTAACAATGCGAGAAGCTTCATTACTCGACATATACGCCGAATCATTCCACGTAACGCCATCGTCGACGCTATACTGAACCTTAAATCCCTTCTCGTTCGCTGAATTATCGGTCCAACTCATGACCAACGTTCCGGCTTCCGGATTATAGTCGGAGAATTTGATATCAGACGGAGCGGAGGGAACATTCAATTCAGCGGCCACGACATAAACGTCGCTCGTTAGCCATGCGGAAGTCCCTTCGGAATTGAACGCAGCAACGCGGAACATGTAAGATCTGCCAGGAATAACGCTCGTAGCGACACGAGACGTCACGTCGGCTCCATACGTCGCGGCGGCATACCACGTTTTACCTCCGTCGACGCTATACTGAACATAATATCCAGACTCATCCGTCGCATTGTCTGTCCATGAAGTCTTTAGCGTCTTGGAGTCGACGTCATATTCTCCGAAGACGAAATCAGAGGGAGCTTTAGGTGCATTCTCGGACGCCGGAACTTCAAAGGAACCATAGCTCCATCCCGACGCGCCATAGACGTTGAAGGAACGAACGCGGAACTCATAAGTAACTCCCACGCGCAACCCTGTGGCGGTTCGGTAATTGACGTTAGCGGAAGTATTTCCGGACACGTGCCAGGTCTCGCCGCCATCCACGCTGTACTCAACGTTGAACCCGACTTCATCTGAGGAATTGTCCCCCCATGTCATCGACACTGTATGATTCGTCGAAGAATATCCGGAGAACGTAATTTCACCTGGCGCGACGGGAGCCCCGGATGGAGTAACAAACTGACCGACAGTCCAGTCGGAATAACCGGCCGAAGTATACGCAGCCACTCTGAAGTAGTACAATCTTCCGGGAGTCATCTTCGTTGCGACTCGAGTCGTCACGTTGGCTTCGGTTGTTCCACCACGATGCCACGACACGCCGTCATAACTATATTGCACGACAAATCCGAGTTCATTTTCCGAATTGTCGGTCCACGACATTGAGACTTGACCATTGGAATACTCGCCGAACACGATATCCGAGGGCGCAGTGACGCGTGACGAAGGCGCAGTATACGATTCTGTCAACCATTCGGAATATCCGGAGTCATTGTAGGCGGCAACTCTAAAGTAGTACGTGCGTCCCTCAACCAAACCCGTCGCCAATCGAGTGGAAACGTTTGCCTCTGTAGAGCCCGCGCCATACCAGTTTTCATTATCATAACTAAACTGAACGACAAAACGAGTTTCGTTACTAGAATTGTCCTGCCAATTCATCGTAACGTCGACGCCCTTTGAAGTGAAAACAGGATCGGAGAAAACAAGATTAGAAGGAGCAGCCGGCTTATCCTCAGATACTGTCGGAACGGTAAATTCACCACTCGCCCAATCAGAAACGCCGTAACTATTATATGACGCTACACGGAAATAGTAGGTTCGCCCTTCAACCAGTCCCGTAGCCACGTGCGTAGTCGTCCCTGCTTCGGTAGAAGCGGCGGTAAACCAGTCTACCTGATTCAAGCTGTACTGAACGCGGAATCCTGACTCATTATCAGAATTATCCGTCCACGAAACGATCGCTGTGTGGTTAGTGGAATCGTACGATCCAACAGTCAGATCTGACGGCGCTTCGGGATTTTCTGAAGGAGTCTCAAAGACAACTGTCGTCCACGAAGAATAACCCGATTCGTTAAAAGCCGCCACTCGGAAATGATAGGTTTTACCGGGAGTCAAACCGTTCGCAATACGAGACGTTGCGTCAGCTGGAAGAATAGCGGCGGAATTCCATTCTACCCCGTCATAGCTGTACTGCATTTCATAACCGGTTTCCGTCGTCGCTTTATCAACCCAAGACAGAGTCGCGCGATGAGAATCCCTGTCGTAAGAGAGAACGATAAGATCCGTCGGAGCCTCTGGTGTTTCAAAGACTCCAGTCGTTATCGAAACCTGTTTCGTAGAAGACGTCCCCACGCGATTAAATGCGGCTATTCGGAATACATACCGGGTATTATCCTCCAAGCCAATAAGAGTCCAACTCGTCTCGTTGCCATCAAGAGAGGCAACCTCAATCCACTCAGACCCGACCTGACGTTCGATCGTATATCCGGCGGCGCCTGCGACAGAGCTCCACGACAGAACGACGGATTTAGTTGCCGAGTCAATACGCCCAAAGGCCGCGTCGGAGGGAGTCGCGGGAACTTGGAGAGTGGAAAGCTCGACGACGGACAACTCCGATTCTCCATCGCCATTCCACGCCGTGAGAGCAAAATAATAGTCAGAATTTTCGGCAACGTCCTGAATTATATAGCTCTTGGAAATAGAACTTAGCGAAGCAATTTTCTCCCACTCGCCTGCGTCTGACTTCTGATATAAGTAGTATCCCTGAGCGCCTTCGGAGAGAGTCCAGGTGATCACGGCAGATCGGGACGATTGATTGTAGGTAATCGCGACGTTCTCAGGCGCCGCAGGAGCCTTAGAATTAGTGAACGTCACTTCAACAGTTTCCGAAGTTCCACCCGCGTTATAAGCGGAGACTCGATATTTATAGGTTGTGAAATCAGAGACGTTTGTCACAACGTACGAGGTCGAAGTCTCGTCGCTACGTTCGACTGTGATCCACTTGCCCGAGTCAAAATCGAATTTCTCAACGACATATCCAGTCGCATATGGAACAGCAGACCACGAAAGCTCAATTTGGGCCTTTTCCGCATCAAAAGCTCCAAACGCCACATCCTCGGGCGAAGCAGGAATAACGACCGCTGTAAAATCGACAGTAACGCTAGCCCCAAGCCCTGCGGCATTACCAGCTTCCACCCGGAAAGTGTAAGAAGCATTGGGTTGCAATCCTGTCAAACTCAAAGAAAGATTAGTCGCATTGTCGTCCAACACGCTCCAGGAACCGTCGGCATTTTTCACAGATATCACGTAAAACGACGCGCCGTCAAGTCCATTCCATACAAGGGTCGCCGTCATATCGGAAGTGGAAAATCCAGTGACAGAAGCTTCAAGACTTCCATTCGGAGGCGTAAGGGTATCAAGATTTGTCGACGTTGTAGCAGAATACTTCGTTACACTTCCAACAGTCGTATACGCTGATGCGCGGAAGGTATAGAAGGAGTTTTCTTCAACGGCAACGACATATTCCGTCGAGGTCGTCGTATCTACGGTCACCCACTGATTTGAACTATCCAACCTTTCGATGAGATACCCAGACGCGTTCGGAACAGCGTTCCACACTAAGGTTGCTGAAGAGCCGCCGCTATAACTCTTGAAATGAAGATTTATCGGAGAAGCCGGGGCGACTGCGGTATTGAGATCAATACTCGTATAATCGGAAACAAGTCTAGTATCCCCGCTCATATTATATGCGGCAACGCCAAAGGTATAGATCGAGTTATCAGCCAAGCCGTTAAAGAGATAACTTAGAGAAGTCGTCGACTTGATTTCAATCCATTTTCCATCAACGAACTGAGCGACGGAATATCCGGCGACGCTATCGACTGCATCCCACGTCAGTGTGACCGAACCGTTCAGATAATCTGTTGTCCACGACAAATTTGAAGGAGCGGAGGGCGCCACAATCGTCACGAGACCGATTTCAACAGCCTCTGAATAGAAAAGTTCTCCCGACGTGGAACGCGCGAACGCCGCGACGCTATATTCGTACTGTCTACCGTTCTCCAGCCCTGAAAAGCTATAGGAGGGATTCGTGGTAACGCCTACTTCGATCCACTCGCCGTCAATCTTTTGCCTTACCGCGTACCCGTCGGCATGGTCAACTGCTTCCCACGTCAAGGTTGCAAGACCGTCCCCCTGGTATGAAGCGTTCCAAGCAACGTTCTCCGGTCTCGAAGGCGACGTCGTCGTAACGAAGGTCAGAGTATCTGACGAAGCGCTTCCGGCAACGTTGACAGCCGTAACGCGGAATGTATAACTCTCGAAGTCAGAAAGTCCGGAGACGCTATAAAAGTTCTCAGACGTATTTCCAATCACAGACCAAGTTCCGTCGGACTCAAGCGTCTCTACTCGATAAGAAGTCGCATACTCGGCTCCCGTCCACGAAATAGTCGCCGAACCGTTTTTATACGATCCGAAAACAAGATTCGTTGGGGCAGTCGGCGCCACGCTCGTCGCGTAAGAGACTTCGGAAATTGAAGACTCTCCAAATTGATTGAAAGCGGAAACGCCAAACGTATATTCGCTATTGACTTCAAAGTCAACGAATACGCTCAAATCGTCAATTTTATTCAGAGAAGAATCGATCGTCGTCAATAGTTTGCGATCATTCCCAGCAATCAGATACACATAGTATCCATCCATTCCATCGGGCGAAACAGGAGCGACCCATGTTAAAGAAGGTTTGCCATCAGAGGTAAAATAGTCGCTAACCGACAGATTTGTGGGTGAACTCGGAGCTACGCCTTGATATTCGTAGGCGCCGGCGTCAACAGTGGCCACCAGTCTCTTTTGTCCCTTTAAGTCTTGAGACAGACGTTCTCCTAGAACGTCGACAGCGGCGGAATCTACGCCAACATTTATCGCGACGGATCCAGTAGCAAGAGAGTAGTCCCCTTGAGATGAATTGGCAAACAGCGAACCGCCCTCATAGACGACCGTTCCATCCCAACCAGTTCCATTTACGACGCTCCCAGAAGTAGAAGCGTTTCCAAGAATGGGCGCCAGCCCCTCATTAACAACAATGGAGTTTGCAACGCTAAGCGAGTTCGTCGAGGAATTCGCATTATACAACGCAGCGCCCAACGCGTTGTTATCGGCAAGCGTTACATTGATGAGAGTTGCAAGAGAATCCTCGGAAACGAAGATAGTTCCATTCCCCTTCGAAGCGTTATTTACGATAAGAGAGTTCGAAACGACAAGCGTCGGCGTCGTCTCGGCGGTCGCCGCCGACGTCTCAAGAGACGCAGAAGACGATTCGTCGCGCCAAGTCACTCGAGACGTCCAAGGTAAACCTGGCGTCGCGGAGAGAGGCGTTTCAGAGTTAGAAATCGTACTCACAAATAAAGTCTGCGAGGGATCGACGTTAATATGCTTTCTGGTTTGATCGCGCGGAGTCCAATCATCGTACATTCGCGTGTAGCACGGGAACGTCCAGTCCTGATTCATCTGATAAATCGTCACGCTTACAGGCTGAGTAGGATCAATCGCTTCAATAGTGACGACGTCCAAAAGAATTGCCTCTTCGAAGCCAAAATAAGGATCAGACGTGTAGACGACGATGAATTCATAGTCACCGTTGTCGAGTAACTTATTCGTTCCTGCGGCGCGACAAAGATCGGTTCGCTCGGAAAAACTCGTAACAGTGGCGTTTTCGAGGTGGAGTCGGTATTCAACGCCCATTATGAAGTAGTTGTCGCCGGCGTCCCACACGGTTTCGGAACTTCCGCTCCAGTCAAAATCTTGGAACCAAACTTGAACGGTCATCGGTTGAGTCGTGTCGACGATAGAAGGCTCGGGAATACCTTCGTCATTAGCGTAACCAATTGGACGTTTGGGAGAACCTTGCACATACTCGCTCTTAGCGTCGTCATAAGTCATATTTGACAAGATTGCCGCAAGGGTCGACGACGTCTGCTCCGCAATTGCAACGGTAAAGGTAGTGGACGCCGTATTCTTACCATCGGTTGCTGTCACGGTAACAGTACGGGGCGTAAAGTCGTCTTCGCCATAGTAATCTTCATCGCCGATGAAAGTAAAGCTCAAGACTCCGTCTTCGCTAAGAACAGGGGCGCCTTTCAGAATAGCGCTATTCGACTCCGCAAGCTCATAAGAGAAGGTCCAATTTCCGGAATTAACGTACTCTGAGAGATCGACGCTCAAAACCGAACCTTTATGCCCAACCTGCTGGGGAATATCTTGCCACTCAGGAGCAGTTTCGTTCGACCAAGTAAAGAAACCTTCGTAAATAGCGCCGCCGTCCCCCTCTGACGTATTGTCTTGAATCACGGAATCCTGTACATACAGAGCGCCGCTATTAGCAATAGCGCCGCCAGCAACTAGCGCCTCATTTCCAGACAGAGCGACGTCAGTTAGGGTCAACGTACCGGCGTTGGCAATTGCTCCACCGTAATCGGCGACGCCGTTTACAAGATTAAAACCTTGTAAATTTACCTCGCCGTTCTTAATCGAAAATACGCGCGCAAGATAGTTGGCGTCGATCGTGACGTCTCCCCCCACGGCCTCAAATGTTACGGAACCGAATGAAGAAGAATCAATATCAATCGTGATTTCATCCAAGGAAGACGAAAATGTTATGTTCGACGAACTAACGCGAATAACGTCGTCTTCGGGAGTTTGGGCGGCTTCTTCGATTGCCTTCTTAATCGATTCAATCGAAATAGAGTCAGCGTTGATATTAATATAGTTCGCTGTTTCAGCAACAGCGACCGCATTCGTAAAAACGTCGACGGCAAGCAACTGGCGCTCTTCTAGACTTTCCGCCATCAGACGACGCGGCTTCATTGAAGAGGGGGCGCGTTTATCCTTTGGACGAGAAACGCCACTTACCCGTCCGTTAGCTTTTTGACCCTTATTGCCAAAGAACTGAAAAAAAGACGCCATTGATATTCTCCTTAACACGGAAGCCGGATCCCAACGCCCTATGGGCGCCCAGCACACATACACAAAGCTAAATAAACCTTCCTGACTCCCTGTCAGAACTACTCGACACGCAAGGTGGACAAGGTTTTCATACATAGCACGACGCATTCAACTTGTCGGCGCTTGAGAAACGAAATTTTAAATCAAAAAATCGCTATCGCCTCAAGACGCGTCGTTAATCTCTCAATAAAAACGATTGCGCCGGTAAAATCAATTATTTCGTCAAGAAAGACTCCAACCGATTTTGTTATTAGACGCTCCTTGTAAACCTAAATTCCAGAAAATATGACTGCTCACTATTAATTCGTCAAAAAAAACTTTATTTCATAAGTTTCTGAACGACCAACCTCGCTCTGTCCCGCAATACAACAGATATTTCTCCTATTTATCAGCAATGTTTTACTGTCAGGAAGTTGTCAAAGACCCATATCTTCTATTTTATCCTTGGTAAAATACCTTTATTCAATATAATTGATCTAAACGTGACGATTTTCCTAAAGACTGGGACTCATAGTACACGATAAAACGAAAGCGCAGGTTTCTGCGATTTTTTGTACTTCATTACGACGTAAATTGATGAAGCGCGTTTTTCCGAATGCGTCAGTGAATATTCCGTGAGGTTACGATGCGTTACTCGTCGTTATTCCATTTGGTTTTGTTAGCGCTCTCCGTCGCGCTATTCGCGCCTACATCCGGTTTTGCTCAAACAAGAGAAACAAACCTGTTTTCAGAGACGGGATATGACTTCAAAGGTATTCCGCGCAACACGGAACCGCGCCACTCTTTCGTCTTTGTCAACAACGGCGTTAATGATCTGACGCTAGTTTCAGCTCGAGTCAGTTGTCAGTGTACGAAGGTTTTCATACCCGAAAAACGCGTTTATAAGCCGGGAGAAAAAGGCGAAGTTGTCGCGCAAATCGACGGTGTGCGTTTCACAGGCGTCCGCCATGTCACCGTTACGGTCACCTTCCAACGGGGATCGACGATTTTCGAAGTTCCCCTCAACGTTACTGGAATCATTATTGATAACGTTGCGTTACGTCCGCAAAAACTAACCTTCCTAATCGATCAAAGCGCCCCAGACGCGACTGCGGCAAAAGCGACGCTGCAATTGTCCACAGCGCCTCAGTCTCGCAGTCAGCAGACCTTTGTCGTTTTTCCCGCTCGTAACGAGACCGTATCGCGTGTGCAATCGTCAAGCCCCTATCTTGACGTTAAAGTTGGCAAACCAACGTTGACGGCGATGGGAACGCAAACGCCCTTGACGGTTTCGATAAAAGACTATGCGCCGGCTGGTTACATTGACGCGACGGTACAGGTATGGTCCAATGGAACCTCTACCCCTTCTCCTCTTCTATTGAGCGTGACGGGAGTCGTTCGCGCGCCCCTTACAGTCTCTCCTAGCACCCTCACCTTTTTCACATCAGAAAAGGGCGAAAAAATCGTGAAGAATTTCACAGTAGCAGCGCCAAACGAGTTCACTCTAAAGGGAG
>JBJEXI010000039.1:0-22295 GCA_051885615.1 Thermoguttaceae bacterium
TGTTGATTCTTTACTATGATATATATGAGCCCTGCCTTTCAGTAGGGCTCTTTTTATTTTCTTGTCATGCGCCAATATGTCTTGTACGCTTCTTTTTTTGAAATTTAAAGCGTTATATTTTGAACTGGAGTCTTTGACGCCAAAACCATAGAAGAACTAATATCATAACGAACAATGCGAGTCTTAACGTCAAAAGTGATAGTGTATTCTAACGCCGCGCAACGCGCGCTACTTTCGACACAAGGGAGATAGCGTATTTTATTCCAAGAAAAGACCTAATTCGCGAGATTGAAGTCTTAGTTGCAAGGAGAGAACAAAGGGACGACTTGTTATCCTCGATCGGATTGTTCAGCGTTATTCTTCCATTGATAAGAACAGTGAAAGGCGCCGCGCCTTCGCGCTATCGGTAAATGGAAGGAAAAATATCGCCTTAACCATAAAAAAACCGCTTCCACAGGGCGTCCCGAGAAGCGGTTATATACGGTGGGGGGTAAACTAATAGACTACGCCAGCGGCGCCGCGCCCCTGTGCGACAGGAATACGCACAGGCTCGCCGCAGTCGATCGTCAATTGATTCTTTCCTTTAACGACTTCGATTTCTAGCGTTGTTGATTCAATGGTACTAAATTCGGGATCAACGACGTAGAATTCTTCGTAGGTAGCGCCTGAATCGATATACTCCTTATAAACCCTTGCAGACTCTTCGTCGATCGGGCTTGGGGGAGGAGGGGTACCCTCGCCGACGACGCACGAAACGGCAACCTTGTACTTCCCGACGGGGGCGCCCTTGTACTGACCGTGCGTAACGATCGTCGCAACGCCTTCCTCATTTGTTGTTCCGCCGCAGGTAAAGTTATTTGTTGTGGACGCCTCGAGAGGCTTGAGATTGAGCGTTGCGTTCGCTAACGGAACGTCTCCTTGGAGAACCGTTACCGTTACAGGTTCGAGCTTCGGCATTCCGTCAGGAGTTTTCGGGCCGAAGCATCCGCCCAGGAGGAGCGCCCCAGTGAATAAAAGCAACGTATTGAAATATTTCATGAGTACTATACCACGAAAGTGTGAAAGTCTTGAAAAAAGAGGATAGACGCTTATAGGAGCGTCTATCGCAACAGGATTACATGGCGACGCTTTCTCCGCCGGCGGGAGTTCCCATGGCGCCCCAAACTCCGTACGGGCTCTTGCCAGTGCATTGCGTGCTTGTGGCGGAAAGATCGCCACAATCAACGGTATCAGAAACAAAACGAACGGAACCGTCAGCGAGGCCAACGTTGACCCCTCCGGAATGCCAGCTATTGGGAGGGAAGATAGCGCCCCAATATCCACTGGTAGCCGCTAAGCAGCTAGGGGCGTTAGGAGGAAGAACCGTATGGAAGTTATTCCAAGCTCGACCATCTTGATAGAAGTTTCCACGCCAGGTGTCGCATGGGGCGACTACGGAATTGGGATCGTCCACTTTACGGGCATTATTCATACAGACGTCCGGGTGGCAGTCGAGATCGTTCGTGTAGAAACCGCTGACGGTCGACGAGCCGCCTTTAACAGCGGTTGAATAATAACCTTGAGGGGCGCTAGCCGACTCGCTTACCGCCGCTGTGTTCGAGGTTCCGTCCGTGCATGTCGCGAGATTTTTCCAAACGTTCTGATGGAAGAGGCCGCGCGTATGGCATTGTTTGGCTGGCGCGCTGATGTAATTGGGATGATTGTACGGCGCGTCCAATTTGCTCGTTCCATCCCCTAAACTATACATGATCGTTGTGCGAGCGTTGCTGGCGTGAGTCGAAGGGGTTGCGGCATTGGGATCGGAAGGACAGAGTAATCCAGTAATTCGATTTTTGTCAAGGTAAACGTCGCTGTTGAAGAAGGCCCAGTTCCAAATTGAGATCTCGCCATTTTTCTGCCTTCGGTCAAGTTCCATAATCGCGTCATATCGCGCGCTTTCTTCGATAAATGGGAGAAGCGAAATAGTCACGCTAAGCGGCGCGTAATTATCCCATCCAAAAGAACTGAAGGGAGCGTTTGTTGGCAATGCGTTGTGAGCGTCATGATAGTTATGCAAGGCGAGCGCGATCTGTTTGATTTGATTCGTGCATTGCATGCGTCTTGCTGCTTCGCGAGCCGCTTGAACCGCCGGAAGTAACAATCCAATTAAGATACCGATAATGGCGATGACGACCAGAAGTTCAACTAGCGTAAAGCCAGACCCCCTTCTGGATGGTTTCCTGAAATGCAGAAACGCGAAATTCATGGCAATACTCCTCTGCTTGGTTAATAATAGGGATCTATATGCCTTTAACAAAGCTGAATCTATGATTCAGATTTGTATAAAACGTCTGACTAACGCAATAACCTTATACAACAATTAAGTAGTTGCGTCAACTCCCTTAAATTATTTAATTGTATTTTGCTTTCTCTTCTTAAACGACAGGAATTGTTATTTTTATTTTATTAAAATCAAGTTAAATAAAGTAAGGAACTATTTTTAGATAAAAACAAACAAGTTATAATGAAGAACCAAATAAAAGTATACAAATAGACTGATTGGAAATAATTAGTAATTTTTGATCTATTTTTTTACTGACTCAAGAATATAAAATTTTTTGAAAAGTTCGACGGGAGAGAGGAGTGAATATGAATAGGAGGGAGCTGTACTTACCAGCGAATGAATTTGAAAGAGATTGCCGTCTTGAAACGTTACGCCGCTCAGGGCCTGGAGGACAGAATAGAAATAAGGTAGAGACGGGCGTAAGAATATATCATCTTCCCACTGGTTTTGTAGGGGAGGCGACAGAAAGACGATACCAAGGGGAAAACCGAAAACAGGCCGTCTTTCGATTGCGTATGGAGCTTGCGCTGCGAGTACGCGCGCCGATTGAAATTAATTTTGACGGCGAAGGTGGTGCCGTTGGCGTAAACGCCTCCCTAATGTGGTTTACTCGAAGAGGAAATGATTCTCGTATCTTGATATCCAAAGATAGCGAGGATTATCCAACGTTGGTCGCCGATTTTTTCGACATCTACGCCGCAGTAAAGGAAGATCTTCCAACGGCGGCGCGTTTGCTCCAAACAACGCCAAGTCAAATAGTCCGATTTCTGAGTAAAATACCAGCCGCGTTAAATCTGTTGAACGAACAGCGCGAAAAAAAAGGATTAAGACGTTTGCGCACTTAATCCTTTTCATTGGCGTCGAATTTCGTTTAGGGTAACGATTGAATCAAATATCGTTCAAAAACTGGACGCAAGTTTTGACGATGATATCCGGCGCGCTTGCTCCAGAAGTGATTAAAACGGAGGATTCGGGGGTTAGCATATTCCAAGGAATGTCTTCAACTCCGTCGATAAGCACGGCTGGTACTCCAACGGAACGGGCGACTTTGGCTAAGTTTTGGGAGTTCGAACTGTTGGGGCTTCCGACAACCAAAACTAAATCATGTCCCGGAGCAAGTCTACGGACGGCGTCTTGGCGCAGCTGGGTCGCGTCGCAAATACCTTCTCGACTTGGATTGAGCAAGTTTGGAATTTTTTTACGCAGCGCGTCGACTATCTGAGTCGCTTCAGTCGAAGACAAAGTGGTTTGCATCAAATAGGCGACTTTGGGATAAGCGGAGACGTCGAGCGCTTCGACTTCCTCCAATTTGGAAATCAAGGTGGTTGAACCGGGGGCTTCTCCGAGAACGCCGACAACTTCGTCGTGACCGGGTTTTCCGATAAAAACGACGTGATACCCTTCGCTTGCAAGAGTGCGCATTTGTTTGTGCACATAATGCACGCGCGGACAGGTTGCGTCGATCGTTCGAATTTTTCTCTGCGCCGCTAACTCCCTGATTTCCGGCGATACGCCATGAGCGGAGAAGAGCAAGACGGCGTTGTCCGGAACGTCGTCTAAAGAATCGACGAAGACGACGCCTCGCCGATTGAAATCTCGGACAACCCAAGAATTGTGAACAATCTCGTGATAAACGTAAACTGGCCCTCGAGCGCTCTGAACTACTTCGTTGAGGATGTTAATAGCTCGATTGACGCCTGCGCAGAATCCTCGAGGCTCAGCTAGCGTTAGTTTCATTTTGTCTCCCCTATAATGAATAGCCGTAGAATCTAAAGAAGACCCTACGGCTACAGAAACTTACAACGCGCGGATGGCGCTTACCAGATTGTCAAACTCAACCTCCTGTTGGCTGCCTGTGCGTAAATCTTTGAGGGTGACGACGCCCTTTTCGACTTCGTCTTGTCCCATAACGAGGGCAATCTTCATACCTTTTCGATCGGCATATTTCAATTGTTGACCCAATTTCTTAGGTTCTGGATACAATTCTACGCCAATACCCTCGTTTCGTAAACGAGCGGCTAACGCGAAGTATTGAGAAGTCAAGGATTTATCAAACAAAGCGATAAACACGTCGACAGTTGTGCTCAACTTCGGAAGCATCTTCAACTCTTCGAGTCCGGCAAAGAGTCTATCGAGTCCCAAAGAGGCGCCGACGCCTGGCAACGTCTGTTTGGTATACAATTCCGCAAGGTTGTCGTAACGTCCGCCGCTGCATACGCTTCCCAGATGAGGCAATTCATCCAAAAACGTTTCGTAGATTGTCCCCGTGTAGTAGTCGAGACCGCGCGCAATCGAAACGTCTAGCACGAATCGTTCCTCCGGAACGCCTGCGGCTTTCGTCGATTCAAGGATCTGTCGCAACTCGGCGACGCCTTGCTGTCCAAGTTCGTTTCCTTGAAGAACCTGCTCCAACTTCTGAAGGATTTCTTCATTTGACCCCTTGGCCGAGGCAACCTCAAGAATTAACTTCGCTTGTTCTTCCGTTGCTTCCGCAGTATTTTTCATCTCTTCGACGACCGCGTCCACGCCAATTTTCGCAAGCTTATCAAGCGCGCGGAGAACAGGCGTCGCCTTCTCTTCAAGGCCCATCTTGACGAGGGCGCCCGTCAAGATCTTCCTGCTGTTAAGGTGAACCTTAAACTTCGTGAAAGTCTCCGTCGAGGTTGGATTGATCCGTTCGAGTATGTCGTTGATAATTAACGCCGTCTCGATATCGGACGTGACGCTCGTTGTGCCAATCGTATCAAAGTCGCATTGCATGAACTCGCGATATCGACCGGCTTGAGTATTTTCACCTCTCCAAACTTTGGCAAGATGATAACGTTTGAAGGGAGTTCCAATTTCCGCAAGGTGCTGAGCCGAAAATCGAGCGAAAGGAACCGTTAGATCAAAACGCATACCAACGTCGCGCCCTCCGGAATCCTTGAATTTATAGAGCTGTTTGTCCGTTTCATCGCTACCTTTTCCCATTAAAATGTCCAAGTACTCCAAGACAGGGGTGTCGATAGGACAAAAACCATAACTTCTATAAACCTTCTTGACTCTTTCGATCAAGGTTTCTCTCGGGATCATCATTTCGGGAAGAAAATCACGAAATCCCTTGAGGGTGCGAGGTTCTATTAGTTTTCTCTTTGGCAGATTTTCGGTTGCGCCCATTATAACTCTCTATCCTTCAAAAGCAAAATAACGTTTGTGATTGCCTAGCCATGATTGGGGAATAGAAGAAGCCGTTAAGACTTACTCTTAGTTTTCCGCTTTGGATTGACCTTTAAGGCTGTCGTAAAAGCTCGTATAACGATCTCTTGTATCAGGGTTCTTTCTTGCGGCGATCGCAGCTCTTGGATGAACATTATTCTGACCAGTCATATTGAACTCAGGATACGGGCCCCATTCAATTTTTTCTCGGAGAGGAAACACGTTGTTTTCCAGGCATTGATAGATGGGGCGCAAGTCGTAGTTTGACGGGTTAATAGAACCCGCCAATAGCTCCATGGGGCAGTTGCCAGCGCCTCTTCCCAAGCCTCCGATAGTCGCGTCAAGTCTGGTCGCGCCCAGTCTCGCGGCAATGAGCGTGTTGGCGTAAGCTAACTGCATGTTATTGTGAGCGTGGACGCCCACCTCTTTCTGGACGGAGCTGGCATAGGCGACGTATTTGCGCGTGAGGTACTCCATCTGCGCAAGAGAGACGAATCCGAATGAGTCTACGATCACAAAGACGGAAGCTGGAGATTTACAAAGCTTTTCGAGGATAGCGTCGAGCGTTTTTTCTTCTACGGTCGTAACCGCCATGAGGTTTGCAGAGACCTCATAGCCTTTATTAAACGCGTCGTCGATCATCTGGAGCGCTTCCTCGAGCTGATAATCATAGAAAGCGACTCGAATCATATCGAGAGGACTCTGTTGTTTGGGAAGAACGTCCGTTTTCCAGTCAGATTTTGCGGCGTCAATCATGCAGGAAAGCTTAAGCTTAGAGGGATTTTCACCAACAGCGCGTCGTAAATCGTCTTCTTGACAGAACTTCCAACAGCCGTTTGTTTCTACTGAAAACATGTTGCGGGAGTTCTTATAACCAATTTCCATATAGTCAACACCAGCGGCAATATTTGCGTTGTAGACCGCGCGAACGAATTCGAGAGAAAACTGATGGTCGTTGATAAGACCCCCGTCGCGTATTGTGCAGTCGAGAACTCGATATTTTTGGCCAATAATGCTCCACTGATGATTCATTGAAACCTCCTAATAGTATATTGAATAGGAGTGGACGCAATCTCATTGTAAAACGACATCCGCTCTTTCGCCCCCTCTGCGCATAAATCAGGGGCAAACGTCGTGAATTCTATACCAATAGCCGATAGTTGTCAAGTTTCCCCAGCGGCTTGTGTCAGCGGTAAAAGCTGGAATAAAAAGCTTTAGGTGTTTACAGTAGACGGCGTTATGTGAAAATAGACAATTGTCGCTTCTTCATTAAACGAAATCGATTTTTAGACAAGACTAACGGATACGAAGTGGAACAGGAATCAAAACAGAGTTTGCGCATAGGTTCAGTTACGATTTCTCCGCCGGTTCTTTCAGCGCCCATGGCGGGATATACAAACTACGCCTTTCGAGAGATTTTGCGAAGATTTGGCGGCGTCGGTCTAATCGCGACTGAAATGATAAGCGCTCGAGCCTTCCATTATATGAAACGCGACGTCGACGAAGAGACGTTAAGTCGATACGGTTCGTCTCAAGAAGAGGAACCGACGAGATTATGGGGCGTGCGCGACGAGGAGCGTCCTTTGTCTGTGCAAATTTGGGACAACTCCCCCGAGACGCTTGAGGAGTTGGCGACAACCTTGGCGCACGACTTCCGCGTAACTGCGGTGGATTTGAATTTCGGATGCCCAGCGCTCGCGATTGCCAAACGTTCAGAAAGCGGTTCGTTCTTACTCAAAAATCCTGAAAAAGTGGGAGAGATCGTCGCAAGGGTCGCTCGCGCCTGCTTTCCAACCCCCGTGACGGCTAAAATTCGTCTTGGCGTCACCAGCGATACGATCAACGCTTGCGACGTCGCTCAGGCGGTGGAATGCGCGGGGGGCGCGGCTTTAACCGTTCATGGCAGAACCGCGAAGCAGATGTATATGGGAAGCGCGGACTGGGATGAAATTGCCAAAGTGCGTTCCGCCCTAAAATCAATTCCTTTGATAGGGAACGGAGATATCAAGACGGCACAAGAGGCGGTCGAGAAGCTCGCCGCTTATCCTGTAGACGGGGTTATGATCGGTCGGGGGGCGCTTTCGCGTCCTTGGATTTTCCGCGAAGTTGCGCAACTTCTCAAAGGTGAAACTCCGAGTCCCGAACCGACGTTGTCAGAACAGCGAGATTTATTGCTCCTTCATTACAACCTTTTGGTGGAACGCTACGGCGAAGAGATTGCCGTTAGGTTAATGAGGCGATACGCTTGCAATTACTCGAAAGGGCGTCCTGGGGGGAAGATCTTTCGAGACAGTATCGTACGGGTCAAAACCCACAGAGAGTTTCTTCAAGTGGTTTCGGAGAGCTTTTGTCCCGGCGAATAATTTCTTTGCGAAGAAAGGGCGTTGACGCGCGGGGGATTGTCTCTGCTCGTGTGCGACGAATCCTCCCCTTGCGCCGGAGATTGACGAAACTTTTTTGAGTTGACTGTTATTTCTTAAATAATTGCTATTGTTAAGAAAAGTTTTTTTCATTAGAGTTTTACCGAGCTCCTCATGAAACCGAATCTCGTGAAGAGAACTTGCGATGTGCGTGCGTCGCAAAAGTTTGAAAATGAAATACATTGAGTTTTATTCATGGTTCGCGCAGTAATAGCAGGGACGGGTTCCTATCTTCCGGAACGCGTCGTAACAAATGACGAATTATCGGAACGAATGCCCAAAACTTCCGACGAGTGGATATACTCCCATACGGGGATTCACTCACGGCATATAGCGGCCCCCAACGAGTCTGCGTCCGACATGGGGCTCATAGCCGCAAAGCAAGCGTTGGAGCAGGCAGGAGTTGAAGCTGACGAGTTGGGGCTGATTATCGTGAGCACCGCGACGCCCGATTACGCGCCGACGCCGCTGACCGCTTGCGTTTTGCAGGATAAATTGGGCGCGACGAACGCGTCGGCGTTTGATATGAGCGCCGCGTGCTGCGGGTTCATTTACAATCTTGAAATCGCCAAGAACTTTTATTCGAATCCTCACTTTACGAAGCCGATTCTTCTCGTTGCGTCCGAGGTGATGTCGAGGAAGGTCGATTGGAACGACTACAAGACTTGCATCCTCTTTGGCGACGGCGCGGGCGCTGTCGTCATTAAACCAGACGTCGAAGAGAAGTTCCCTGGAAGTGGGATTGTCGATTCAGTGATGATGGCGGATGGAAAGTCCGGCAAGCACCTCCTTTTGGAAGGCGGATGCCGTTCGGAAGATTCTTTGCGCCATCCTCTCGCTCACGTTCTTCAGATGGGTGGGCAGCAAGTTTACGCCTTCGCCGTGAAGGCGCTTGTCGAGGTCGTGCATTCTTTACTGGAACGCAACAATCTAACGATGGACGAGTTGGCGAGGATTGTCCCGCATCAAGCGAATTATCGTATCATCAATTCGGCGGGCTCTCGTTTGGGCTTCACGAACGACGATAAGTTTTATATCAATGTTGAGAGAGTCGCCAACACGGCGTCTGCGTCGATTCCTATCGCATTGGACGAGATGAATCGCGGCGGCATGTTGCAACGAGGCGACAAGCTTCTTCTCGCCGGTTTTGGCGCGGGGTTGACTTATGGCGGAAATTACCTGGTGTGGTGATTGTTGCGAGAATTGAAGCTTTATGAGAGGAGAGCGCGGCTCTCCTTTTTTAATTAGCGGCGAGGTTATCCTCGCTTGTAAAAGGTATACGATTGGTTAGAATCAGGACGTTAAGTCTAATTGCACAGTTTGGATTTTAGGAGTCGTTTGTAATGATGAAGACCTCTTTGGTTACTGGCGCAACCGGTCAAGACGGCGCGTACTTAACGCGTAAATTATTGGCGGAAGGTCGACGCGTATGCGCAATGATCCGTCGAACTTCAACGTCTAATATGTCGCGTCTTTTAGGGTTGCGAGAGGGAACGCAGGAGAATGGTTCCGAATTAAGGTACGTTACAGGAGATTTAACTGACTCTGCCAATATTTCGCGGATCTTAGAGGAGTTTGAACCGGACGAAGTCTACAACCTTGCCGCGCAATCAGACGTGCGCGTTTCTTTTGATGTTCCGGAGTATACCGGCGAAGTCGACGGGCTGGGGACGTTGCGGATTTTGGAGGGTATTCGCAGCGTAGGTCTAGCCTCTAAAACGCGATTTTATCAAGCTTCAACGTCCGAACTTTTTGGGGACGTTAAAGAAAAACCACAGCGTGAGACGACGCCTTTTGCGCCTCGTAGTCCTTACGCCATCGCTAAATTATACGCGTATTGGACGACGGTGAATTATCGAGAAGCTTACGGCATATTTGCCTGCAACGGTATTTTATTCAATCATGAAAGCCCTTTGCGCGGTGAGAATTTCGTGACGCGTAAGATCACGAGGGGCGCGACAAGAATTCGTTTGGGACTTCAAGATAAGCTCCGGATGGGGAACATTGACGCGCGACGCGACTGGGGACACGCCGAAGATTATGTCAACGGAATGTTTTTGATGTTGCAGCAATCTGAACCAGACGACTATGTCTTGGCGACAGGGGAACAACGTTCCGCAAGGGATTTTTTGGAGCTTGTTTTCGCTAAGCTCGATTACGAAATCGTTTGGGAGGACTCCGGCGTCGACGAAAAGGGAATCGATCGCAAGAGCGGGAAGGTTCTTGTGGAGATCGACCCCGTTTTCTTTAGACCAACGGAAGTCAACTATCTTTGCGGTGATTCGACCAAGGCTAGAACTAAATTAGGATGGAAGCCGCGTCACTCTTTTGATTCCCTCGTCGAAGATATGCTTGCGCACGACTTAGCGCTGGCTGAACGCGAGAAAAACAACAACTGATCGAGATTGAGTAAAGATGGACGACGAGGAAAAAAATCAGATTGAAGGCGATTCGAGGGCGCGTTGGGCGTTTGGTATTTTGATCGCCCTTGGCGTCTTTGTCGGCGTTTCTCTCTTATTGGTCGTCTCGCACGTTCTTTTGAGTCAAAGGGAAGGTTCGAGAAGGGAACGTTGCGAGTATAATCTTTCGCAGCTGTATCGAGCGACCTGCGAGTATGTGGATGCATATGGAACTTATCCGCCCGCGTATACGGTCGATTCCGAGGGAACGCCTCTTCATTCATGGCGGGTTCTCCTTTTGCCTTATTTAGGCGAGGAGGATTTCTATTCGCAGATACGCTTGAATGAGGCGTGGGACAGCGAGTGGAATTCTCAATTTTGGGATAAGACTCCGTCTCTTTTTCAATGTTCGTCTATCCCAGTGCATTCCGACGACGGCTCCGCTAATCGTGACAAAACAAAGCGTTGTTCCTTTTCTTGCGTCTTAGGAACGTCCACTCTCTTTGCCAGCAATGGTAAACCTGTTTCTCCCAACGAAATCGTCGACGGCGTTTCCAACACAGTTGTCTACGTCGAACGTAGGAAGCCCGTCAACTGGATGAGTCCTCAAGACGAGCTGACAGAGGAGCAGATATTAACCGATAATGAGTTGCCCGTATCGCAACGTCAAGGCTTTGGTTCATGGCATGGCGCGGGGGGATATGTTCTTCTTGCCGACGGTTCAACGCGTTTTCTTTCGGAGAAAATAGATACGTCAGTTTTAAAACTTCTCTTAAATATCAATGATTCTAAAGTTGTTGAGGAGAAGAACGATGGCGGCTTCGACGTCGATACAGAAGAGAATGAATAAAGTTAGTCGCTTGCAATTCTTCAACAAGAGACGACTTCTAGATTTTAATTATCCGGCTTTTTGGCGATAGATAGGTTCTCTGATTATTAGAGAGACCTATTTTTTGACTCCCGACTAGAGCCCCCCTTTCAGAACCTGTTTATGCCCTTATAATATTCGGGGTTTTGTGAAATATCATTCCAGTCAGATTCTTTTATCATAATTTTTCAATAGACGACTATTAGATCGTTTTGAAGTTGTTTCGGACGCTACTCTGAAAGGAAGAGCATCATGGCGCTTATTGTGCAAAAATTTGGCGGAACGAGTGTGGCGGATACCCAGAAGATCCTTGCCGCCGCCAGAAAGGCTATTCGTGAGAGACGAGCTGGCAACCAGGTTGTGATGGTTGTGAGCGCAATGGGCAAGCAAACCGATCATCTCATCGAGTTAGCGAAGGAGCTGAGCGAGCATCCGAATAATCGTGAAATGGATATGCTTCTTTCGACTGGCGAACAGGTGACGATCGCTTTGATGGCAATCGCTCTGGAGTCGTTGGGATACAAGGCGGTTAGTTTCACAGGCGCGCAGATTGGCATTAGAACCGACGCGACCTACAGCAAAGCGAGAATTAGGTCTATTTCGACAGATCGAATGAAACGCGCTTTGGAGGAAGGTAAGATTGTTATCGCTGCGGGATTCCAAGGAATTGACGACGATTTCAATATTACGACTCTCGGTCGAGGAGGAAGCGATACGACCGCCGTTGCACTTGCCGCCGCTCTTCAGGCGGATCGTTGCGACATTTACACCGACGTCGACGGGGTTTATACGACGGATCCGCGTATTGTGCCGGAAGCTCGCCGCGTAGATCGGATTAGCTACGATGAAATGCTCGAACTCGCCAGCATGGGCGCGGGCGTTATGCACAGTCGTTCTATTGAATTTGCTAAGAAGTTCGGCGTTTTAGTGCATGTCCGTAGTAGCTTTAGCGACGGAGACGGCACCCTCATCGGCCCGCTTCCGGAACGAGAACACGCGCCTGTCTGCGGCGTCGCTCTTGCGAAGGATGAAACGCGACTTACTGTGGTTGGAGTCCCTGATAAACCGGGCGTTGCGATGCAGATATTCTCCAAATTGGCAGACGCGCGTATTGCGACGGACATGATCGCGCAGAACTCTAGCTCCGATGGTAAAACGGACGTTTCGTTTACTCTTCAAAGCGACGACGCCTATAAAGCGCGCGAAGTTGTCTCGCAACTTGTGGGGGAAATAGGGGCGGAGTCTTTTGAGTTTGACGAGAATGTCGCGAAAGTTTCCATTGTTGGTTTGGGAATGGCGAACCAGACCGGCGTGGCTCAGCAGATGTTCCATGCGCTCTTCGAATGTGGTATAAATATTCATATGATCGCGACAAGCGATATTAAGATTTCCGCGTTGGTGAGTCGAGACGACGCCGTCAAAGCGTTGAGAGCGACCCACGCCTCCTTCAAACTTGACCAGGAGTTGACTCAGGAGGAGATTAACGCGCGAAGCGCCGTTGCGACTTCTCCCGCTTCTTTAGACAAGCATGCCTCTGCGCGTCTTATTTCGCATCTTACCGGAATGGAAGATGTGGTTGTCGAGTCGATCGATCTCGACGCGGCTCAGGCGCGAGTCACTCTTTACGCTCTCCCCGATAGTCCAGGACTTGCGGCGAAAGTTTTTGATCGTGTCGCCGAAGGTCGTATCATCGTCGATATGATCGTGCAGAGCGTCGGACGCGATAATTTAGCGAACATAACTTTTACAATTCCGCGCGACGAGCTTGACGCCGTGATGAAAGTCGCGCAGGAATTGTGCGATACATTCCATTGCAGCGCCGAATATGATAGCCGCGCGGCCAAACTTACAGTCCGCGGCGCCGGGTTGCGCAGTCACACAGGCCTTGCTTACCGCATGTTCCGCACGCTTGGCGAAGGGAACGTCAACGTAAGCGTCATAAGCCTCAGCGAACGCTGCGCGGCGGTTATTGTAGACGAAGCGCACGGCGAGACTGGGCGCGATAACCTGGTGAAGGAGTTCTCGGAAGAAACATTCTAAGACGTTTAGAACTTTCGAATTCCGTTTCTGTCGTCCGTGCTATTGTGTAGGCAATATTCTTCTTTATAAGATATTTAGCTTCGATAGCACGGATTTTCATTATAACTGGTACTTTCATTCTGTCCCATTGATTTTTATAGAGGATTAATGTTCCTTTAAGAGGGTCTTTATGTCTCCAATTCGCATAGAATTATATGACTCGACGCTTAGAGATGGCGCCCAGACTGAAGGCGTTACGTTTTCCTTAAACGACAAGCTAGTCGCGACGTCGCGCCTCGACGAGCTGGGGATTGATTATGTTGAAGGAGGATATCCCGCCTCGAATGAGAAAGACAAGTCTTATTTTGAGCAAATTGGGAAAACCAGCCTTCAGTCGGCGCAAGTTTGCGCTTTCGGAATGACAAGACGGAAGGGGATGCGCGCGGATCAAGACGCCGGTTTGGGCGCGCTTGTCGGCTGTAGCGCGCCGATCTTGACGATCGTTGGGAAATCGTCCCTTTTTCAGGCGCGCGAGGCCCTATGCGTAACGCCTGAAGAAAACCTTGCGATGATTGAAGAAACGATTCGTTTTGCCGTTGAGTCCGGCAAGACAGTCTTCTATGACGCGGAGCACTTTTTCGACGGCTGGAAAGACAACTCCGAGTACGCGCTCGAAACCTTGCGCGCGGCGTTCAAGGCGGGCGCTGGAACGATAACGCTGTGCGATACGAACGGCGGTTCGACGCCCGAAGAGGTTGCCGAAGGCGTTAGGCAGGCGCTTTCCGCGTTAAATGAAGTCGCGCTGTCTTCGGGCGTTTCGCCCAAGTTGGGGATCCATGCGCATAACGACTGTGGTTTGGCTGTTGCGAATTCTCTTGCCGCCGTCGACGCGGGCGCCACTTTGGTGCAGGGAACGATGAACGGGCTAGGCGAGCGCTGCGGCAATGCGGATCTTCTTGTCGTCGCGGCTAATTTGGCGCTTAAAAAAGGCGGACATTACGACCTCCTGCGTCCCCATTCCATAGAGCGTTTGACAGAATTTTCACGCTTCTTCTACGAGTTGACCAATGTCAACCCGAATATCAGGCAACCGTTTGTAGGAAAAAGCGCGTTTGCCCACAAGGGGGGAATGCATGTCAGCGGGATTAATCGTTGCACCGCCTCCTATGAGCATATCGATCCTTCGGTTGTTGGAAACGAGCGTCGCATTCTTGTGAGCGAATTGTCCGGCAAGTCGAATATTCTTGCTTGCGCTAAGAAATATCATCTCGAAGATCAAGGAGCGCTAGATTCTGAAACCATCAAAAAGATACTCGACGCAGTTTCCGCAAAAGAAAGCCAAGGGTATCAATATGAGGCCGCCGACGGTTCGTTCAAGCTTCTGGTTCGCAAAATCAAGGGTGAATTTCGTCCAAGTTTCAAGAGGATCAATTACCAAACAAGCGTCGTGGTGAACGTCGTAAACGAGAGTTTAACGACGAACTCAACCGTCGCAACAGTCAAGTTAAGCGTCGGACGTCGCGGTGAAATACGTCATGTCGTCGCCGAAGGGGACGGACCTGTCGACGCGTTGAATAACGCTTTGCGCAAAGCGCTTCAACCGATTTATCCAGAACTTGGGGAAATGAAACTGGTTGATTATAAAGTTCGCGTATTGAATTCAGACGCTGCAACAGCCGCAACGACAAGAGTTATCATCGAAAGTAAAGATAGCGAGGAACGATGGGGTACCGTCGGAGTTAGCGAGAACGTGGTGGAAGCAAGTTGGATCGCTCTCTGCGACAGTATCGAATATAAACTCTCTAAAGTCTTGACGGATAAAGACTAAGCTCTTTTTTCATTCAAGAACATGGACGAGTCTCGAAGGCGAGTCCATGTTTTTTTATTATTCTGTCAAGAAATAAAAAAGCACAGAAAACTGTGCTAGTACCTCCAGAGGGACTCGAACCCACGACCCATTGATTAAGAGTCAATTGCTCTACCAACTGAGCTATAGAGGCATAAATTGAAGTACCTCCAGAGGGACTCGAACCCACGACCCATTGATTAAGAGTCAATTGCTCTACCAACTGAGCTATAGAGGCATAAATTGAAGTACCTCCAGAGGGACTCGAACCCACGACCCATTGATTAAGAGTCAATTGCTCTACCAACTGAGCTATAGAGGCATGATTACTGAAATGGAAATAAACCACTTCAATTGAGGACTATTCTAGCGCTAAAGAAAAATCTGACAAGGTGTTTTTTCTTATTAAAAAAACGCCGTTTTTCAACATTGGAAGAACGGCGTTCTGTTTTTCATTCAGGAAGCGGCGTATCAGAGATATTTCTTATAGTCGCCGATCATCGGGACGCTCTTATGAGAGTCAGGGCCGAAATATCGCAGACCCACGAGAGGTTCTGAGCCCGTGTTGACGATTTCGACGCCTTCCGTCGCGGCCTTAGCGGTAATAAAGATTTCGTCGTCCGGTTCTTCGCCATAGTAGATCATGTTGGGAGATTCGATGCTCAGTTTTCCCATCGTTCCACGACCTTGAGTGGTGATCCATCCGCTGGCGGCGCCGTCTTTGAGGACGCACTTGCAACCCGGTTGAACGGTGAGCTCTTTCGCGGAGATCCTTTGCTTTCCGTCGATCAAGCCGTAAACGATCCACTTGTCGACATAATCGCCGTTGGGCGCGGACTTTTCTTCGTCAACGATCGGCTCGAGATAGTTGTGTTCCTTGAAATAAGGATCGACGTTCTTTTCCCAGTCGAGCTGTTCGACGATGAAATCAAGGTCGAACTTTTTGTCGTCGGGAACGTTCTTGACGAGCAAATCCCAGGAGATGGCGTCGTGATCCGTCAAAGATTGGAACATTCCGAAGACATCGGACCCCCACTGCGGTTCGTACGTGCAAACGGAACCCGGCGCGTGCAAAACGCCCGCAGGGACAACCCAACCGGTGCCTGGCTTGAGACGATAGGCTTTGGAAAGATCCAAGATGCCGTTGTCGCCCTTATTCCAGTTTTCCAGGCATTTCTTGACTTGAGCTTTGGTCGTTCCAGGTTCAAGGCCCATGAAAGTGTAGTCGAAACGGTTTTCCGCAGCGTTGAGCTGAGGCGGATAATAGTAAGCTTCGGGCTTGCCGTCTTGCCCAGTCAGCTTGGCGTCTTTATCCATCTGATGCATGTGGTGGGGCAAAGGACCTAAATTATCGAAGAACTTCGAGAAAACTGGCCATCTCTGATATTTGTTCCAAATGTTTTCGCCGACGATATCGCCCTTACCTTCAGCGACGGCTTCCAGCAGTGTGAAGCGCTTTCCGGCCACGCGGACGTAGCTCAACCCTTCGTCGTCCGTTCGTCCGACATTTTCAGCTTCGGTCGTGCTGGCGAACCAACGTTCGTCAATACCGCCTCTGTCCAATCCTAAGGCGTACCAGTCGGTTTGAGCAAGCTTAATTCTTCGTCCCGGTTTGCAAAAGACGCGTGGAACCCAGTTAGGGGTCAATCGTAACAGTCCGCCTCCTTCCTCCATCGCTTGAGAGAGAAGAGCAGGGATTTCGCCAGAAGCGGCGATCTGAGAACGACTTTTGGTAAGCATTGACTTCTCCTTATTGACAAGAATACAAAGTCAGGCGCTGAAAGTTTGTTTCTTGCTCTCTGGCGCTAACTATTTCTGTTCATTATGCCTTTTTGTGTTGCCAAGTCAAATTTTTTTTCTTATCGATAGCCTTTTTTACTCTTTAATCGATCATTGATTACTAGCTTTTTTAACGTTATTCGATTTTTCATCGATAGAATTGGCGTTAGAAACTTCTTCAATGGGGAAGTAACCTTCTAATGCACGACGCGGAGGTGTGAGGAACGTCTTTAGTAAGACGAGAATTCCCAGAATGATAATACCGACGCTTACGCATTGCGAAACGGTGAGGCCCGACCCGCAAAAAGACTCTTCGTCCGTCCGTATTAATTCAAGACAAAAGCGATTTATCGGGTAGAGAAGCATTCCTACTCCTAGCACAATTCCGTCGCGACGCGCGTACTTGGCGACGACTAGCAAAATACAAAAGATGATAAACGCATTGATGGAACTATAGATTTGCGTGGGATGAACAGGGAGCGCTTTAGAAGGGGTTGGGTGAAAAATGACGTTGCGTACGGGCGCGTTAGCGACTTCTTTGTTTTTTAGAGAGAGCCATACGTCTCGCGCTTCGTCCTCTTGCCAGATGTTGAGAAAGAAGTAAAAGACTTGCGCGTTACAGTCGACTCGATAACGATCGATTTTAGCGACGTCTAACGGTTCTTTGGAATCATTAGTCGCGCTTTTTTTCAGGAGCCCAATTTCACAAATCTCATCTCCTGGGAGGATTCCCGCGCGTTCCGCCTCGCTATCTTTGGAAACGTTGGCGACAATAACCTTTGAGGGAATTTCCGACGCGAGGTTTAAGCGCTTCGTCTTGAGAGAAAAGAGGTTGCTTTCGTCCTCTGACGAGGAAAGCTCAGCCGGAGATAGAGTTATCCCATAGAGAGGAATTTTACCCTCTGTAAGCTGCTGCATGTACGCGGGACTGCCATTGGGGAAAGTGATTGCCCACGGATATTCGCAAGGACTGCCAAAGCAACATCCGTTCATCAGACAGCCTAATCGTCCAATCGAAACGCCCAGGATAACGGCAGGGATCAAGAGATCGAGGGTCGCAATAATTGGAGTCTTTTTCACGTATAGATAGACCATCGCGGCGATCGTTCCACCAATGATCGAACCATATACCACAAGCCCGCCGTTTGTGATATTTATGACGTTGAGGATTGTGTCGCGGAGCGATCCCGTTTGGTAATCCTGCCAATATTCAGTAACATAAAAAACTCTGGCGCCTATAATCCCGAAGATGGCGGCGACAAATAGGAGCGAAAATAGTTGATCTACCGGATAATTCCATAACTTTTTACCACGCCAGATCGTAAGACTTCCCGCCGCTAAAATTGCAATTGTGAGGAATACGCCGTAACCTCTAATTGGGAATCCGTCCGTTTCCGCCAAATGAGGGCCTATATAGCGAACGACGCCTATGCCAAGCGCCGTTATAAACGCATAGAAACAAGCGTCTCCAAAATCTTTTCGGTTAAAAAGACTTCGCAGAATGGCTATGATTCCGAATATCAAGACACCCCAAAAGAGAATTCCTGTGCCGAAAAGTGGAACCCCACAAATTTGCGTTGGTATGAAAAAAAGCGTCTGTTTCATGTCTAATTATTCTTTTATCCGAGAGAAGGTCTGTTAAATTGTTCCATATTGCATGGGACAATGCGGGTAAATGTTAATTTAGATAGGCGTCGGCGTCAAGTCGGGTTGTCGGCTTTAGTTTATGAGATATAACGTCAGCGAGGATATCAATAAAGATCGGAAATTCGTAGTGTTCGTTCTCATTGAACTTGGTAAGCATTTTTGGGGGAAGCGTTTAATGAGTAGTTTAAAGAATGTGATTTTTGACTTTGACGGTACTCTATTTGATTCGATGTACGTATGGCAATTAGCAGGAGAACTTTTTCTTCATGCGCGAGGAAAAGAACCAAGTCCAACGATGAGATCTGCGGTACGATCCTTGAGCGTCGAACAGGCGGCTCTCTATTTTAAGAGGGAATACAACCTGAACGAGACTCCAGAGCACATCGTTTCCGAAATCTACAAGGGAGTGGAGTATTACTACAGAAATGAAATTCAACCGCGCATAGGCGTTCGTGAATTTTTGGAGGAGCTTAGAGCTAGGGGGATTCGTATGTGCATAGCGACGGCTTCTCAAAAAGAATTGGTAGGGGCAGCGTTGGTTCGGAATCATTTGGACTCGTATTTTGAGAAAATTTTTACCTGTAGCGAAGTAGGACATGGAAAAGACGAGCCTGATATTTTCCGTTCAGCCCTAGAATACTTTGGGGGAATGCGGGAAGATACCGTTGTTATCGACGATTCTCTTTATTCGATAGAAACAGCCTGTCGAGACGGATTTCTCACAGTTGGCATTTTTGACCAAAGCGAGTTGAATCAAGATTTGTTGAAAGAAAAGAGCGATTGCTATCTTCTAGGTTTTGAAGACCGGAGCACGTTTTGGATAGCGGAGAAAAACGGTTTTTATCGCAAATAATATGCGCATTGAAGAGGAAAGACTCCAACTAAATTTTGAATTGAAGATTCTATTTTGACGTTAAACCCCTTTATTTTGAGCTCTTTTGGGAATTTTGTCCTAAAAAAAGTAGACCATAGAATCTTTTTTGTTATCATTTATACCTGAGAGTTTTTTGACGTGGCTTTGGTTTAACGAGTCCTCAAAAATAGTAGGTTAGGCGTCGCTTATAAAAGAGCTCTTTGTTAGTTTTCTGACAAGCGATTCGAGAGCGGCGCACAAGAGTAACGATCCTTTTGAAGGAGACGTCGGCGAATGGCGCGAATATTAGCTGTCGATTGGGACGGAGTAGAGGTGCGGTATGCGCTTGGTAGCGTTTTTAAAGATCGTCTAGTAATATCGAGCGTAGGCGACGCTCCGATCGAGAAGGCTGTTGAGGAAGTAGCCGCGACTGTTGCCGAGACTCCCGATCCTTCTTCTTCTGAAGGATATTCTGAAAATGAAAACGAGGATGGAGAAGAAGAGGGCGACGGTTCTGAAGTTGTTGAGACTGTAGAAAAAAGCTATATTCCCAGAATGCCGGTCGCGGACGACGATGAAGAGGAGGAGGAGATAACCGCCGCCGATCCTACGGTTGTTTCTACCGTGAAAAAGAAGAAAGGGGAATCTTTCAAGACGTCTCCGATTGCTTTAACGCTCAAAAAACTCTTTCGTGAACGTCGTGTTGGATCGGCGACAATTTGCTACAGTGCGGAACGAGCAGACGTCGACGTCATGTATATGACGCTTCCGAACGCGACAGACGCCGAGACTCCTGAACTCGTTTTTAACCAGGCTTTGCGAGAATCGCTGACCTTCAATGAGACGCAGCCCCTTGATTTTACGACTTTAGGGCTTCCTGAAACCGCGAAGAAAACAGGGTTCCGTCGAGTCGTCGCTGTTTCCATTGCTCGCGATAAGTTACGTCGTATTCGTGAAACATTGATTGGCGCTAGTCGCGCGCCTTCGAAGATTGAGTTGCGCGAACCCGCTTTAGCAGAGATTCTGCAAACCGATTTTTGCGATGTTAATTACGACGTCCCGGTGATGTTGATCCAAGAACTTTGCGACGAAGTTAACCTTACTCTTGGCTACGGAAAGAATATTCTATACTTCCGTTCCTTTAAAGTACGGGTCGATTCCACGCTCATGGAACGTGCGGAACGTATTCGCGACGAGGTTGTGAGGACAATTGCGATCGGAGTTGACGATCTTCCTGAGGACGCGGTTGTTGAAAAGGCCGTGTTTTTTACGAACTCTACTTCCGCCCAATTTGTCGAAGACGAGGACGGTGAGGGGAACGACGCGCCTGAAACGCTCGGTTCCATACTATCGCGTCTTCTCGCCGAAGAAGAGATAACGCTTGATTTGGTAAACCCCTTCCGCATATCGGGGATCAAGCTTAAATCTCCAGAACCTGAGCATGTTGGTCGTTACGCTTCTTTGATCGGTATGTTGCTTGCTGAACGACCGCAAGCGCGTCCGTCAATTGATCTTTTGCATCCGCATGAGAAACCCAAACCGCCCAACTTTACGCTTCTTTTCCTCGCGTATTTCTTAGTCGTCGGGATTTTGGCCGCTGTCGCTTGGGGATGGAATAAGAAGGATTTAGCGCGTTTAAACGAGGAGCTTGACGCGCTGACGAAGGAACGTGACGGGATCGTCATGAACTTCAATCAAAAGTCTCCTCTTGCCAATGTATTGACCCGCGCTAACAATTGGCAGAATCGCGAAGGAGTCGTCGTTCTTGACGAATTGCGCGATATCGCGGCTCGATTACCTAAATCTCCGGACTTGGTCGTAACGCGTTTGGCCTACATGTCGAGTTATACAGGAGCCGAGCAACGCCTGCGTAATTTGCCTGTGTTTATTATTAGCGCGAAAATTACGGGGCTTGAGGTGTACAAGCTTTTCGAAAACAACATGAAACTCAATGGCGCGCATAATGTCTTCTCGAGAGGTCCGGTCGCGAATCCTCAGGGGGGCGGTTATAAGTTCATGTTTGAGGCCTTTATTGTCTGCCAAAGACGCAATCAGCAATCCCTGTTGGCGGCGCAACCGCAGGAAATTAAGGAAATTTCTAACAATCGTCCCGAATATTACGTCGAGCAAGCAGAGGAAAGAGTTCGAGCGTTAAAAGAGGCTCAAGAGAAGAAATACGGAGAGCTCGTCGGTTCCTTCTCGTCGTTAATGGGGCAGATAGCTCAAGAGGAACCTAAGGCCGAGCCAGCCGCCGAAGGCGAGGAACCGGCGACTCCTTCTCTCGATCAATTGAAAGCGTTTGCCCAACAGCTTGTGACGCGTCGTCAGAATTTACAACAACAGTATGCAAGCGCTGGGATTTTGCTTCGCAATAACGCCATTTCCCAAGAACACTATAACCAATTGACTCAGAGTTTTAAAGAAAACGACGCCGCCATCGTTAAGAAATGGCAAGATACCTGTTCTGTGATTAACGCGGAGGAGGAGAAGATTAAGCGCGAACAAGCCGAGAACACGGCAAACGCTGAACCTACTCTAGAGTCTGATCTTGCGCTTCGCCAACAATTGCTTACCCAACGTCAACAGTTGGATTACGCAATGCAACAGGAACAAATCAAGCTTCGAAACGGCGCGATAACCCAACAGACGTATGAGGCTTCGTTGAAGACGTATCAACAGGAGGTTGATAAATTAATGGCGCAGTGGAATCCGCTCATGGATCGAATGAAGCAAAGACAAGAAGCGCAAGGAGTTCCCGCTTCCGAGCCCGCACCCGAAGCGCAAGCAACTCCTGCATCCGCGCCCGCGCCTGCGCCTGAACCCGCACCCGAGGCGCAAGCAACTCCTGCATCCGAGCCCGCGCCTGCGCCTGAACCCGCACCCGAAACGCAAGCAACGCCTGCATCCGAGCCCGCGCCTGCGCCTGAACCCGCACCCGAGGCGCAA
>JBJEXI010000039.1:22395-54056 GCA_051885615.1 Thermoguttaceae bacterium
GCAACTCCCGCATCCGAGCCCGCGCCCGCGCCTGAACCCGCACCCGAGGCGCAAGCAACTCCCGCATCCGAGCCCGCGCCCGCGCCTGAACCCGCACCCGAGGCGCAAGGAGTTCCCGCATCCGAGCCCGCGCCTGAACCCGTACCCGAAGCGCAAGCAACTCCTGCATCCGAGCCCGCGCCGGAGCCTGCTCCTGCTACCGCGACGCGTATGGAAGCTGAATCAGAAGTCTCTTTAATAGCGTTAGCCGAACGCCCCGTTCATCTTTGTTCGGCTTTGCAAAATTTTCGCGTTACAGAGTCTTTAGAAATTCCAGAGAGCGTCGTCTTCTATGAGCCAAGTTGTTGATTAGGAGGTTGAGAATGAATAGTTGGCATAAAGTTATTATTTTGCTGGTTATTATCAGCCTCGTGGTATGCGGAGGCGGTTATTTGCTGTATAAGAGCAAATGGGTTAAGCCCCGCGAGGCGATCGCCAAGCAGAAGGAAGAACTCGTCAACGCTATCGAGTACGGTAAGGCGTCGACGAAACAGATTGAGGCGCAGACGCAACTGTTGCAACCGCTCTACACGCGATCTTTTCCTCGTCAAAGCGCGGACGCCGCGTTGCAGTATGAGATATGGCTGTCGCAAATGCTTGAATTCTGCAATATTCGGGAATCTCAGGTTACGCGTGGCGCCTACTCAAATCTTCGCAATTTGGGTTTGGCGACGCAAAATTTCCGAGTGCAGGCCAAGTGCCAGCTCTTGGATTTGACCCAATTCTTGTATGAGTTTTACTGGACGCCGTTTTTACATAGAATTTCCACTCTGGATATTATCCCTCAGGAGGGATCAGACGAGCTTCAGATCGCGATAACTATTCAGGGATTAACGATCCTTTATCTGACGAACCCTCAGCAACAGTTCCCGTTGAGAGACCAACTGCCACTGGACGCCCAAGCTCCTCAACTGCTCGCGTCTGGGCCTTTTGCCGCTTATAAACCTCTTGGTGATCTAGACGTCTTCAGAGCTGTTAGAACAGGCGTGGATCAAACTGCGCTTACTCGGTTGACGGCCACGCCCGTGATAACGGACGACGAGGGTAATGAGCAAAAGATAACGCGTTGGAATCTTGAAGCCGAAAGTAGGACAATTTCCCTTAAAATAGGGGATGTTTTGAGGGTTGGCTCTTTTGTCGCCAATATTGCGGATGTTGACGACAATCTGGTAATCCTAAAGCAACAGAACGGTTTGTTATGGGCCGTGCCTCTTGGGAATAGACTGAGCGAAGCGGTTGCAGTTCCGCCGAATCTTTTCTGAGCAGATTTAGAGGATGATGTAAAATATTTTACGACGCATTTTTAACCGGGTGCGTCGTTCTCTTTTTGGACTATATGAAAGATATTGTACGAATAAACATTGATGAGTTCAGTAGTATACGATTTTGATGTGGTGGTGGTCGGCGCCGGTCATGCAGGAACAGAGGCGGCGTTAGCAGCTGCCCGAATGGGCGCCAAAACCGCGTTGTTGACTTCCAACCTTGACACGGTCGCTCAAATGAGTTGCAATCCAGCGATAGGGGGCGTCGGCAAGGGACATTTTGTCCGAGAAATTGACGCGCTAGGCGGCGGGATGGCGAAGGCGATCGACGCGACGGGGATCCAGTTTCGAATGCTCAATATGCGCAAGGGCCCCGCGATGCGCGGTCCACGTGCGCAGGCTGACAAGAGGCTGTATCAAGACGAGGTCAAAAGGATCGTCGAAGAAACGCAGAATCTTTCGCTTCGACAAGAGAAGGTTACCGAACTCCTCGTGGAGAAGGGGGAAGCGTGGAATGAAGACGCGGTGAATAATCAGTCCGACGCTTCTGGGGCGTTGTACGAAAACGTTTGGAAAATCACGGGCGTTCGAGTCGAGACGGACGCTGTGTATCGAGCCCCGGCGGTCATCCTTGCGTGCGGCACGTTCATGAGGGGACTCCTTCATTTTGGAACTTTGCAGACGCCCGGAGGAAGAATGGGCGAGCCTCCCGCAATGAAGATAAGCGAATCGATTGCGAAATTAGGGATTCGTTTACTGCGCTTCAAAACGGGAACCCCCGCGCGATTGAACGGCAAGACGATTGATTATAGCGTCTTAGACGAACAGCCTGGCGACGTGAATCCGCGTCCGTTCTCCTTCATGAACAAATCTCTCGACGTCGAGCAAATCTCTTGTTGGACGACGTATACGAATCCTAAGTTGCATCAGTTTCTACGCGACAATATTTCGCTGGCGCCGATGTATAGCGGCCAGATTCGTTCGACTGGTCCTCGATATTGTCCGTCTATCGAAACGAAACTCGAACGTTTCGCCGACAAAGACAAGCATCAGCTCTTCCTTGAGCCGGAAAGCCGTAGGACGAATGAAATATACATCAATGGATTATCGACCAGTTTCCCGCGCGAAATACAGGATCAGATGGTTCATATGATCGAGGGATTGGAACATGCGCAAATCATGCGTTACGCCTACGCGATTGAATACGATTACGCCCCGCCGGAGCAGTTGCGCCAGACCTTGGAAACGAAACGCGTTAGCGGGCTGTATTTTGCCGGTCAAATCAATGGTACGACCGGTTATGAAGAAGCGGGGGCGCAAGGACTTGTCGCCGGCGCCAATGCGACGATTAGTCTTAACTCGGCGTTGTCGCCTTTCGTGCCAAGTCGTTCTCAAGCCTATATTGGCGTGATGCTTGACGATCTGACGACGTGCGGAGTGGACGAGCCTTATCGCATGTTCACCTCGAGGGCGGAGTATCGCCTCTTGCTACGACACGACAACGCCGATCGTCGGTTAACTCCGATTGGACGAAAATTGGGGCTGGTCGACGACGAACGCTGGACTCGTTTTCAGGAAAAAGAAGAGGCGATTGAAAAAACGTCGGAGATTCTGGAACGATCTCATGATGAAAACGGTTCTCTTCTCAAGTTCCTGAGACGTCCGGAAGTCGAATGGAAAGACGTCGTCGCTAAGGTTCCGGCTCTTGCAGAGGTTGATCCGGAGGTTGCGGAACAGGTGGAAACGGACGCGAAGTACGCCGGATATATCGAGAGACAAGAACTCGAGATTGCGCGCCAAAAACATTGGAATTCGAAAAAGATTCCTGCGAATTTTAGCTTTTCTTCTTTGTCCAATTTGAGGGCCGAAGCGAAGGAACGCTTAGAGCGCGTCAGACCTACGAATCTTGGACAGGCGAGTCGTATTCCCGGCGTTAGACCGGCAGATATCTCCGTCCTGACCGTCGCGTTGGAACAAAAGGAAAGAAATGTCTAATCTCCGAGCAATATTTGCCTTAGAATGAGGAATTGCGTGAAAAAAAGACGGAAATCGGCATGGCGCTGATTTCCGTCTTTCTTTTTTAGACTTGATACGAGAACGTCATTTTTCCGTCGCCTGGAAGAAGAATCGACTCTCCGGCGCCACGTCGCCGTTTGTATACAAGTCTGAAATCTCTATATCCCTACCGAGATTATCGAGCCATTTAAAGGAGACGACGTCAAACGTTGCGGATCCGGGGGACAACCCCAAAGTCTTGAAGGGGACGGCGATCATCAGTTTATTGTCTTTACACTGATACTTGACCTTGCCGACGCTCTTCCAGCGCCAGTCGTCCGATTTATTGCCGTTGAACGCTTTAACGCCCGTTTCAGTCTTAGTAAACCAGGAGCCGATCAAGTAGTCTCCGCCGATGAAACCGGATGAAAGATCATTGTCGGCGTTGATTAAAAGATATAAATCTTTCGGAGTCGACGGGACGATAGGGTCTTTCGTTTCTATATAAAAATAGAAATTTTCGGAATCACGCGCCGCCTTGGAGAGGATGAAGTCGTTGCGACCAGTGTTGTTCGTGTAATACGTTTTTCCCGTTCCAGGATAATCTCTTGGAATTGTTTCGCCTGTCGAATCCGTAAATACGAGATCTACGTCGTCCCATTGGTTGAAATCTCCGTCGACGTCGACGGTCTTGAGACCATGCGAAACGGGAAGGGAAGGCGCTCCTTTATAACGCCGTATTCCTTGCGCCATTTGGAGATAGTAATTGTCCAAATGGCCCCCCTTCATCGGTTCAATGTCGCGGCTGTATTCGCGATCAAATTGATCGACAAAGACCTTTTTCCCACCCTGAGGCCAACGACCGGCGATCCACTCGTTCCAGCCCGTAATCATGACGTAATCAGGATTCAATTCGTAAGCGCGTTCCCATTGCTCGGCAAAATTATTGCCTTGGTCGGTTTCGTTCAGTTCCTCTTGCGCGCCGTTGTGGAAACTTCGTCCTCGGGCTAGTCCCGAACTCATCGGCGTGACTTGCGCGTGAGGAGCCCTGCTTAGATTTTGAGCGACAGAAACGTTGACTTGCTCGGGCTTGTCGGGGCTTTCAGACCAACAATAAGGCTGAGGATACGCCGCTTCCCAATGCCATGCCTTCTCAGTATCTACCATCGTAAAAGGCCAGTGGGCTTTTCGTAAGGTCAATTTACTCAGGACGTTTTCGTTTTTAACGACGTTCGGGTCGCCGATGAGAAGGGGCTTGCCGTCGAGTTTGAAGAGGAGGTCTTGGTATTCTTCCTTTGAGTAGACTTCGTTCCAAAGCTTGTCTGCCGTTTGATCCGCGTTCGTATTTAACATGAACGTGATTTGCGGCGTTTCAGCTCCTTCTTTCTTCATCTGCAACAACGTATTGCAAATCGCTTGGACGACTTCCGGATACGTCACATTATTTGTCGTATCGAAGACGAGAAAATCGACGCCGGCGGTTGTAAGAAGCTGCATATGTTTACGAATGACCCAGGGATCTGAACTGGAATAATATCCGTAAAGGGGCTCGTCCCAAAAGAAATATGTTCCGGGAGTTCCCCACAGCTCGTTGTCGCTCTTTTCAATATTCTTCAAATCTTCTTTAGGTAGGAGTTTGAAGAGTTTGGTCAGATCGTATGGCCCGTCGTTCCAAGGAGCCTTTTTGTCTGCTTCTTGGAGCCATAAAAAGTAGAAGATCCCTACCTTTTTGTCAGGTTTGAGGTTGCCGACCTGATCGGCTGACTGAACGTCGCGCCCAAGAGCGTCTTGGGCTTTCCAAGGAACGCCTGACGATTGAGCGTTGGCGCAAGAAGCCCATAACAGACAACATCCCAAGGATAATAGAACTTTTCTCAATGAGATAAAAAGCATGCTGTCACTCTTTAGTTTTGGTTTCTGAAGATCGCTTTTGCTTTAGATATTTGCGTCGATGATTTCTTGCAGTTTGGATTGTTTTTGGACGCCGGAGAGACGTAAAATTGGACTACCGTCCTTATAGAAGATTAAGGTAGGAACGACCGAAATGTTAAGTTGAGCCGCCAAGTGCATGTTTTCGAAGACATTGCACTTTAGGAAGACAACCGAAGCGTTTTCCTTAGCCAGCGTTTCAAGGACGGGCGCCAACATTCGGCATGGACCGCAAGTCGGAGACCAAAAATCTATCAGAACCAGCCGTTTTTCTTCAAGGACGGTTGTGTTGAAATCGGATTCGTTTAATTCATGCAATTCGCTCATTTTAGAACTCCTGCGTCTCTGGTATTATGGAAGAAACCGCCGACGTGTAGAACGACGGCGGTTTCTAAAATTTATACGATGAAGGATCTACGTCAATAGAACGAAATTATCACTCATCGTCGTCTTTAACTTCGTTTTTGGCGACGATCTCGGCTTGGATATTGCTCGGAACGACGTCATAACGATTAAATTCGATGGTGTAGCTTCCTTGACCGCCCGTCATACTCGCGAGAGTGCGACTGTAGGTCGTCACTTCGGAGAATGGCGCTTCGACGACGACCGTTTGATAACCGCCGCCTGCGTCTTCAACCCCGATCGGACGACCACGTCGCGCTGCGATGACGTCGGAGTTGACGTCGCCAACCTTGTCGACAGGAACGGTGACCATCAAGTTGACGATCGGTTCAAGGAGAACAGGCTTCGCTTTGGCGAAGGTTTCCTTGAAGGCGCCCTTAGCCGCCGTACGGAAAGCCTGTTCGTTCGAGTCTACCGGATGGTATTTACCGAAGTGGACTTCAATGCACAGGTCTTGAACCTGATAACCGGCGACGACTCCGCAGTCCATACGATCCATAAACCCCTTTTCAATCGCGGGGAGGAAGTTCGCGGGAATTGAACCGCCGACGATGGAGTCAACCCAGAGGAAGTTGTTTTTGGGGAAGTACTTCCATTCTTTCATGGACGGGAAACGAGACTTATCGGTCGCGAATTCTTCGGGATCTGTGCCAGCCGGGAACGGATACATGCGGATGTGCACCTCGCCGAATTGTCCGGCTCCGCCGCTTTGCTTCTTATGACGATAAGACCCTTCCGCCATTTGTTGAATCGTTTCGCGATACGGAATCTTTTGTTCCTTGGTGTCCAATTCAACCTTATCGCGTCTCTTCAGACGTTCTTGAAGTACTTGGAGATGCAGATCGCTCATGCCCGTGATGACGAGCTGTTTCGTCTGATCGTTTCGCTCCATCTTGAAGGTGGGATCTTCTTCCGCAAGCTTGGTAAGAGCAACCGAGACTTTGGCTTCGTCGCCGCGATTCTTGGGGAACGCGGCCAAACCAACCATCGGGGTTGGGAACTGGAAGGCGGGCATCGTGACTTCGCCGAGGGTCGCGCAGGTTTTGAGTTCGTCGGTTTTGGTAACGGCGACGATCATACCGGGAGTCGCGTCGTCGACGGGCGTGAGTTCATTAGCCTGGACTTCAAAAAGTTGCGCGACTTTGAATCCCTTACGAGAGCCAATGAGCGGAACGGTCATGCTGTTCTTGAGAGTACCGGAGAAAACGCGAATGTAATTGATCTTCTGAACGAAGGGGTCGACGCGAGTCTTGAAGACCTGGGCAACGACGGGCGCGTTTTCATCGGCGACGACGTCGACTTCTTCGCCTTGGGCGTTGGTCGCTTTTCGCGCGATAGCGTTGGAAGGAAGTGCGTATTTTGCAAGAGCGTCGAGCAATTCTTTGAGACCGACGCCCGTTTTGGCGGAAACGCAGAAGACGGGGATGAGGGTTTCTTCTTTGACGCCCTTGACGATGAGCTTTTCAAGGTCTTCTGCGGAGGGAAGTTCGCCTTCGAGGTATCGTTCCATCGCTTCATCGTCAACAGAAACGATCGCTTCGATAAGAGATTCGTGGAGCTCTTGAGGATCGAGAAGAGCGCCTTCGGTTTCCGTAGGATTAAGAACGTCGACGACTCCCTTGAAGTTGGCTCCGATCCCAACAGGGACGTTGAAAAGGACAGCTTCTGGTCCGAAGACGCTGGTAATCGAGTCCATCAATTCGTCGAATTTAATGTTGTCGCTATCGAGCTTGGAGATGATGACGACGCGACCAAGTCCAGCATTCTTGGCTTCGGCGAAAACGCGGCGCGTATTGACCTGAATTCCCGACGAAGCGTTAACGACAATTGCGGCGGTATCCGACGCCCCCATGGCGCTGATGGCGCCGCCAATAAAATCAGGATAGCCGGGAGAGTCGAAGACGTGGAACCTCCGGTTATTCCAATCGAAGTTAATGCAAGACGTCTCGATGGTGTACTTATGGGATTTTTCTTCTTCGTCAAAGTCGCAAATACTCGTTCCATCGTCGACGCTTGCAGGACGCTTGACTTTTCCGGAAACGTTTAGAAGGACGTCAGCTAAGGTCGTCTTGCCAGTTCCACCATGACCGCACAAAACAATATTACGAATATTTTCAGGGCTATACTTCGACATAAAAAAATCCTTGTTTTAAAGACGATAAAGAGTCTAACTCGTTTACTAAAAACGGTACGACGCCGACATTCTTCTCTTTGAGGGTAAAGCATCCTTATCGTGATAAACAACAAAAAGCGGCCCTCCCTCAAACTAGTGAGACCTTCCAAAAGCCTCATTAGACTGAAGACGTCTAAGGATTATACGCAACTAGGAATGTAAATGCAAGCGAGAGAAGAAATTTTTTAGCAGTTTTAGAGCTTTTTTCTTATTGTGGTGAGAAATGCTTGAAGCGGGTTTACCGTGTGCTTTGATTCGACTTGTCGCATACCGTTATTTTGTTATATTGGTCTAGTGTTAAGACGCCTTTGACGCCAGGTTGCGACGTTTGTACTCGGCCCGCGTTTTACTCCCTCAGAAAGAGATTAAGATGAAATTCCAGAGAGTTACCCTAGACAATGGATTAGAGATAATTGCGGAGCATAACGACGCCGCTCTTTCCACGTCTCTCGGTTTTTTTGTTAGGACGGGTTCTCGCGATGAGAACGACAATATTGCAGGCATGAGCCATTTTCTCGAACATATGGCGTTCAAGGGCACTGCGCGACGCAGCGCCGCCGACGTCAATCGCGAACTTGACGAATTGGGAGGCGTCTTCAACGCTTGCACCGGAGAAGAGGCGACTGTATTCTACGCGAAAGTCCTGCCGGAACTTCAGGAACATTGCGTCAATCTTTTGAGCGATATTATGAGACCTTCTCTATTTGCTGAAGAGTTTGAAGTGGAGAAAAAGGTCGTGCTCGAAGAAATTAGAATGTACGACGATCAACCTCCATACGGTTTAGACGAAAGATTTCGCGAGGTCTTTTGGAAGGGGCATCCTTTGTCTCGGAGCGTCTTAGGGACTCTAGATTCCGTGGGCGCATTAACGCCCGAAATCATGCGCGACTACTTAGAAAGACGTTATCTTCCGAATAATATAGTCTTTGTCGCGACTGGTCTTTGCGATTTTGACAAATTGACGAAGTGGGTTTCGAACGCATGCGGAAAATGGAAGTTTGGCGTTTGCGAACGAGAAGAACGTCCCATGAAAGGTCTGCGCGATAAACTCGTTCTGCAACGTCCGCAGACAGCGATGGAATATGTCATGCAATTGGTCGACGCTCCATGCTCGAGGGACGATGATCGGTTTACTGCGGCCGCTCTCTCTGTGATTTTAGGGGATGAAGTGGGAAGTCGACTCTTCTGGAGACTTGTCGATTCCGGACGCGCTGATTCTGCGACGATATATCACAACGCATATTCAGATCTTGGGTGTTTTATGACGCTGCTGACCTGTCCTCCGGAGTCCGTCCAAGAAAACCTTAAAGCCATAAACGAAGTTCTGGCGGAAGCGGAAAGGGACGGCGTTACCGAAGACGAACTGACGCGCGCGAGGAACAAGCTCTTAACGAGCGTCGCTCTCAGTTCAGAGCGCACGGGATCGCGTCTCTTTTCTATCGGCTCCGAATGGTTGACTACTGCTTCTTATCGCTCGATAGAGGACGATCTGAGCGTTCTTCGCAAAATGTCTGTAGACGACGTCAATCTCTTGATGAAAAAATATAGTTTCAGTAATCCGGCGACCCTTGCGGTTGGAGAGCTCGACTCGATCGATTGACGTCTGAGAACGCCGAGCGGTGAAAACGGGCGAAAAAAATAAGGGGGATTGGCCCCCCCTTATTTCGATGACGATTGAGTGATAATCGCTCGGTCTTGTCTGATTTTCTCGTGCGAATTACAGGCGGCTGTCCTGTGAATCATTCGCCAATCAAATCTTCGTCGTCCAGATCATCTTCGTCGTCAAATTCGACGTCTGAATCCTCTATGTCCTCGTCTTCTACGTCGACGTCAACGGAGTATTTAGCCACCAGCGCGGTGATTTTGTCCGTCAAGTCTTTGATAATCGGCTTTTTGTCGGACCAGAATTGTTCGTCCATCTTCCAGACGACAGCGTTTCCTTCAACCGTTGTAGCGGAGCAAGCGCGCGTTAACTCTTCTACGGTGGAGAGAAGATCTTGCGCTTCTTCAACGGTTACGCCAAATTCGTTAAGATCTTCGTCAGAAAGGGCTTTCTCCGCAACCTGGGAAAGTGTTGAGAAGAATTTGTCAATGACGTCGTTAGTCAATTTCAGCCATTCCGCTGTGGATTCCTCTGATTTCAGATACGTCTTCTGGACAATCTCTAATTGATCCAAATTGACAGACGTTGTTACATAGCGAACGTGTCCCTGAATTTGAGCGCCGAGTTCTCCAATGCTTTCGAGAGCGTCTGTGATTTCGTCGCCGAAGGGGGTCTCAGTCGCGTCGAGAAGACCGGAAATCTGAGCAACCGCATTCGTCAGTTCTTCTTCGCTGATGACGGGAACGCTGACCGTCGCAATAACCGCGTCGGGATCAACTTGTTCAAAACCTTCCGTAAATTCTGCCCTTTCGACAGTGTTGAGCTTCGAAAAGTGTTTCTTCACATAAGCTTTGATTTCGTCTTCATCGGCATTTTCGGCGGGCGTAATCATAACGAAGAAGAAGTTGTTTCGAACGAAACGATATTTGATAACGGAATTAGCCTGCTGGTTAATCGTTTTCATGACGTTTCTAACTTCGCTCAATTGATCCCCCGTAAGATCGCTTGTCGGGAACGCCAAATAGGGATAGGAGATTTCGGCAGGATCATTCGATTTGTCTACTACTAAGTAAAAATTGCGGACGCCCGCGTCTTTAAGAGGTTGAACATACGTTTCGAGGTATTGTCCAAGGAATAACTTGACAACTGGGACAGCTTGCTTCATTTCTTCCGCCTGATCCGCGTCGGGGACAAATAAATCAAGCGCTGCGTTTGCGATTTTCTCCGCCTGCGACGTCAGCGTAGAGGCGTCCAGTTGGTCGAGATTGACACGAGTGACTGAAGTGGTTTCCGGTTGTACAAGAGGGGCAAAGTCTTGGGCTTTAATGGCTGACTGGAGCGCGAAAGACGATACAATCGCTAACGCGAAGAGAACGAGTCGTTTCATAGAGTAACTCCTGGGTAGTGATGCTTGGGGGACTACAACCTCTTTCGGGCGTCCCCAATCATTCAGGTACGGCGTTAAGTTTTCCTGGTGGTTGAGGGATTTCTTATCACCTATGGTAAGGGATTATTAAAAATTTTGCCATTTTGGTAAAGGGTGTTTTATCATGAAATAGTAATATTCTGGTAGGGGATATAAAGGAAGATTGGAGCTTTATTTAGAATTTAGATCACTTTTTCTGTTTTTTTTGTATAATTGCTCTAGGCGTAGGGCAGGTGAGCGGCTTGCATGTCGAGGTTTTCTTGCCGTTAGGGATGGATTTGTGGGAAGAATTATAAGGGATCGGAAATGACGACGCAGAATGGCGTTTCATACAAACCGTTAGACGTGGCGTATGACGTGAGCGCCCCTGAGAATATTCTTTTCCGGTATGTGATTGCCGGTCCTTTTTTACGTATTTGGGCTTGGTTGTGGGACGTTGTAATCATTCACTCGTGGCTAATTTTGTCCAGTGTGGGCGCCACGCTTTTATGCATACAAATTACTCGGTTGCTTGAGGGAAAGTGGGATGACGTCTTGTATGCGTTATTTTGGTTCTTTGGAATCGCAAATATCTTTTTTTCCATTTGGTTTTGGAATGCGACATGCGAGGCCCTCTTCTCTGGGAGAACGTTCGGAAAAATGATCTGCGGATTGAGAACCGTTACGATTTCGGAGGGAGCGATTAGCGTGGAACAGGCGTTTTTACGCAATATTTTACGCGCTGCCGACTGGGCGTTGGTTCCGTTTATGGTCGTCGTTATGGGAAAGACTGATCGAATGGCGCGATTAGGGGATCTCGTAGCGGGTACAATCGTCATTAATGAACGCGTGATGAAGGAAAAGAAGCGTACCATTTCCTTCAAAGAGGAAAAAGTTTTGACAATTGCTTCTCATATACCAGACGAGTTTATCTTAAACGAAAGTTTACGCGGGGCCCTTGCCGTTTACCTGGCGCGAAGGCTTGACACGGCCCCTGCGAGACGTTATGAACTTGCGGCTCCCCTTGCAGGAGCGCTTGCCCGAAAGATGAATTTCCCGTATCAGGTTGATCCCGACGCTTTTCTCTGTGCGTTGTGGCAAAAGACATTGAGTAACTCCTGAAATAACGATAGAAAGTTAGTGTTTAATAATTAACGTAACGTCAATGAAAAACGAAGAAGAATTTCAACAAGACCCAGAAGGCAACTCTTTTTCTTTCAACTCAGGTAAGAATGGTAGCGAGATAAGTTTGGAAGATTGGTTGTCGGTTAGCGACGCGGAGCGCAAATCGGAAGATTCACGCCGACATGTTAAATCCGACGATGTAGCTTCGCATATGGACGCGTCGATCTTGGGGGATCAAACAACGCGAGAAGTTAGCGTCGCCTATGAGAGAGCTGTTTTGGTCGGCGTCTATAAACCAGGCGAGGGGCTTGGTGACGAGCCTCTTACGGAACTTGCTGGGTTAGCGGAGGCTGCAAGAGTTATTCCTGTCGGCGAATTGATTCAGAGACGCGCGACGCCGGACGTTGCGTATTGCCTAGGGCGCGGTAAGCTAGAGGAACTCGAAGAGCTGGTTCAAATGTACGACGCGCAGGTGGTTCTCTTTGACCGCGAGCTCGCGCCGGGACAAACGCGCAATCTCGAAAAACGACTTCAGGTGAAAGTGATTGATCGAACGGAACTCATTTTGGACGTTTTCGCAAGCCGCGCCCGAACTCGCGAAGCTCGGTTGGCCGTCGAACTTGCGCAACTGGAGTATTCGTTGCCGCGTTTGAAACGCATGTGGACGCACTTGGAACGCCAAACCGTAGGGGGCGTAGGGTTGCGTGGTCCTGGGGAAAAGCAACTGGAAGTCGACCGTCGTATAGTTCAAAAGCGCATTGTCGAATTGAAACGCGAGTTGACCGAGATTCATAGTCGAAAAAAGAGAGAGATTGAAGGGCGCGCGCAGTCTCGTCGGGTCTGTCTTGTCGGATACACGAACGCGGGCAAGAGTTCGCTTCTCAACGCGATGACCGGCGCGGGCGTGTTGGCTAAGGATATGCTCTTCGCCACTCTCGACACGAGAACTCGACGCTGGTCTCTCCCCGGCTGGGGCCCCGTCCTTTTAAGCGACACAGTAGGATTTGTTCGAGACTTGCCGCATCACCTTGTCGCGAGCTTCCGCGCCACGCTTGAAGAAGCGACTACCGCCGATCTTCTCATTCACGTAGCGGACGCGAGCGCTCCTGACGCGGTCGATCAAATCCGCGCGGCTCACAAAGTCCTTGAGTATCTTGATATTCATGAAAAGGATGAGATCTTAGTTTTGAATAAAATCGACGCGCTTTCGTCTTCCGCGACCTTGACGCGTCTCCTTGAGATCTTCCCTACCGCTATTCCAATCAGTTCGAAAACGGGGGAAGGTCTGGAACGAATGACTGCGGCGGTAAGTTCCGCTCTTAGTCGAGAATTTTTCGACGTTTATGTTGAATTACCCGTCTCCGACGGTCGGACTGCGGCTTCTCTTGCGCGCGACGGGGAAGTGACGTCGCGCGAATATGATCTTAACGGGGGCGTAACTTTTCATGCGCGTCTTCCCAAACTCGCCGTTGAACGTTTGCGAGCCGTAGAGAATATCGTCGTTAGAATAGGAGCTTGCGACGCGGAGCCTTATTTTGAAAATAAATAGATTCTGTATGCGCCTTTGAAATTTTTTAGATTCAGAATACGAACGAGTCATGATGATTGAATATAAGTCTTTTAAGTCTTACGATAACGAAGAAATTTTCTATATTGAACTCGGGGAGGGACGCCCCCTCGTCTATGTCGTTGGGTTTGGCGATACCGTAGAAATGGCTTATCCCCATGCGCTACGTTGGAGCGAGCGCTTTCGTTGCGTTCTTTTCGACCATCGTGGATATGGAAAGACTCCTCGTGCTTCGAAGGGGGGCGTCGAAGAATCCGCGCGCGATTTGCACAGTCTCTTATGCGCGTTGAATCTTGACGACGTGGTTCTCGTCGGTTATTCCATGGGAGGTTCCGTCGCCTTTTCTTACTTTGAACAATTTGGTTCCGAACGTATCGGTAAACTTGTTCTTCTCGATACGAATCCAAAATTGATAAACGATTCCTCCTGGAATCTTGGGTTATGGCAAGGTTTGTATACTTCTGAGAATTACGAACACGACCTTCGTGTGATAGAAGATAATCCTCCGCTTTTTCATTTGAGTTTTTTTGTTCGAGCCTCGACGCCCGTTTCGGCTGGATCGCCAGCGGTATTTCCCGATACCGACGATCTGGACGGATGGTTTGACCGAGCGCTTAAAATAACCGGGCTGCGCGAACGCTTTTTACGCAAAGTTTTTTTTAAGGAAGTTCCGGAGGAGCAGCGTCGTTTGGAGCGTTTATATTGGGAGAGCATGACTGGGGGAAATTGGTTGCGCGTTATTGAAAAGATTGACGTGCCGACGAAGTGTATTTTTGCCGATCCCGGTTCTTTCTATTCTCCTCGGACGGGAGAATGGTTGGCGAGTCGCCTTCCGCATGCGACGCTCGAAACGTTATCGAATGCGACGCATATGTGTCCGAAGGAAAAATTTGAAGACTTGGTGGGGATCGTCGAACGTTTCGGGATAGACTGACAAGATTTTAAGTCGTCAAATTCGAAATGAGCTTCCCTTGATAATTGCCTTAGTGAGTATACAATGGGGTTCGAGTCGCCTGGACTCTTCATTGAACACATGTGGATTCCCATGCTTATAGAGGAATGTTTTTAAAATGAAAAAAATCGCAACGATTGAGACCCCTCGCGGAACGATTAAACTTGAATTGTTTGCCGATAAAGCTCCGAAAACAGTCGCTAATTTCGAGAAACTTGCCAACAGCGGTTTCTATGACGGTCTCATTTTTCATCGCGTTATTAGCGATTTTATGATCCAGGGCGGGGATCCGAGGGGAAATGGAACGGGAGGACCGGGATATACTTTTGAAGACGAATTCCATCCCGACCTTCGCCACGACGGCCCCGGCACTTTGTCGATGGCGAACGCCGGGCCTAATACTAATGGTTCTCAGTTCTTCATCACTCACGTCGCGTGCCCTTGGTTGGACGGTCATCATTCCGTTTTCGGCAAGGTTATCGAAGGTCAGGACGTCGTAAACGCCGTCAAACAGGGCGACAAGATGACCAAAGTCGTGGTGGTTGACGTCGAGTGAGTCTTTCGTGTCTGTAGATATGGCATGTATAAGTAGGGCTTGATTGAGATCGTAAGGCGTCTTCTGCGACGCCTTATTTTTGTATGGCTCTGTAATTTTGAAGGTGAATCGTGGACAAAATTTTAGACGGTAATCAGCCTTTTGAAAGTATTTCTTTTGAAGAAGCTTATCAGCAGATTACTGAGGTTTTAGCGGATCTGGAATCGGGACGCGGAAGTCTGGAAGATTCCCTGTCCCTTTATGAAAAAGCCGTGGGACTTGTCCGTGTGTGTCGTGCCAAATTGGACGACGCCACTAAAAGAATCGAGATTCTTAAAGGAGTTGATTCCTCTGGGGAGCCTCAATTTGAGACGCTCAACGACGACGAATTACGTTCTAAAGAGGACGTCGCAGGACGTCAGGATTCTTCAGCGGGAGCGTCGGTCGATCCTCTGGGGAATTTTGCGGATGTTTCAGAATCAGATCAAGAATGAATTATACGAGATTTCCTCTCTTCGCCTTCCTTGTGTGGCCAGCGTCTTCGTTTCCCTTTCTTTTGATTTCTGCAAAGCATACTAATGAACAGTGATTTTAACCATCAAGCAGATTCGACGTTAGATATGAATCTCTCCACAGGTCATTCTGAGATTACGACCTATTTAGCTGAATTGAAGAAAGAGACTGACGCGCTCCTCGATTCTCGCCTAAAATTTAACGACGATTGTCCCCAACGATTGGCAAACGCGATGCGCTATTCAGTTCTTGCTCCAGGTAAAAGATTGCGTCCGACGTTGGCGTTAATTGCGGCGGAACTTTGCGGGGGGAATCGCGCCGACGCCTATCCCGTTTGCGTGGCGCTTGAGTCCGTGCATTCTTATTCTCTCATTCATGACGATTTACCGTCGATGGATAACGACGATTTGCGAAGGGGAGCTCCAACCTGTCATCGGCGCTTTGACGAAGCGACGGCGATCCTTGCCGGCGACGCATTGCAGGCTTTTGCTTTTGAGGTTTTGACGACCGACGTCAAAGACCCGAAGGTATCTGCCAAATGCGTCGGGGTTTTAGCTAAAGCGATCGGCCCTCAAGGAATGGTTGGGGGACAGGCTGACGACGTGGTTTGGGCTTCTACAATCCAGAATGGGACGGGCGCCTATGATTTGATAGGGGAGGCGATCGCCGTTTCGGCAGGCGACGAATTGTCCGATTCCTTGAGCGACGTTCCGGAGGATCCTAGAAAGGTGGGCTTTGCGGCTTTTTTGCATAAGATCCATCGTCGTAAAACAGGCGCTTTGATCGTCGCGTCTTTAAAACTTGGCGCGCTAGCGGTGAGAGGCGACGACGCGCACATTTGCGTTTTAGAAGAATTTGGCCAATACCTCGGGCAGGCGTTTCAAATATCCGACGATCTTCTTGACGAAAGAGGTTCCGAGGCGTCTATGGGGAAACGCGTTCATAAAGACGCCGAGGCTGGAAAGTTGACTTATCCGTCTCTTTACGGCGTCGAGACTTCCGCAGAGCTACTCGACCGATGCGCGGAGCGTTCTAAGGACGTTTTATCGCGCGCGTCCGCTCTCTTTAATTCTGATTCGTTAGCTCTCCAAGCGTTACGCTACCTTGTTGACTACGTTGTAGAGAGGAAACAATGAAATCAGCGTCCCGTGATTGCACCTGCGCCGCGTCTTCCCCAAACGACGCGACGGCCATAGCTTCTTCGATTCTTCAATCGATAACCTCTCCTAAAGACCTCAAATCTCTTTCTGTCGAGCAGCTTGAGGAATTGGCTAGGGAAATTCGTTCCGTAATCTGCAATCTGTCAGAATTGCGAAGTATCCACCTTGCTTCGAATCTTGGAGTCGTGGAGTTAACGATTGCGCTTCATTATGTCTTCGATTTTTCGTGGGATCGGCTCGTTTTGGACGTCGGACATCAATGCTATCCTCATAAATTGCTGACGGGGCGATTTGATCGTTTTGACACTTTACGAACGAGGGGAGGTCTGTCCGGGTATCCCAATCCTCAGGAAAGCGCCTACGATCTCTTTATGACGGGGCACGCGGGATGCAGCGTGGGAACCGCACTGGGACTGTCGTTGGGAGATAAACTCATTTCTAGTTGCGGAAATGAACGGAATTCAGTGCGAAATGAAGATCCGGCGCAGGCGTCTGTAGATCGCGCGACCGCGTCTTCCAGGATCCGCAACGCCGTAGCGGTCGTAGGAGACGGTTCCTTCACAAGCGGCCCGATATTTGAGGCTATGAATCATGCGGGCGATATTCGGCAAAAGCTGTTGGTGGTATTGAACGACAATAAGATGTCGATCTGTCGGAGAGTCGGCGGATTTGGACGTTATCTCGATCACTTACGGATGGCCCCCGGATATGTCGGCGCTAAATCTCGAATTCGTACGATCGTGGAAAAACTTCCTTCCGTCCATTCGGGATTGCTTCGTTTTAAAGACGCCCTTAAAGCGGGACTCATTGGCGGCTCTTTTTTTGAAGCGCTAGGATTCCAGTATGTCGGACCTATCGACGGACATGATTTACGATCGCTTATCAGCTATTTCGAAGCGGTGAAGGCGGTTAACGGCCCTGTGTTGCTACATGTTTTAACCGAAAAAGGTCGAGGTTTTCGGCCCGCAGAGATTGATCCCTCGCATTTCCATTCTTCCAATCCGGCTAAAATGCGAAAACAGCGTTCTTCTATGAGGAACGCCGAAGCTAAAAACAGGCGATCCGGCGCTCCGTCTCAAGAATATGAAGCTAATCGTGCCGAGAAAAAAGAGGTGGAACATGAAGAATCTCACGTCGATCTCGTTGAGAGCGACCGTCCCTTTACATATTGGGCTCAAACGTCGATCATGAAGGCGTTGCGTAAAGATCCGCGCGTTTGCGTCGTCGTCGCCGCGATGACTCAGGGAAACATGCTGGAAGAGGCGCGAAAAGACTTTCCCGACCGCTTTTTCGACGTTGGAATTAGCGAGGCCCATGCGGTTAATCTCGCCGCCGGACTCGCGAAGTCTGGAATGCACCCGATTGTCGATATTTATAGCGGCTTCCTGCAACGCGCTTACGACCATCTTTTCCAAGAAGCTTCTCTGCAATCTTTGCCAATCATTTTCTCTCTAGATCGCGCGGGGTTAGTCGGTTCCGACGGACCGACGCATCACGGGGTTTTTGATCTGAGTTACTTACGACCTTTCCCCAATATGACGGTTCTCGCTCCCGGCGACTCCGTCGATATGGGGTTGGCCTTTGATTACGCAATAGCGCAGAGGACTCCTGTGGCGATTCGCTATCCCAAGGCGAAAGCGGGGCGGTTGGAAAGAGAAGCGACTCGCTTTGAAGCGGGAAAACCGGAGGTTATTCGATCAGGAAAAGACGGAATGCTCCTAGGATGCGGCGGGGGATTGTTGGAGAACTTGCTCAAAGTCGCTGAGATTCTCGCCAGCGGTAAGCACGAGTTGGGATTGCCTCCGTTGGACGTTAGCGTTCTTAACGCGCGATTTGTCAAACCGCTGTGTCCCGACGCCGCGCTTGACTATTTACAAGCGTCTAAGCCTGTCGTTTCAGTCGAAGAGAACGTGTTGTCCGGCGGTTATGGAAGCGCCCTTCTGGAAGTTGCGAACGAGCGCGGATGCAATACGAAAACGTTAGTTCGTCTTGGTGTTCCCGATTGCTATATTCCACACGGTTCGCGCGATGAAGAATTGAAAGTTGCGGGCATGGATCTGAAGGGAATACTTGGCGCCTTTTCACGCGCCTATTCGCGCTCTATTAAATAACGTCCTTTGAGGTTCTTCTTCACAGAAATTCTTGATGACTTTGACGTCATTGGGAGTCTGTCGAGAGAAGTGCAGACCACTTCTTCTCTTCCTCGTCTGTTAGGTCGAGAGCTCCGAAGCGATATTGGTAGTATCGCTCAATGAATTTCTTGACGAGCCCGTCAGAGCCACGACGAGCGTTGAGATGGACGCTTTCCTCTTGCGTAGAAGGAGCGGAGGCTGACGCTGCGTCGTGAGGGGTAAGGGGGAGAGAAGCGTTGCGATCCTCAAGTTCAATACAACGGGCGACGAACTCCTTTGGCGTTTCATCGGTATGACGCGCTATTCCTAATCTTTGTTCATAGTCGCGTTCCAGCCTTCGATATAATTCGTCGGCGAGTTTATTGCGTCTCTCCGTAGCGTGTATTTTTCGAGCGTTCTTTCTTCTTTTTAATTCTTTCTGAAAGCTTTTGAGCGCTTTATAAACAAGAGCCGCCGCTCCGATCAAAATAAGGGTTAAGTAGATCGTTTTAAACGCTAACGCCGAAGTCCAGCGACCGGCGAAAATTTGTTTTAGCGTTTGCTTATAACTATCGAATAAAACTGATGCAAAGCCCAATGACTCCCTTAAATTCTTTATGTGATAGAAAACGCTCTTTATGAGTCGTATAAGAGGGGTATAGACTTTCTCCATTTGCTGGGATGCGTTGAAATTTACAACGAAGTCTCGCGTGAAATTTTTAAAGAATTGCGACACGGAATAATATGTAAGAGCCATCGCATCTGGTTGCTCCTCTTCGCGCAATGAAGGAGGCGTTGCGTCTAGGCGTAGCCAGGCGCCATCTTTGACCCACTCGGCGTTATAAGACGTAAGACAATTCTCGCCTTCTGGGGTTATAGTAGATCCGGGAAAGAGACGCGCCGAATTGTCTGAGGGTTTGGGCAATTTATCTGCTGGAATATATGCTTCGACCCATGAATGGGCGTCTGATTGGCGCACAACGGTTGGTTTTCCATTGGGGTCAGGCTCGCGCGCAAAACCAACGACAACGCGCGCGGGGATCCCTATTGCGCGGAGCATCAGGGTTAGGGCGCCGGCGAAATATTCGCAGTGCCCCTCCCGATGAAGCGCGACAAAATCTTCGAGCGGATCTAAGTTGGGATCGCGAACTACTCCGGAGCGATTATATTTGAAAACGCCCGTATCTCTAATTTTGCTTTCGATGAATTGCGCTCTTCCCACATAGTCGTCCTGAGGCGCCCCGGATTCTTCGTCCCACTTTTGAGCGAGCTTTACGAGCTCTGGAAAACGATCGGCGTCAATCGCTAAGTATTGATGTAGGTAGGGCCAAACACTTTCCAAATTGGGGGTTAGCGGGGTTTCATGTTGATTTTGCACCGCCGTTGAAATGAACCAAAAGTTTCCTCCAGTCGGAGACGTCTCGGAAGCTTCTCGCGCGTAAATCGTATTTGTAGACGTCAGGTTTAGAGACGGTTCGTTTTTGGCCGTATAGAAAAAAGCGGGAGTAAAGGTAAGAAATACGTCTAGAGGACGCAATTCTATGTCATAGGCCACGACGCTATTTCGCGTGTCATATTGCAACTGTTCGACGTTGATTAGTCCTTGGGAAATAAATTTGGTTAGAATTGAAACGTCGTCAAATTCACGAAAATTGCCGAATTGTCTCTGTTCTGAGATGAAGCGTAGAGGTTCTCCGAAGAACGGTTTTCGAAACATTTCTTTAGAGGCAGGATCGAGGTTTCCCTGGCGGAAAACATTATCATGCGTCGTAAAAATGCCGCCTCCGTTACTCTCAAATGGCGAGACGAATGGGAAACGGGGGGGAACAGGAGGTTGCGACGTCTGTTTCGCGGGGAGGGCGTTTGGCTCTGTTTTCTCATTCAGGGAATAGAGATAGGAGAGGGTTTCGCCAGGATTGACGACGCCCGTTTGGAAGACGAGATTTTCTAATTGTTGTAAATTGGCAGCCATGTAGGTTGGCGCTAGTTCTTGCCAGGATTTAGAAGCATAATTAGCAAGCGTAACGCCGCGAAAATACACTGCTTCGTTTGGCGTCAACGGATGGGGATTGTTGGGATTCAAACAATCTAAAAAACGGACGGTCATGACATGTTCGTGAGAATCGAGGGCCGGGCCCAGATCCCCTAACTCGATAGAACTTTTGAAGCCAGTATGCGTAAGTCTTCCTACGGCTCCCCTTCCGCCCCAGCTGATATTATTAAATGACAAAGAACCGATTCCAAATTCATGTAAACGTGGAAACAGACAAAAGAAGCAGAACGCAAAAAGGAAGGCAAACGCTGTTCCCTGGGCGAAGCGGCGGAAATAATTTGAATCAAAACGCAGTTTTTGCCTGTTAGGCGTCTGATAAAAGCGGCTTGGAAGAACTCGTTTTCTCGCTTCTCCAAGAAAAGAAGGCGAGGAGTAGGTATTCGAAAGAGCAGGCTGAGTTTGTTGCTGAGAATTGTTCTCATTCCCCCTTTTTTTAGTGAAGCTTGGAACCAGAACAATATTACAGGCGTAATATTCCTTTTCGGCCCACAAGTATAGAAGGGATAAGCAGAGAAATGTGAGCGCCACATATATGGGGAGCGAAACAATAAAGACAGGCAGACGTTGGAAAACGCATCCTACGGCCACTTCTGTCAATGAGATGAAAAGAATCTGGTAGCATTTTCTTGTCGTCTTCTCTTGAAAAAAGAGGACTGCTTGAATTGAGGCCAAGATATTCGCAATGGTGAAGGCCATAAAGTCCTGGCGCGATTTCAGAAGCGTCCCCATTTGAAGCGCCACAACCAGCAGAACCAAGAAATTGCAAGCGCCCTTAGAAATTGAAAATTTCTTTTTGTAATCGACAAAAACGACGGCAAGAAGAATCGCAAAGAAGGAGCCCAAAGCGATCAGAGACGTGTTTCCGGTCGCTCTATCGTCGCAGAGTTGGAGCATGAAGGTCGCTAGAATCGAAGACGCTGCAAGCACAATTGAAATGACGAGATTCATTTAGGCCTCCATCCATTTCCAGATAAAAGAAACTCCACTACGCATTTTAAACGAAGTGGAGTCATGAATGTGTCGCTAAAAATCCAAAATTAGGAAAAAAGAGCTTCAACATAGGCGTCTGGATCGAATGGGGCGAGATCGTTTTCTGTTTCTCCCAGCCCGATATAGCGCACCGGCAACCCCACCTGCTGACGAATTGCGACGGCTACGCCACCCTTGGCCGTTCCGTCAAGCTTGGTTAAGACAACGCCTGAACAATTCACCGCCTCTGTAAACTTTTGGGCCTGATTCAAACCGTTTTGACCCGTCGTGGCGTCAATGACAAGAAAGGTCTCGTGCGGAGCGTCTGGAATCAGTTTGCCGACGACCTTTTTGATTTTGATCAACTCGTTCATCAAGTTTTTCTGCGTATGCAGACGACCGGCACAGTCTATAAGGCATAAATCCGCGTCCGTTTCAATCGCTCTTGAAACCGCTTTGTGCGCTACGCTGGCCGGATCGCTGTGCGGAGCCCCCGCGACGCATTCGACTCCGAGGCGTTTAGCCCAGATTTGCAATTGTTCAACCGCCGCTGCTCTAAAAGTATCTCCCGCGCCCAAGACCACCGTATTTCCTAAAGATACAACGGACTTTGCAAGCTTGGCGATACTTGTCGTTTTACCCGAACCGTTGACTCCGACGAAGAGAATAACCGTCGGTCCGGATTGGGCGAAACGAATAGCGGGGCCTTCTTGGGCCATTAACGCTTTGAGATTCGACTTTACTACTTCTAAGATTTCATCTTTGACGACAACTCGCCCCCTGAACTTGCTTTTGGTCTCATCCACGGCGCTTTGCGCGGCCTGTACTCCCATATCTGTACGAACTAACAATTCAAAGAGCTCGTTTAGAAACTCGGCGTCAACCAAACGTCCGTCCGTTTTAAAGAGATCGCGAACGTCCGTTTGAAGGAGTTGAACCGTGCGATTTAATCCTAACTTAACTTTGTCAAGAAAACTCATGTCAACTATGTCTCTGATGGGGATATGAGATCCCGCGTTGAATGGGCTCGGGAATTGCGATTGGTCGATTAGGAAAAGCTAACCTAATTAATGTGATCAAGGACGCCGTTTAGAAAAGCGCGCGACCCCGTGTCTCCAAAGCGATAACCAAGCTCCATTGCCTGAGAAATGACAACGGGCTTAGGCGTCTTTATGAAGAACATTTCATAGGTTGCTAGTCTCAGAATACAGCGATCGATCAGGTCTGTGTTAGCGACGGTTCTATTCGTGTTAAACGCCGCGTTTATTCTTCTGTCAATCTCTTCTTTTCTATCTACCACGCCGTCAAACAGAAGCCTAGCGAAATCAATCGCGGCCTTATAGTCAGAGGGAGATAGTTTAGCAAGTTGTTCGTTGTCGAAATCTTCATTTTCCCAATTGGGAACCTGGGCGGTAGGATTTAATTCCAACTGAAAGAGGGCTTGGAGCGCATAGGCGCGTCCAAGCTCGCGTGACTTAAATACCCCGGAAGCGTTCTCTTTACTCATTGAATTTTTGATCGATATGATTAAAGGAGAGGAATAATAGACGGAGATCTATTTTGGTTTTAGGAGAACTAAAGAGCGCGTTACTTATTGCGATTTGGTTTTTTGAACCCGCCTTTTTTGAAGCCTCTGTCGTTCCCGCCAAAATGAGATCCCCCCTTGCTGTTTTTATCAAATTTCTTTGATCTATTGGAACCGCCCTCATGGCCGCGTTTCTGGGGCGACTGGACGTTCTCTGCGCGTCCTTCTCCATGACAACGGGAACCGTCGCCGCCATGAACGAACCAACTTTGGTCTTCATCGTCCTCGTCGTCGAGGTCAACCAAATCTTCCGGGCGGACGTCGACTTCTTCGAAATCCCCACGAAGATACCTGCTGGAATTCTTTCCTAAGGATTTAAACTCTATTTCCTCTTCTTCATCTTCCTCTTCGATTTCGGGAAGTTTACTTAGAAGATCTAGCATCTCAAGCGCGACTTCGGCGGCCTCGGCTCCTTTATTTCCAGGCTGCTCCCCCAAGACCTTATCTTTAACAATTTCGGCTTTGCCCGAACGCGCCAAAGCTTGCTCGACTGTGTCGCACGTCAAGAGCCCGAAAACGACCGGCAGACAATACTTTGTTCCGATTTGAGCGATTTGCTGGCTGACGGCGGAATTTATATATTCGTTATGCGGCGTTTCGCCCTTGATAACGCATCCCAAGCAAATGATTGCCGCAACGTCTTCATCCCAAGCAAGACGTTCCGCAATGGTAGGGATTTCAAAAGCTCCAGGAGTTCGAACGACCATTATTTGATCTTCCGCGACTAGATGCTCGCGTAATTTAGCGAGCGCGCCTTCAAGGAGCCCTTCTGTAACGGTTTTATTAAAGCGTGAGACGACGATCGCAATTTTCCCAACGTCGCCTGGCGCACAGACGTATCCTTCGTATTCTGTCATTCTAAACTCTCTGAAAACACAAATTAGGCATTTCTTGACGCCCTATGGTATATCCAACACGCTCAAGATATTCTAGCTTAACCCCCGTCTCTTGCAAGTGGAGGCGACGTTCTACTTTGGAAACTCATCGCCCCCGCCTGCCTGTCTCATAAAACAAGTTTACCGAGTTTCTCGAAGAAGCGCTGCAACGATCTCTGCCACTTGTTCTTTGACTTTGCAAGAGCTAGAGGAAGAGTCTACGCAAAAGTCCGCTCGTTCTCTCTTCTCGCGTAAAGGGAGCTGACGGGCTTCACGACGGATAATCTCATCCGGATCCCAACCTCGTTCAACGGCGCGTTTTTGTCTTACGGCGAAGTCCGCGTACACGAATACCAGATAATCAATTAAGGAATCCATGCCCGCTTCTAGGAGTAACGGCGCGTCTAAAATAACAAGCCGAGCGTCCTGGCGCTCTTTTAACCACATAATAAAAGCTCTGCTCAAAATAGGGTGGAGAAGCGCGTTTAGCCTTCCTAACTCGAACGCTCCCTGCTCTGTTGGTGAAAAGACAATTTGAGCAAGGCGCGATTTGTCGACGACATTGTTGGAATCAACAACAGTCGGCCATCTTTTCTTTATCTCACGAACGACGGACGGAAGATTGTACAACTCCTTTGCTTCCTTATCCGCGTCAAAATGTATGGCGCCTTGGGCGATAAACTCCTTGGTTACGAAACTTTTCCCAGCTGCAATTCCCCCGACAATTCCAATGACCACAGGAAAGACGCCTTTTTTTAATTGCTTGTTCATAGTCGTACGCTTTTCACAAAGAGGGATAAAGTTGATTGCTTAAAATTAAAAACGAACTCTTTTGAAGTAGATTGACGCTGATTTTAAACGTCTTGTCGGTCATTGTGACAGTTAAAATATTCAGTATAATGCGGTTGCTCGCGGACGACTAGCGGGTGATAAGTGACAACAAAGAGGAATAGCGAGGAACTTTATGGGACTATATGATCGAGATTATTTTCGAGACGAGTCTGGCGATAATCGCAAAAGACGCGGTCTTGGTGGGTTCTCTGCCGTTGCGATTCTTTTGACATTAAATATTGTTCTGTGCTTACTGGTCTTGGTCACCAACGGTGCGGCGGCTCAATTCCTTGGTCTGACGGGCTCTACAGCAGGTGATCCGTTTCAGTGGTATCGCTTCTTGACGTATGGATTCGTTCATAGTCCTAGCCACTTGCTACACTTGTTGTGTAATATGTTGGTTCTTTTCTTTTTTGGAATCCACCTGGAACGACTGTATGGCAAGTTAGAATTCCTGCTCTTCTATATCCTTTCATCGCTCGTAGCCGGCGTCGTCTGGGGTCTGTTATTCTCCGGTCAACCTATACTTATTCAAGGTGCGACGAGTCCTGTCGCTGCGTTGGTTATTCTCTTCGCGATGAATTTCCCTCATGCCCGCATCTTGTTATGGGGAATCATCCCCATGCCTGCTTGGGTAACAGGCGTACTCTTTGTCGTTCTCGATATGTTTGGGTCTTTGCTGGGAGGCGGAACGACTCAGGTGTTGAATATTACCGGGGCGGTCTTTGCCGCTTTCTATTTCATGACCAAAATACGCTTTTCCAATCTTTGGATGCGTCTTTTTAAAAGGAAGAATCTTTCGCGACGATCGACCGTTTCCTATGAGCGCAAGGCTCCAAGTCCGTTTAGCGCGCACGAAGACGTCGATTTTGCGGCTCTTGAAAAAAGGGTTGACGACATACTCCGTAAGATTTCCCTTAGCGGTGAAGAAAGTCTTACCGAACAAGAGCGAGAAACCCTCCGCTATGCAAGTCGGGAGTACCAGAAAAGGAAACCGAAGAATTGATCTGTTTCTTAGCTAACGGTTCAGCGAGTTAGGGCGTAGTCGTCGTGCTGCGCCCTTTTTTATACGACGCCAATTGCGGAGGGGCGCGCCTCTTGAAAAACGTATATGCGTTTGCTAAACTTGTGTGTAGTTTTGCGCAATTGCATAAGCGGGACGTCATGTGTAAAACGTATCCTTATGTCTGTTTCGCACGGGTAAAATTCATTTATTAGAGGGACGAGATGGAAGCTAAGAAATCTTATTTGGCGATAGACATGGGCGCTTCGAGCGGACGTTTAGTCGTTGGGCATTTCGATGGAACCAAAATCGAATTAGAGGAGTTGTATCGCTATGAAAATGGTCCCGTAGAAATGAATGGATCTCTTTTCTGGGATCTTCCCGGCTTGTGGAAGAGCGTGCAGACAGGTCTTTACGCCGCTGGAGCGAAATATGGCGATCATATTTCAAGCGTAGGCGTCGATACGTGGGGCGTCGATTTCGCTTTTATGGGACGCGGCGGAGTTCTTTTAGGGAACCCATATTGCTATCGTGACCCACGAACCGAGGGGGCGATGGAACGCGCGTTTGAAATCGTGCCGAGGTCTGAAATTTTTGCGCAGACGGGCCTTCAGTTCATGAATTTCAATACCCTCTACCAATTGATGGTAATGAAGGAACAAAATTCGCCGTTATTTGACGTTGCGGAACGTTTGCTTCAAATTCCGGATCTTTTCCACTGGCTCCTTTCGGGCGTTGAAAGTAATGAATTCACGAACGCGACGACGACGCAGTGCTATAATCCGAAGACGCGATCATGGGCATTTTCACTCTTGAAGAAGTTTGGTATTCCCACCAATTTCTTCCCGCCAACGACGGAGCCGGGAACCACGCTCGGTTGGTTGCGTCCCAATCTCGCGAAAGAGACGGGCTTGCTTTCCGCCAAAGTCGTCCTTCCTGGCACACACGATACCGCAAGCGCGGTTTTTGCAGTTCCCACGACAAGCTCTCTTGGAGAGACAAATTGGGCTTATATCAGTTTAGGCACTTGGGCGCTCATGGGGATTGAATCGCCTCGTCCTGTCGTTAATGACGTCGTGTCGAAATTTAATTTTACAAACGAAGGCGGCGTCTGCGGCACGACGCGTATTCTCAAGAATATCTGCGGCATGTGGCTCCTTCAGGAATGTCGTAGAAACTGGCGACAAGCGGGTAAAACGAACGCGGTCGGCGAACCGATCGATTGGGAAGACATGAATGTTTTAACCTCAAACGCGAAAGCCTTTGAGACCTTCATTGATCCCGACGCTCCCGAGTTTGCGCGTCCGGCCAATATTCCCGAACTTATTCGCGAATACGCGAGACGCACGAATCAAACCGTTCCCGAATCCGACGGCGCCGTTCTTCGCGCGATTGTCGAAAGTCTGGCTCTCAAGTTCCGATACGTGCTAAACATGTGTGAAGAAATCGGCGGAACGAAGATCGAAACGATCCATGTCGTGGGTGGAGGAATCAAAAACAAGTTGCTCATGCAAGCGACCGCCGATTCAACGGGTCGTCGAGTGGTTTGCGGTCCTATCGAAGGGACGGGGGTTGGAAACATCCTCATGCAAGCGATTGGGGCTGGAGACGTCGCGAATGTGGACGAAGCTCGAGAAGTCGTGCGCAATAGTTTCGATTTGGTTGAATATGAGCCTAATTCGCAAAGCGTCGCTCTATGGAACGAAGCCTATGGACGCTTCCTTCAGGTTATCAAGTAGTCGTTAGAACAAATCTGTCGAGTCGAGTGAATAAAAACGCCGCTTCTTATTCTGAACGCGGCGTTTTTTATGCGATTAACGTCGTCTAAAACGCTATTGTCGACAGACGCCGAGGGAACGTTGCACAACTTGTCGGCGTTTCGTTTTGGGGTATACTCAAAGGCGATTTCGTTGAGAGGATGAGATTGAAAGTATGACCTTCCGCACATCTTTATCAGAGTCGTTCCACCGCGTTGAGTAGAATATTTAGGAATAGTCGTCCATGGAAAGTCCGAAGGAAGATTTAAAAGAAACAAGCAACGATAGAAAAGCGCCCCTCTTAAAGATTCTCTGCGTTCCTTTTACTTCATGCGCGCGTTTTATACGCTTCTTGTACGATTGGGTGCTCTCTTGGGCACATTCTAAATTCGGGACGATTGCGTTGGCCGTTCTCTCCTTCATGGAAAGTTCATTTTTCCCGATTCCGCCCGACGTTCTCCAACTGGCTTTGTCTGTTGAACGCCCCCGAAGATCCTTCTACTATGCCTTCGTAAGCGCGATAGCGTCCGTATGCGGAGCCGCGTTGGGTTGGTATATCGGTTATGCGCTTTGGGAGTCTTTGGAACATGTGTTCGTGCCTTCGATTATCTCAGAGGGCGCAATGAACCAAGTGGCCAAGTTTTTTGACGAGTGGGGGATGCTTGCGCTCTTTGGCGCCGCTTTCACCCCTATCCCTTTCAAAGCGTTTACGATATCCTCGGGGATCGGGGGGATGTCGTTGCCTCTTGTGCTCCTTTCGTCCCTCGTCGGGAGAAGTCTGCGCTTCTTCCTCATGGCCGCTCTGATTTTTTTCCTCGGACCTCGTGTGAAAACTTGGATAGATAAATATTTCGGTTGGTTGACCTTCGTTCTGTTAGCGTTGTTGGTCGGCGGTTTTGCTTGTTTGAAGTTTTTGGTATAGGCGAAATTTGTCGCAATTTTACGAGAAGTTCATTCAAAGTTTAAGATAGTCGTAATGGTGTGATAATGGCGATAGAGGCAAATGATCTTTTTGGCAGCAGTGATTCAGTTCGTTCAGGAAAACCTTTAGCTTTTGTAAAGACAGCCGTTTTTCCCGGCCCTATAAAGCTTTCGACTGGCGGCGTTCTTCCAGAGGTTCGAGTGGCCTATGAGACTTATGGAGAGCTATCGCCGCAAAAGGACAACGCGGTGTTGATATTCCACGCGCTTTCCGGGGATTCTCACGTCGCGGCGCACAACGCCGAAGACGATCCCGGTTGGTGGGACGTTCTCGTCGGTCCGGGGAAATATGTCGATACGAATCGCTATTTCGTCATTTGTGCGAATGTTTTAGGCGGTTGCCGAGGAACAACCGGTCCTGAAAGCATTAATCCCGAGACGGGGAAACGCTACGGCATGAGTTTCCCGCCAATCAACGTCGCCGATATTGTCGACGTCCAGCGTATGCTCGTGGAGTCTTTGGGAATCGATCGCCTTTTAGCGATTATTGGCGGATCGCTGGGAGGACTCATGGCGATGGACTGGGGCGTTCGATACCCAGACAGCGTCGCCGGCATCGCCGCGATAGCGACCGGGGCGCGTATGACGACTCAGGCTCTTGCGTTCGACGTCGTCGCGCGTAACGCAATTACGAGCGATCCGAATTTTAAAGGCGGCGAATACTACGATCAGGACGAAGGTCCCGTGACGGGACTCGCTATTGCGAGAATGTTAGGTCATATCACTTACCTCTCGTTGGAATCGATGAATAAAAAATTCAACGCCGATCGGAACGTCGGGAGGAAGATCGACACTTCTTTTGAAACGAAGTTTTCCGTTGGTTCGTACCTCGCGTATCAGGGAAATAAGTTTGTCGAACGCTTTGACGCCAATAGCTATCTGGCGCTGACGCTTGCGCTTGACGCGTTCGACTTGGGATCGAATCGTGAGAATTTGATTGCCGCGATGCATCGTTCGATGTGCCGATGGCTATTCGTAAGTTTCAGTTCCGACTGGCTCTTCCCTGAATTTCAAGCGCGAGAACTTGTCGACGCCGCCATCGCGTCCGATCGTCGGGTAAGCTATTGCGCGATTCGGAGCGACTGCGGTCACGACGCCTTCCTTTTGGAAAACGAGTCTCCCGTCTACGGAGGTCTCACAGGTTCCTTCCTTCACAATCTTTCCTTAGAGTTGCGCCCCGGCGCTAACGCCGCCGACGATGGTTCGATAGAAAAGATCGGGACTCAGAAGACGCCCCCCAAGGAACGCGTTGATTACGACAGCATCTTGTCGCTGATTCCCCCTAAGACGCGGATTTTAGATCTTGGTTGCGGCAAAGGCGACCTTTTGCTTCGCCTTAAAGAGCGAGGTCACGATCGCGTGATGGGCGTGGAATTTGACGAATCTCTGGTTCTACGCTGCGTGGAAAAGGGATTAGACGTCGTTATGAGCGATCTTAACGAAGGACTCAAGTCGTTTACCGATCATCAATTTGACTTTGTTGTTCTTTCTAAAACCCTCCAACGAATTCGCAATGTCGAAATAGTCGTAGAGGAAATGTTACGAATTGGAACTCGCGCAATAGTCAGTTTCCCCAATCTCGGATATAAGAAATATCGATCTCAGCTACATGAGGGGTATGCGCCTCAAACCGATCCTAAGCCGGGGAAGAAGTGGTACAACACGAAGGACGTTCGCTATTTGACGATTGCGGATTTCGAAGAATTTTGCAGAGAAAAGGGGTATCGCGTGTTTCGTAAAGTGGCTCTCAATTCTGAATCCCGTCAGATTGTTTGCGCTAGGGAGAATGAAAACGCCGACGTCGTCATCATGGTGATCGGGAGATGACCGTCCTTAGTCGTCGAGGCGCAAGCTAACGAGGCATACGGGCGATAAACGCGGGTTTTGGTCACATTTTTAGGGCTTTTCTGTCTTATAGCCTTGACGAAAACCGCTTTTATCGCTTATATTAGTGGGATATATTAGAGAACTGGGACGCCGTACGTTATGGCGTGAGCTATTAAAGGATAGACGAATGAAAAAGGCGAAAAAAGCGGATGAAAAGAACAGTCTTGAACAACTTCTCCTTCGTTGGAAGGGTTCCTACGAAGCCAACAAGACAAAGACTCACCAGTTTGTTCTGGTTTTTCTCTGCGTCGTGATTGTTGTTTTACTTTTCCGTTCAGGAGTTTTCCGCGGTTCTAACAAGGGCGATCTTCTTGATTCGACCTACTACGGAGCAACTCAAGCTTCTTTTGCCGGAGCGGGCATGCCTGACGCGAACCAGTTTGCGACGGTGGCGACCGCGTATTCCAACACTACCTCCGGCGCCGTTCTTCATGCGGACGCAGGCGAAGCTTTCGTGCGATGCGGTTTTAGCGAAATCGCGCGTAAGCAGCGTTATAGCGCAGGCGCCAAATTGGCCGAAGGCGAAACGTTAGCGGATCCGAAGGTTAGCTTCAATTCCGCCGTCGAAGAATTCTCCAAGGCCGCGTCATGCAAAGATGCGTCCGTTGTGGCTCGCGCGTATTACGGTATCGGCGTCGCCAAAGAAGCTTTAGCGTCCGTCGCCGACGATGAAGCTGCCGTGGCTCAGGCTCTTGAAGAGGCCAAAACCAATTATGAAAAAGCGGTCGACGCTTCTAAAAATTCTCCGTACGTCAAACTTGCAATGCAACGAATCAACGCCCTGGCGAAGCCTTTGACGACGAATTACTACAAGAACGCCGCAAAAGCTTTTGTAAATCTTCCCAATCCGGAAGATACCGCTTCGATCTTGAGCGGCGACGAATCCCTTGAGACCGGTTCGTCGGTCAAGGTAGACAGCGAGTTTAATCTTGACGAAGAGTCAACCGAC
>JBJEXI010000040.1:0-15532 GCA_051885615.1 Thermoguttaceae bacterium
AATACGCCACTCTTGCATCACCTAATTGTTAAAAATCAGTCAAGCTTGCGCTTGATTCTCTTTCGCTCATCTCTGAGTTTGGGAGCATCGCGTTTAGTCGCGACTTGGATGATTTTAGCAGAACTCTTCAGTTCGTCAACCATCTTTTTCATTCTTTTTTTTTCAAAGAACCGTTGCTTTCGAGCGCTTCGTCGCGTTCGTTGCAAGCAACAGGTATAAGTATACCGACTTTCTCAGAAGAGCAAGAGGATTTTTTCAAAAAAGACCAAATTGATAAAATCCTCGCAAATGGAACCTCTCACACGCCGAATTTTTGCAGTTCTTGAACGTACGCTTCTCCTATTTCGCTCAAGGGAATTTGCTTTTTCTTTATGTACCCGATCGTCATTTTCTCCTTCGTTTCAAGGGGAACCGTCTGGTATAATTCTCCGTTGAGATCCTCGCAGATCACCCCGCTGCACAGGGTGTATCCGTTGCATCCGATCATCAGGTTCAACATTGTCGCGCGATCTGAAGCCTTAATAATTTGCCGATAGGGATAGGAGCTCATAACTTCTTCAGCGAGATAAAAAGCGTTTGCGCTTCCCTGTTGGAAGGACAGGCACGGATACGGGGCCAAGTCTTCCATATTCAAGACGGGGCGTTCGGCGAGTGGATGTTTCCGCGCCAAATAAACGGAAATGGGGCAGTCGAAGAGTCGCACGAACTCCACTTCGGCGTCATGAAAAACGCGATTCATCGCTTCGCGGTTAAATGCGTCGAGATACAAGACGCCGATTTCGCTTTTCAAATTCTTCACGTCGTCGACGACGTCGATCGTTTTCGTTTCGTAGATGGCAAATTCGTATTCGTCGGCGCGGTATCTTGCGATAGTGCGCATAAAAGCCTGCACAGCGAAGGTGTAATGCTGCAACGAAACTGAAAATTTTCTCTTTCTTGTCGCAGAGGAACCGTATTTCTCCACCAAGAGACGATATTGCTCTAGAATCTGTTTCGCATATCCCAGAAACTCCTCCCCCTCGCTCGTCAGGGTCACTCCTCGATTGGAGCGAACGAAAAGAGCGATATGAAATTCCTTTTCAAGTTCACGAACCGAGCTTGAAAGGCAAGATTGCGACACTAAGAGTTCATTAGCGGCGGCGTTAAAGGATCCCTTTTCTGCGATCGTGACCGCATACAAAGCCTGCTGTAACGTCATTTTCGTTCCTTTTTGTCATGTCATGAGTTTGGCGAGCGCAAATCCATAGCGGCGACGTCACCGATTACGATCACCGCCGGCGGGGTTACGCCCGCTTCGCGTACTCGCGCCACAATATTTTCCAACGTCCCGCGCACTTCGAAACGCTTACTCGCGTTTCCCCCCGCCAGAACGGCGATCGGAGTTTCCGGCGCCTTTCCTCCCACGCTCAACCCTTTAACGATTTTCTCCAGGGAACCGAGTCCCATCAGGATCACGATCGTCCCCTGAAGAGCCGCGAGGTCTTCATACGATTCGTTCTCCCCGTCGGCGGTGCGAGCCGTCGCGATATGAACGGCGCGACTCCTCCCGCGAGCCGTTAGGGGTATCCCAGCTTCTTGCGGGATGTAGAAGGGCGACGAGACGCCGGGGACAACGTCGTAGGGTATCTCGGCTTGGCGCAGCGCGTCGATTTCTTCGATAATTCGCGCAAAGAGGGAAGGATCGCCTCCCTTCAATCTGACAACGTCAGCGCCATCCTTCGCGGCGTCGACCATCATCTTATTAATATCGTCCTGCCGAGTAGAGGGGGCGCGGCCTCTCTTCCCCACGGAGATTCTCTTGGCGTCTTTTGGGGCGTAATCGAGAAGCTTTTTGTCGATTAGTTCGTCATACAGGACGACGTCGGCCTTTCTAAGTTTGTCTATAGCGCGGATGGTCGCGAGCGAAGCGTCTCCCGCGCCCGCGCCGACCAAAGAGACGCGTCCCCTTTTTTTAGTCGCGCCGCTAATGACGCGCGACTTTTCTTCAGCGGTTAGCGGACGCCCTTTCGCGACAGCATCGTCCCAAAGGAATCGGATAATTCTCTTCCTGAGTTCGAGCTCGACGGCGTCCCTCTTGAGTTTTGCGCGCTCTTCCGCCACAAAATCAAGAATTTCATCAAGATTGTCAGGAAATTGTTTATCGATCGAATTCTTTAGTTCAGCGGCGGCGCCAGGCGCGACTCCTCCAGAAGAAACGGCGACCGTCAACTTTCCGCGACGCAACGTCGCAGGAAAGACAAAAGACGAGCGCTCCGGATCATCGACAACATTAACTAAAATATTCCTTTCCTTGCAGAAAAGAGAAATTGAATTGTTAATCTCCTTATCGTCCGTCGCGGCGACGACTAGAAAGAAATTATCGTTTAAGTCTTTTTCTTCAAATAGTTTTTGAACAACTTTAACACCTTCGATTTCTTTTATTTCAGAAAGTACATTATTTGCAACGACGTAGACGTCGGCGTCAAAGTCTCGCAATTTACGAATTTTGGAAAGCGCCACGTCGCCGCCGCCGACAACGAGCGCTTTTCTGTCCTTAAGATCAATCATAAAAGGGAAATAAGCCATTTAAATTCCCTTGTTTCATTTTCCTTCGTAGGCGTCGCGAACTTTCTTTGTGAAGTCCTCCCATCCGAGTCGTTCCAATGTTTTGACGAAACGCTCGCCTTTTTGGGCGTTCTTTTCAAAATATTCCAATGTAGCGTCGGTCACTCTAAAGAGCGCGTCTTTAGACTCGATCATGGGGAGAAGATTCTTCCCGCGAATGACGTCGTTTCCAAATGTTCCGGCGAAGGAAACGACAAAGCCCGGTTTTCCGTCGATCGCCTTCTTTGGACAGAGTCGCGCGCACTTTCCGCAGCGGTGGCACTTGTTTTTGTCGACGACGATTTTCCCGTCGACGAGAGAGATCGCCTTTCTACGGCAGACCCTGACGCAGGCGCCGCATCGAACGCAATTCTCCTCGTTCCACGTAACTTCCATTCCCCCCTTCACTCCCAAATCGTTTTCTTCCGCTTTGAGGCAGTTGTTGGGACAACCGGTGACTCCGAACTTAAATTTATGGGGCAACGTCTTTCCGAAATATCGTTTGTCGAGTTCTTCCGCAATTTCATAGGCGTCGATACATCCGCTTGGACAACACCGTCCCCCTTGGCAGGCGGTGACGGTTCTCACGCGGGGTCCGGAAGCGCCCAACTCGACGCCCCCTTGATGAAGTTCTTCGACGATCGCGTCAATGTCCTCAAGTTTCACAAAGGGAATCTCGACGCCCTGTCTCGAGGTGAGATGCACATACCCATGCGCGTACTTTTTGGCGACTTTAGAAATCGTGTCGAGCTGCTCGACAGAAATATTTCCCCCCAGTACGCGCAATCGCATTGAGAAGGTGTCCTTCTGCTTTTGAAGCATAAAGCCGTTGGCTTTAAGTTTGGAATAATCGGTAGGCATAATCGTCTCCTCTGGAAATCGTCGTATGGACATATTGAAGAACGCATTGCGCTCAGCGTCCTATTTTAACACATCGAAAAACCAAAAAAAGGGCCGCTAGGGAATCGCTTAGTACTTATTGGCATTCCTTCGGTCGACGGTCAACGCGACGGGTTCTCTCCCCGGTCTTCGTATAACCCAGCGAGCGAGATCGCCTTCTTTTTCAACGGTCATAGTCGCTCCGCGACCTCCAATATCGGCGCCGAGATAATATTCCACGGCGCCAAAATGACACGCCTTCAAGCAAGAGGCGCATCCCCAACATTCTTGGGGTCTTTTAATCTTGGCCTTTCCGTCGACGTCGCGCTTAATTAAATTTCCCGGGCACGCTTCCACACACCCCCCACAGCCGACGCACCGGTCGCGTTCAATGTGAATGCTCATAGGTTTCTCCCTTCACCAACTCTCTTTTAATAATGTGAAACCGCTCGCCGTCGAATCTTGAATTTACGTAATACTCGGCTGATTCGTCGAGATTTGGATAATCCGAGTTGACGCCAAAACCAGGCCATCGCGTTTCGTGCCGTGCGCGCAAATGGACGATGAGAGCGCGACACGTCGTAATGCGATCGTACAACTCGTAGAGTCTCAACAATTCGTCGGCGTCTTTGACTCGAACCAGTTTCGCCAACGAGTCGACGACGTCGATCCCTTCGGTCGCCAAATCCAACTGACTTGAATTGTAGGAATACCCGGCGGAGCGTCCTCCTGCGTAGACGTCCATCGTCTTCTGCATCGCTTCTTCTAATTCTTCGACGCTGTAGAGGGAGTCGTCCGCAGGTTCAAGCCTTTCCTTATATTCATTAAGGAACGGACGCGCAATTCGCGCCGCTTCCTCTTCACCCACGGGGAGTAGCGATTCCAAGTCGTTTAAGACGGATTCCGCAGCGATCTCTCCTTCGGCGAGAGCGCCCGTCACGAACTTCTTGGGGGCGCCCCCCACGACGTCGCCGGCCGCGTAGAGCCCGCGCAACGTCGAACGTCTTCCGACGTCGACCCAATATCCGCTCGCGGTATGCCCGCCGACAATATATGGTTCCGTCCCCTCGATCTGCACGTTATGAGAGGACGGGAACTCTCCGGTTTCAAGCCATTTGAGGGTCTGCGCGGGCGCCATATTCAGGTACGCCTTGCATAGGCTCTCTTCTTCGTCGTGGGAAATCCCCTTTGTCGCAAGATAACAAGGGCCTCTTCCCAAAGCGGCCTCGTGAGTCGCGCCATAAGCGCGTCCCGACGTCGACTTTCCGTAGCGCGACGCGTAATTTTCACCTAACGCGTTCACCTCTTGCACGCCGACGCCAAGCGCAATCGTCCCCGTCGGAGCGATCGTATCCTTAATTCTTTGCGCGACAAACCTCATCTCGAAAGTCGTCATCTCCGCGCCCGCGCGAATACCCATCGCGTACCCCGCCCCCGTGTTAAAGGGAGAATACCACATCTTATGCCGCGAAAATCCCGGATTATTAGGTCGATATAGCCCGGACGCTCCCCCCGTAGCGACGATAACGGCGCGGGCTTCAATAATGAAGGCGGTTTTATAATCGACGGAAAACCCGACGGCGCCGCATACGCGTCGATCCGCGTCCAAAAGCAAATCTGAGACGTTGATATGATTGACGACGGTCACGTTCTCATAACGATTCATCTCGTTTACGAGAATCGGCTTGATATTCTCGCCGTTGATTTTGATATTCCGCTTTCCTCTCGAAACATAATTCCCGTCCTTATCCTTCAAGATGACGAGGCCCATTTTTTCGAGATCGGCAGTAATGCGATTGAAGCGTTTCGCGATGGAGAGAACGAGATCGTCGCGAATAATCTTTGCGGCGTCCCATCGTACATATTCCAGATATTCTTCGACGGTATGTCCCGGTGTAATATAAGCGTTCAAGGCGTTGACGCCTGCGGCGAGACATCCCGAGCGCTTCACGTTTGCCTTTTCCAAAACCAGAACGGTCAGCTCCGGATTCTTCCGCGCAGCGGTAATCGCGGCGTAACATCCCGCCGTTCCTCCTCCGATCACGAGCAAGTCCGTTTTCAAGGTTCTGGAGTTCAAAACTTCTTCTTCCATTTCAGCTCTTTCTAGCGTCGACTCTCTGTTAATATCAAAAACCCAGACGCTAAATTTTATTCTAAATCAATCTATTTTCTTTAAAACAAGACGTTTTTTCTATTTTTAAAGACGCTAGAGTTCAAAAATAACTAGCGTATCCATGTATCAAATAACGACGCTTTCCGACTTAATCGCACGATTTTGAACGATATTCACCTTGTCTTCATGAACGACCATTAGGCGATGAACCAACGTGTCCACGCGCTCCCCCGCGGAAACGAAAGGCTGAACGATGCTTCTCACCGACGGTATCACGGAGTCGCGCACTCTAACGCGAATCTCCAAGAGGTTTCCGCGAAAGACGACGTCCTCGACGACCCCCTCTTCGGCGGCGCGTAGATACTGCTTGTTCTCTCCTTCTTTGAAGACGGAGACGAACTCCGGTCGAACCAAGGCGTACGAACCGCTCCCAGCGGAGTCGAAGTTTTGGAAATCTCCGTAGTTATCCACGCGTTCGGGTCGTCCGATAAAGGAGGCGACAAAGGGCGTTTGGGGATTCGAATACAATTCGGTCGGGGGACCGACTTGTTCGACGCGTCCTTGATTCGTGACGATGATTTCGTCGGCGACTTCGATCGCCTCTTCTTGGTCGTGCGTTACGAAGATGCTCGTGATATTGAGGTTTGATATCATCTTCCGCAACCACGAGCGTAGTTCGAGTCGAACCTTAGCGTCGATAGCGGCAAAAGGTTCGTCGAGCAAGAGAAGGCTAGGTCTTGGCGCTAATGCGCGGGCAAACGCGACGCGTTGGCGCTGTCCGCCGGAAAGCTGGCTCGGAAACCTCTTTTCTAGGCCTTCGCAGTTGATGAGTTTTAACAACTCGTGAACGCGATCTGCGACCTCCGCTTTCGGGGTCTTCTTCAAACGCAATCCGAATGCGATATTGTCAAAGACGGTCATGTATCTGAAGAGCGCGTAACTTTGAAAAACGAAACCGACGCCGCGTTCGTTCCCCGGAACGTCGTTCATCACTTTTCCGTCGATGAGGACGTCCCCCGAATCTGGATGCTCAAGTCCGGCGATCATTCTTAAAATGGTGGTTTTCCCACTACCGGACGGACCTAAGAGAGCGACCAATTTTCCGCGAGCGATAGCGAACGAGACGTTGTTTGAGGCGCGGAAGTTACCGTAACTCTTGTTAAGTCCGCGCAGTTCGACATAATTCTCCTGAAGAGCCATTCGTATTCTTTCCTTTACTTACGAAGATCGAGATCCTTACCGCCTTTTTTCTCCAGCCACACCCGCAGAATAAGAATCAGAACGGCGCAGACAACTAAAATACTCGAGGCGGCGAAAGCTCCGGTGAAGTCGTATCCTTGATACAAGAGTTCGACATACAAGGGCAAGGTGTTTGTTTTTCCGCGCAGGTGTCCCGAGAGTACGGAGACGGCGCCGAATTCGCCCATAGCGCGCGCGGCGCATAAAATGACGCCGTACAGGAGCGCCCATTTGATATGGGGGAGGGTCACGTTTTTGAAGATTGTCCACGTTTTGGCGCCCATGAGCGCGGCGGCTTCCTCTTCGTCGGTTCCTTGCGCCGAGAGGACGGGGATGAGTTCGCGCGAGATGAAGGGAAAGGTCACAAAAATAGTCGCAAGGACGATCCCCGGAGTCGCAAAAACGATCTGAATCCCCGCCTTTTCAAGGTACGGATACAACCAGCTTTGCCGCCCAAAGGTTAATATGAAAACGAGACCTGCAATGATAGGCGACACGGCGACGGGTAGATCGATGAGCGCAGAAAGGAGCTTCTTTCCGTGAAACGCGTACTTGGTAATGCACCATGCGGAAACAATACCAAAGATCGAATTCACAACGATCGCCCAAATGGTCGTTTTGAGAGTCAATATGGCGGCTTTGACCGCGTAGGGATCGCTAATGGACGTCCAATACGCTTTGACGCCCTGTCTCAAGGCGACGTAGAGGATATACGCCAGCGGCGTCGCCATAAAGAGGATCAAAAAGAGAGCGCTCGACGCGATGCAGAACGCTCTCAGCGGTCCGCTATTTTTTCTTATCTCAACTTCTTTCATCTTTCTCTCCACTCTACGCGTTCGCATTGACGCGTTTCGCCGTACGAGCTTGCACGTACGCGTTGACGGATAATATCACGAAAGCGAAGAACAACATGACGAGAGCGATGCTTGTGGCGCTCGCGTAATCATATTCCTGAAGCTGGGCCATAATCATGAGGGGCGCGATTTCCGTCTTATACGGGATATTCCCCGAGATGAAGACGACGCTTCCGTACTCCCCCAGCCCCCGCGCGAATGCGAGAGAAAATCCCGAAAGGAGCGCGGGAATCAATTCCGGCAGGATAACGGTCGTGAAGATTTTCCACCGATTCGCGCCGAGTAAAAACGCTGCTTCTTCGTACTGGATATCGATCTTCTCAAGGACGGGCTGAACGGTTCTCACCACGAAGGGAATTCCGATGAAGACGAGCGCCACGACGATTCCCAAAGGCGTGTACGCAATATCGACGTCGAAGTACCGGTGAAAAAAGGATCCGACAAGCCCGTTGTTCGTCGTCATGTAGGTCAATGAAATCCCCGCGACGGCGGTCGGAAGCGCGAAGGGCAACTCGATAGCGCCGTCGATCAAGCGTTTCCCCGGAAAGTCGTAACGCACGATGGTCCACGCAAGAATAAGGCCCATGACGGCGTTGATCGCGGCGGCGATGAACGCGGTTTTGAGCGAGACCGCGTAGCTCGCGAGAATTCGCGGGGCAGTCACGGCGTCCCAAAATTCCTTGACGGACAATTGGGCGGAAAACAGGACGAGCGAACAAAGGGGGATGACGACGATCAAGCTCAAAATAGTGATCGTCAATCCCAAGGAGAGGCCAAAGCCGGGGATGACGCTCCGATTTCTAAACCTTTTCATACCAGACAACTCCTACGTTAAATTGAAGCGATCGATCCCCGAGGGGTTACCTTTCGTAGATAGAATCGAAGACTCCGCCGTCGACGAAGTGCTTTTTACGCGCCGCGTCCCAGCCGCCAAAATGGTCGATATCGACTCTCTCGACCTTGTCGTTGATCCACTTTCCGTCCGCAGGAATCGCGGTAATCGTATCTTCCGGATTCTCATTGACGAAGAGGGCGTAGGTCTCGGGATCGGCGGGACGATAGAAATTCTCGACGATAAGTCGCTGAGCGGCGGGGGAATAGAGGGTTTGCAAGTACTCCTTGGCGACCTCTTCCGTACCGTGTTTCTTCGCGACCGCATCAACGACGGCGACGGTGGGCTGGCACAAGATCGAAACGCTCGGAACAACGATTTCATATTTTCCAGGATATTCGCGCAGAGAGAGGAAAGCTTCGTTTTCCCACGCGATCAAAACGTCTCCTTGTCCATTCTCGACGAAAGAAGTCGTCGCGCCTCGCGCGCCCGAATCGAGCGCCACCACGTTTTTATAAAGAGTCTTGATCGACGCCTTAACCTCTTCTTCGCTCTCTCCCTGCTTTTCAAAATATCGCCACGCCGCGAGATAATTCCACATCGCGCCTCCCGACGTCTTCGGGTTCGGCGTCACGACGGCTACGTCCTGCCGCGTTAGATCGTTCCAGTCGCGAATCTTCTTAGGATTACCCGCGCGCACCAAAAAGACGATCGCGGAAGTGTACGGCGAACTCTTCCCCTCGAATTCGTCGACATAGCCAGGTTCGATCAACCCCGCTTTCGCAACGACGTCTACGTCCCCTTCCAACGCAAGGGTCACAACGTCCGCCGGAAGTCCGTTCGCTACTTCCAAAGCCTGCTTCCCCGAGCCCCCGTGAGACTGCGTGACCGTCACGTCCTTTCCCGTCTTTTCCTTGTAGTAATTCTCAAAAAGGGGATTGTACGCCTCGTACAGCTCGCGCGTCGGATCATAAGAAACGTTCACTATTTCTATTGAACCGTCCCCTTCCTGGGCGCATCCGCCGAGAACTCCCGCAACAAGAGCCGATCCGAGAACACCAACCAATTTCCAATTCTTCCAAAATCCATTCATTTCAAGATCTCCTAAGACTTTTTAATTCCTACCTTTTTCATATGAATTGAACGTCAAGATTCTACACCAGTCTTAGGCGCTGTCAAATCTATAATAGTGAACTTGAGCATAAGAAGAATCGATAGCAAGAAATAAAAGAAAGGGACGCCGTTAAGCGTCCCTGTTCTATACGTTTTTCTTAAAGAAAAAATCAGAGAGTTTTGCGCAACTCGCGCGCCGCCTGAACAAGATTCTTGAGGCTGGCGACCGTCTCGGTTTCGCCGCGCGTCTTGAGACCGCAGTCGGGGTTGATCCAGAGATTCTCGACCGGAATCTTTTCGAGCATTTTCTTAACGCCGACTTCAATTTCCTCGACGCTCGGAACGCGAGGGGAGTGAATATCGTAAACGCCGGGGCCAACTTCGGTTTCGAAGTTGTTTTCCTTGAGGCTGTCAAGGATGGTAAGCTTCGAGCGAGAGGCTTCGAAGGTAATGACGTCGGCGTCCATCGAATCGATTTCGGGGATGATATCTTCGAATTCGCTATAGCACATATGGGTGTGAATTTGCGTTTCGGGCTTGACCTTGGCGCTGCAAAGTCTGAAAGCTTTGATCGCGAAATCGAGATATTCTTCGTGCCAATCGGCGCGACGGAGAGGAAGCTTCTCGCGCAAAGCGGCTTCGTCGATCTGGATGACGCGCACGCCCGCAGCCTCAAGCTCCATGACTTCACCGCGAATCGCCAGACCGATCTGATACATCATTTCCTGGAGGGAAACGTCTTCGCGCGGGAAGGACCAGTTGAGGATTGTGACGGGGCCGGTGAGCATTCCCTTGACGTCTTTTTGAGTCAAAGAGTTGGCGTAGCTGATGTAATCAGTAGTGATTGACTTCTTGCGTTTGACGTCGGCGAAGACTATCGGGGGTTTAACGCCGCGCGTACCGTAAGACTGAACCCACGCGTTTTCGGTGAAGACGTAGCCGTCGAGATTCTCGCCAAAGAATTCGACCATGTCGTTGCGTTCAAATTCGCCGTGGACAAGGACGTCGAGTCCGATTTCTTCCTGAAGAGCAATGCACTGTCGGATGAAATCCTTCGCCTTAGCGCGGTAAGTCTCTTCGGAGATTTCGCCCTTTCTGAACTTAGCGCGATTCTGACGGACTTCGGCGGTCTGGGGGAAAGAACCGATAGTCGTGGTGGGAAGGAGGGGGAGATTGAGGACTTTTCGCTGAAGATCCTGGCGTTCCTTACGCGGCTGGGGACGCTTGAAGTCGGCGTCGGTAAGCGCGGCGAGCTGACTCTGAACGTCGGAGTCGGTGCGGGAGTTGTCTTTCGTGAGGAGCTCTTGATTGGCGACGTAAGCGGGGTCGCTTTGATAATCCTTGAGTTCCGCCAGTCTTCCCAATTCCTTGAGTTCGACGAGCTTCTCGACGGCGAAGGCGAAGAACTTGATCACGTTGGTGTCCAACTTCGATTCGTTGGAGATCGTGTACGGCACGTGAAGGAGAGAGCAGGAAGTGTTGAGAACGATCTGCTTAGCGTAGGCGCGAAGAGCGTTGACCTTGTCTAACGCGGTCTTGTAATTGCAGCGCCAGATATTCTTTCCGTTGACGACGCCCGCGAAGAGAATCTTATCGGCGGGGAAGCCGTTAGCGGCGACGAGGTCGGCGGAGCGTTTTCCTTCGACGAAATCAAGTCCGATCGCGTCGAAGTTCAGAGCGCAGAGTTCTTTGTAGCAGTCGCGGACGTCGCCAAAGTAGGTCTGAGCGAGAACGCGCAAAGAGCCTTTTTTCGCCAAGAGCTTCTCGTAGATGGAGACGAAGAGAGCAATTTCGTCGGCGGTCAAGTCGGTAACGAGGGACGGTTCGTCGAGCTGAAGCCATTCGGCGCCGAGGGAATTGCAGACGCCGAGGAGCTCTTCGTAAGCGTTGAGGATCGCGGGGAGGAAATCCGCTTTCGTCTTGGCGCCGGTCGTTTTGGCGAGCTTGAGGAAGGTGAAAGGGCCGACGACGACGGGCTTCGTCTTAATACCGAGCGCTTCCGCCTGACGGTACGCGTCGACGAGCGCTTCGGCGCGAAGTTTGATCGTCATATCGTCGTCAAGTTCGGGAACCATGTAGTGATAGTTCGTGTTGAACCACTTCTTCATGGTGAAGGCTTTAACGTCCCCCTTCTCCCCCTGATATCCGTGAGCCATCGCAAAATAGACGTCTAAATCGGAAAGGCCGGTGGAGGTATAACGCGCGGGGATCGCGTTGAGCATGAAGGCGGCGTCGAGAACGCCGTCGTAAAGAGAATAGTCGTTGGAGGGGATGTAGGAGACCCCGGCGTCTTTCTGCAACTTCCACTGCGCTTCACGCTGCGCAGCGACGGTGTTTTTGAGTTCTTCGGCGGAAATTTCCCCGCGGAAATACTTTTCGGTCGCGAACTTCAACTCGCGATGCGCGCCAATGCGCGGAAAACCAATAATCGAATAATCCATCTTATCTCACATTCTAACTTTACGAGTCAATCACATTAACGTGAAACGACGAAGAGTATCTTCGTTTCTAAGGCCCAACATTAGTTATTCTTTATTATAGCGGCTTCTAAAAAACTGTAAAATAATACAAAACGACGGTTTGATATAGGCTGAACCTATACCAAGAGGGTTATAAAACGTCGCAACGTCTCTTCAACGCCTCGACGTACCGCTGTCCATAGGTCGTGAGCGCGGCTTTGCGATTAGTCACGTAGCCGATCTCCATGTGATCGTCGACGTCAAGAGGAACCGCGACGATATTCGATCCGTTCAACTCCTCGTTAATGACCCCGGAACAGATCGTGTAGCCGTTGAGTCCGATGAGGAGATTAAAGAGCGTCGCGCGATCGGAGACGACGATATCCTTCGGGCTCTCTAGCGCGCTAAGAATCTCTTCGGAGAAATAGAAAGAATTGTGTTCTCCCTGTTCGAAGGAAAGCCTTGGATAATCGGCGAGTTCGTCGAGCGATATCGACGCTTTTGACGCAAGGGGGCTGGCGGAAGAGACGAAGACGTGGGGACGCGCAGTGAACAAAGGATGGAAGAGGAGTTCTTTTTCGCGCAGCGTCCGACGTAGCACCGTCTCGTTGAAATGATTCAGATAGAGAACGCCGACTTCGCTTCGCAACTTCGCGACGTCCTCGATCAATTCGTAAGTCTGAGTTTCTCGAATTCGAAAGAGATATTTCTCGCCGCCGTACTCTTTGAGAAGATCGACAAACGCTTCCACCGCAAAGGAATAGTGCTGGGTGGAAACGCAGAAGAGCCTCTTGACGGGGGCGGAACCCATGTACCGTTCTTGAATGAGATTCGTCTGTTCGATGACTTGTCTTGCGTATCCTAAAAACTCTTCCCCTTCGGCGGATAGAAGGACGCCTTTGTTCGTCCTGTTGAAGATAATAATCCCTAGTTCTTTTTCAAGCTCCTTTACCGCTAAGGTTAGACTCGGCTGGGCGACATACAGCTTCTTCGCGGCTTCGCTGATGGAGCCGGTTTCGGCGATAACGACGATATATTTCAGCTGGTGTAGAGTCATATGGGTCGGGTAAAGCGAGCTTCAAGGGTATTATTCAAGATCCGAGGCGCCGTCGTTGGCGTCGACCTTCTCTTGGGAGATAGGAGCGACGTCGTCGAGGGGATTGTGATAGGGATCGTCGTCAACGGCGGCGTCTTCCCCCTCCCCCGCTCCGTCGAAATCATAATCTAAGGCGTCGGATTCGTCGGCGTCGTAGTAGAGATCCGTATCGCTGGCGCTCAGTTCGTCGTCGAATGAGGCGGGAGATTTATCACGCGTTTTTTCGGGGAGATCGGAGATAGTACGCGTCGTATCTTTGCCGACCAACGCGGTCGCCATCGACGCGGCGAGATGTTCTTGAAGGAATCCCGCGACGCGATTGAATTGCATGAGGGCGCCTCTTCCGACGATCGGCATAACGACGACGAGCGCCAAAAACGCCGCGGCAAAGACGTCGATCACAGGACGCGTTTTTTTTGGGGTGAGAGAATAAGCACCTTCGCTTTCTGCGGCCTGAAGTTCCTCGGGCGTCGGGAGCGGATTCTTTTTTCTCACGAAGAGGGATCCGCTCATCCGATATGCCCACGCGACGAGGATGGTCGCCGCGAGATGGATCGGCGCCAAAAGGAGCAAGAAGCCCACGACAGAGCGCATCATCGCGAAGAAGGGTTCGAGAAAATAGTCTCCCGTCACGGGGGCCAGTCCCCTCTCGGCCATTTCGACGGTCTCTAAGAAGAGAGCGAAGGAGAAGATTCCAAAGACGGCGAAAAAGATGAGAATTGAACCGACACAATACTCGAGGAAGCGTTTCATGAAAGGCTCTCAGAAGTCCCAAAAAACGAATGCGCGGCGCGTCGAATCGCAGGAACGCGCCACGCGGTAACGTTCCTTACTTTTCCCAAACAAAGAGCGTTCCATGCCCCGGAATAATCCAGAACCCTTCTTTTCGGAACGCGTCCTCATTATCGATGATTTTTTCGGAACCGTCGACAGGGGAAACGACCTTCAACGTATTAAAACCTTGAGGTTTTTCGAAAGTTAGGCATACAGAAGAGTCAAAATCCATATTAACCGCCAAAGCGGCGACGGCGTTTCCGTCGAGACGCTCAAATTCGCCAACGGCGATTTTTGTCGGTTTGTTGATCTTAGCGTTTCCGGAGTATCTTCCTTTGAGAGAGGGCAAGACCTTTTGAGGAACGGCGGGAAACTGCGGAAGCGAAGGGGCTTCTTGATGGGAATAGATCGGATCCATTCCCATATCGGTCGATTTGAAATTCGCGAGATAGCCGCCGATATTCTTGACTTGAACGTTGACGTCGCGCATGTACATCCAGGTAAGGGTCTTCTTTCCGTCGCGATCGATGGGCGAATAGGTCCATCCGAGGGGATAGTACAAGAACCAGGTCATTGCGCGAGCGCCGGCGGCGAGTGGCAAATAGGACTGTAGGGCCAATCGCGCGGGGGTTGGGGGCGACGATTCTTTCTGGATGCAGAGGCTACTTCCGATAAACCATATCGGCAAGTTATACTTCAGAGCGATTCTCCGAACGGTGAAAAGATCGGTAAAGAAGACGTGGGCGCGGCTGAAGTCGCGCATGTCTTCCGAATATTCGATCATATAGTTGTCGTAGCTAAGGAATTGAGGCTTGACCTCTTGAACGAATCGTTCCAGGTATTCCTCGTAAGAGTATACGCCGAGTTGCGAGTCGACGTCCGCGCCGATAGTCGACGCGTAGCCGGGATAGAGGTTGATATAGGCGAGCTTTCCCGGCGCGTATTTTTTGACGGCGGCGACTGCGGCGGCGAGCGCTTTGAATTTATAGGCGCCAGGTTCGTCGACGATATAATAGCCGATCACGTTGGGGAGATCTTTCGTCTCCTGAACGACCTTTTCGATCTTTTCGTCGATTTTAGCGCATTTTGTAGCAATTTCTTCAGCCGTAAGCTCGCGATCGTCGAAGATCTCCACTCCCGTTTCATAGAGGCAGAGAAGTCCGTTCTTATTTGCTTCATTCGCCTTGTCAAGGGTATCGACGAAAGCGGAGAGGGTAAATTCACATTCGCGCATCGAGGTCATGGCGTCTTCGAGGCTCTGATAGTCGGCGCCCCAACTTTGGAGATGATCCCATGGGAAGAGGGGGAAGAGTCCTTGCGGAGGCGAATAAGGTTCCAACCCGAGCGACTCAGCCGTTGCGGAAGGATTCCATGACGGAGCGCTCGCGTCTTGCGCCTGGAGAGTATTGGAATTTAAGGACGCGCTAGCGCCCATGAAGAAGGACGCGACGATCGCGAATAAATATAGAATAACGTTCATCTTAGAAACTCCTAGATCAGGTGGTCTTTCAATGAGGAATTGCAGAAGATTTTACTTTCAGGGAAAGTAAAAAACAACTCAACAGGGCGGGCGAATCGGCAAAAAGGTTC
>JBJEXI010000041.1:0-3127 GCA_051885615.1 Thermoguttaceae bacterium
TTTCCCTTCCGATGCTTCCCGAGCCAATTTATGTTGAGGGGATGACCCTTATCAAAGCCGAGGAAGCGATTCGCGCAGCGTATACGTTGAAGCGTGAAATCGTGCGAACAGACGCTAATATTTCGGTCTCCCTTATTAAGCCGCGAACTTATCACGTGACGGTAATTCGTGAAGACGTCACAAGCGACGATATGCGCACTTCTATGAGTGCGAACGTGCTAAATAAGGGCGCTGGGTATATGGCTGGTATCGCTAGAGGAACTGCGACGTCTCTCGAATTGCCCGCTTATCGTAACGACGTCTTGGAAGCGTTGAGTCAAACAGGAGGACTTCCTGGTCTAAATGCCAAGAATGAGGTTGTTATTCTTCGCAAGGCGTACAGTGAAGAATTCAGCGATCGAGATTACATGTCGGGAGATGATGTTGGATATGCGCAGAGCCAAGTTGCTCAAAGGTATAATGAGTCTGGCGAGATTTCTAACCTGAATTCGGATCTTGGTGTGTTGCGTATTCCTCTCAGAGTTGGACCCAACGATACTCCGCCTCAGTTGACGTCAGAAGACGTGACCTTGTACGACGGCGATGTTGTCTACATTCAATCTCGAGAAGCGGAAGTCTTCTATACAGGAGGTTTGATTAAAGGCGGCGTTTATCCAATTCCTCGCGACTATGATCTAGACGTCATGGGCGCAATTGCTACCGCGGGGGGTACCGTAGGCGCTTCTGCTGGAGCGTCCCAAACGAACTCTACCGGTCGAGTTGGAAGTATTCTTCCCGCGAGCCGCATCCTGGTTCTCCGTGAGGTTAATGGAAAACAGTACGCAATACAAATCCGTCAACGTGAAATGTTGCGCGATCCTTCGCAGCGAATCTTAATCGAACCTAATGACGTCATCCTTGTGGAATATACGCCTGTTGAACTGTGGTTTAACATGCTATATAACATGGTCAATCTTTCCGTCAGTCCAAGCGATTTTGACTAGTATTGATAGTTGTAGTTTTGGGCGTTTTCGCGGGGTATTAAGAAACGCTTGAATGAATTTAAAGACGCTATCGTCACGATGGCGTCTTTTTTTATTCTCAGATTCTTATAGAAAAGAATCCATTGACGACTATTGGATTTATAGTAAACTAAAGAGGATTATTTCTCTTGAAAATGGTTCAAGGAACGAGCGTCGCCACTTAGGAGCGTTCGATAATTTTTATGGTATGTCGCCGGTAGTCTCGGATTGACGTCCGGCGAATAATTTTAGGACATTGTCTAAACGTTGTGAGGATGTTCTTGACATCTTGTGACGATGTGCTGAAAAGACAATGAAGGAAGTGAGAATGGCTGAAACAACTCTCTCTATTAAGGCGTTAATTGAGTCTTGCGTTCATTATGGACACCGCGCTAGTTTGTGGAATCCGAAGATGCGTCCGTACGTTTACGGTCGTCGTAAGCTGATTCATATTATTGACGTCCGCGAGACTGTTCGTGGTATTCTTCGCGCTCGTAAATTTTTGAAGCAAGTCGCGGCCGAGGGTAACCTTGTTCTCTTTGTTGGAACCAAACGTCAGGCCTCCGAGACTATTAAGACCCAAGCTGACCGTTGTGGAATGCCTTATATCTCCGAAAGATGGTTGGGTGGTACGCTTACCAACTTCGAAACGATTCGTAGCCGTATGCGAAGACTTGAAGAGCTCGAAAACATCATCAACGGCGAGCTTCTTCAAACCTACTCTAAGAAGATGCAGTCTTCTCTTATGCGAGAGTACAACAAGATGTATCGCAACTTGAACGGTCTTCGTAAAATGGATCGTTATCCCGCCGCGATGGTCGTTGTTGACCCCCGTAAGGAAAAGAACGCTGTTCGTGAAGCGCGTAAGTTGAACGTCGTTTCTATTGCTTTGATCGATACCGACTCCGATCCTGATGAAGTTGATTTGCTCATTCCTGGTAATGACGACTCCATCCGCTCTATCGACTTGGTCATTTCCTACTTGGCCGACGCTGTCTGCGAAGGTGTGAAGGAACAAGAGTCAAGTAAGTATGACGCTGCGCAGGCCCAGTCTGAAGACGCTGCGATTGAGGAAAAAGCCGTCACTGAGTGATGACGTTTACCTGAAGTAAACGTTGTTCTGATTGTGCTTGTCGATTAAGAAAACCTCTTATAGGAGATCAATAATGGCTGAAATTTCTGCCGCGATGGTTAAGTCACTACGTGACAAGACTCAGTTGCCCATGATGGAGTGCAAAAAGGCTCTTCAACAAGCTGAAGGCGACGAACAGAAGGCTATCGAAATTCTTCGTAAATCTGGTAAGGCGAAGATGGTTTCTCGTTCAGATCGAGAGACTGCAGAAGGACGTATTGCGATTTATCAGGGTTCTAATGGCGTTACTGCTATGATCGAGATTCTATGCGAATCCGCTCCTGTGGCCGCTAACGATCAGTTCGTTGCTCTGGCTAACAATTTAGCCAAACAATTGGCTGAAGGCCCCGGCGCCGCTACTCCAGAGGAATTGTTGGCGCAAGGAGATCTGCAGCTGCAGTTTGACGATCTTATGAATAAGATTCGTGAGGTCTTCAAGATTAAAAGAATCATTCGTGTTGAAGGTTCCGTCGGCGCTTATCTTCATCATGACGCTCGTGTTGGCGTTCTTCTCCAAGTTGAGGGTGAAAACGCTGATTTGGCGAACAAGCTTTGCATGCAGATTTGCGCTATGAGCCCTAAGGCATTGAACGCCGATGATCTTAATCCTGAAGATCTCAAAAAGGAACGTGAAATTGCTGAAGAGCAGACTCGTGCCGCAAATTCTAGTAAACCTGACAACATCATCGCCAAGATTGTTGAAGGTCGCATAAAGGCTGTTCTTAAGGAAATCTGTCTCGAGGATCAGGCCTATATTATTGACTCCAGTAAGACCGTCGGGCAGGTTGCTAAAGAGGGTGGTTTGACACTGAAAAAGTTCCATCGTTGGGGTGTTGGACGCTGAGCCTTTAATTGATACATTTTATGAGAGCCGGGTCTTTTCGACCTGGCTTTTTTTATATTCTTCACTCGACTCTTTGGAAAAGTAATTTGAGCATTGGCTATTACAAATAGATAATAGGTTGTTTATCAAGAGTCTTTTTATCTTGGAATA
>JBJEXI010000042.1:0-3086 GCA_051885615.1 Thermoguttaceae bacterium
AAATATCCGCTGTCGCTCGCTCATGCGTTAGCGACAACAGGTAATAGTATAGCGCCACTCAAAAGTTCGTCAACAACGTTTTTGAAAAAAATTTTTTATAGTCGAAAGTCTCCATTCCCCATGTCCTATTAAGGTAGAAAGTCCTGCGCTTTACTCAAAAATACTGCGATGGATTGTTCCTCGATCTCTTTCTCCCGGAATAGATACGCCGTTCCTTATCACTTCAGAATAAAGCGATCCATTCGGCGCAACGTCATAGGGAAGGTCATTGAGGGCTTTGAGGACTTCGATCCCGTTGAAATCTCTCCTTTCGCCATTGTTGACGCAAGGCAATCCTTTCGCAAATTCGATTGTCTTTTCAAAAGACTCTTTCTGGAGATCGGAATATAGCGCAACGTTATTATTCGGAGTCAACGAAGTCACGTATAATATCTCCGGACAACTAATCCGAGACAGCCGTTCTCGAAAACGCCATATGCGTTTCCATGCTCGCCGATACTTTATGAAGGTTAGTCTCCATTCATTGGATGATTCGCCAAACTCATTGACTTCTTTTTTCTTTGCCGACGCCTCTAACAACGCCTGGAGGGCTTCTTTTTCATTCTCCCATAAATCGTAGATTTCACCATTTAAGAAACAGCCATAGCAAAGAAAGAGGGACGTTTGGGGCGTTTCGACGTCTTGACTTTGCATTTCTGCATAGGCAACACGCGCTAAAAACCATTGATATTCCTCGCTAAATCTACCCAGCAAAACCTCGTAAGCGCGCATAGCCTTGCCGTATTGCCCGCTTAATTCGTAGGCGTTGGCTAAAAGCTGTTCCATTTCGGTCAGCTTCCAGTGGTCTTTCTCCCCACCTTCTCTCCATGGCTTGCTTTCCCACCATGGCGCATGTTTGGCGATACTTTTCTGCGCCGCTTGGATAACCTCTCTATATTCTCCCTTAGCCATTTTATAACTCAACTCAACGCCTTCGGGAGAAACATAATTGGGAATTGTCTCCACGCCAATGAAAGAAATAGCTAATCTTCCCTGATAATCTGTCGTCAATCGAGATGAGCTTTTTAATACGTCATAATCTTCTTCCATGTGACGAGAAAACGCAAGACACGTCGCGGCTCCTTCGGTTTTCCCCATAACGGAAACATCATTCGAAAACCCGCTGGACGCGTCTATTAAAATAGTTTCTATATCAAACTTGCCTTTATCATCATTCGTCTGATCCATTTCCCCGGTATCTCGGGCAAATCCGTAGAGAGCAACCTTAAGACATATCAAGAAAGATAACAGTTTTTTCAGTTCCATAGCAGATCTCCATTTCCTTTCTTAACCCGTTTAAAAAAGGGGACGCCAATCAGGCGCTAACGAAACGTTTAGAAGACTCCTTGTCTTTTGCGCACCTCCAATTGTATAGGAGCCATTCGCATTTAATTTATATCCCCATAACGTTGAAAACGCATGACCGTCGTAGCTAGAAGTGTTTCCAGAAAAGAGTTTGCTAATGCCATTAGAACTCACAATACATTCTATTCCCGAGTTACCAGATTGACACGAGTGAACAATGAGCGCTCCAAGATCATAATTCACAGCCTGATTAATGCACCAAGTATCTGGATTTGGATTATACGTTTGATTACTAACCAATCCGATAGACCAACATGGCCCCCAAGAAGAATCACTTGGATTTCCAAAAGTTATACTAGTTGAACAACCATGAGAGGTTGTGTATAGACCATGCAATCTTTTATTCAAGGAAAGATTATTTATCGCTTGAAAAAACTGCGTCTTAGCAGCTGCAGAGGAATAACTACACAAATAATTTTGATATGTCACGACACGAAATCCAAGACCATTCAGATGAGAGACATTATCCTGCCAATGCATCGAAGTTTCTTGCAAAGGATCATATCCCCAAGCAGCAAAGATAGTGTTAGGCACCTCAAAAACATAACTATTTCCCCTAGCAAGAACATCATCATACGTTACTTGACTTGCAGCCTTACAACCTCCAGCAAAAAGTTCTACCTGAAAATCAAGATTACTAACTGTCAGCCAATTTTGATACTCTGCTAACGTAAGTCCCACCTCTTTCGCCAAAAGTTCGATAGAACAACCATCGGTAGGAAAAGCCCAAGCCTTAAAATCACCGTTTCGCATTACGTTCCAAGTGGCAATAGAAATATCCACTGAAGCTTCGTCTGTCCAATAGTCACCGCCGCTTTCTCCAGTAACCACCCGAGATTCATAAGCGCGTATCAGCAAAGAATGCGTATACAGCCCAGACTGGCTCACAATGTCTTCTGCATTCATCTTTAACGAAATAACGCCAGTAGTATCGTTAATCTCAAAGAATGGAGATGGATTAACCAGACGATACCTAATACCAGAACCGCCATTAGCCAAAATTTGTTCTCCTCTCACTTGAAGTTCAGCGCCAGCAAGAGCGTTTCCTTTCACATAAGTACGATACGAATCGTCGTTGTAGGCAACCATTTGCAAATATGGTTGATCTTCATAGGAAATGAACTCTACACATTCCAAGACGCTCACGTTAAAACTAGAGCTCGAATTTGGCGCAAATTGGACGTTTGATCCGCTCAAAGAGAGCTGGATTGTCAAGTCATTACCTCCGCCAATTTGGTTGTCATCCTCTGTATGAACAATAATTTGTCCAGCTCCTGAGGTAGAGGAAGAAATCGTCACCGTCGCGTTTTCCATTCCGCTAACTGTCGCGCCTATAGACGCTCCCGCAGGAAGGCCTTCGTACGTTATGCAAATATCTTCTCCCTCATGATAATAACTGCCTCCGGACAAATAAGTTGTCACGTAGTTCACGTAAGGATCGTTAGTTCCTCCGTCGCCTCCAGTTCCCCCCTCATCCCCTGATGATCCAGAACCGCCGCTACCTCCGGGAGTTCCCGTTCCGCCAGAGGTTCCCGTTCCGCCTGAAGTTCCCGTTCCGCCTGAAGTTCCCGTTCCGCCTGAAGTTCCCGTACCGCCAGAAATTCCTGTTCCGCCAGAAGTTCCTGTTCCGCCAGAGCCGCTAGTTTCTCCTGAAAAGCTAGCGGCAAAATTCTCTTCATTAA
>JBJEXI010000043.1:0-51028 GCA_051885615.1 Thermoguttaceae bacterium
CAGGTCGCCGCAATAACAATATTGGTCTTTTTCATTGTAGGAAATACCTTAAAATCAAGCTTATTTATTGAAGGAAAGAGTCTCGCTCCCAGCGACAGTAGACGCCGCGCGCCAGACGTTCAAATCGATAGTATCGGAAATATTACGCGCCGAACCATCCGCCATCCCTACGACCACAACTCCAGGATGATTCGACGACGCGCCCTGATAGATCAGCTCCGAACCGCGCAGCCATATCCCAGGAACTTTCGCGTTCGGTAAAGAATACGCCGAATAGCCCGTACTATAGTGACGCCCTGCCAACCATGGAGAACCTCGATGCGAGAGCGTCGCTTGCGAACGAAGCGATTCTAAATCAAGGTTCATAAAGTCGTCTGGGACGCCGTCCGCCCAGGCGCTCATACGATCCATATCGTCCAAAGAAGGAGAGGATGGGGCCGTCTCAAAACGCATTCGCGCTTCAGAAATCACCATCGTATTCGACGTTCCGTCTAAAAGGGTCGCAAAGGACGTCTGAGTAAAACGAAACGTTCCGTCGTTGCGCAACGAATCAAGAGAGTTGCCGCGCCCCGTTCCCGTCCCCGTGCAGAACATGTAATTCACGTTATTCGCGTACAAGCCGTCGTTGCGCGCTTGAAGCGCTTTATGCGGTTGATCTTCGCTTGGACAGAAAAGCATCGGACACGGAAAATCGCACTTCTCAAACAACGCTTCATTGATCGCTGTTTTGTTTCCCCAAAGGCGATATTTGTCGTAGTCGCCAAAGTCAATTCCCACCATGAACGAGCCTTGCTCGATAAAGGGCAAGACGCGCGCCTGAATCGAAAACCCGGTGTTGTAAACGGTAGAAGAGCCCGCGCTACGCCCCCAGCTCGTGAATTGCGGCAATCCTCGATGAACGTCCGCGTAGTTGGTCAGAGCCAACCCCCACTGTTTCACGTTGTTGAGACATTGCATCCTTCGCGCCGCTTCTCGGGCCGCTTGAACCGCAGGGAGAAGAAGGCCGATTAAAATCCCAATAATGGCGATCACGACCAAGAGTTCGACGAGGGTGAACCCGTCGCGCCGCTTTCGCGCCAATCCTTTAAAATAATTCATCATCATATTCCTTAACATAAAACGAAGTCTATGGCGCGTCGTAAGATAGCGACAACGTTGGAAGAGCAAACGCGCCTAAAGATAGAAGAAATCGCGTCAAGGAATCAATTAAGGAGTCGCACTGTCGATAAATTCGCAAGCCGGAAAAGGACGTCAAAGCGCAAAGCGAAACGGAACGCGCTAGAAAAACGTCTCGTGAGACGCGGCGCCGCCAAACCGAAAGACTTCGTCCATTGGAGAACCCGCTGCGGAAGAGTCACGGGAAGAATTCCCAAGAGGAGGACGCCGAGAGTCGAGAAGTAGAAAACGCGCGTCGCCGCGCCGCAAAGTTGCGCCGAAAGCGCGAAGACGCGCGACGATTCAAAATCGCCCGCAGCGACGTAACCGGCGGAGTCGACAGGATCCCCTGCGACGGCGTCGTCAAACCATAAAATAGTCTCTGACGTCCCGTTCGGGGATGAAACGTCGCCTAGTTCATCTAAGAAGGTCAGCGCGGCGTCGACGTCCGCGTCGCTTCCTAAATCAGCGAAGAAAGACGCCGACTCCGTCGCGGAACGTTCCTCTTCTTGCGCATAACGAGCCGCTTCGCGCCAAACGCGTTCGTCTTCGGGGTTTGAGAAGAAAGGGCGCGCCGTTGATTCGTCGACGTCCCAACGCGCCAATCCCTTCAAAACGACGCGTTTTTTCGAGCTATAGTCGAAGTCGGACGCATTCCCCAGCCATTCTTTCGCCATACGGGTCAAACGCGTGTCGCGGTCTTTGCGCGCCGCCGACAAAAAGGACGCGAGCGCGTCGACGTCGACGGGAGTTTTCGTAGGAAGAGAGGATCGCGAAGAGAGGGAGCCATTCGTTGAAACACGAGCGCGGGAACGTTCGCGCGCGACGTCGGAAAGGCGAAATCGAGTCGAAGCGGAATCGAGCAGAGCGCTTCCCAGGGCGCAGAAGAGGGACGTCGCGATCAAAAGGAACGCGACGTTTCGAAAGCGCGACGCGTAAGACGGCGACGACTTACCTTCTCGACTCGTCATGGAGCCGACCTCCTGCGAATAAGGGTCGAATTTGAAAAAAAAGGCGCGCGCTACTGGAAACGCGGCATATAACAATTATACTTGTAACCAATCAACAGTAAAGTGGACGGTCTTTCTCCCTCGTTCTCTTTGTCGCAACTGAGGAAAACAAACATGAAACTTCAAAACATTATCGACTTTATGGAAAAAATCTGCCCTCCGACTCTTGCTGAAGATTGGGACAACGTCGGGCTGTTGATAGGTTCGCGTCAGAAAAAAGTCGACAAGATTTTGACGTGCCTTACAATCGACAAAGCGGTCGTCGACGAAGCGATCGCCGAGGGCGTCGATTGCATTGTTTCTCATCATCCGTTTCCATTTCATTCGGCGAAAAAATGGACGACGGACACGACGGACGGAACGCTTCTTCTAAAACTCGTCGGGGCTCAAATTTCAGTTTACAGTCCTCATACGGCGCACGATTCCGCGTTCTTCGGCGTGAATAGACAGCTTGCGGAAGGACTTTGTCTCGTCGACGTTAAACCGCTCTACGAGGGGAAGATTCCCGCGACGCGCGAGATGCTCGCGGGGCTCGACGCCGAGGAGGAAGAATATCTTGCCGGAACGATTAAGGCGGGGGAGGCGCAGTTGGGGACGGGGCGCATCGGTCGTCTTTCGGAACCTAAGAAGTTTTCAGAGTTCATCGCGCAAATTAAGGATATGCTCCAGATCGAGGGTGCGCTCGCCGTCGGGCCGGATGATCGCTTAATTAAGACGGTCGCAATCGGTTGCGGGGCGGCGGACGATTTCATCGGAGAAGCCGTGCGCAGAGGAGCGGACGCGATTCTCTTGGGAGAAGCGCGCTTTCACGCCTGTTTGGAGGCTCGCGCTCAGAACATTTGCGCGGTGTTAGCGGGGCATTATTCGACGGAACGTTTTTCGATGGTCATTTTGGCGGAACGCCTTAAAAAGGAATTTCCATCGCTTATCGTCAAGGCGAGCGCCAAAGAAAGCGACCCCATACGAATTGTGTGAGCTCACTCCCCACAAACTAGGTAAGGCGCGTAGTTTCAGAAATATGGATAATATTTAAAATAATAAAAAAAACAAAAATCCGGAGTTCCCGCGGGCTGGCAGGCCTTGTCGACAAAAGCCGCGCGTCTATAATGAAGGCAAGATAAAAGAGAATTTAGCGCGGCGAAAGGTTGGCGTCAGACGCGTTCGTCTGCCGTCGTCGATCGCTTCCTGAACAGGAACGCGCACTCCATATTATAGCGCGCTAAACGCGCATTCCTTAACAGTTTATTGACTCCAGAGGAGAATAACAGTGGCTATTGTCAATGTTGGTATTAATGGTTTCGGTCGTATCGGTCGTATCGTCTTCCGTCAGATGGCCAAGGCTCCTGAAAAGTACAACGTCGTCGGTATCAACGACTTGACCGACACGAAGACCCTCGCGATCCTTCTCAAGTATGACTCCTCTCAGGGTCGCTTCGAAGGCACGGTCGATTACGACGAAGAAAACTTGATCGTCAACGGCAAGAAGATCCCCGTCACCAAAGAGATGAAGCCCTCCAATATTCCGTGGGGTAAGCTCGGCGCTGACATCGTCCTCGAAAGCACCGGTTTCTTCACCGGCGCCGCCACCGAAGATAAAGAAGGCTATGACAGCCACATCAAGGCTGGCGCGAAGAAAGTCGTCATCTCCGCTCCTACGAAAGACGGCCCCGCGACCACGATCGTTCTCGGCGTCAACGACGAAGAACTCACCGCCGACAAGCAGTTCGTCTCCAACGCTTCCTGCACGACCAACTGCCTCGCGCCGGTCGCTAAGGTTCTCAACGACAACTTCGGTATCGTCAAGGGCTTCATGACCACGGTTCACTCCTACACGAACGACCAAGTCACGCTTGACAAGCCTTACAAGAACATCTATCGCGGTCGCGCCGCTGGCGTCAACATCATCCCGACCACGACGGGCGCCGCTAAGGCTGTCGGTCTCGTCATTCCTTCCGTCAAGGGCAAGCTCACCGGTATCTCCCTCCGCGTCCCGACCCCGACCGGCTCCATCGTCGACCTCGTCGCCGTCACCGAAAAGAACGTCACCGTGGACGCCGTCAACGCCGCCGTCAAGGCCGCCTCTCAGACCGAACGCTTCCAGGGCATCCTCGATTACTGCGAAGATCCGATCGTCCTCGCCGACGTCGTCGGTCAGACCTACAGCTCCATCTTCGTTCCTGAATGGACCATGGTCATTGGCGACAACCTCGTCAAGATCCTCTCTTGGTACGACAACGAAAAGGGTTACAGCACCCGCGCCGCCGACCTCATCTATCGCATGGGCAACATGTGATTTGCCGCAGTCTTGCGCCGCTAGGAGTCTAAGTTCTTAGACCCCTTGGTATACTGGGAGTCTCTTGCCTAAATAGGCCTGTTGACTCCCTTTTTTTATCCTTTGTCTGATATTACCTTCGTAACGTCATGTCGCCTGATTTTGATATTTTACGCAACGCCTATATTCTCACCGCCGTCGCAAGCGTGACCTTTGGCGTTATCGGGTCTTTCGTCGTCGCGCGACGCATTGGATACTTAACAGGATCGATTGCTCATAGCGCGTTTGGCGGCGTCGGCGTCGGTTTGTGGTTTAAGCAATGCGTAGAAACCGGCGCGTTGGGCTTCATGGGAATCGCCGCGTTCTTTTCTTCCGCGGAAAAAGAAGCGCTCAATCGATGTGAAAAATGGAGCGGTTTCATCGATCCTGTTCTTTCCGCGCTACTCTTCTCAATTCTCGCCGCGCTACTCGTCGACTGGGTGCGGCGCAACGCCCACGAACGCGAAGAAACCATTCTCGGGGCAATCTGGGCAATCGGAGCCGCTGCGGGACTCCTGTTTCTCGAGCAAGTTAAGGGATATGTTTCGGCGACGACTTACCTTTTCGGCGACGTTCTCCTTGTTTCCTCTCTCGACGTTAATTTAACGGTTATTCTTAGCGCCTTTATTCTTCTACTTATCCTCTTCAATTTTAAAAAACTTGAAGCCGTATGTTTTGACGAAGAATACGCCGAGTTAAGGGGGGTCAACGTACGCGCTCAGAATAGACTTCTTCTAGTCCTCACCGCCGCGACGGTCGTTCTTCTCATGCGCGTCGTCGGAATGGCGCTAATCGTCGCGCTTCTCACCCTTCCCGCCGCAGCAGTTTGTCGTTTCACCAAACGATTAGGCTCGACGATCCTCGGTTCAATCATCGTCTGTTTTGTCGGTTCATGGCTGGGAATTTGGTTAAGCTACCTTTTGAATTGTTCCACCGGGCCGACGATCATCCTTGTAGTCGCCCTCTTTTATGTCGCGGCGCTTGCGCTTCAGAAACTTTCGCAAGCGCTTCTAGCTTTGCGGCGTTAGTCATTTTCTACAGACAAGAAAAGCGAAAGACGCGCCCTTTGCGGCGCGTCTTTATATTTTTATTCGCAACTTAGCGCGTAGCTAAAAGCGAGCTCATTAACGAGTTTCGTTAACTTAAACTCATTCAGCGACGGCGTCAGCGGCAGGAGCTTCAGCTTCAGCTTCAGCTTCAGCTTCAGCGGCAGGAGCGGCGGTATCGGCGGCGGCGTCGGCAGGAGCTTCAGCGTCGGCGGCGGGGACTTCAGGAGCGGTAGCGTCAGCTTCAGGAGCGGCAGGAGCGTCGGTAGCAGCAGGCTTGCAACCAAGGGAAAGACCAGCGGCGCAAACAAGCGCGAGAGTCAGAGCAAAGAACTTTTTCATTGTAACTTCCTTTAAAAGTGTTGAAACAAGACGCGAAACGCCGTAGATACGGCTCGGCGTACGCCAGACGTCTGCGATAATCCTACCCCTAAAAGCGTTTTTTCGCAAGGGTATAGAGTATAAAAAGAGTAAAAAACGCGGGAATTTATCAAAAAAAACGCTATAATACAAACATCTTTGATAAATTACCGCGTTCATCTAACAGTCGTTCGTTAATTTCAGCATGAAATGTCGTCGACTATTCGTCGCGCTTCGCTTCATCCAATCAGAGAGTGTGGATCTTGATATTGCGATAAACGACGGGCTCGTTGCCATGAAGACCTTGGATACCGATGAAACCGGCGTTTTCGGTTTCGCACGGAGCCTTGTTGATAAGCCACGGATAGGGCTTAGATCCGTCGGGATTCTCGTCGGCCTTGGTCCACTTGCTCTTGTCCCAGTAGGTGATAAGCTGATCGTTCAAGACGACGGCGACGATGTTGTTGATCGACGCGACAGTCATGTGATTCCATTCGCCCGGCGCTTTGATCACGTTGAATTCAGGAGCGCAACGGCCATAGATAGCGCCGCAGTCGCTCATGTCGACGTCGCGACCGAAGGAGTCAAAGACCTGAACTTCGAAGGAGTTGGGAATCCAGTTCTCTTTTTCAGTCGCCTGGATGATGATACCGGAATTCGCTTTTTTGGTCGTCTTGAACTCAAGGTCGAGAATGAAGTTTTCATACTTGCCCTTCGCCCAAATGACGGAGTCTTTGTTAGCGCTCAAAACGCCGTCGTCGTTCAACGACCACACGGAGGAATCATATTCCGCGTCTTCAAGCTTATCGCCAAAGAGGGACTTCCAACCTTCTTTCGTTGTGTCGGCGTTCGTAATCGGGGAGATTACCGCGTTGCGAATGCGCATCGGGGAATTACCATGGAGACCCTGGAATCCGATGTATCCGTAGGGTTCGAAGCTCGCGAGAGTACGGCCCTGGAATTTGCCTTCGATATCGGTTCCGGCAGGGCTCTTCTTCGCGTCGGTCCATTCGGCGGTGTCAATTTCGTTGATCTTTTCGCCGTTGAGGATGACGGTGATCTTGCGACCTTTACCGACGACAACCATCTTGTTCCATTCGCCCGGTTTCTTCGTGACGTTCTTGGTAGGAGCCTGGAAACCGTAGAAAGAACCGCAGGAGTGATAGTCGGGCGTTTTTCCAAAGTCGTCGAGAAGTTGGATTTCGATCGTGTTCGGAATCCAGTTGTCTTTATCGGAAGACTGAATCAAGAAACCGCCGTTTGTGTGTTCAGAAAGATTGAACTCGAAAGAACAAACAAACGCGGAATACTTTTGCTTCGTCCAAATGACGGCGTCTTTATTGGCGCAGAGTTCTTTCTGATCGTTGAAATACCAAACGCCTTCCGGGAAATCCCCTTCTTCTAAGTTTTCACCAAAGAGAGGACGAGCCGATTCCGGTCCCATCGCGGCGCATTTCGCAGGGCATTGAGAAGTTTCGTCAGCGCGGGTCGCCTGGCCGACAAAAAGGCCGCTCATAACGACGGCGGCGCAGAGGGAAACCATCGAAAGTTTCATATTCAATCCTTTCATATTACCATATAAAAAAACGCCGCTCCAAGTACTCTCCACGTTGCGGCGCATATCAGATCCACGCGTATTATACCAGAAAAAGGCGATAAGCGTTACACAAATAAAAGCAAAAACCGATAATTATTTTATTTTTCTTGGTCGACGCTTTTTAGCGTACTGTCTTTTGAATGAACTGCGCTATCTTAAATCCCGTTGAACTCAAAGGATACTCCTTCAACGAGGAAATCGGAACCCAACGCCATTCTTTCGCGAGAGGTTTCCCCAATTCTTTTTTCGTCGGCTCGGACGCTCGAAAGAGTTCCGGCGGCGAGGGAAGAATCCTTTCGACGTCTTCAAAGAAACCGTGTTGAATCGGCGCCTCGACAGGAGACGCCGCGTTCTGTAAACGACATAAGGAAAGTTCGATACGATAACGGGTTACTGAATGTCGAAAAAGCTTCAGACGCGCGCCGGGACGATACTGCGCGGGGGGCGCTCCGATTTCCTCTTCCAAAAAGAGGGAAAGACGGTCGGATAATTCCGGATCATTCCTCCATCGTTCCCCTTCTTTGAAAGCGGGGTCGATAACCTCAAAGCGCGGAAAGTCCCACAGGCCCGCCCATAAAGAGTATTCAGGGCGTCGAATTAACAAAACGTCCTCCGGCGCAGCGTCTTTCAACGCGTCAGGGGGGGCGACGTCCGCCCGAGAAATCCAAAGCGCAACGTCGACGCGCGGCGTGATCGGCGCGCGTTTTTTTAGAAGAGGAATCCGGTCTTGAAGTCCTAATTCATTCGTTTCGCACCAATTCGCCAAAGGACATTCCTGGCATTGCGGATTCGACGGCTGACACACAAGCCGTCCCAAATCGGTCAACGCCGCGTTGACCTTTCGACAAAGATTTTCGGGGCGAGGAGCAGACTCCGCAGGGAGCCAATTTTGAGCAAATCGCCATAGAATCCTCTGGGATAGAGCGCGCGTCGGCTCCAATTCCAACGCTATAAGTCGAGAATGGAGCCGCGTCGTATTCGCCTCAAGGATCGCGAAAGGAAGGTCGAATCCAAAAGAAAGAATCGCGCCCGCGCAGTATCTTCCTACGCCGTCGAGGGAGGTTAAATCTTCCAATCGATCGGGAACGCGACCGTCGAAGCGCTCCATGATCTCAATCGCGGCGTTTCTTAAAGCCTTCGCGCGGCGATAGTAGCCCAATCCCTGCCACAACGCAAGAGTCTCCTCTTCCGAAGCGGACGCTAACGCTTGGGGATCGGGAAAACGCGCAAGAAAACGTTCAAAGTATCCCAACGCCGTCTGAGTCGTCGTTTGTTGGAGCATAATTTCGCTGACCCAAACGCGATACGGCGTCGGATTATCGCGCCACGGAAAACGTCGTCCGCGACGCTCAAACCATTGAAGCAAAGCGTCGCGCGCGCGCTCGAAAGGGAACGCGTCGACCCGAGCGCTCGCGTCGACGGCGTCTTTAGAAACAGACACGTTATCGTCTCGCCAAGAAAGCGCGGCGCGCGTCCATCTTCATGTCGCGTTCCTTCATCTTCTGGCGCTTATCGTGAATCTTGAGACCGCGTCCTAAACCAAGGAGCAACTTCGCGCGACCGTTTCTGAAATACAACTTCAACGGGACGAGAGTAATCCCCTTTTCCAGCGCTTTTTTCGCAAATTTCTCAATCTCGCGACGATGCAAAAGGAGCTTGCGGTCGCGACGCGTCTTGTGATTAAAACGATTGGCTTCGATGTACAGGGGGATATCGCAATTCACCAAAAAAACTTCGTCTTTTCGCAATCGCGCGTACGACTCTTTAAGAGAAATTGTTCCGCAACGCAAGCTTTTCACTTCGCTTCCGACAAGCTCGATCCCACACTCCAATTCCTTGATAATCTCATATTGAAACCGCGCTTCTCGATTGTCGCTAACGACGCGTTCAATTCCGTCGTCTTTTTTGTCTTGTTTTTTTGTACTCGATTTTGCCATTCTTTCTCCTTCGCGCATCGTCGCGCGGCGGCTGAAATGCGTATTCTCTTGCGTATTAGTCTATAAGAAGGGCGACGCGCGTCAATACGGCGTAAAAATCCCTCCGTCGACCGCTATCTGGTAGAGCCACGGGGACGTCCACGGGGTCCACGTCGGATAGAACGCGGAGGCGACGGACCACGCCAGCGCGGCGTAAGCGATCCAGCGGAGCGCGCGATTCTTGGCGCACCGCTCCAGCGTCGGCGTTAGAGATAACACGAAGAGGGGAGCCAACGGGAAGAACCATCTCGGCGAACAGCATACGCCGCCGTAATTTCGATCCCCTTGGTCGCGCGTCATAAAGAACCAGAAGAACACGACCGTAAGAGTCAGCGTCATCGCCGCCAAAAGCTTCGTAACACGCGTCTTATTCTCGATCGTCAAACTCATGTCGTCGCCTTCTTTCGCAGGCTCCCCTGCGACGCTCCGGCGTTCGAAGAGCCAAAGGATGGCGCCGATTATACTCAAAATCCAAATCGGCGAAAGGGAGAAAACGCCGCGCAGTCCTATCGTCGAATGGAAGGCGTAACGCGCAATCGACGGTTCCCCCTTGTCGATTCCCGATCGATTCGCCCAGTGACTCAGCGCGGCGTAACGCATTTCCCGCGGACGTCCGGCAGGATAATACGCATAGTAGTACCAATCGTTTGGATCAAAACTAAATTCGACGTCCTTTGATTCGGCAGAGTCGTCCTTTTCTCCGGTTATGGAGCGCTGCAAATTCATATGGTCGCGCTTATGCGCGTACGCGGGCGTCCATATTCCATGGGCGATATAGTTCGTCGTCAAAAACGCCGCCGCCACGACGAGGCCTGCGGGAATAGCGCACAAAATCGTCTTTTTGGGTTTCTTCGCCAGGAGCGCGACGCAGAGGAAGAGCGCAAACGCCGCCGCAGGAAGATCGCACGCGACGGCAAACGCGCCAAAAAAGCCCGCGCAGAGATAATACCATCCGCTCGTTCGTCCATTCAAGAGGATCTCGCACGCCGCCCATAACGCGATGGAAATCGCGGCGAAGCCGGGAACGTGATTATTGAGCGTCGCGACGTATGAGAGGCAGAAGAAGCCAAAGATCGCGGACGCCAAGGCAAAGATCTTCGTCCACTCGGAGGCGCCCAAGGAGTCCACGACTCGCGCCAAACAAAGAAACGCAATCGCTAGCGGAATGAGATTATAAAAGACCAACAGAATCCGCGCCGTCAAGAAAGGATTCTTGACGAGGGAGAGGCCAAAGACGTTGTGCAAAACCCAGTAAGGAGCCGCCATAACCGTCGGCAGAAGGGGCGGTTTACTCGAATAGAGGTACCCAGAACTTGGATTTTCCGGGCGCCATACTTCGTCGGAGAGTCCGTGCTTCACGACATCGATCGAATCCCAACCGGGGGTCTCCCAGGCTTTGTCAATCGCATAAGGAACCAATTTTTTGACGTAGCGCTTCGCTTTCATGTTCTTTTTTTCGAAACGCTCGGGCGCGTCGGCGGCGCAGTTGACAAGGATTTCTTCGGGATAGTATTTGAAGCTAATCCTTCCGTCTTCCGCGATCCCCTTCTCTTGCAATTCTTTAAGACGCGCGTTGATCTCCGCGGTGGAGACGTCGGGGACAAAGCGATAAACGCGAGCGTCCTTTTCGACGAGCGCTCGGATCGTCGCCCAACGACTTCGATCGTTAGCGCAGAGAGTTGGACGCGCCTTCGACGCGTCGGCAAGGAGCGCGTCGTAGATTCGTTGCATCTCCGCTTCGTACCGTTCGCCGACGACGCCTTTGTCGCGTAGCGCCTTGGAACGTTCTTCCATCGTTTTGGGGATTTGCGCAAGCTTGTAATTTTGCATCGTTCTATCGGGGACGGAATCCACGCCGACGATTTTGCCAAACCCGATTCCGACGGCGACGACAATGAGAATCGTCATAAGAGCGCGCGTCGACAACGTAGCGCGTGGAGTAGCGTCCGCGTCTTGTGTTTCTTTTTTTAGCTCGTCCATTGCTGCCCTCGCGTTATTACTTTTTTCCACGAATCCAAGTTTGTTTTTGACCAGAAGACTGCCGCGGCGTCGTTGGATCGGGCGTGAGCACGGAGCCGCGCCCCGACGGATCGGCGACGAGTCCCGGCGCCAGAGAATCGTTCGCCGCGTCCACTGCGGAAAAGAGACCGTCGGAATAGGGAACGCTGCCAGCGGGATCGGTTCCTAACACGGCGAAGGCGTCTGACCCCATATCAGACGCAACAGCTCCCGACGTTCCTAACCCGCCGCCAACTCCTGGAGTCGACGCGCCCGCAGACGTATCGGCGACCGTCGCAGGAATATCCCCCGTCAAATCAGGCGTAAAGACGGTCGATTCCCCGACGACTCCGTCAAGAGGTTCGCCCACGGGCATGTCGACGGGAACGTCGTTCTGGGCGCGATTAAAACCGGCGCGTTCCCGCGTCGCGCGAACTTGCGCGGTACGATCCGCGCTGGCGCGCCCCGTTTCGATCCGTCCTTGCGTTTCGCGGTTCGCGGCGTTTCGCGACGCGGCTCCTCGAGACGTTGCGGATCGAGTCGACGCTTGACGATCGACCGCGCGATTCTCCACAATCGTTCGTTCCGCCGCGACGCGGGTTCGCGCCTGGCGCTCCCTCGGCGTCCGCGCGCTTCCCGTCGCGTAAGGATTCGTTCCGCTTCCGCGCGTTCGCGTCGTCGCGCTTCCCCTCCCTCGCGAATTCGCGACTATCCCACGCGTCGCCGCGACTGGAACGCGACGCTCGATCGTCTTCGCGCGCGCGAAAGGAGTCGTCGGCAAATATGCGACCACCTCGTAATAACTCGGTTCAGAAACGCCTAATTCCGACGCCATCAGCTCCAACGTCGCGTATTCGCCGCTATTCATAAAATCAACGCACACGCCCGTTTCATTGTAGACGACGCCCCCCGACGCCATTTCCTGAGCGGTCGTTAAAAACGAAGATGCGTCCTGCGTCGTCCCCTCGCCGCTAAAAGCTCCCGCCCCGTTCGCGACGCTTGTCGACGCGTCCCCCGTCAAACTCAATCCTCCGAGAAGACTGGCGGGTTGGGATTCGTCGATTTCGTCGTTCGCCAAATCTTCAAGCTGTGGCGTAGCCTGATTCGGGGTATTGGCGTCATTTGCCGCCAAATGAGACGTCGTTTTTGGAATTCCGCGTAAAGCTCTCAAAACCGCGTCCGGCGTTCGATACGAATTGAAGACGTCGACCGGCTCTCCCGCCGCCGCAGTTCCCGGCGTCGCGGCGAGCGATCCCGCCATGAAGCTTGAGTTAACGCCCGAATCCCCGGACGAACCGGCGGCCTGCTTTTCCAACGACGCAAGCGTTTCGACAGATGGCGCGTAAGGAAGGGATAAGAGCAGAGGAGACGCGCGATACAGGTCGACGTCGTCCAGCGGAGCGAGTTTCAATTCGACTTTAATTGCGACTGGAAGTCCGTTCTGTTCTAGACTATCCCACGAAGAAAACCATTCTTTTCCGTCAAAATAACTGAAGCGGCAATCTAGAACTTCCGGCGCCCAAGTCGTTCCGTCGTCGCTGTCCATGGCGATTTGCGCCGCGCTCATCGGCGGGTCGAAAGACCAAGAGGAAGAAGGATCAAACGTCATATCAAAATACGAATCCGTTCCGGAGCTTGAACCGGAGAGGGTCGACGTCGATTTGTCTGGAGTCGAAGAAAGAGATCCCGCCAATTGTGATTGCGCGGAAACGTCCAAATCCTCGTCGCCGCCAAACGCGGAAAACGCGTCTTCGTTTTCTTCTTCATCCTCCGGCGTTTCGTAATCTAACTCGCGACGCGACAATCCAAACTTTTGCGTTAGCGGACGCATACCGTCCCAATAGAGAGGCGTCGACGAATTCGTCCCCGTATTCGGTAAGTACTGCGTCTCGTCGGCAAAGGCGGAAAGCGATCCGGATAAATTGGATCCTAGGTCGGCGCCGCTCTCCTGAGATTGCAACGTCGCTTCTGTCGTCTCCTCGTCTTCGCCGGGAAATTTTTGAACGGAGTTGATCGGGACGAATTCATAAAAGATCGTCTTGAGCTCGGGAACCTGCCGCATTCCCGCCTTCTTTTCTCCACCCGACATAACGCGACGGTTTTCGTCGACGTCGGCGGTCGGAGTGAACGAACTAGGCTGCACGACGTCGATTTGAAGAGAACGCGAATCTCCGCGCAATCCAAAATGACGGACAAATTCGCGATTGGGATCGTTCCCGACGTCCAAGATAGGATCCTGCACGGCGGCGCCCAAGTCGTCGCTGAGCATTTGCGAAATAGATCGCGCGAGTTGCGCGCGTCCAACTCGCCGTTCATTCGCTGTGTAATTACGAGAAAAGAGACGTACGATCGACGAAACGCCGACAAGAAGAACCGACATAAGCGCGAGAACAAGCAGAATTTCTAACAACGTAAAAGCGCGGCGGTCGCGCGGCGCTCTGTCTCTTCTAAATATACTGCTTATCATCATTACGTCTCTTTGCAAAATAATACGTCTCAGAAGGAGTAATCGCCAGAATACCCCGGCGCGCCAAAGGAACCTCCTCCCAAAGGCGACGCGCTCTGCCCGGCGCCGGTCGCGTCAAAACCGTCCGTCATAGGGGAAAGCGAATCGAATAAACTTGGTTGATCGATAAACTGCGAACCGTTCAACGAAGGCGAACTTCCCCCAAGTCCGCCTCCAAGTCCTTGACTTCCTTGAGCCATATCCTGAGCGACTGTATCCCCCGTGCCGTCTACAGTCGTCGTTTCCCCGTTTTGTCCGATCTTCACAACGCGCGTCTGAACGTTCGCGCGGCGCGCGTATTCTTTAATCGCAAAACGACGACCTTGCGACGCGACACGTCCCGTCGCTTCTCCCGACGCGTCGATCCCCATCCCGATCGGCGCGGGGGTCTCGTAACGCCGCGCCGTGATCTTCACGGCGACGATACTGTCGAGAGGGCCGTCGACGAGCTCCACTTTCGTCGTCCAGTTCGGTTCGTCCGGAACGGGCAATTCGACGCCAAGGGTCGCGGTCATATTGCCAGAAAGAATCGAACTCATCATGCTGTCGCAAACAAGTTGAACGTTCGTTTCTTCTTTAACGCGTCCCGAATAGGCCGCAGAATTTTTCATCATCATGCTAATGATGGCAAGTCCCATCCCAAGGACGGCGAGAACGATAAGAATTTCCAAAAGAGTAAAGCCGCGTTTATCAGCGTTGGTCATTCAAATCCTCCCCCGAGGAATTCGCGGAGTTTCCCCCTGCGTCGACGCTATTGAAGACGTCGGCGGAAACGCCCGAAGTCGCCGTCCCTAAAGGATCGTTTTGACTTGAAGCCGCGTCGAAACGATAACCGGAACGTCGCGACGTCGATCCGTAACTTGGCGCGAAGCCCGAGTCGGAAGTCAAGGAATCGTCGAGCAAGCTCGCGCTCTCTTCTATGGAGCTTTGCGACTCCGTCGTCGACGAATTAGAAAGACTGGACGCCCCCCCGTTGGATCCAAGCGCGGCGTTTGCTTCCCCTTCCGCCGACGTATCAACGCCAGGGTTCGTCAGACGAAAATATTGCTCTTGAGTCAAAACGCTATCTCCCGCCGTCATACCCGTAGGCGCCGACGTAATCGATGAAATACGCGCGTACCCCGTCATTCCCCGAAGGCCTATCTCTGAATAATAGGGATATTTCCCAACGTTTGCGAGCGCCAACACCGCAGTTGAGGTGCGTCCATTGGGAAAAAAGAGTATGGGCTCCGACCAGACGCTGGATACGACAGGACTCGTTTCTCCTTCTTCCAACGCGTCGCCGCTCAAACCAATTCCGCTCGTTTGCGCCGTTAATCCGCCCCCGAGAGAAGTCGACGAACTTTCAGTCGGAATGGAACGCAACGATCCGCCTAATCTCGATCCCATATCCTCTCCGTCGTCAAGCGCCAAGTCGTTTGACGAATCGCCGGTTGAAGACGCCGATCCAGGGCGATTGGCGCGAAGTTGCGTCGGAGTCGATTCAGAGAGACGCGCATAGCGAAAAAGCGCCCCTCCCTTAGCTTCCTTCCGAACGACGAGGCCGTCCTTATTCACGCGCCACGCGATCGTATTCTCCGTTCCCCCAATCTGCTTCTCCGCCGTATTCATCTCGCGAATCGTCGTCGTGGGAATCGTTCCCATACTTTGTAGGGCGTTCATCTGGCTCCCTAGAGCAAATTCCGAGCCTCCTGACGAGAGATTCGACGTAGCCAATCCGGAATAAGGATCGCCGCTAAGGGATCCGCCTACAGTATTGTCTAGTCCAGAAAGGTATGAAGAATCGACGCGAAGGGAAGTTTCCGCTTCGGCCAGATCGGCTTCAATATTCTCTTGCGAAAAAAGGTCGTCCGACGAAACGCTTCCCCCCATTCCAAGGGGATCAGAAACGCCCAAATCATCATAAGAGTACGAGGAAGCGTCGTCAAATGCGTTCGACGAAAGGGAGCCGCCAAGCGCGTCTCCATAAAGATCCGAAACGTCTCCATTTCCGCGATAGATCGATTCCTGAAGCGTTCGAAGCGGCGCGATTTCATAAATTCCCGTTCCAGGTATGAAACGGAAAAAGTACGCTTGTCCGGAGCGCATTGCAAGAAGCCGAGTTCGGTTCAAATCGATCTGCAACTCAACGACTCCGCTTTTAAAGAGGGAACGCGCGTGTTGACGCTGATACGTCCCCACGCCCATTGCGGCGACAACCGTAATGAGCGCTAGAACGAGGATCAGTTCGAGCAACGTGAAAGCGTTTCGTTTCATCATTCCAGATCAGTTTAACGTGTTCGACTAAATAAAACAGGCGCGGCGCAGCCCTACGCCGCGTCGCGTCGAATTTAACAACAGCGTTGCGTTCCCATAATCGTCATAGATCGTCTAAACGCTACGGTTCAACGCTGCCAACCGAATTAAAACATACCTCCGGCGCCTGTATTAAATCCCCCCGCGCCAGTGTTCATGTTGTTCATACCGTTGCCGCCATTGTTCGTATTGTTAAAACCGCCAGCGCCAGTCGTATCAAAGCCGCCGCCGGGCATGTTGTTGAAGCCGCCCGCTCCTGTCGTATCCATACCGCCGCCGGGCATGTTGTTGAAACCGTTCGCGCCAGTCATATCCATACCGCCGGTCATGTTGTTAAAACCGCCTGCGCCAGTCATGTCCATACCGCCGGTCATGTTGTTATAACCGTTCGCGCCAGGCATATTCGTCATGCCGCCGTTGATATCGTTCAAACCGCCGTTCGTCAGGCCGTTCTGCTGAATCAAGTTCTGTTGCTGCTGCTGTTGCGCTCTCAACATACCGGAGTTGTCGTTCGGATCCCATCCGATGATATCGTCGCTATCAGGATCGCCGTTGTTATCTTCTTTATCGGGACCGCAAGACCACACGGCGGGCTTCTTACCGTCGCCCTTCGTCGTGGGCCATTCGTAACGATACGGCTGCTTCCACGGATCTTTCAAGTCTTGTTCGGCGACGTACGGCTCGGTGATGTGAACGCGCTGAACCTGCTGTTGCTGCTGGACTCCGTTCGTGCCCGTCATATTCGGAGTCATACCATTCGCGCCAGTCATGTTCGGCATACCGCCCGTCATGCCCTGCATGTTGTTCATACCAGTCATATCGTTCGCGCCAAAACTGCCCGTCATGCCTTGCATGTTGTTCATACCGGTCATATCGTTCGCGCCAAAACCGCCCGTCATGCCCTGCATGTTGTTCATACCGGTCATATCGTTCGCGCCAAAACCGCCCGTCATGCCCTGCATGTTGTTCATACCGGTCATATCGTTCGCGCCCGTCATGCCCTGCATATTGTTCATGCCCGTCATATCGTTCGCGCCCGTCATGCCCTGCATATTGTTCATGCCCTGCATATTGTTCATGCCCTGCATGTCGTTCATGCCCGTCGCGCCGTTCATGCCCTGCATACCCTGCACGCCGTTCATGCCGTTGTTGGCGTTCGTATTCATAAGAACATTCGAACTTGGCTGAGGATTCGGATTAGAAAGATTCGCCAGAATATACAGGCCTTCTTCCTGAGTCGGATATCGTCCAAAATCCATAAAGAACATCTCGAGAGCGTCGTTAAACTTACTCTCGATCTGGACGGTAGCCGTTCGAATCAACGCTTTACGGTAGTTGCTCCACACAGTCGTCCCCAACAGACCGATGACGACGATCAAAATCGCCATAACGATGAGGAGTTCGAGGAGTGTAAAACCAGCTCTTTTTAAGGATATTCCAGCAACGCGTTTCATATAAAGAACGCTCCTTATTAATACTGTCCAGGGGGGAAAAGAATAAGTCGGCGCGCTTTCGCGCGTTATGGTTCCGTCCATCCGCTATTCAATAGGCGCTACAACAGCCTTTCAGGGCAGATTATAGCGTATTCGAAATCAAAAGAAAAGGGTATTTCGTACGCTTTTGAGAATTTATAGAAAATATATGATAATTCTTTTTATAGAAATAATCAAAAAAACCGGCGCGTCCAGTCGTCTCACTACGCGACTCGCCGGTTAATCATTATTTATCATCCTTCGTAGCGCTAATAAGAACGCTTTCGGGAGTCGACGTTTTCGATCGCGAAACGTCCCATCCGCGCGGGCGCGTGTCAAAGCATTTTGGCCCGACCTCCGCGTCGACATATGGGTCGCCCCCGTCGGGAAAAGTCTTTGCGCGAGCTTCACGCTCCTCTTTGGACGGGGGCAGTAGGGTTGGGAACCAGCACCATTTGTTGTTTGGATCCTCGTTTAGAGTCTTGCAACCAGCGATAATAGGGGCCAGCGCCGCGCACGCCGCCGCAAAAAACGCGCGGCGGCTCATCGCTTTTCGTCCTGTTACGTCTCTACTATTCACCTGTTTTGTCCTTATTATCAACGCGAATCAAACGCTCGCCCTACATCCGCCGCTCGACTCCTATGCCTACGCAGTCGGCGCGTCAAAAAATTCTCGTCATTATATAAAAAATACTGGGCGTTAAGCTATACCAACATCGAAATTCATTTCAAAAAAATGTCAAGAACCAATCTCCTGCGACGCTAGCATTGCGTGAATCGTATCGTCAGACGTTAATTTCCCACTTAAACAAAAACAACGTCGGAGATTCGACTATCTATTTAATGAACGGGTTTAAAGGATTATTCAGACTATACGCGCCTAAATGATAAAAAGGGTCGACATGCTGTCGACCCTTTAATATTAATGGCGAAAACCCGCGCGTTCGTCATTCATCTTCTGAGGACTCTAAGGAAAATTGGAGCGATTCCGAGGTTGTGTAACCAAACGTGAAAGATATCGTTTCCTCCTCGTCGTCGGTCGTCCGCGTAACCGTCAGATCGTCGACTTCAGACGCAGACAAAGCGTTACGCGCTGCGGCGACGCACGCGTCAGGCGAGGCGTTCTCGTTCTCTTCCTCATAGGACTCCGCCGCGTTATACGCCAACGTCGCGGGGTCTTCTTTCGAGAAGGAATAAGGCGCTTGCGTCAGGTCGGTCCTCTGGTAAGGATTGGCTTTTGTCGTCGTCAACGCGGCGCGGCAAATATCCGCGTATTCAGTCGGCAACGTGCCGATCGCGGGGGATTTCAACGCGCTAAAGGGCGCGCATCCATCCAGGGCGGAGTCTCCATATAAGTAACGCGTCGCGTAATCAATGACAATTGACGATTGCAGGAACCGGCCCAAATAATAAGACGAGTGGATATTGTCGCGTCTCAATCGCGGCAACACGTCGTCGCGATTTTTGGAATCGTCATAGGTCGTATTTCCCAAGTAGGTCGTCGCGACGTTTTCAAGAATCGTAGCGCCAGGGATGAAGAAATCAACCAAATTCCAATTCTCAATATCTTGTCGACTTTCCAGCATATCCTTATACATGGAATCTAAATTTCCCTTCCACGACGAGTTCTCATTGTGCGCGGGAGGCATATAGAAGGCTATTTTAACGCCGGGCTGCAACTCTGAAAGGTAGTTGCATAGATACGTCAAATTGTCTTGAAGACATTCCCTCCCCGCCGCCGCTTTAAAGGAGGTTTTCGGATTGATAGAGTCGTATTCGGCGCCAAAGTAATCGCAATAGAACCCTTGCAAGATTACGAGATCCCATTGATTTTGATTCATCGCGTATTCGATTGTCTTTTCGCCGAGATTATCGGCGTTTTTCTCGCAGACCCACGCGCGTTTCGTTTTATCCCACTTCCAATACTCGCAGAAGTTGAAATAAGGATTGCCGTAACCGTTGTTGACGACGCCAAATTTTTCTTTTTGCGCAGCGGTGAAAAGATTCGGCTTACTACGTTCCGTCGCATTCGTAAATAAGTAGTATCTTAGGTTAAACTCCGATTCTCCCTTTTCAACTCTCGCACAGTTCGCGAAATATCCGAGGGAACGCCCTCCTTGATAGAGAGAGCCAAACTCGACGTCGGCGTCGGCAAGGAACGGCACGAGCTTCGCCGCGTCGGGAAGCTTCATTCTCGCGTCTTGCGAGAGGCTATTTCCAATGAAAAGAATCTTCAACGTCTTCTTTTCCGCGACGCTGTCGTATATTACCCAACTCAAGCTATCCGCGCAGATCGTGTAATTTCCTCGATCCGCGCCCGTTAAACCTGTCACGGAAGCCGTATAAGAACCGGGCGCTCGTTCACTCGCGCCGATAAATTCCGGCCCGACGTCGTCCCCGATCACCGTGTTGACAAGAGTCGGAATCACAGAATGAACCATCCCGTCGTACTCAAATCGAGTTTCGGACGGCCACGAGACGCTGACTTCGCGCGGTACGATCTCAACCGTCGCCTTACGAATCGTCGATTTATACCCCGATTGTTCCGCCTTGACCCAGAAGGTTAGAGAGCCCTCGGCGACTGTTCGAATCGTCGGAACCTCCGAAGTATAGTTGTTTCCGTCGACGCTATAACTTAACGCGGCTCCGTTCACGCCGTCGATCGTCGCAGTGTGCGCCGCGCCGTCGTATACAAAGGAACCGTCCGTCACAGTAAAGTCGAGTTCGGGTAGTTCAGAATCGTCGTCAGATCCGATTCGAGATAATCTAACAACAACGGGCTCCGTTGAAAAATCGGTCGCATACGACGAGTTGCATCGCTCTAAAAAGATAGCCAATTTTCCGCTATCCAAATCGACGAAATCGGGAAGAACGACTTTTACAACGCCCGACTTATTCTTCGGCGGAACAAACCTAGCAAAACGCGTATAATACCCGCCGGGCAAAATTCCCGAGATGTAATGCCAACCGGTATGTTCGGAATTCGCTCCCGAATACGGAATTGTCAGAACTCGAGTATTCTTGTCTAGCGCGGCCTTTCCAAGATTAAAAGAAACCGTCATGGAGTCGTCAAGGACGGTCATCTTCCAGACGTCGGAGTGGGAGTCATAAAGAGGCGCCCACTTCGAACTGTTAAAAGTCCCGCTAATTCCTTGCTTTCCGCTTGTCGTCGAGGACGCGTCGGAAAGAAACGCAACCTTTGCAGGATTCAGAACCAGCGCCGGACGAACGCCCATTCGCGCTAATTCAGGATAGGTCGAAGAAATATAGTATTCAGGCCGAGGATTGGTCGCGCTTGTGCTCGCGTTCGCGGAATAGAAGTAAACTGATTGCGCCAATGACAGGTTAAAGGAGCGCATTTGCCAATGCGCGAGATTCGTTTTAGCCCCGTTCCAAGTCGAGCGTCCGTCTTCCGCATCGGCAAAATATGAGAGAACTTCCCCCGCTGAGAGAGAGAAGAAGTAATCGCCGTTGATTAGAGGATCATAAAAGGTCATTTGCGCACGGGTCGGCGACTTCGTATTCCACGTCGTCGCCGTATAATTATCCGGCGCTTTGACAACAGGGATGAGAGCCGCCAGCTCGGCGCTTTTAATCGAATGCTGAGAAATAAAACTATTGGCAGAGACAGTCGCGTATTTTCCATTCACGATCGAACGATTTCTGTGCCCCGACGTCCAGCTAAACGTACTATGCGACGTAATCGACTTACCCACATAGTACATTCCGCCGATTAAAACGTCCGTATAGGTCGCCTTGAGCTTACTCGCCGTTCTTGTTTCCGGAAGAAAGTAAGAATAGGTCAGTCCGCTCTCCCAATCGGGATTCGCTACATATTCATAAGACGAATCGTCTCTATAGTAAATCTTAGAAGGGTCAAAAGCCCCTTCGCTCAGCGACAGTTTTCCTCCCTTTTCTTCATACCATACGCCCGTCGCCCAATCATCCTCCGTCAGAATAACCGGAGTAGCGAGCTCCTCGCTTCGCAAGAAATATTCCTTCACGCCTTCGACAGGCACATTTGTCTCGTGACGTAGAAAGTAAGAATTAAACGTAAAATCCTTCTGGATAAACGGATAGTTTTCGCCATAAAAAACAGCGCAATTAACTATCCCTTCCCCCCCCCGTAACCCCCCCAGTTTAAGAAGATCGGCAGATCAGATTCCGGGAGAACGCCGTCGCGATTCGGGCGATACGCCATCCACTGTTGTCCGCAGTTATAGACATACTGCGTCAACATCAAAATCCCCTGGTTCGCGGACGCTTCGTCGGCGACATAATCCTTGGAGAGCACATACCATGGCAAACTCGCGTAATAGACGACGTCATAATGACGCGACGTCAGATCGTGCGCTCTAAGGGGAGTCGTTCCCCAATAAAAAGTCGAAGTTTCAGAAGCGGAGACCTTAAAACAAGGAATTAGCGCGCTAATTAACAAAACGACGCTCAACAAGAATCGAAGGCTTTCGTTCCTAATATTTAAGTTACCAGTAACAGTCATTTTAAACGTTGCATCCTCTTTAGCCAGTCCATTTATCATGAAAGAGTTGTACGTAATAGGCGCACGGCGCCGATGGAGCGTATTATACCCCACAGAACTACAAATAGTAATAGGCTCCCCGAGGACCTCTAATCATTTATAAATACAAGAAATGAAAAAACCGAGCCGTCTTAACTAAGAGCAACTCGGTTTTCGCTTGTCAATGCGGGTGAGAGGACTCGAACCTCCACGGGATAAACTCCCATCAGGCCCTCAACCTGACGCGTCTGCCAATTCCGCCACACCCGCAAGCAGTAATAAAAGTATACGCGACTTACCGAGTTTATCAAGAGGCGAGTTCAAAAAAACTAAAAAAAATCAGAGTCATTTCTAAGTCGCAGAAAAATGCGACGTCGTCAAACTTTTTCAAATAGAATTCTCTTCCCCCCAAAAAACTGCGTCTTAACAAACGCAATACGAAGTCTTCCGACTTTATAGACAACAAAAAAACCGAGCCGTCTTAACTAAGAGCAACTCGGTTTCACTTGTCAGTGCGGGTGAGAGGACTCGAACCTCCACGGGATAAACTCCCATCAGGCCCTCAACCTGACGCGTCTGCCAATTCCGCCACACCCGCAAGTAGTAATGAGAGTATACGCGACTTACCGCGTTTATCAAGAGGATAGTTTTAAAATATCTAAAGAAATTCTCAATTAACGGGGATTCAATCTGTCAGTCGCTTTTTTCAACCCCTTTAAACAATCCCGAGCGCGGCTTTATCTCCTCATTCATCCTTACTTTGAATCACTACGAAAGTTATCTTCGCGACGGCGTCGTTAATGATTTGTTATTTCCTAAAAAAGTAAACAATTCCCAATGAAATTATAAAATTTACTTGACGCCATCCCTATTTTTTGAACAATTAAAAGCGCGTGTCGCACGAAGGATGGCGCGCGTTCTTTCCCGATTTTTTGGATAGGAAAAAAGCAAATGACGAAAACGCGAGTAGGTTGGATCGGCGCGGGCGTTATCGGCGGTTCTTGCGCGACGCGTCTTCTCGACGCGCAGTATCCGTTGGTCGTTTCCACGCGGACGCGTTCCAAAGCGGAGCCGCTCCTTCAAAAGGGCGCGCAGTGGGCGGATAATCCCGCCGACGTCGCAAAGCGCTCCGACGTTGTTTTCTCATGCGTCGGTTATCCGCGCGACGTTCGCGAAGTTTTCTTCGGAGAGCGCGGCGTTTTAGCCGGTTGGTCAGACCTTCCTCAAGACGAACGACGCGATAAGATCTATGTCGACATGACGACGAGCGCCCCTGACTTGGCGGAAGAAATTTATCGCGCCGCGCACAACCATGGCTTTGCGGCGCTTGACGCTCCGGTCTCCGGCGGCGACGTCGGCGCTAGAAACGGAACCCTCTCCATCATGATCGGCGGCGACGAAAACGTACGCGAAAGAATCGCCCCGATCCTTCAGGTCTTGGGAACGAATATCCGTCAGGCGGGCTCAGCGGGCGCCGGTCAACGCACCAAAATGTCGAATCAGATCTTGATCGCCGGAACAATGATTGGCGTTTGCGAAGCGTTGCTTTACGCCTATAAAGCGGGACTTGATCTTGAAAACGTCCTAGCGTCGGTCTCGACCGGCGCGGCGGGAAGTTGGTCCCTTTCCAATTACGGGCCGCGAATCTTGAAGGGAGATTACGCGCCGGGCTTTTACGTCGAACACTTTATCAAAGACATGGGGCTTGCGCTAGCTGACGCCGAGGCGCTGGGACTTTCCCTTCCAGGACTGGCTCTTGTGCGACAACTATACGTGGCTCTGGCCGCTCAAGGCGGTTCGCGTAAAGGTACGCAAGCGCTCGTCCAAGCGCTCGCCGCTCTGTCCAACGTCGACGCTTTTCAAAACCAATAATTATTCGACGGTCGTCCCTCGAGTCTTTTATAGACGCGTTGCGTCTTCCGTTTTTGATAGGAAAATCATGGAGTCTTCCCCTTTCCAACCTCGCAAAAATATTTGGAACGTTCCTAATATTCTCACGATCTCGAGAATACTTTTTTCGCTCCTCGTTTTCCTCCTATTTCCCTTCCACTTTTACCTGACTTGCTTTGTCCTCTTCATCGTCGGAGCAATTACAGATTTTCTCGACGGATGGTGGGCGCGAAAATTTCATCTTGTCACTCAATTCGGACGAATCGTCGATTCATTCGCCGACAAGACGCTCGTTTGCGGCTCTTATGTCTATCTTGTCGCCAATCCGGATTTGCACAACCTTTTTCCCCCCTGCGAGACGTCCTCCTGTCCCTTTGCCAGCGTTCCTTTAGGACTGGCGACATGGACGGTTGTCGTCGTTATTTTGCGCGAACTGCTCGTAACGATGCTGCGGTCCTTGATCGAAGCGGGGGGCGGCGACTTCTCCGCTAAATGGGTTGGCAAGTGGAAGGCGACCTTTCAGTTTATCAACATCCCGACGGGGATTCTCATTTTGCGCTATCTCCACCAGACGGACACGGCTCCTTGTTGGCTCAAAGTTGGTTTTCTGATAACGCTTTACATCGTCGTTTTCCTTACCCTCTACTCGGGTTGGGTGTATATTAAAGCGGCGGCGAAGCTTCTCAAAACCCAAAACAAAGACTGAATATCAACACTTTTCACGGTCCGGCGTAACTAGCGCCGGACCTTTTCAGTAGATATATGACTTCATCCCTTCCTTACGCGCCTTCAAAGGGCGTTCCGTGGTCTTTGACCACCGCCCTATCGCTTCTTCTCTTTAGCATCCTTTTCGCACCCTATATCTCGAGCGCGGCGCTCTATCTAGTAAAAGACTACGTAACGCCAAACTTCCAATCGACCTCCCCCGCCGAGACCGACGTTTCTATTCAAGACAAGATTCCCAACGTCTCTTCAGGAACGGACGACGAGGAGAAATCGGAGCCAGAAACAGACGCCGCAGGATCAGAGAATGAACTCACGCCTAAAAAAATTTCCCAACAGCATCAACTCGCGCGTCTTTTAATTCGTTCGTATCATACGCCCGCGTTTGCCGTCGTTCTTATTGTTTTCTTCGTCAGCGTCGTCTTTCTCGCGCCCATCACAGAAGAATTCCTCTTTCGCGTCGTCCTTCAAAGCGCCTTTGAAAAACAACTTGAAGTCTATCCTGAAGAGACGCCGACTCCCCATGCTTTTGGAGCAAGCGTCCCACTTCAATTGACGCAAAAAGAAAATCTCGAAGCGACGAATCGAAAGAACGAAAGAGCCCGACGCCTTCGTCTTGCGGTTGCAATCGTCGTTCCCGCGCTGATCTTCGCGTCTCTTCACATCGCGTCCCCAGACGACGTCAACGCCCCTGAAGATATAAAAGTCGTCTACAACCTAGCGCTTGCGCACGCGCTCTCCAATATTTTAACGCTCTGCGTCGGTTTCGTCGCGCTCATAAAAATAGAAGGCGCCACATTTGCGGATCTTGGATTCGACGTTTCCTTTTCAGAATTAATTCGAACGCCTTGGAACTCCCTAGGAAGGCTAATGAAGAGTTGGAGCCTAGGGATTCTTCTCATGGGCGTCGTTTATCCGATCGTCATCTTCGTCAATTACGTCTTTCAGAAACTATTTCCAGATTCGATCGTCGCGCCTATTCCGATCTTTATCTTTGCGCTCTTCGCGGGGAGCGTTTACTATCGATCGCGCCATTTCATGACAACGCTCGGCATGCACATGACGCTAAACTTCACCAGCTTCATTTTTCTCTTGATTCTCATTTACCGATTCGCCTAAACGCAGAAGTCAAGACAACTGTTTCGTAGGTTCCTTTATTCAAGAAAAAAAAAAGCGATGTTTCACGTGAAACATCGCTTTTAAAATAGACCGTCTTGACGCTCAGATGGAAGCGCCAAAGATCAGTTGGGTCAAATCCGTTATAGATCGTCGTCTCTTAATCGGGCAAACAAACCCGCAATTCTCCAGGAAATTCATCGTTTCAACCTTAGCGCGCGTAGGCTTCTGCGAAGGGACTGTAATCGAAACGAACTCGCAAGCGGTCAGATCGGCAAGCTTCATAAGACGATCGTTCAACATTCTCTTGGCTTCGTCGCGATACCCCACGATATAGATCTTGGCGCCTTTGGACGTCTCCTTAATGTGAGAAATAAGAGCAAGGAATTTCTCGTCAAAATTCTCCGAGGAATCCGCCGCGCCGATCTGAAGCAATACCGCGCTCGGTTTCAACGCGGCGACCGCTTCGTCATACAAGCCTGAAGCGTCGTCCAACGTCATCTCAGAAAAACTTCGGTTGTAAACGCGTTCGTCCAAGTTGAACGCGTCCTTAATTTCTCCCAAAGAAATCTCATGAGATTCGGAGCCTCCGAAGATCACGACTCCTTTTGGGCTGACATACTGATTCAACGATACGTACTTCTGAATCTCGTTCTCAAATTGCGTCGCTTTTTTTTGCATGGTAAACTCCGTAAAATCTTTCAACTTTGGTTTCTTTCACGATAACAGACGCTCTTCGTTGTCTATCCAACTGGACGTTTCGGAAGAACACCAGAAGATTTAAAAGAACAATCGCAAGATTTAAAAAATAGGCGATCAAGACGTAATTGAGTTGATGCGTCAGAAGCTTCGCCAAAATCCCAGCGACGTATCCGGCAATAATCAAAAGAATAAAGGGAAGACTCATTCCTTTGGCCGTTCTTGCTCTATACGCTTTCATCACATTGAGAGGCCAGGAAAAACCAAAGCACACCAACATAACCGTTTCTAAAATCGCGCTCACGATCAACCTCCGTTTCTTCTTGATCTGCATGTAAGTTTACCGAGTCGTGCAAAAGAAAAAGTCTGTTTTTTCTCCAAGGCTATTTATAAAACTTAGAAAAAAGAAAAAGATTAAACCGCGATTTTTTTACTTTTAAAAGAGACTTTAAAAAGTTCTAAATCTTGATGAACCGCTCTTTCAAGCAATAATTTTTCTCAAACATGTCTCTCTTTATATAGGACTAGAGTTTAGAAATGCGTCTTTTTTCACCTCCTACCACGAAATCACGTTCGACGTCGATCAAAACTATTCAAGGGGAATTCTTTCGTTCTCAATTACTCCTCATATGTCTTTTAGCCGTCTTTCTGGGAGTCTTTGGCGCGTTAATGAACGTGAGATACGAAAGTCACAAGAGAGACGTAAATATTCGCAATATCGCCAAAACGATCGCTCAAACGCCGATTGTTAGAAAGATTAAGACGAATACGCCGGATGAAAATCGTCAGCTTTGCGTCTACTTAAACTTGCTCGTCTCCTCTCTAGAAGAAATCAACGTCGCGTCGATCGTCAATGAGGATTATATTCGCGTTTATCATTCCAAACCTGAACTCATAGGCACGACGTACGCGTCCAACCTCCCTAAATACGATCCCGCGCGGGAAACATATTCAATCACCGCGACGGGGCCGACGGGACGACAGCGCCGGGCGTATGCGCCAATCTATGACGAAAAGGGGGAATACGTTGGGTTCGTCATCGTTCTGATCCTCATGAGGAATATCCATATTGAAATTTTTCAGGTTCTCGCGATCTTTCTCTTGGCGACCCTTATCGCCTTTTTGATAGAGCTCATGATTTCCTCGCGTCTCTCCAAGAAACTCAAACGTAGTTTAATGGGATACGAACCCGACGTCTTCACCGCGATGTATCGCATGAGAGACAATATCCTCGAAGCGCTGGAAGAAGGCGTCTTGGCGGTGAATCAGGACGGCAAAGTTCTCTTTATGAACAAAACGGCGCTCCGTATGTTTAATCTTCGGGATATAAAGGAAGTCGAAGGAAAAGACGTCGCGGAACTTCACGCGCCGATTCTCGCCAAAACGATACAAAAAGGCGTCAAAGAGACGAACGTTCATCTAAACGAAATCGACGTCGTGCTGGACAGTGTTCCAATAATAGAAGACGGCGAGCAAGTTGGAGGCGTGGCTATCCTTCACGATCGCGCTGGATACACGAAACTCATGGAAGATCTTTCCGGCGTTCGTTACCTTGTCGATTCAATGCGCGCCAACAACCACGACTTCACCAATAAACTCCATGTGATTCTCGGACTCATTCAAATGGGGATGTGCGACCAAGCGATTTCGTATATTCAAAACGTCACGATCGTTCAACGAGAAACGATCAGCCAAATCATCCAAAAAGTTCATGAACCCTCCGTCGCGGCGCTTCTATTGGGGAAAATAGCAAGAGCTTCAGAATTGAATATTCGCTTCAAACTTCGAGAAAATAGCGAATACAATCCGACGGACGTCAACGTTCCGGCTGAAGCGCTCGTCACAATAGTCGGCAATCTCCTCGACAATGCGTTCGACGCAATGAATTCTGATTCGTCGCCAGAAAAAGAGTTGCTCTTTGGCATATATTCCAGTCCCGGAGCGCTTCTAATCTCCGTCGACGACACTGGGCCCGGAATCGGCGTCGTTCCCATAGAAAGAATTTTCGAACACGGATATTCAACAAAGGGCGCAGGCCGAGGAATCGGTCTTTTCCACGTCAAGAATCTTATAGACGCGTTAGGAGGAAAAATAAGCGTCGACTCCCAAGAAGGAATCGGAACCTCTTTTACAATCAGCGTCAAAAAGGGAGAACACGATGTATAACGTTTTAATAGTCGAAGACGACCCTATGGTTGCAATGATTAACGAACAGTATGTTGCGCGCAATCCCAACTTTCACGTGCTAGCCACGTGCGGCGACGGTCAAAAGGCTTTAAACTTACTGGAAAATACAAGCGTCGATCTTGTCGTTATGGACGTTTATATGCCAGTCGTCAATGGTCTCGAAGCGATGCGCGCCTTGCGCAACAAGCAAATCGACGTCGACTTCATTATGGTCACGGCGGCGAACGACCGTGAAACATTGGAAGAAGCGTTGAGACTTGGGGTTATCGATTATCTTGTCAAACCTTTCACATATGATCGTTTTCAAAAGGCTCTCGACAAGTTTCTGCTTCAACGTCAAGCGTTCCATGAAATCGGCTCTCTTAACCAAAAGGCAATCGATTCAATTATCACAACGCAGCGGCAGACGGAGACGCCCCCTAAAGGCGTTCAAGTCAAAACGATGAATCATTTATACGAAACCCTTAAAAGCAAGACGGGAGTCTGGCTCACAGGAGAAGAAATCGCTCAGATAAGCGGACTCACGAGCGTCACGGTTCGTAGGTACATGAACTACCTTGCCGAGACGGGGAAAATCGACTGTGAAATCAACTATGAAACAGGCGGTCGTCCTTGTATGAAATACAAGAGTAAAGAATAAAGAGCTAGTAAAAACACGATGTTTCACGTGAAACATCGTCAAAAACGTCCAACAATCAATGTTTCACGTGAAACATAAAAAAAGCGTCCTCCGTTAATTGAGGACGCTTTTTTCTAATCAACAGATTTTTAAAAAAGAATTGTCGCTAACGTCTGACTCGGAAAAAGTGATAACGCGCCGACAAAGGTATGTTCCTTACCGAGAGCCGCATTCATATTCAAGTTATACGTCGCGCCGGACGCGGAAGGAAATTCATTTCCTGTCAAAGGAGCGACGCCTTGCGCCTGAGCGGTCGACGAAACAAAGGGATAAAAATGCAACGCTCCGTCGTTCGGGTTATACATATTCAAAACCCTTTCAGGAAGAATCGCCCCGTGCGAGTAGGCGCCCCCTTTGAGGAAAGACCCGAGGTCGCACGCCGCGCTCATCAAAACCAAGGACACGCGCCCCCGTGTTTCTCCCTCTTGAAGAGTCCTCCTCGCGTCTAAATATCGATTCTGCGTTGTCGCCAAGGTTTCTAAAGCAGACCCCGTCAACGTTGCGCCAAAACTGAATCCAATCAACGAAACGTCGCTTTTCGGGCTCATTTTACCTATAAACTTACCAAGTTCGACTCCGCATTGATGAGCAAAGAACTTCTTTTCTTTGGCGTCGATCCTGAGTCGCGCATATTCGCGTTCAGAATTCCAGCGCCATACGACAAGACGATATCGGCGTTGAATTCCAAATTCAGATCGTACGGAATCGAGCTTCTTCTTCAACAAAAGACCGTCTTGCGTGGCGTCTTGCAAGCTCGTTTGGTACCCGTGCGCCCAAAAGATGGTAACGCGTGAAGAATCGTCTCCCGCCAGGAAGCCTTTCACGGTCTCCTGACTCCACCGATCTCCGTTCCTCTTCCAAAATGAAGCCGAACCGATATTCTGTTCGATTACCCAAAATTCGTCTTCTAATTCGCCGGGGACTTCTTGAGTCAAGTCCTGTTGGTATTCGTCTCGGAAAGGACGAAGAATCCGAGCGCGGCGATATTCTCTCGTCTCAGGCTCAGGAACTTCACTATTTCCCGGTTCGCAAACGGGGAGAACAAGCGGCGCTGCGCCGCCTCCTACATGGAATGGTACGAAACGCTCGACAGTCTTATCAGAAGACGCGTCGCTTTTCGAATACAATTCAACTTGAGAGGACTTAAAAGACGAGGAGGCGCGCTCCGTCGAGTCGTAAAGGATTTCTTTTATCTCAGAGTCATTGGACGTTTCTTCCATCATTTTCTGTTTGTCAACCGCGGCGTCGGAAGAATTTGAGAACGACGCGTTCTCATCAACCGCCGGGTTGACTAATTCAAAAAAATCCGGTTCCTCTTCTTCCTGCTCCTGGAGTTGCTCTTCGGACGTTGCGGAGTCCTCGGCGTCCGTTTGCGCATTTTGAGACACATGAGGTTCCGTTTCAGAGCCCTTTAAAAGGATCTGAAAATCTCCATTCGCTCGAGATAACGAATCCCCTTCTTCATCCTCCTCTAAAGGAAGGGCGCTCAGATTATCTTCGTCGATTATTCCGTCTAGAAATTCGAAAAGATCTTGATCGTACGAACCAATGTCTTCAGAAGATGTTGAGGCGACGTCGTTGAAAGCCCCCTCCTCTTCTTCGTCGTCAACACTCAACGTCGCGATAGACTCGTCAACGTCGTCCGCAAGCTCCTCGTCTTCTAACGCATCCAATTCAGAAATAGTCTCGTCGGCGTCAAAGGAGTCTGTCGCCGATAAATCTTCGTCGGTATTCAACCCCCAAATCAACTGGCTCATTTCCTCAAGAGAATCGTCTCCTTTGGACTCAACGTCGTTCGAATCAAATACGATTTCGTCGGAATCCGCCTCGTCGTCCTCTTCTATTTCATATATTTCAACATCGTTCGAATCAAATACGATTTCGTCGGAATCCGCCTCGTCGTCCTCTTCTATTTCGTATATCTCAACGTCGTTCGAATCAAATACGATTTCGTCGGCGTCCGCCTCGTCGTCCTCTTCTATTTCGTATATCTCAACGTCGTTCGAATCAAATACGATTTCGTCGGCGTCCGCTTCGTCGTCCTCTTCTATTTCGTATATCTCAAAGTCGTTCGAATCAAAAATGATTTCGTCCGATTCTGAGTCGTCGGCGTCCTCTTCAAATTCCACAACGTCAAGGTCGTCAATATCTGCGTCATTGAGGTCAAATTCAATTTCATCGCTATCTCCGACGCATTCATTCCGAAGCTCGACGTCATTAGACTCGAAAAGAATCTCGCCGTTTTCCTCTGAAGAAGCAAAGAACGTATTTTCCAGTTCGTCTTCATCTAAAAGATCATTTTCGGAATCATCGACGAGGTCTCCTAATTCAACGAATCGCGACACGGAAACATCCGACATTTCAAATCCAGAATCCGCGACGTCGGATATTTCCTCGTCGTCATTTCCAGAAAGAATCTCCGAATCCAAGACCAAATCTTCAGATTTATTTCCAAGAACGTCGATGGCGTCGGAAACACTCAAAGGTTCCGTCTCGTCGACACTAGCCGCACTCTCAACAGCTTTATCATCAGAGAGAGAGAGTAAACCGTCAAACTTTTCCATCTCGGAAGAGTTTAAAGATAAATCTTCGCCATGTTCTTCAGAAACAGATTCTTCTGATTTCTTCCCTGAAGAAACGCGAATTGTCACGTCGTCTCCAATAAGAGAGCTCGTCATCAGCACTCCTTGGTTGTCTTCCTTTAAGGACGCCAACTCAAAGGAATCTTGATTCTCTGGGAGAACCGGAGTCTGATTAAATTTTAAAATTGATACGACTGTCGCTGTCGACAAAGCGCCCAGCAAAAAGACGTAAAACATAAACTTTTGCAAATGTGTCAGCATCGCCGCACCTTCTATCGATCATTCAAAACTAGGTGTTAACTCCATTCAACGAAGCGGTCATTTCCTCGACGCGGCGCCGATACGACGCTTTACATGCGGAAATCCGTTTTTAGAATTAACGGCGTTTTGAGAAGAGAAGAAAAATTAAAAAGAAACAAAGAATAGTAAATATAAAAAACAAACGCTAATTATTTCAATCAAAACAATAGTAGTAATTATATCAATTACCACAAACTAAAACACAATAACGACACATTCATCATCACTCCGACCAGAACAGATTTAATTAAAACGTTTATGACAGTTTCACAGATTATCAATGAGAAAAACAGTGAGAAATTCGGAATATAAAGGAAAATTGCTTTCGTCAAATCGAGAAGATGACGTTAAAATGAATGTGTCAAAGGGTACGCCCTCAGGCACGCTTATTTTCGGCGTTTTAAAACAGGGTTTAACCCGTCACGTAAAATTTGACTATATAGTCAACGGATTGCTTTAAAATGAAAAAAGTTCTTACGTTCTCGTTAATCGTACTCCTTGCTTCCTCGGGACTCGTCGGTTGCAAGAGCGGAACCAGTTGCTTTACGCGTACCGGTTCTCGCGTTCCGATCATTGGATCGAGTTCTAGCGACTACACCGACGTCGCTTACGGTTCGAACGGCGCGCGAGTAATCAACGCGAATCCCACGAACGAGGTTATGATGATGAACGCAGCCAGCGCTTACTCCCAGTGCGTTCCATGCGCGCCGGCGCAATGCGCCCCCTGCGCTCCTGCACAAGCGTCGTGCAATCCGTGCGATCCTTGTTCTACCGCTCGTAGTGGAATCGCCGCTTCTGGCTATCCGACCTCCGCCACCTCTTATAGCGGAATCTGATTCAACGCGATTCATACTTTTAAGATAGCTTTCAAGAACCGTTTTAACCGCGGCGTCTGGGGAAGGACGCGGTTGTTAAAAACGATTCTTCCCATATAAAAAGGGACGCCCGACTTTGAGCGCCCCTTTTTTAATATCTATAACGGACTCGTAACTCTTTCATTTTGCCGCAGCTCGGCGCGCTTTCTCCTCGGCGGCCTTCACATAAAGCATCCTCAACTCGCTCATAACGTTTGATATGACGCGCGTCTCGTCTTCTGTACGATTTCCTTCCGTCTTATTAAAGAGCACGTCAATCGAGTCGATAAGGTACTTCGCTTGATTCATCATGAACACCGATTTTCCGGTGGAAGGATGAGGAAGAATTCCCATTGACAACATCGCCTGCTGAGCCAGCGTCGACACAATCGTCGTCAACGTCGGATCAGGAAGTTTGACGTCATGTTTTTCATAGTCAAACTCCTCGCTCTCGTCATGTCCATGACCGCCGCAACATCCGCCGTTCTCGCCATGTCCGTGCCCGCCGCAACATCCGCCGTTCTCGTCGTGTCCATGACCGCCGCAACATCCGCCGTTCTCGTCGTGTCCATGACCGCCGCAACATTCGCCGTTCTCGTCGTGTCCATGACCGCCGTAGCGCCCGCCGTTCTCCTGATCTTTATTCATTTCGTCTGCCATAATATCTCCAACCATCTCTCGTGAATCATTCTAACACCGTCGTTTCAAATCGAACGACAAGCTTTATTCAAAACAAGGCAACCTTGGCGCCAAATACAAGATTTAACACGAATGTTTCACGTGAAACATTCTTCAGGATCGCTTGTCTTCTCAATGATTCGTCGGATAATAGACGTTACTTTATCAAATGAGGACGACATGACCAGTAACGAACTTTCACGCGCAAAAAAACAGATTCGCGCCGAAATCAAAGCAAAACTCGATTCTTTGTCTATCGACAGACGCAAGACTGCCGACGCGCTCTTCCGACAAATCGCCAATATTCCTCAACTCAATCGCGCGAAAGTCGTCGGGATCTTCGTTGATTTTCAAAAAGAAGTCCCCGTGCGGTATGTCATTCCTCGTCTCTTCGACGCCTTCTCAAACATTCAACGCGTTGGCGTCCCCTTTTGCGAAGGTAAACTCATGCGGTTTTACAACCTTCAAAAGCCGAGCGTCGATCCTATCGCCGGCGAACCTACTTTTCGCGATCTTGTTCCCCTGTCTTACGGAATATTAGAACCGCCCCGCGAAGCGCAACTCATTGAATCCAACATTATTTCTCCAAAGGAGATAGACCTTCTCTTCGTACCGGGAATCGCGTTTGATCTCAACGGTCGGCGCCTAGGACGCGGCGCAGGATTCTACGACCGTTATCTGCCCCAACTTCGACGCGACGCCTTGATCGTCGGGATCGCTTACGACGAACAATTGGTGGACAAAGCGCCCGTCGACGCTTTCGACTATCCTGTCCACGCGCTCGTTACGCCTCAACGCGTCCTATATTTTTCCTAATCAACCTCCCTCAAAAGGCTATTTCCATTCATTATAATATTGTCCCTTTTCCACTCTTAAAAAATCCATATTTTTCCAAAAAAATCTATTAAAAATAGTTTCTTCAATATTGGATAAATTCCTCAGAATTGCTACAATACTTAACCAACGCGCGTATTATGCTCCCGCGCGTCCATAGTACGCATAATCACGGCGCGCTTCTGCTTGTCGCCGCGCTATATAATTCACCTTTTAGAGGAAAAATTTGCCATGTTTAAGCGCTATTCGCTGTGTCTGCTAAGCCTTGCCGCGTCTCTCTCGCTCGGGGCCGCCCCCCTGCTCGCTCAAAGCGACGATAAAGCGGCTCCCAAAGCCGAAGCCCCCGCGTCCCTCTCCCTCGATTCCCTCATGATGGACGCGCCTAAAACGCCGGAACCGCTTATAATCGACGAAGCGCTCATCACCCCTCCAGAAAACGCCACTGTAGAAGAACTCTTTACTTTTATTGAAGAACTTCAGGACAAACTTCCTCAGCCTAAGTCGCAAGAAGAACTCTATACCGTCGTCGACGCGTTTTCTAAGGCTTGCCTGCGCGTCTCCGACATTCTTTTCAAAATGGAATTATCTCCCGAAGAACGCGAACGCGCCGTTCAACTCAAAGTAGTCGCTCTCACCACGTGCGCTCATATTGACGAAGACGCCGCCGCAGAACTCGACTCTTTCGTCAACGACAACCTTAAAGCGGCTAAGACGGAAGAAGAACTCGTCAAAGCGTATCAGCTCAAACTTCAAGTTCTCGCCGCTTCCGAGGAAGACTCTCTCGATAAAATCAACGCGCTCTCCGACGAAATGTTCGCGCGCACCGAGACAGATTTGCAGGTTTTCGCTCTCGAAGTTAAAGCGCAATCTTTCCTTACGAACATTCAACGCGACGGCGAAATCGACGCCGAAGTTCTGAAATTCATTGAAGAAGTTATCGCCGACGAATCGCGCGACGCTCGCGTTAAAGAAAAAGCGCTCGAAATGAAGCTCGTCGCCAACGTCATCGCCAGCGAAATCGAGAAAGACAAAGAAGCGGATCAGCAAAATCCCGCTTATGGCGAAGAAGCCGAAAAACTCTTCGCCGAACTTCTCGACGGCGACTATTCTCTCGACCTCAAAAAGATGGTGTACCAGTTGCGCGTTCAAACGCTCCTCGATCCCAGCGTCGCCGATGAGAAATCGACGGAAAAGGCGGAAGCTCTTTGCGAAAAACTCGCTAAAGAAACCGATCCTGAACTCCATTCTTTAGGAATCGCCGTCAAGGGACAGCTTCTTCTTAACGCCGCTAAGGAAAACAAAGACGCGATTGCTCCTCTCGCGGAATACGCGGACTCCGTATACGAACAGGCTAAGGAAAACGAAGATTTGCGCGGCCAAGCGATCGGCCTCAAAATTCAAACCTTCCGTCTCCAGGAAGACTCAAAGGGACTCCTTCAGTTTGTCGACGCTGAACTCGCGTCCGACAATCTTCCTGAAGTCCTGCAAACCAATCTCAACCAGGTCAAACTCTCCGTCGTGACGGAAATAGTCAGTCAAGATCCTTCGACCTTCGATTCCTTCGCCGATTACATCAACGAATTGAATAAGAACGAAGCGTTTGCTCAGGCGGTCTCTCAGATCTACGTCGGTCGTTTCGTCGGTCTTCTCAAACAAGTCGCTGAAAACGGCTCCAACCTGGACGAATACAACAAGGCGATCGACGTCTTCAAATCTGGCGTTTCCGCTTGTCCTAAGTCCGTTGTCGGTCTGCTCATGGCGAATCAGTACGTCAATGAAATCGGCATGAAAAACAACAACGCCAATCTCTTTGAGGAAACCTTCTCCGACATTCTGAAGTTCTGCAAGATTTCGGATAATGAAGAACTCAACGAACTCGCTCAGCAGCTTGAAACCTACCAGCAGCAGATGGCTAAGCAGAAGGAGCTTTTCGAAGCTCAAAAGGCCGCCGCTGAAAAGGCTGAGAAAGAAGCAGACGATAAGAAAGCGACTGACTCGAAAGCCGCCGACGCCCCCAAAGAGGATGTGAAGAAACCTGCCGCCACCCCGGCGAAAACAAACGCTAAAAAACCTGCCGCGACAACCACTAAGAGTAGCGCGAAAAACCCCGCCTCTAACGCCAAAAGCAACACGAAAAAATAGTCGTTAAAACGATTTCATCTTGGCGAATTGCTCAAACAAAAAACGCTCCCCATTTCAGGGAGCGTTTTTGTTTAGTCGAACGTCATGCAACTTTATCAGCGCAAATCTTCTCCGAATTGCCGCATATCTCGCCGCGAAGTATTGTCGTTTCTTTCCCGGCAGTGACGCCCAATCGAATCTTCGAGCCTTTAATCTCAACTACTGTGACGCTTATTCCTTCGCCAATATGAATACACTCACCAGGCTTTCTTGACACGACAAGCATAACAAATCCTTTCTAATGAACGCGTTGAATCCTTTCAACACTGTATAATATCGGCAAACTCAGCTACCGACGACGGGAGAATCTCCTAGAGACGTCAATCGATAGCGTTCGCCATTTGGCCTATAAAAAAGTACTCTATTTGTTTGTTTTTCCCATATGGCGCTAAAATCAGACGTTCGCGGCCCATGCACGCAAAATATCATGCCGCATAATTCGCCGTTTGTCCGACGCAATGGCGTCGCCGTCGTTGGAAAAGCGTCCGCTAAAAGTTCATTGTCCTTACACAAAGTGGCAAACACATAACATTTTAGCTCTTCCATCGATCTGACTTTCAGAGCGTCTTTCACTACGTTCATAAATCGCTCGCTTTTATTTTCCTAAAGCTCACTCCGTGCGCGACACGCGCGACCAAGTCGTTTGCTCTATGGAAAACAAAAAATAAGGGGGGGGGGGGGAGGGGGGAAGACGCGTCATGGTCTGCGGCGCGTCCTTACACACGCATTTATCGACTCTGTAAGAGAAATTGCTTGCCAGAAAAGAGCCTGAAAATTCGACGAAAAGAAAGAAAGAAAGGCTGAATCAACCTTTAAAGACTACAACCGATACAACTTGAATTTTGCTCTTTTTTCTATTTCCAAAAGAGAGCAAGGGAACGCCCTTTATCACGTTCTCTTGCTCTCTTGTAACTTGGGTCATTCGTCAACGCGTAAGTTCGACGACAAGATCTCGCAACCGTCCGACGTCGCCAACACGTCGTCTTCGATCCGAATTCCTCCCCATCCGGGGAGATAGATTCCGGGCTCGACGGTAATAATCATATTTTCCTCGACGACGCCTGGCGCGTTCGGGGAAAAACCGCCGTAATCATGAACGACGCGTCCAATCCCATGCCCTAGACCGTGCCCGTAATAATCGCCGTATCCAGCGTTGCGTATGACGTCGCGCGCCACTTTGTCAATCTCGCGACACGACGCGCCGGGCTTAATCATTTCAATCGCTTTATCGTGCGCCTCAAGGACAATATAAAAAATCGACTCAAAACGCGCTTTATATTCATGCGACGCAAGCGACTCGCCTTTTTCAGTGAGGAAAGATCTGGTCAAATCGCCAACGTATCCGTTTCTTTTCGCTCCCCAGTCGATCAAAACCATATTGGCGTCGCCAAGCTTACCTTGTCGCTGAGGAATCGCGTGAGGCAACGCCGCTCTTGCGTCAAAAGCGACGATGGAGGGGAAAGAAACGTCGTCCCCTCCTTCCTTACGCATTCGATATTCCAACTCGTCGCGAAGATCGACTTCTGTCATATCGTTAGTCGCCGTTTTCCGAAGAACGCGATACGCGCGGATTGTTATGTCGATCGCTTGACGAATCTCGGCGATCTCCGTTTCGTCTTTGATCGAACGCAACTGTTCGACGTCTGAGTTGCGAGCGACAAACTCCGCGTCAGGAATCGTGCGGCGCAGGGCGTTCAAGAGGGCCACCGTCGTCGACGCGCCTTCTATTCCGATACGCTTTGGAGCTTTACTTGAAAAAGCGGAATCCGCGCTCGCTCCTTTGAGCAACCCTAACGTCGACTCTCCGCTGCAACGTATTGCCGCTCCAATATCGGGACACTCTTCTTTGATTTGTTCTTCAAATCGAGTGTCGCTCAATAAACAGGCGCCTACGTCGCCGATCCAAAGAAACGAATCTTCACCTTGAAATCCCGTTAAGTAGGAGACGTTGACAGGATCAACGACAAGGTAACCGTCAAGATTCTCGTCGTTCATCACTTTCATTAACTTTTCGCGTCGCAGACTTTCACGTAACCCCATTTTTTCCTCTAAATTCATTTTATGAGCAAAAGAAAAGCGGAGAAAGCGACGTATGCGCCTTCTCCGCCAACCTCCCAAGAGTCGTCTAGGACGACTGTCTATTCATCATTTCTTGTTAAGCATTTCCATGACGCGATCAGCGATCGCTTTGACCAACGCTTCTGTTTGAGGATCTTTGCCGACCTCAACTTTGTTGGCGAGGATCGGGTTCGACGCGCAACCGCAGGGCTCGGCGTCGCCGCGTCGGAATCGAGGCGGATCAAACGCGCGATGACCAACGCCGGTTTCTTTCCAGCTGTCGCGGAACATGTCGTTCGCGCAGAGTTCGCAGTTCTCAGCCTGCAAACGCGGATCTTTAATGCCCCACTTCGTCTTGAGTTGGAGAAGGGCCTCGGCTTCGTCTTTCGTGAAGTAGCTCGTCTTGCCCAAGTCGTGAGAAATCATAAGGATACGGCAGTAAGCGTCGAGCAGCTCCGTCATCCAATACGCCTTTTCGACGGTCGGTCCAAGGCTTACAGTGCCATGGTTCGCCAAAACGATGACGTCCGACTTGTGAATGAAAGGAAGAACCGTGTCGGCAAATTCCTGTCCGCCAGGAATCGCATACTTAGCAATCGGAACGTCGCCCATGTAAATATCGACTTCAGGAAGCACGCACTGGGGAATCGCTTCCCTCGCAACGCCGAAAGCGGTTGCATAAGGCGGATGGCAGTGAAGCACCGACTTCACTTCCGGACGTTCCTTCATGATCGTCAGGTGAAGGAAGATCTCGCTCGTTCGCTTGCGCGTTCCGGCGATCTGATTTCCTTCCATATCAACGATGCACAAATCTTCCGGCTTCATGAAACCTTTACAGATTTGCGTCGGGGTGCACACGACTCGATTTTCGTCGATGCGGTAACTAATATTACCGTCGTTCGCGGCGGCAAAGCCCCGATTGTAAAGTCTGCGACCAATATCGCAGATCTCGTCTTTAACTTGATGCAAATTGAGCATGCGCTGTTCCTTTGCTATAACCATTCCTCAACAAACGCGCGCCTTGTCGCCGCGCATTCATTTCACACTAATTATCTTCTTCTATTATACGGTTTCAAGTCTTGGAAAGAAAAAAGCGTCAAGAAAATCTCCGATACTTTTTTCAAACTCTAATTCGGCTTACCCGCGCAAACCGTCCTCTTTACTTCTTCACGGGGGTCAACTTTGCCACAACCTGGGGATCGATCGACACGCAATCGAGAATAGCGCCGCCGAACGCGTCGACAGGCTTCTGGATCTTCTGTCCGAAAGCGGCGGCAGCCTCCGCGCCTTCGCTAAACGCGATCCATTCCCCAATCGCCGCGGAACAGTCGTCGTAGACGACTAACTCATTTCCCCAACGCTGAACAAAATTCGGATTCTCAATTCTTTGAATCGCCTCTTTCAGACGTTCTTCAGGAGATAATCCACGTTCTTTTTCTGATTGCGCAATCGCCTTAGCCGACTCTACGGGATCTTCCGTTAAATCCTTAAAGGTTAGCGGCACGACGATTTTGAATTGTCCGCCAACGAGCGAAGGGTGTTGACCGCTTAAAACGACCTTGCCGACAACTCTTCCTATTCGCATCCGCCCCTCACTTCATCGTAACCCAAAAGTCGACGACCAGACGCGCTTGATAAGCGCCTAAATCACGCGGATCCAAGATCAAAGTATTGGCGTCGGCGGCTTTTATATCGCGTTTCGCCTGTTCGACGGAATACGCGACGACGGCGCGAACGCCTTTCTTGCGATTTGCCCAAACGTTGGCAATAGCCCCGTCGTGCGTCACGATGATCGCTCGCTTGACTTGGTTTTCATTCAATCGTTCCGCAACGGTCAGAGTCGCTTTCTTCAAACAATCAAAGCGTTGTTCCTGAAACCCAGTGTTTCTAGACAAATACTCCAAAAGAGTTCGCGGCGCGCTTTCCGAGCTGGGCAATTTAGTCGCTACCAAAACGCAGCCAAGCGACGCCTGCGCGGAAGAAGAGGGAAGGGACGCGCCCTCTTGTCCTGATCTAGAGGCGAATGAAGTATTCGACGCTCTAACATTCGACGCGGATATTGTCGGCTGAACCTCCGCGCCACTTTGCGCGACCACGACGTCTACGCCGAGTTTCTTCATCAAATCGCGCGCCGAAGGGGTGATTATGACTCGAGGCAAAAACGTCCAGGATCTAATCGACGAATTCTCCGCTAAACGACGAACGGTCTCTTCAACGACAACGCGTTCCGCAACATGAAGAGTCACAACGCTCGTCTTCTCCGCGACAGACTCTCGCGCCGCGCGAAAATCACGCGCCAGCGTTTCGCTTAACGCGGCGGGAGTCGACTCCGACGGCTTCTTCTGAAGATCCGCCATCACCTTGCCGACCAACTCGTCTAGATTCCAGTCCAGTCCGTTCATCCTAAAATATCCGCCTTCTTGGCCGAATCAATAATCCCCAAAACGCCCCAACGCGCCGGGGTCAAACGCGTGCCGATGATCTCCGAGCCGGTATATGAACCGTCGCTAGTTATCAACACCAAATCGCCAACGCCCGCCCCGATTTTATCAAAAACAATCGACGGATCACCTTCTGGAGTCGTTCCGTCGGTTCCCACGGGCTGGGCAATCAACAACTTCTGTCCTTCGAGGGACTCGTGTTTTACGATGGAAGTCGCGTAACCAATAATTCGCGCTCGATTCATATAAAAGCCTCATTAAACACTACGCAACTGAAGTCGACCTAGAATCGTTTCCAATTCTAGCCCGAAAGGACGCGCGTCCAACGTCGTAAACGCGCGTCAAAATTTCTCGCGAATACTCGCTCAATCTTTGCCGAGGATGTGAAGACTTTCGACCATCGCGCAACGACGACTACGAGTGAACGTCAACGGACGCGTAATACCTTCGCCCGTCGGACCGGCGATCGAGTAAGAGCCGTACCCTTCTCCTCCTCCGCCGTTTCCCGCGGTGCTGGGGCCGTTCTTCACGAAGATCGTCGTATCGAGTAACTTACCCATCTTGGTCATGTTCACTACGTTATTGGAGTGAATGATCGCGGTGTGGCGGAAACCATGTTCCATTTCATACGCGCGTTGGATCGCTTCGTCGACGTCCTTACAACGCACGAAGGGAAGGAAGGGCATCATTTGTTCGACAGGAACGAACGGGTTTTCATAATCGGTTTCGCCGAAGAGCATTTCGACGTCGTCCGAAACGTCTTTACCGATACCCGCAGCAAGGACGGTCGCGTCTTTACCTAAGAATTCGCGACTCGGAGCGTCGTGACGTCGTTCGCCTTCGCCAACTTTGACGATCCCCTTCTGCGTCATCGCCGAGGTTTCCGCAGCGTTCAAACGCACCGCGCCGGCGCGTTCCATCGCGTCCATCATCTTGTCGAAGACGGAATTGACGACGAAAACTTCTTTTTCCGCAAGGCAGAGGAGGTTGTTGTCATACGCGCCGCCAAGGATGATCGAGCGCGCCGCGCGATCAAGATCCGCCGTTTCATCGACTACGACCGGCGGGTTGCCAGGCCCGGCGACAATCGCGCGCTTCGACTGCGCCATCGCCGCTTTCACAACGCCTTCGCCTCCCGTTACGACGAGAAGGTTGATCTTCGGGTGCTTGAAAATCACGTCCGCCGTCTGAAGCGTTGGGGTCGGAATTACCGTCATCAGGTTGTCGATTCCATATTCGGCGTAAATCGCCTGATTGAAACGACGAACGCCTTCCGTCGCGATTTTAGAAGCGTTCGGATGAGGATTGAAAACGACGGTGTTTCCAGCCGCGATCATGTTGATCGAGTTGTTGGCGATCGTCGGCAGAGAATGGGTGCTCGGCGTAATCGCGCCGATAACGCCAAAGGGCGCGTGCTCGATTACCGTAAGACCGTAGTCGCCGCTGAAAACTTCGGAGCTTAACGCTTCGACGCCTTGCGCGTTGTAACCGACGTTCAGAAGTTTGTCAATTTTGTGCTGCAAACGACCAATTTTGGTTTCTTCGAGCTCTTTCGTTCCTAACTCGACGCTTTGTTCGATACAAATGCGACGAATCTCATCGAGCATCTTTTTTCTTTCGGCGATGGTGCGACGAGAGAGTTGTTCGAACGCTTCGTGCGCGGCCAAGATCGCTTCATTAGGATCGTCAAAGACGCCGTAACGTCCGGCGTAACTCTTCGGAGCGACGTCGCCGCCGACCGCGCTCGCGGCGGAGGTAGATCCGCCAAGTCGAGACATTACTTCCTGAAGGACGCTGCGCACCAGCGCTTCATTAACTTCCGCCATTTTATTCTCACTCCTGTGAAAAAACGAACGCGTTGAACGATCCGGTTCGTCCGAACAAGACGCGCCGTGCCTTCGCGACGCGCCCCGTCTTCTATTATTACGACCGTTTAACGTCATTTTTTCCGCTGTGTATTCTCTTTATATGTAACAAGCTTGCAAGCGTTGAACGAATCACTCAAGAGGAACGTTCTGTTTCTCGAGGGTCACGCTGTCGACAATGCCAATGATGGTGCAATCGACGGGAAGCGGTTTAGTTTCGGGAGTCATACGCGCGCTTGAACCTTGAACGACCAGCACGAATTCTCCTTCGCCAACCCCAACGACGTCTACGGCGACTAAAGATCTACTCGTCGTCATGAATCGATCGCGCGCTTTAGGTTCAATAACGTACGGTTCGATCATCATCAACTTCGAACCGCGCATCGACTCCGTTTTTTGCGTAGCCACGACCGAGCCCACAACTTTTGCGATAAACATCCTATAGCCTTCGTAAACGTTTGACGCGCAAGCGTTAAACTATTGTTAAAATCAAAACGCAACTTCTAAAAAAGCGAATTACCGCTTCTCCAGGAGTTCTTTGGTCTGACGACCGACAATGATTTCCTCGTTGGTCGGAATAACCCAGACTTGGACGCGACTATTCGGAGCGCTAATCTTCGCTTCGACGCCCGTCGCTTTCGCGTTCGCCTCGCGATCGAGAACGATACCAAGTTCTTCGAGTCCTTCGACGACCGCCTCGCGAACGTCCGTTCTAAATTCGCCGATTCCGCCGGCGAAGGAAAGAACGTCGGCGCCGCCAAGTTCCACGAGAGACGCGCCTACATAACGACGAACGTCGCCGACAAAGACCTCAAGAGCAAGCTTAGCGCGCTCGTTCCCGGCGTCTCGCGCGGCGCGGATATCGCGAACGTCGCCGCTCACGCCGCTAAGCCCGAGAAGACCGCTCTTGGTGGCGAGAGTCTGCAACAATTCGTCGAAGGAAACGTTCAGTTTTTTCGTCAGATAAGAGCACCAGAACGGATCAAAGTCGCCGCAACGGTTGTTGTTCAACAAACCGGTCTGAGGACTTCCCCCCATGCTGGAGCAACGGCTCCACCCGTCGGCTATCGCGCAAACGGAACTTGAACCGCCCAAGTGACAACTTATAATTCGCTTATCCTCGCCGAAAAGTTCGCGGCAACGAGTGGCGATATATCGATGACTCGCGCCATGGAAACCATAACGCCGCACGCCGTATTCCTGCGCCCATTCAAAAGGAACCCCATAATAACGATTGCGCGTCGGAATATGTTCGTGGAAGCCCGTTTCAAAAGCCGCGACAAGCGGAATATCGGGAAGGGCTTTGCGCAACATTCTCATCGCGCGAACGTACGGAGGATTATGCGCGGGCAAAACGGCGTTGAATTCCTCCATAGCGACGAGCAACTCTTCCGTTACGGGCTGCACTCCGGAGAACCCCTTGGCAAAAACAGCCTTAAAACCTATACCGGCAATTTCCTCGACGCTTTTCAAACATCCTTGCTCAGGATCAGTGAGCTGACGAAGGCATTCGCGCACAGCCACGCCATGATCGGGCGCAGAAACGTCTTCTTCCTTTTTAAAATCGCCAATAACGATTTGACAAGGGGAAGAAGCCTCGCCGATTCTTTCAACACGACCTCGCGCCATAAGGCGTTCGTCGTCCATGTCGTACAAGCTGTATTTAAAGCTCGTCGAACCCAGATTAGCAACAAGAATTTTCATGATCGTACGGAGTTTTTTAAAATGGAGCTAGTCGCGGCGTCGCCCTAGCCAAAATCTGGAGCGCGTCTGAAGCAACGCGCTCAAACGTCGGAAATCAAGCTGTGAACGCGTCGATGAGTCCGGCGGAAGGACGAGGAATCACGTGAGCGGCTTTAAGTTCGCCAACAGCTTCAGCAGCCGCGGCGCCGGCGTCGACCGCCGCGCGAACGCTTCCAACGTCGCCGCGAACAACAGTCGTGACCAAGCCGCCGCCGATTTGAATACGCTTAACAATCTCGACGTCAGCCGCTTTCGCCATCGCGTCGGCCGCGCTTACTAGAGCCAGAACGCCTTTCGTTTCGATCAATCCAATCGCGTCGTTCATTATCTTACCCTTTATGTGTATGTATTATAGCTATGCTAGTATATTTTCGTAAACGTCGCGGCTACCTGCCGCGTTTCGAACTTCGTTGTTCGTTTTTCCAAATCACTTCGCGGCGGCAATCGCCTTTTTGATCTGAGGAAGAACCTTTTCAACGTCATTATTCGGACGCGGAATCACCTGAACGCCCGTGATTTCGCCAATGCGGGACGCGGCGGCAACGCCGGCGTCAGTGGCGGCTTTAACAGCGGCGACGTCGCCCGTCACAAAAACGGTGACAATTCCGCTACCAGGTTTGTCCCAACCAAGGAACTGAACGTTCGCCGCTTTCATCATCGCGTCCGTCGCTTCGAAAAGGGTAATGAACCCCTTGCCTTCAAGAATACCCAGCGCTTGCATCATTTTGGTCTCCAGGTTAGTTTAAGAAGACGGCTTCAGGATCGCTAACGCGTTCCTTTCCACCCATGTAACGTTTTATATTTTTTCACAACGCAAACTCTTATTGCGCCGTTATTTATAACACTATTTAAAAAGCTCGATTTTTGTCGCGTGTTCAAGATCGACGGCGTTTCCTTCGTCTGTATCCAGATGCACCTCAAGCTTAATATTCTTTCCAACGCGCACCAAAACGTCTTCAAAGACGACGCTGCACACGCCAGACGTCACGCGCAACTTCATCATATCCTTGTCCTTAACGCCGTAGAACGCCGCGTCTTCGGGACTCATATGAACGTGACGCGCAGCGCGAATGACGCCTTTTTTTAACTCGACGACCCCTGCGGGTCCCACTAAAACGCAACCTGGGGTGTCTTCTAATTTTCCGCTTTCGCGCACAGGGGGGTCAATTCCCAAAGAAATCGCGTCGGTATAGGCTAATTCAACTTGAGACTCTTTCCGCGTAGGACCGAGAATACGTACGGAAGGGAGCATTCTCTTGCGCGGACCGATCAACATCACCGTCTCGTTCGCCGCATAGAAGCCGTCCTGGTAGAGATCCTTCATCTTGGTAAGTTTCTTTCCCTTACCAAAAAGCGTTTCGACGTCCGCGTCGGTTAAATGGATATGACGAGCGGAGATACTTACAACCAATTCCGACTTTTTAGGAGTCGGTTCCGCAGCTTTCGGCGTCGACTGAGCGTTTACCGCCGCGACTTTACCGCCGGTGAGAGCGGCAACCACAGCGTCGGCCACTCCCTCTTTCGATCCATTCGTCTCTCGCAAAAGTTGTCGAACGATCGCTTCGATCGTCCCTCTACTAACATTGGCCATTCTGCAATATCCCAGCTATCTGCTTAAAGCTTTTCAGCGAGCCTCGCCGCCGACGCCCTCTGATTATATAACTTTAGTAATTATACCTATACGCTTTTCATTTAAAAGCAATATCCTATAAATTTTCCCAAAATTAGTCAAGACTCTTCGCCCCGATAGAGTTCGCTACTTGCCGTATTTTATCCTATCCCTTAAAATATCGACTTTAATCCACGCCTCGTCATTATCGAAGAATTACTTATCGTCACATACGTAGTCATGTCCAAAATACTTCTCTTCTTCCTCAAGCTATTCGTCATCGCCGCTATTTTTACTTTTCTTATAGCCCGCGCGGTTAAAGGTTCTGTTCTCACAAGCTTGACCAGGAACGATATCAGGATTCCTCTTCTTCTCGTCGGATTCTTCTTCAACTTCTTAGCGACGGCAACGACGCTTATCAGATGGCGTCTGTTAACGCTGGCGCTTGGAGGAGACTTATCCCTTTCCGACGCGATGCGTTTTGGGTTCATTGGATTTATGTTCAATCTTTCTCCGGTCGGTATCATCGGCGGAGACGCAATCAAGGTTTATTTACTTGCAAAGAAGAACAACACGTCAGTTGACGACGCGACAGCCGGCGTCGTTGTCGATCGCGTCATTGGACTTTACACGATGTTTTTAATGGGGCTCCTGTTTGTCATTGTCACAGGCTTTTCTGTAGACGCGTCGACGTTTGTGCGCGTTATCTATACGGGCCTCCTCGCCTTAACGGCGCTTTCGACCATTTTTTTGGCGTTTTTTCTTATCCCGTCAAGCTCAAAAAATCGGCGAATTCACGTCATAAACGCTATTCCATTCGTAGGGAAATTTTTAGCGGCGCTTACAGAATCAATTATGAAGTACCAAAGAAAGCGACGCGTTCTTTTCTACTCGTTCCTATTAACGGTCGTCGTTCATTGTAGCTTTTCCGTTTCCCTTTTTTACACAGCGAGAGGAATTTTCGCTCAAGCGCCGTCGCTAATCGATCATGCCGTACTCTACTGCGTCGGAAACATTGGCTCAATCGTTCCTCTATCCGCAGGACCGCTGGAATACCTGCTAGACGAACTCTACCCTTTTTTTACTACGACAAATAATTCCGCTATCGAAACAGGATATGGAATGACAGTCGGTTTAACGTTTCGTTTACTCGCCGTATTCGTTGCGCTCGTGGGAGTTGCGTTTTATTTGACGTCCAAAAAAGAAGTTACGGAAGCCCTAGCTCAAGCGCAGGAAAAGGACTCGATGAAAAATGCCATGGAATAAAATCAACGAGTTGCAGCCTTTAACAAGAAGAGACTTTCTCATGACGCTGTCCTCGCTCGCTTTTCTCCCATTGAACGCGCAGGGGGAAACGTCGCCTTTATTATCTCTTGATGTGCAGCAAGAATCATTTAGCGATCAAGACTATTTTTATTACAACGACGCGCCCTTCCTTTGGCGAATACAAAGAACAAGCGGCGTTATTACGGTCTTCGACATTTCCTCTCAAAGACCGCCTCTCCGCCCCGACGATGGCGTCGTTTACCAACCGTCGGCGGCTCATTACGCCAATCTACTCCCAGACGTAGTCGAACCGCCGCGTCTTTATCGCTTATATGATCGAGTTTACGTCATTCTTCAAGAACCAAACATTTCTTCATCCTATGTAACCGGCGTCTTATTGGAAGACGGACGATTCCTTGAACGCTCAATGTCTCTTATAAGCGTAGAGCCTAAAGCCGAAGGACGAATTGCCTGGAAACTTTCCGCGCACGACGTTTTAACGCGCGTTTCCAAAACAAAGAAAAAAGGCTCGGAAATACGTTTCTTATCGCTTAACTATCTTTCGGAAGGACGAACGCTGCAACTACTTTTTTCAACTCATGACAAAGACGGCTCTCTTTTAATTGAACCAAGCGTCGGCAAATTTTAAAATTTCTTCATCGTACTTCAGTCAACTTTGGTTTCTCTTTTAAGTCTGATTGATTGTTTTATGCTTTCTCCGTCTTCAAATCTCTCTTAATCTTTTCGTTTATTTCTTGAATGTTTTTTGTATTTATTTTGTAAATAAAAAACAAATATTAAAAATTCATTTTTAATAAACATTTTTTCATACATTTTATTTACAAATATTTACATTCAGAATACAAGAAAAATACAAATTTTTACTAAACTCTTTGTGTTTTTAAGTCTTTTAAAATTCGTATCTTGCTTTATCTATAGCGTCTTACTTTTACATAATTTCCTTTATCAATATTATTACTATTATTGAGATAATAAAATTATATATGTATGTATTCTTTTTCTTAGAAAAATGGCCTTGTTTTTTTGTTTTGGCCGTCAAATATGATAGGTCTCTATGAGGTCTTGTTTTTTGAGTTAGAAATTTTTACTTTGATTTCTTTAATGGGTTAGCTTCGATATATTGAGCTCTCCCATAAATGATAGAAAATAGAAGCAAGGATTCTCGGCGATAGGATCCTAATTTAATGAGATCAAAGGGGTTTTCAATGAAGATACGATGCCGACGCAATAAGTTTGTCCCGCTCTTTTCTACTATAGCCAATTTTACAGCCTCAAGAGACGTTCGACCCGTGTTGCAAAATGTCAAGCTCGTGGCAAATGAAACCTCCTTACTTCTTATGGCTACCGACGGAGAAGTCGGCGCGCGTGGAGAACTCACAGAAAAAGATGCGTTTGTCGTAGAAAATCCTGGCGAAGCTATCTTACCTGCAAAATTATTGAGGAAGATCTTTGCAGAAACGACCGACGAGGAAATCGCCATCGAACTTCAGGGGTCTCAGATTACGATAAAGGGCGCGCATTTTCGTTATCAACTCGACACGTGCGACGACGCTGATAAATTCCCTATCGTGCCCTCCTTCGAAGAGACAACGTATTTCAAAATCCCCGTGAATTCGTTCAATCGTATGGTTGGTCGAACTGTTTTTGCGACGCAAACTAATAGCTCTCACTTTGAATTGCGCGGCGTGAAGTTTATTTTTAGCGCCGATCGAATCACGGCGGTTGCGACGGATGGTCGACGACTTGCCTATCAAGAAAACGCGTCGGAATCTTTTGGAGACGCTCAGCAAGAAAACTTTACGAGTCAAGAAGCGATCTTCCCGCCGCGTACGTTAAATTTGATCGTACGTTCAGATTCTGAAGCCGACGACGTCTTGATTGCGGCGCACGACGCGGACGCGATCGTTCAGATTGGCAATATTGTTGTGTCGACGACTTTAATGACGGGATTGTTCCCGAATTGGAACGCTATCATTCCTGACAAGACGGGCAAAAAGCGCGTAGATTTCATTGCAGACGAGGTGGCGCGCGCTATTCGTCAGGCGGAAATAGTTGCGACTGAGAATAAGCCGGGCGTATGGTTTAAGTTCAGCAAGGGAACGTTTAATATCACGGCGGCAGGGGAAGCGACAGGCGAATCAAGCGTTGAACTTCCGATTGCATACGACGGCGATCCTGCGGAATTGCGATTAGATTCGAGGTTTTTGAACGAGTTTTTCCGCGAAGTTCCTGGCGAAGAGACTGTAGCGTTCTATTTCATGCAAGATTATCGAACTCTCTTTGAAACGTCCGACGGATATCGATATGTGCTTATGCAGTTGGCCTAAGGTAGTTGTAAATAAAAGGTATTAAATATTTTAACGGATCGTTTTTGTTGAAGAACGGTTCGTTATTTTTATAGAATTCTTGTTGGGTGTTTAAGCGAGAAAATAGATGATCTTCTCTAGCAAACGTATGAAGCGAGCGTGGTCTATTTGGGCGCCGTTGACGATACTTTTGGGGGCGTCTTCTTTTGTAAATTCTGAAGAGTTAAAACGTTACGAGTATTCGGCAGAAAAGATGGGCGTGCCGGTAAACGTGACTTTTTATGCGAAAGACGACGCGCAAGCGGATGAAGCGATCGCCGCCGTTTGGCGACGTTTTGACGAATTGAACTCTATTCTTTCGGATTGGGATCCTGAGAGCGAGATAATTCGCGTATGTCGAGAAGCGGAGGAGACCGGCGATTTTGTTGAAACAAGCGACGAATTGTATCGCGCTCTTCAGGAATCAAGACGTTATTGCGAATTGACGGAAGGCGCCTTTGACGCAACGGTGAGCCCAATAGTGAAATTATGGAGAAGAAGTCGCTATTTTAAGGAATTACCCCCGAAAAGCGTTCTTGACGTCGCCAAAACAAAAGTAGGTTTAGACGTTTGGGAATTGAAAGAGAGGGGGGTAAAAACGCAGAAAGGGGTTCGTTTTGACGTTGGGGGAATCGCCAAGGGAATCGTTATGGACGAGGCCCTAGAGGTCCTCAAGGAGTTCGGTATAGAGAGCGCGTTACTTAACGCAAGC
>JBJEXI010000044.1:0-2907 GCA_051885615.1 Thermoguttaceae bacterium
CGTCGCTTTCCGGCGAAGGGAATCCGCAGATTGCTCCAGGTTGCAACTTTCCATCAAGTGTCTACGTTCATGAACGAGTAGAGTTTATCTCTTTTGAGGATCAGTCAAGCGCCGTAATCAACTACAATGACGATTCATACAGAACCTTTGTTAAGAGCTATGCGAAAGCTGGCAGTCCGATTCAAGTTAGAGGGAATACTATCGACGCAAAAGGTGGGGTTGGAAAAGTCTATTGTATCGTCGGAGGTTCCGATTATTTCGCAATTGATCCAACAGATGGAACAATAACTCTCAAAAAGGATGCTGAGACGTACGTCAGTGAAACTGGGCGATATTCATGCGAGCTGGTAATTAGAGCATATGACTCCCGATTTACGGATGGAACAAGCGGGGGTGTTTATGTGGATGACGCAGAGGTTACGATCTCTATCAGTAATTGGTTTGTCAATCGCATGCATGTAAATAATCGCGCTTCAGCTACTACCAATGATGGCAGTTCTTTGATTGACCTCGCAAAAGATATTGGTCTTAATCCGTCTCAATATAGGGATTGGCTTACGTATAATGGAGTGACTAAGGTTGAACTGTTTAGTGGCGCTGTTGTTTCTGTCGATAACATTCCTATTTCAGCTCCTTTAGCAACTCTTACTGCTCCTTTTTCTGTTCCTAATACCATATTGGCTGCATGGTTTGGAGAATTAAATAATATAGGAAAGTCTGCTGTTGGGTGGAATTCTGATCTTGATAGTTTGAAATTGCTAGGTTTCCATGTTGTTGAATTTGACAACGATGGATATGCTTCATCAACTTCTGACGTGGCTAAGTCTGCCTTCTTGGGAAATATTCAAGATTTAGCTGATTCAAAATCCCTTCACGGGCTCTATATGTGGGGGCATGGCAATGAAGTGGTTGTTGGAAGTGACGGCACAAATTTAAGTACGACAGGGCCTCTATGGAGTGTCAGGTATACAAGTAGCGCTGACGATAATGTGTCGATTGAGGCTAATTTGCAATATCAGCTTGGCGCCTTGATTGTTCACGCTTGTGAAAGTAATAATGATAATGCTAGAAGTCTTGTGGTTTCTTCTGAATTGGGCGGTATCTTTTGGGGAGCGAATGGTCTCTTTATTCCTATTGTTCAGGATGGGGACACTGTTGCTAAAAAGTGGGGTTCGGTTTATTTGGGAACCAATTGGGTGACGTCAGAGAGCGAATACCTGATTGGCGGTCTTCAGAAAACGCTGAACTTTAAAGGAAAATGAGAATCTCGTTAGCGGAGACCATTCGAATGAAAAAACTGCTGAAATATTTCTTTTCTATTTATTGGGTTCTTTGGACGATTGCGTTTCTTTTCGTCCTTGTCCCGTTCCTTCGTTGGATTTTACCTAGTTCGTACGAGGTGAAAGTCGAACGTTATAAAGACTCCCTTACTTGTTGTAAAATGGAAGACTGCGTCCCTTTAGCTCAAGATTACGAAAAATACCTCTTGAAGACGCTCGGTGAAAAATATTCTTCGGACACGTCTAGAAAAGTTGAAGTTGCGTATGGGTATGAGCTTGGACGTAGCTTTGACGAAGCGCTCAAACTCTATCAAGAAGCGAGCGCGGAACGGACGCTCTTGGATCAAGCGCGCGTCCAATATAAGGCTGAGAACTTGAATGAATCGGCGAGTCTTTTCTTAGATTACGTCCAATGGCGCTTAGACCAATCTTGGTTTAGTCGCAAGGGGATTAAAACAGTCGAAGGGCTGTCGGACGAGGAGAGATATTGCGCGGTAGAAGAACTTTGCGCCGACCTATTCGACGACGGCGTTTTAGAAGACTGTTCTATGAAAGAAGAGCTTGCCGAACGTCTGACAATCGGTATGAAGGCGACGGAGTTCTTCGCTTTTTTGGAAAATTCGTACGCGTCATGGGATGCGAAGGCACAAGAAATTTATCGCGACAAAATTGACCTCGTTCGAGATTGTCGTGATTTCTTGGCAAAGGACGAAAACTGACGTACGAACGCGTCTTTCCTTAATAGCGTCAGTAGGGGGAAAACATGAAATTATTCAAGTCTGCCTTGTCGATTATACATATATTGTTATTTGTCGCCTCTTGGAGCGTATTTTACTTCGCCTATCTTCTGTATTTTAAGAGCATTCCCACTTTGGAGGACGTCGAGAAATATCGCGATCGGATTATTGCCTGCGAGGCGGAAGACGCTTCAAAAGAGGCGTCGCGCTACGAGAAGTTTTTGAAGAAAAACGATTTGTGGGAATCTTCTTCGACGGAAGGCGTCTTTGGGTCTTGCCGCTATGACGTTGCGATCGGTCTGGAGCTCGGCGGCGATTATGACGACGCCTTGGAAATCTATCAAGCGTTGAAAGTTTCTGGCGAGCGCTTAGTTCTCAACGATATTGCCCGTGTTCTCTATAAAGAAGGAAAAACAGAGGAAGCGATCGAAACGTATTTTGCGTATCTAGGCGCCGTGCTCAGAAAAGAGTGGAAGGATGATTCTTCTCCCGAGAGAAAAACCTTCTACTATGCGACAGGCGCTGAAGAAGAGAAAGATTTTCTTCGAGAACGCGTTAATGCAACGCTCATGAAGGGGCGTCCAGCGCTAGATTCATGCTTTACGTCGTCGGAGACGGTATGGAAACGATTGGCGGCGTCGGATCAGGAATATCTATATGAAGCGCTCGAAAGTGAAATTGAAGGTTGGGACGACGAGGTAAAAGACAAGAAAGCCAGTCTCATATCTTTTGTTTCCGACTGTAAAAAGGAATGGGAAGGTAAAGCTAAGAAGAGTTCAAGTTCAGAAAAAAGGGAGTGAGAGCGTCTTTTAAGAGATGCTTTGAAGAATTCTAAAATTTTTTAGAATTACTTGTTGACGAACTTCCGAGTAGCGCTATATTATTACCTG
>JBJEXI010000045.1:0-99683 GCA_051885615.1 Thermoguttaceae bacterium
GGAGACAAAATTCTTCTTCATTATAAACTTCCTTCAATTGTCTTGAGGCGTCTAGAGAAAAGCGGGTTCGTTCCCCGCCGCGTTCACATTGTATAAGAAACGAAATGGAAAAGCAAACATTAAAGAAAGAAGCGCGTCGAAAAAACTCGACGCGCTCTGTGAGCTATCCTATTTAGCGCGGGGAAGATCGATCACTTGATGATCGTCTGGTCGCGGCTCGGACCGACGGAAACGATCGCGACGGGCTTGCCGACGACCTCTGAGAGGCGATCGAGGTACTTCTTCGCGTTTTCGGGAAGATCTTCGTACTTGCGCACGCCGGTGATATCTTCAGACCAACCGGGGAGAGTTTCATAGATCGGCTTAACGCGCGCGAGATCGTCGACGTCGCTTGGGAAGTACTCTATGCGTTTTCCGTCGAGCTCATAAGCGACGCAGATGTTGATCGTATCAAAACCGCTGAGAACGTCGAGAAGCATGACGGAGAGTTCGGTCGCGCCGCCCAAACGACTCGTATAACGGACGGCGACGGCGTCGAACCAACCGCAACGACGCGGACGCTTCGTGACCGTGCCGTATTCGTTTCCGCGATCGCGGATCTTCTGACCGATTTCGTCGTGCAATTCCGTCGGGAAGGGACCGCCGCCGACGCGCGTAGTATACGCTTTGACAATACCGACGATTCTCTTGAAGAAGGTCGCGCGGATTCCGGAACCGGCGCAGACGCCAACCCCGGAGCTGTTACTGCTCGTGACGTAGGGGAAGGTGCCGTAATCGACGTCGAGGAGAGAGCCTTGAGCGCCTTCAAGAAGGATTTTCTTATCGGCGTCGACCGCGTCGAGAATGTAGTTGACGGCGTCGCCGACGAAGGGGCGCAGACGTTCCGCATAGCCCAAGTAATCTTTGACGATCTGATCGGCGTCAAGAGGCTTCACCGTCGCGCGAACTTCCTCGTTGCGCGCCATTCCGGGAAGAGACTGGTTCTTGAGCGCGCAAATGGAGCGAACCTTATCGGCGAAATCGGCGCGATAGAGGTCGCCGATTCTCAGCGCGGTGGATCGACCGACTTTGTCGCGATAGCAAGGGCCGATGCCGCGCATCGTCGTGCCGATCGCTTCGGAGCGCACGCCGGTATCGTTCATCAGGCGGTCTTCTTCGCGATGCCACGGGAAGATGACGTGAGCGCGTTCGCTGATCAGAAGATTCTTCTCGATTTCGACGCCCGACTGACGAAGGGAGTCGATTTCCTGCAAGATAGCGGCAGGGTCGACGACGACGCCGCTTGCGATAACGGACTTCACGTTGCTGCGGAAAACGCCGCTCGGAATGAGCGAAAGCTTGTACTTCTTGCCGTCGAAAACAACGGTATGACCAGCGTTAGAACCGCCTTGATAGCGCACGACAACGTCGTTCTGCGCCGTCAAAAGATCGACGATCTTACCCTTCGCTTCGTCTCCCCATTGCAAACCAATTACGCAAGTAGCGGCCATGTCAACACCTTTCGTAAATGCAACCGACTATTCGCTCGGATCCAAACGCTTAAAATAAGTAATGATAACGCGCGTCCAGACCACATAACACACGAAAACGTCATTTTATCCTCATTGGATAAAAAGAAAAGCCCCCCGGCAAGAGGTCAGTTGGGAGTGTCAAGATACGGATCTTGTCCCATGCCGCGCTGCATCTTTTTACGTTCTTTCTCGTAATACAACATTGTTTTACGGTTCCGATAGCTCTTCTTCTCGACTTTTTTCTGAGCGCGATAAAAAAGTTTCGCCTTTTCAGGATGTTCAGAATCGGGGTCGTCTTTGTACATTTCCTTGAGTTTTTTCGCCTTTTTCGGACCGAACGCTTTTTCGAGAATTTCGTCCTCCAAGGAAAGATATTGCCGATAACTTCCCGGATCCCCCTGGCGTCCGCAACGACCAATCAGCTGTCGGTCGATACGCGCAGACTCGTGAAGTTCCGTGCACACGACGTTCAATCCGCCGAGGGCGAGGACGTCTTTCGGCAGTTTAATATCCGTTCCGCGCCCCGCCATATTCGTCGAAACGGTGATCTTCCCGAGATGGCCCGCGTCGGCGACAATCTCCGCTTCTTCCGCGATGCGATTCGCGTTAAGAACGCTATGCTCGAACTTGCGCTCCGTGAGGAGTTTCGAGAGGATCTCCGACTTATCGATCGTTCGCGTGCCTATAAGCGTTGGCCTTCCGAGCGCATGGATTTCGGAGATTTCTTCCACGATCGCGTTCCATTTCGCGCGTTCCGTCGCAAAGACGCGCGTCGGCAACTGCACGCGTTGAGGCGGACGATTCGTCGGCACCGGAACGACGTGGCACTTATAAATCTTCGAAAGCTCGCGGCGCGAAGCCGCCGCCGTTCCCGTCATTCCCGCAAGATGTTCGAAACGCAGAAAGAAGTCCTGCACCGTCACGCGCGCGGCCTGACCCGTCGCTACCGTTATCTCGACCCCTTCCTTCGCCTCCACCGCCTGGTGAATCCCTTCGCGCCATTTGCGACCTTCGCCAAGACGCCCCGTAAATTCGTCGACGATGACGATCTCTCCGTCGCGCACAACGTATTGTTGATCCAGATGAAATTCGCGGTCGACCTTAATCGCGCGTTTGACGTATTCGTAAATATGATAGAGGCCGGTGCGTTCCATCGCGTCGGGTTTCGGAAGGCGTCGCGCCTTGAGCCGTCCTTCGCGCGTCAGTTCGACTTCCTTCTTGTCGTGGTCGTACGTATAGTCTTCGTCTTCGATGAACTCGTAGATCGAGTCGGCGGCCCACTTATACGCCTCGACCTCCTGTTTTTGCTCTTCCGTCGGCAAGGCGCTGATAATAAGAGGGGTGCTCGCTTCGTCGATGAGGATCGAGTCCGCTTCGTCGACGAGGCAAAAGTACGGGTCGGTTCGCTGAGTCGGCTGTTCGTTCTTCTCCTGCTGTTCGCGAAGCATCGCGCCAAGGAGGTCGGTCTGACCTTCGCGAATGCGGCGCAAGAGAAGGCGGTCGCGGAGAAAGTCGAAGCCGAATTCTTTCGCGGTGCCGTACGTGACGTCGCAGTTATACGCCGCGCGGCGCTGATCCGTCGATTGCTGCGACTCAATGACGCCGACCTTCATCCCCAACGCCTGGTAGATCGGGCCCATCAGCTCGGCGTCGCGCGCCGCAAGATAGTCGTTGACGGTCGCTAGAAGCGCGCCTTTTCCCGCAAGCGCGCGAAGATACATCGGCGCGGTCGCCGTGAGCGTTTTACCTTCCCCCGTCTGCATCTCGACGATCGAACGGTTGAAGATCGCGATTCCTCCGAGGATCTGCACGTCGAAGTGACGCATCCCGAGGGTGCGCGAGCCCGCTTCGCGCACAAGCGCGTACGCTTCCGGGAGGAGTTTGGCGAGGGGTTCGCCGCTGCGCGCGCGGTAACGCAACGAAAGACTATATTTGCGCAGCTCCCCGTCGGAAAGCTTCTGAAACTTCGGTTCAAGGGCGTTGACGCGATCTAGTTCGTACGACCAGTTTGCCAGTCGTCCCGACGTCGTAAAAGGTAAAAGTCGATCGCACGCTCTTTTCATTCCGGATGGTATCGCGCCCAAAATTCAGCCTCCTCGCGCTAAAAAACTCTCTGCGCGGCGCACTACGCGCCAATAAGTCAAACGATTATAGGGAAAAGAAGAAAAGGCGTCAACGCGACTCCCCCGCGTAAGCTCGGGATCTTCCCCCATTTAAATAGGAAAGACTCTTTCGTCATTCGAGACGCGCTAATTACAAAAGAGTTCTCACTATTCCTTTCGAGCCGCTCTTTGCGCAAAACGCCAAGTCATTTTTACCGATAAATGTGACAAACCGCCTGAACGATAGAATTTATAAATAAAATATTTCCGTCGCTCTATTGAAATTAAGGGAGAAATACTCAACAATGAATCATCAAACACATCAAGCGTATTTATTCATTTTTTGGTCCTCCTGTTTATTTTCAAATCGCTTAGTTTTATTCTAAGGAGAATGTTGACAATGAAACGTCATTTCACTAGGGAACGCGGCTTTACGCTCGTTGAGCTTCTTGTCGTTATCGCCATTATCGGTATTTTGATCGGCCTTCTGCTGCCTGCGGTTCAGGCGGCGCGAGAAGCGGCGCGGCGTATGCAGTGCACCAACAACCTCAAGCAGATCGGCTTGGGCGTTCACAACTTCGAATCCGCCACGGGCGCGTTGCCTCCGTTGGATATCTCGAAGGGACACGCCGGTATCATTCCCCTTCTCTTCCCCTATCTTGAGCAAACGTCGTTGTACGAAACGCTTAAGAACTGGCGCGACGGCGCCGACGCCACCTGCGGCTTCGGTCAAGATCTCTGCCGTTCCGGAAGCGGCGACGGCGACCTCTTCTGGCGTCATACCGACATGACGACGGAACTGCGCAATGCCTTCCGTTCCGTTCCCTTCCTTCTCTGCCCCACGCGCCGCGCGGCCCCTGCGGGAACTACGACCGCCGATCTCAACACGAACACGACGATTAGCGGTTGCCAATCGATCGCCTCGTACGGACCCTTCTCCGATTACGCGCCCGCGATCTACACGAAATACCAGAGTCCTGACTGCACGAACTTCCAGTGGGTTGCGAAAGACGATTACGCGAAGCACGGTTCGAACTTCAGTCCCTTCATCCGCGCGGATCTCATGAAATCCGGCGATCCTCGCACCTGGAAGTCGACGACCCCGATGTCCCGTTGGATCGACGGCACGAGCAACCAGATCGTTTTCGGCGAAAAGCATATCCCGATCGGAATCCTTGGCAGCGATTCGGTCGCGTATCGTCACGATCAGAACTACCTCGCCGCGACGGACTCCAACGCGCGCGACTGGGCGATCGGACGCGCGGTCTGCGAACAGTACCCTCTCGCCTCTCCGCACGACACGTCGAACCCGCAGCGTTACTTCGGCAGTTGGCATTCCGGCGTCGTTAACTTCCTGATGGGGGACGGCGCGGTTCGCGCGATCTCCGTCACCGCGCCAGGCAAGACTGTCGGCACGATGGTTCACGTCAGCGACGGCGCCACCGAATCCGCGCTCTGATTGAATTAGCGTTCGTCTCGAAAAACAAAGCGTCGACGTAAGCGTCGGCGCTTTTTCTTTTCAAGCCTCAAATTGTCTCTTTCTCGCCAATCGCGACTCAACCTTTCAGGATTGAAAGATCTTACGTTCTGGTATAATGTACGTTGGATATACGCGGAGTATCCAGAAAACCGAATCAGTTGAAATTTTTCACAAAGGACAATGAAATGAGACGCTCGTCTTGTTCCAGGAGCGCTTTTACGCTCGTGGAGCTTCTCGTCGTCATTGCAATCATTGGCGTTTTGATCGGTCTTCTGCTACCCGCAGTCCAGGCGGCACGCGAAGCGGCAAGACGCATGCAATGCACGAACAATCTCAAACAACTCGGCCTCGCGCTACACAACTATCACGACGCGCACGGATCCTTCCCCGCCGGACGCTGGGGACCGCAATGCGCGTGCTGCACCGCGGAAACCGAATGGAAGGGGCATTCTTACACATGGAGCGGAATCTTCTACGTCGCCCCATTTATGGAACTAACCTCTCTTTATCAACTTTACACCGCCGCATGCGATCGTCTCGGGGACAAAGGGCCGGTCGCATGGCTCAATAGCAGCACGAACACGCCGGAACTGGCGCCCCTTTACACCGAGTCGGTTCCTGGTCTTCTGTGCCCCTCCGACGGCGGAGCCGCGCAAAACGACGTCTACGGGGGGAAGGGAAACTACGCGCTTTGCAACGGCGATTCTCCGTATTTTGGGAATTACGTCGGCTATCCAAAGCGCGGTCTCTTCGGGGTAAAAGAGTGGAACAGCATGGCGTCGTGCGCGGACGGCACGAGTAATACGGCGATGATAAGCGAATTCGTCACGGGAACAAAAGGGGGCGGCGAGGTCAGTTCTTCGGGAGCTCTTGTCAAGGGCTCCTCGGCGCTCGACCTCGATCCGTATGAATTCAGCGACAACCCGTCGCTATGTTTAAGCAAGCGCGACGCGTCCAATCCGTCGGCGCTCACGGGGACGCATTTCAACAACATCCGCGGTTACACGCGCTGGGCGGGAGACATGATGAACGGGACGTCCTTCACGACCGTTCTTCCGCCAAACTCTCCGAGTTGCCTTGACGGGCGTTACGACGCGTATTACGGAGGCGGAATCAGTACGCCGACGAGCAATCACGCGGGGGGAGTGAACGTATGTCGCGCCGACGGCTCGGTGGTCTTCGTTTCAGAGACGGTCGACTGCGGGGATCTAACGAAGCCCGCGCTCGGAACGGATCGCGGAACCGGTAAGAGCCCTTACGGCGTTTGGGGCGCGATGGGTAGTATTAACGGGGGAGAAAGCGTCTCCCTCTGATTTGTTAGAGAATAGATCGAACGGCAAGCGTCGACGTAAGCGTCGGCGCTTTCTTTATATTCCCATCAAGTTTTCGATCGCCGCGCGCCGTCCTCGCGAAAAACTAATCCTAGTTGCTAGACACGATATTTTTTGTACAAATACAAAAAAAGGCCTTGCGCAGATTCGCCTTTCACATACACTTCGATGGATAGTATAGTAAACCTATTGGTCTGACTCCTTACTAACATTCTAATAATAGTTACTCAAGTTTTAGTATTTACTAAAGGAAAACATATGGCTTTTTTCGGGAGAAACATTGAGCAAAGGCACGGCTTTACGCTCGTTGAGCTTCTTGTAGTTATCGCGATTATCGGTATTTTGATCGGCCTTCTACTACCTGCTGTTCAGGCGGCGCGAGAAGCGGCGCGGCGTATGCAGTGCACCAACAACCTCAAGCAGATCGGCTTGGGCGTTCATAACTTCGAATCCGCCACAGGCAAACTTCCTCCGATGGATATTTCGAAGGGACACGCGGGGATCATTCCTCTTCTTTTCCCCTACCTTGAACAAACGTCGTTATACGAAACGCTCAAGAACTGGCGCGACGGAGTCGACTCCACCTGCGGTTTTGGTCAAGACCTCTGCCGTTCAGGAAGCGGCGACGGCGACTACTTCTGGCGTCATACCGACATGACGACGGAACTGCGCGACGCATTCCGATCCGTCCCCTTCCTTCTCTGCCCAACGCGACGCGCGGCCCCTGCGGGAACCACGACCGCCGATCTCAACACGAACACGACGATTAGCGGTTGCCAATCGATCGCCTCGTATGGTCCCTTCTCTGATTACGCGCCCGCGATCTACACAAAATACCAAAGCCCTGACTGCACAAACTTCCAGTGGGTTGTGAAGGACAGTTACGCGAAGCACGGTTCGAACTTCAGCCCCTTCATCCGCGCGGATCTCATGAAATCCGGCGATCCTCGCACCTGGCAATCAACGACCCCGATGTCCCGTTGGACCGACGGCACTAGCAACCAGATCGTCTTCGGCGAAAAGCATATCCCGATCGGTATTCTCGGCGGCGATTCCGTCGCGTATCGTCACGATCAGAACTACCTCGCCTCGACGGACAGTAGCGCGCGCGACTGGGCGATCGGACGCGCGGTCTGCGAACAGTATCCTCTCGCCTCTCCGCACGACACGTCGAACCCGCAGCGTTACTTCGGCAGTTGGCACTCGGGAGTCGTCAACTTCCTGATGGGTGACGGCGCGGTTCGCGCGATCTCCGTCACCGCGCCTGGCAAGACTATCGGTTCCATGGTTCACGTCAGCGACGGCGCTACCGAATCCGCTCTCTGATGTTAAAATTGATAGGTAAACCAGCGCCGATTCCCGATCGGCTCTATTCCCCTTCCTACATTAGAGAGAAAGAAATGAACAAGACAAAATTAGCCTTAACGCTCCTTCTTGCGGTTCTTTGCGTCGGATGCTCCGGCAAAGTCAAGCTCGGCGGCACGGTCTCCTTCACCGACGGGACTCCCGTCGAATCCGGCATGGTCTATTTCGTCTCTAAAGACGGCTCTTTCAGCGCCCGCGGCGAAATCCAGAACGGAGAATACCAAGTCTCTTCCGTCGGCAAGAACGACGGCCTTCCAAAAGGCGAATATAACGTTTACTTCTCCGGCATTGAAACGGTCGTCAAAGAGCAACAAGAGCTCGAAAACGGCGATTTCATCGAAGCTGAAACGCGCCCCGCGATCGACGCCAAATACATGAGCGCCTCGACGTCCGGAATCACGCAGAACGTCGACGGTTCCACCAAGAAGGTCGATTTCCAGCTCGAACGCCTCGAATAATTCGCATCTTTCTGATCGATAAAAGAACGAAACGCGTCTCCGGACGCGTTTTTTATTTGTCTAAATATTTTATTTGTACAAAATTTACATCGTTTTTTCTTTCCCAATAAAGTCTTTATACACGCGTCGTTTATATTATTTCTAGAGACGCGAACCTTTGTTTCTTCCGTAATAGTTGCGAAGGCGCTTCCTCTGTTGATTATTGCACCCTCAAAACGTTTCCACTACAATGCAGAAACAGGCGGTTGCGGAATATTTTATCGTCCGCGCCCAACACCACAATTTTAAGCAAAGGACATACTAATGAGACCAAATTCTCGTTCCAAGAGAGGCTTCACGCTTGTTGAACTTCTTGTCGTCATTGCGATCATCGGTATTTTAATCGGACTTCTTCTCCCCGCCGTTCAAGCGGCGCGCGAAGCGGCAAGACGTATGCAATGCACCAACAACCTCAAGCAACTTGGTCTAGCTCTGCACAACTATCACGACACGCACGGATCCTTCCCCGCCGGACGCTGGGGACCTGAATGCGCGTGTTGCGGCAACAAGACCGAATGGCAAGGTCATTCCTACACGTGGAGCGGTATCTTCTACTGCGCTCCCTTCATGGAGCAAACCTCCCTCTATCAGCTCTATACCGCCGAATGTTCCCGTTTAGGGGGCAAGGCTCCCGTTCCGTGGCTCAATAACAACACGAACACGTCGGATCTCGCGCCCCTCTACACCTCGTCGGTTCCCGGTCTTCTCTGCCCCTCCGACGGCGGTTCCGCGCAGGACGGCGACTACGGTGGAAAAGGCAACTACGCCCTCTGCAACGGAGACTCTCCCTACTTCGGAAACTGGGTCGATTATCCCAAGCGCGGACTCTTCGGCGTTAAGGAATGGCACAACATGTCGTCGTGCACCGACGGTACGAGCAACACGGCTATGATTAGCGAAATGGTGACCGGGACGAAAGGGGGCGGCGAAGTCAGCTCCTCCGGCGCTCTTGTCAAGGGCTCCATCGCGGTCGATCTCGATCCTTATCAGTTCAGCGACAACCCGTCGCTATGCTTGAATAAGCGCGATTCCTCCAATCCTACTCAACTCGCCGGTTCGCAATTCAACAATATCCGCGGACACATGCGCTGGGCGGGCGTCATGACGGACGGCACCTCCTTCACCACCGTCCTTCCTCCGAACTCCCCGAGCTGCATCGACGGACGCTATAACGCGTACTACGGCGGCGGTATCTGCTCGCCGACTAGCAACCATTCCGGCGGCGTGAACGTCTGCCGCGCCGACGGTTCGGTCATTTTCGTCTCCGAAACGATCGACTGCGGCGACCTCACTAAGCCCGCGCTCGGCACCGATCGCGGTTCCGGGAAGAGTCCCTACGGCGTTTGGGGCGCGATGGGAAGCATCAACGGCGGCGAAAGCGTCTCCCTCTGATCCTCGCGAAAGGAAATCGCTCATGCAAATCAAAAATATCTTTCTTATTCTCGCGGCGGCGGGCGCGTGCGTCGCGACTTCAGGATGCGGCCAAAAGCTCCCGGAAGGGATTCCCGACCTTGTCCCCGTGACGCTCGTTCTCACCCAAGAAGGCGCGCCTCTCGACGAAGCCACCGTCTCATGCGTTCCCGTCGATACGGCGAACAGCCGATGGTCATGCGGCGGCACGACCGACGCCAAGGGAGAACTCCCCCTCACGACCCTCGGACAGTATAAAGGCGTCCCCGAAGGGGAATACAAAGTCGTGGTCATGAAAATGCTCATCGAGAATCCGCCGCAAACGCGCGACGATCCCCCCGGTCAACGCTACCGACTCGTGCCGGAAGAGTACGAGTCCGCCGACGCGACGCCCCTGACCTTCACTGCGTCGAAGGATCAGAAACGCGTCGAGCTCGATCTTGGCCCCGCGATTAAAGAAGAGATGAAGAGCCGCGGAGCTCTTTAATAGACGGTTCCAATCGTCGTAATTTCCAAGAAGAATGAAGAGTTCTCCGGAATGTCCTCATTCTTCTTTTTTGCGCGTTTAAACGGCTCCGCGACGCGCTGGAAACAATTTTTAAAAGCCCCCATATATACGCGATCTTGAATTCTCTTCCTCAGAACGCGTCTATAGTTCCTTTCTCGCCAAGCGCATTGTCGACGCCTCTCAATCCAAGGATAATCGTCGCTATACTCCGAGACGATCCTGCGGCGGCGTCATGAGAGTAATTCACGCTTCTATCTCGTCATATAGCAATAGAAAAGCGCCGTTCTAACATTTAATAACGGCGTCAAGGAAAGAAGAAAACGAACGACGTAGTTCAATGGAGAAATAAAAAGGCGTCCGTTCTCACGAGGGGAACGGACGCCGAGGACGCTTAAATCAATCTAATCGAGAAGGGTCAGAACCATCCGCCGTAAGCGACGATGAAGCCTGCGGCGACGACGGAAACCATGCTCATCAACTTGATGATGATGTTGAGAGAAGGACCGGTCGTGTCTTTGAAGGGGTCGCCGACGGTGTCGCCAACGACGGTCGCCTTATGACATTCGGAGCGTTTTCCGCCGAGTTCAGGTTCGATATTCGCTTCGACATACTTCTTCGCGTTGTCCCACGCGCCGCCCGCGTTCGCCATGTAGACGGCGACGCAGAAGCCCGCCGTGAGGGCGCCGACGAGAAGGCCGATGACGCCCGTGACGCCGAGAGCCAAACCGACGACAATCGGCATGACGAGGCCAAGGAGAGACGGAACGATCATTTCGCGCTGCGCGGCCTTCGTCGATATCGCGACGGGGGTCTCGTAATCGGGATCGTTTTCGTATTCCATGATGCCTTTGATTTCGCGGAACTGACGACGAACTTCTTCAACCATACCGGAGGCGGCGCGTCCTACGGCGGTCATCGTCAAAGCGCCAAAGACGAAGACGGTCATCGCGCCAAGGAAGATACCGACAAGAACTTTCGGGTTGAGGAGATTGCACGCGTAGTAGTCCATCCAGTCCATCATGTTCGCGCTCTTGACGGAAACCATTTCGCAAGGATCGTCGGCGGATTCAGGAACGAAGGGGCAGACTTTCGCGATCTCAGGAGTGATGAGCGCGGGGCCCTTGGAAGCGTCGAGACCGGCCCAAGCTTCGTTGGATTCTTCCCAAGTGAATTCGGAGCCGCGATAGATCGGAGCGCCTTCATTCGGATTGTTGGCCTGCGCGGGCTTAACGAGGTAAGTTTCCGGGAACCATTCGCGGCCGAGTTCTTTGAGAGAGGCCTTTTCCGCTTCGACGGCGTCCTTGCCGGCATAGTAGACGACGAAGGAGTCGGAAACCTTGTAGAAACCGGGCTGAGCGTCGGTGTTCTCTTCCAGAGTCTTGACGGCGGAAACGCCCCATCGTTCGAAACCGACGCGGACTTCTTCGACGTACGCGGCGAGGAGCGCGAGGGCCGTCAGAGCGGCGCTACCGATCGCGAAGCCTTTACCAGTCGCGGCGGTGGTGTTGCCGAGGGAGTCGAGGGCGTCGGTGCGTTGACGGACTTCTTCAGGAAGCCCCGCCATTTCCGCGTTGCCGCCCGCGTTGTCGGCGATCGGGCCGTAAGCGTCTGTCGCAAGGGTGACGCCAAGGGTGGAAAGCATACCGACGGCGGCGACGCCGACGCCGTAAAGACCGAGGGAGAAGGTCTTAACGTTGGTGAAATCGAAAGCGGTGGTGAAACCGAAGGAGAGGATCGTGGCGACGCCGACGATCACGACGGGAGCCCAAACGCTGAACATACCTTCGGCGATACCGGCGATAATGACGGTCGCGGGTCCGGTCTTACCCTGACGCGCGATCGCTTTCGTCGGGTTGTATTCGTAAGCGGTGCGGTACTCGGTCCATTTACCGATGAGCCAACCGGCGAGAAGACCGGTGACGACGGACGCGCCGGCCCACTTCGCGGAACCGGGGAGCATAATCATCGCGATAACGACGGAGAGAACGCCGATGATAAGGGACGGGAGGTTGACGCCTTTCCCGAGCGCTTTAAGAAGAGCGCCTTGATCCGCTTTTTCGTCGGTCTTGACGAGGAAGACGCCAAAGATCGAGAGAATAATGCCGACGGCGGCGAGGATGACGGGTAGGAAGAGCGCGCTCATCTGAGTGGCGGAGTCTTCGCCGAGCGCGGCGTAGGCCGCGACGCCCAGAGCGGCGGAAGAGAGGATCGAACCGCAGTAGGATTCGTAGAGGTCCGCGCCCATACCGGCGACGTCGCCGACGTTGTCGCCGACGTTGTCCGCGATCGTCGCGGGGTTGCGGCGGTCGTCTTCAGGAATACCGGCTTCGACTTTACCGACGAGGTCGGCGCCGACGTCCGCAGCTTTGGTATAGATACCGCCGCCGACGCGCGCGAAGAGCGCTTGAGAGGACGCGCCCATACCGAAGCAGAGCATAACGACGGTGATTTCGGTGAGACTCATCGTCCAGTTAAAGGCGGGGAAGATCCAGTAGAGAGCGCCGAACCAGAGGACGACGTCGAGGAGGCCGAGGCCGACGACGGTCAAGCCCATGACGGCGCCGGATCGGAACGCGACTTGCAAGCCTTCGTTCAAAGACTTCTGCGCGCCCGCAGCGGTGCGGGAAGACGCCCAGGTCGCGGTCTTCATGCCGAACCAACCGGCGAGACCGGAGAAGAAACCGCCGGTGAGGAACGCCCACGGGACGATCTTGTTCTGAACGCCGACGCCCCAAGCGAGCCACATGAGGAAGACCCAGATGACGGCGAAGAAGATTGCGACGACCTTGTACTGTTGCTTGAGGTACGCGTTGGCGCCCTTACGCACAGCGGCGGCGATCTTAATCATTTCGGGGTTGCCTTCGTCCGCTTTCATCATGGATTTGAAGAAACGAACGGCGAAGACAAGGGAGGTGACGGCGCAAGCGAGCGCAACGATCCAGAGAAAACCGAACTTTGAGAAGAAGCTGATACGATCGGCGGCGGGATCGTCGATCGCGCCGAGATCTTCAACGGGGGCGTCCGTCGCCTCGTCGGCGGCGGGCACGGCGTCTTCGTTTGCGGCGGCGGTTTGTTCGACGGCAACGGCGGCGGGTTCGTCAGACTGAGTATATGCGAACGTCGGAGTCGTAGACGCCGAGCCCAATAATAGCGCGATGGAGAGCGCGCTCAAGCTCATTAAATTGAAAAATCTTTTGCTGACCTTCATAACGCAAAAGTCTCCTGAAACAACGTTAAACAATATAACGAAGATCTCTCGCGGATACGGCGAAAGACTTCGTCGCAGCGTTCGACGACGTCGGTAACGGCGGCGTGAAAAACGCATCGGAGGGAGCGCTTAGGGCTAATAAAAAAGGAAAATCCTTGGTTATCAATCCCACATTCGGGCCCATTGTCATTAAACTCCATTCTCGCGCAACGTCAACCGGGTCATTTTTAAAATATTTTCTTCGAATTTTTTCAAATTTCTTTATCATAACCAGTTGTGGAATATATTTCTTTGAAACTTCAGCTTAATTTCTGTACACTTATTTCTTTCAGTTTTAAAAATATTGTCCTAACTGTTGACAAAGAGCGCCGTTATTACATACAATTCTTTTAGAACGACGACGATCCAACGCGTCGCTCTCAAAAATCTAATTCGTTCTCCTCTATCAATCCTAGATCCCTAAGGAGCGCTCATGAACAAGTTTAGTAAATTCGCGTCCCTCTTTCTCGTCGTCTTCGTTCTATGCCTTACCGGATGCGGCAACAAAGCGAAAGTCACTGGAACGGTCAAGTTTGCCGACGGCTCTCCGTTGACCGTCGGAACTGTCAACTTCACCGACGGAAACAACCTCTTCCGCGGCGAGATCCAGTCGGACGGATCTTTTGAAATGCGCACTTTCAAGCCCGGCGACGGGATCTTGAAGGGAAGCTATAAAGTCTACCTCACCGAAACGCTCCAATTCGGCGAAACCTCCACTCGTGTCCAAAAGGGCCCCGACGGAGAAGAAATGAAAATGGAGATCATCGGCAATACGACCTCGACCCTCGATCCGAAGTACAGCGATCCAGAACAGAGCGGTCTAACAATCGACGTCAAAGGGAACATGACCTACGATATTACGATCGAATGAACACGACATGGATTTCAAGACGCGTTCTTTGCGCGTTTCTGCTTTTTAGTTTTGTCTCGACTCTCGTCGGGTGTTGGCAACCGCGCCAGATCAAAGTCTCGGGGCGCGTCGCCTTTCCCGACGGGACTCCCCTTACGTGCGGACAGGTCTGTTTCTTTGACGGATATTACCTTGGGCGGGGAGATCTTGACGAAAACGGAGAATATGAGCTGAGGATCTTTCGTAAAAACGACGGCGTCCCCCCAGGCGTCTATCAGGCGTATATAACAAGCGCGATTCGCTTCGAGGGGGACGATTCGCGTACCAACAGACGCAATCAGGGGCTCGCAAAGCTCGTGACGCTCATCGATCGTCAATACATGATGGATCGAACAAGCGGCTGGATCTGCGAAGTCGATAAGAAACACAAACGCTTTGACTTCACCGTCTATCCGCCGGGGGAAGTTCCGGAAGATCAGATCACGGACGAAGCGCGCTTTCAATTCGACGAAGAGTACCGTCAAGAGAAAGTCAAAGAATACTGGCGCGAAAAAAGTGAAGAAGAACGCGAAGAGGCGGAGAAATCCGGACGCCTCCCCGAGGAACTCGCGTCTCCCCAGAATCATAAAACGCGCCGTCTCAATCCCTCCTTGTTATGACAAATATCCATCCTCTTTCTCTTTCCAAGAGCGTCTTTTGAAGGCGCTCTTACTCTTTATAGGGGCTCGCCACGTTTAACTTCCTCTTCATTATATGCTAAAAGTTTCATCTTCTCAACGAACCAATAACAGACAAAGAATAACAATCACAGGCGGCAGTCGTTCGACAATTATTTTTTTTTACCTGATATTGTAAAAAAATTCAAAAAATTTCTAAAAAATTTTTGGCGAATAATAAATTATTGTACAAAAACGCTAGTTTTTACAAATCCTTTACAAACACTCTAACTTCTTTGTTTACAGAGCTTTATAGCTCGTAAAAACATAATTCAACCACAAGATATACTATACTTTTTAAAACTCAATACACATTACTTGTTTTATGTACAAATATTCACAGTCATATTTTTATGGCACGAGTGTTGACGCCGTTCGTTTTTTTAACTAAAATTTCCATACTAATATTATTAATATAGCGTCATTAATTTTTGAAAAATTTTTTAACTTCATTCCCCTAAACAATGTAACGGACGTCTTTATAGTCTAAGGACTTACGTTACCTTTCGAATTAAGGAGTAGCAAAATGTCCCTAGCAAGAAAAAAGGGCTTCACCCTTGTCGAGCTGCTCGTTGTCATCGCCATTATCGGTATTCTTATTGGTCTGCTTCTACCCGCAGTTCAAGCGGCGCGCGAAGCCGCGCGACGTATGCAGTGCACCAATAATCTCAAGCAAATGGGATTAGCGATCCACAACTTCCATGACGTCAACGGCGGCCTTCCCCCGAGCGCTATCGGTTGGCACCGCATCACTTTCTGGGCGTTCCTCTATCCCTTCTCCGAGCAGCAGAATCTCTGGGAGATCGTCGGACCGAGACAGAACCATGACCCCGTCACGCTGGGACGTTTCTTCTGGAACACTGGAGCCGGCTGGTCTGGGGTCACCCTTAACGACGAACAAAAGAAGGGGTTCGCCTCCGTTCCGTATATGACCTGCCCGTCTCGTCGCTCCGGCGCCGCGCATAAGGAGTGGGACGCCGACACAGGCGGCGCGTCCACGCCTGGACCTCAGACCGACTACGCCGTCATCATGGCGCATGAAAAGGGGGACTCCGGGGACGCGCACTATCACGTCCGCGCTTGCCGTACTTCTCCCGCCGACTGGTCGCGCGTCAACGCCGACCAGAAAGGCCCCTTCCGCGGCGCGCATCTCAAGGTCGCCGACAACTTCCAAAGCGGTCTTAAATACTCCGATACCCTCTCTCGCTTCACCGACGGTACGAGCAATCAGTTCCTCATCGGCGAAAAACACATTCCGATCGGGAAACTTGGACAATGCAATTCCCAGACGCCGAGCACGGACAACTGGTCCTGGTGTTACGATTGCTCCTACCTGAGCACGAATGAAATGACCGACGAAGGCTCCATCTACAAATGCCTCCAGACCGGCTGGTCCTACAACAGCGACGGGTCGCGTAGCGCTCCGACGTCCCTCCTCGCCAACGGTATCCTAGGGCCATATGACGGAACGGGTAACGTCGCGGCGATTAACTCTACGATCGGTAGCTGGCATTCCGGTGGTTCCAACATGCTTATGGGGGACGGCGCCGTCCGATTCTTCAGCGCCACCACCGCGCAGAAGGTTCTCGGCTGCTACGCTAATATTAGCGACGGACTCAACCTCAACCAAAACTGAACTCCAACCAACCTTTCGTAACACGGAAGGAGAGGACCGACGCAGCGCAAGTTGCGTCGGCTTTCTTTTTGTCTATCGCGGCGCGTCTCAACATGTTCGTCCCCTTTCTTATCTATCGGACGCAAAATGCGCCCCCACTTCTCTCACGCCTCTAAACGCCCGTCCGACGACAATTCTTCAATCAATGTCGCTGCGAAAACGCGGCGCGAAAAATGGCGCGGATTATTGCGCCTTCCCTCTTCTTTCTTATAATTATCTATTCAAAACGCGGAACGATTCTCTTTTTCACGCTCCAACAAGGCGGTTTCGAAAGAGGTTGTCAGACGCTATTTTCGCCAAACCGATAAAAGAAAGCGCCCTTTCTACAACCATGCTGAAACGCCGCGCCCTATTTTCTCGGATTAGAATCCGCGTTTTGGTAAGAGAACGTCTACTCTATTCAAGACGAGTAGCGGCGACGCTCGATCTATACTGACGCTTCGATTCAACGGACGCGAGGCGATTGAAAACCGACGCGTCTTCAAGGCGAAATCGACGCGAGCGCCGCGCCGATCAACTAGGAGCGAAGAAAGTGAAAATAAGGAGCGACGGCAAGACAAGAAATAAAAAAGGCCTCCGAAGAGGCCAATACACACGCTGTGCAACCGGTTGCCCGGCGATTTGAAACTCAATACGAGTTTTTTATTTGAACTAGTAGTGTAATTTCAACCGTTATTTTAAACGCAAAGGAAGTAAAGTCAAGATGAAAAATTCTCAAAACTATTATCTCGGTCTCGATATCGGCACGGATTCAATCGGTTACGCGGTAACGAACAAGGAATACGCGCTCCTGAAATTCAAAGGAGAGCCGATGTGGGGCGCGACGCTCTTCGAATCCGCGAAGGACGCAAGCGAACGACGCCTTTTCCGCACCGGACGCCGACGACTCGACCGTCGACAGGCCCGCGTCAATCTCCTGAACGAACTCTTCGCGAAGGAGATCGGCAAGATCGACCCGAAATTCTTCATTCGCCGCCGAGAAAGCGCCCTCTACAAGGAAGACGCGCGATTCGGCGTCGCCCTCTTCAACGGGCAGGGGATCACGGATAAGGAATATTATGAGAAATACCCGACGATTCACCACCTGATCGACGACCTCATGAAGAGCGACGCCGCGCACGACGTTCGCCTCGTCTACCTCGCGTGCGCATGGCTCGTCGCGCATCGCGGTCACTTCCTTCTCGACGTCGATCCCGAGAAAGCAAAAGACGTCCTCGACTTCCAAAAAGCCTTCGACGAGTTAAATCAATGCCTTGAAAACAACGGTTACGCGCTTCCCTGGGCCGACGGAATCGAAGCCGAAAAGTTGTTTAAAATCCTTCAAAAACGTCGGCTAACGGAAAAAGAAAAGGAAATTATCGCAGAGCTCAAACCTGACGCGAAAGGGAGAGTCGACGACGAAAAAGAGCGTTCTTTCAAAAGCAAATTCTTCGCGCAATTCCTTGCGGGGAGGAAGATCAAGGCGGTCGATCTTTTCGAAAATATCGAGAATGAAAAGCTCTCCTTTAGCGTCGCGCAGGGGGACGACGAACTCGCGCCGATCCTTACCGAACTTGGCGACAACAGGGATATCGTCCTGAAAGTACGAGCTCTGACGGACTGCGCGCACCTCGCCGCCGTCATGGAAGGCTCAGAGAGCGTCTCCCAAGCCAAGATCAAGGTCTACGACCAGCATAAGGAAGATCTCGCCTACCTCAAAAGCTTCGTCAAAAAATACCTCCCCGAACAATACGACGACCTCTTTAAGAACGTCGTCAAAAAGAACGACAACTATGTCTCCTACAGCAAGAACGTCAAGCGTCTCAAAGGAAAAGAGCTCGAGGAGTTGAAATTTGTCAACCAAGAGGTTTTCTGCGAAGGCCTTCACAAGGCTCTTAAAGTAGCGGAAGGAAAAGTCTCCGAGGAGGATCTGCCAGCGTTTCTTACGATGAAAGAACGCTTGGAAGCGAACGACTTCCTCCCGAAGCAGAAGACGGGGGACAATCGTCTCATTCCCTACCAGCTCTACTACGTCGAACTCACGAAGCTCCTCGACCGCGCGGCGCAATATCTCCCCTTCCTCAACGAGGCTGACGCCGACGGAATCACGACAAAAGAGAAGATCGTCCAGACCTTTGCGTTCCGCATCCCCTACTTCGTCGGTCCCCTCAAGGAAGAGAAGGACGCCTCTTCGAAAAACGCGTGGCTTGTGCGCAAAGCGAAGGGGCGCATCCTCCCCTGGACCTTCGAAAAGCTCGTCGACTTTGAGAAGTGCGAAGAAGCGTTCATTAACCGAATGACGAACAACTGCACGTATCTGCCGTGGGAAGAAGTCTTGCCGGAAAACTCCCTACTCTACTGCGAATTCAAAGTTCTCAACGAGTTGAACAACCTCAAAGTCAACGGGGAATTGATTCCGGTCGACGTCAAAGAAGAGCTCTACGAGAACCTCTTCAAAAAAATACGAAACGTCAACGTGAAGAAGATCAAAGATTATTTGAAGTCTCGCGGGCGTCTCAAGGAGGAAGACGAACTTTCGGGGATCGACGTCACGATCAAATCCTCCCTCAAATCATATCACGACTTTAAGCAGCTCTTGGACTCGAAAACCCTCTCCGAATCGGACGTCGAGGATATTATCAAACACGCCGCGTATACGGAAGACAAGAGGCGAATGCGCAAATGGCTCACGGAAAACTATAAGGAACTGTCGGACAAGGACGTCCAGTATATTTCGCGACTCGATCTCAAGGGGTTCGGTCGCCTTTCGCGCGAATTCCTTAACGGGCGCGAGATCACGGGGACTTTCCAAGGCGTCGACGCCGACGAATACACGATTATCGAGTGGATGCGCAAGACGAACCTGAATCTCATGCAGCTCCTTTCGGAGAAATTCACCTTCCGGGAGAAGATCGACGATTACGTCGGCAAGTTCTATGAAAATAAGGGTCGAACGCTCGAAGAAGAGCTCGACGCCGCGTACGTCTCCAACGCGGTGAAACGCCAGATTTACCGCGCCCTGGCGGTCGTCGACGACGTCAAAAAAGCGCTCAAGAGAGACCCCGAGAAGATCTTCGTGGAGATGGCGCGCGGGGGGACGCCGGATCAGAAGGGTAAGAGAACGACGAGTCGTCTCCAGCAACTTCACGACCTTTACGCCAAGATTAAGACGGAGGACGTTCGAACGCTCCGCGACGAACTGAAGTCGATGCTTAGCCGCAAGGAAGAATCGAAACTTCAATCGAAGAGGCTCTATCTCTACTATTTGCAAGAGGGAAAATGCGCCTACACGGGGGAACCGATCGATCTTAAAAGCTTATCGAGCGAGCGCTACGATATCGACCATATCTATCCGCAACGCTTCGTGAAGGACGACAGCGTCCTGAACAATATGGTTCTCGTCAAGAGCGAAGAAAACGGACGCAAAAGCGACGTTTACCCGATCGCCCCGGAAATCCGCGCCAAGATGACGAAATTCTGGAAGCATTTGCGCGACGTCGGGCTTATGACGGAAGACAAGTATCGCCGTCTAACGCGCGCGACGGAGTTTACGGACGACGAAAGATACGGCTTCATCAACCGTCAACTGGTGGAGACGCGGCAATCGACGAAAGTCGTGGCGAATCTGCTCAAAAAGCGGTTTCCCGAGTCGGAGATCGTCTACGTCAAAGCGGGGCTCGTCTCGGAATTCCGCCAGGAGTTCGATCTTCCGAAGTCGCGATTGCTCAACGACCTTCACCATGCGAAGGACGCGTATCTGAACGTCGTCGTCGGGAACGTCTACGACAGGCGCTTCTCGAAGCAGTATTTCTCCAAGAACGACAAGAATTACAACGTCCAGGTGGGGAAACTATTCAAGCGCGACCAATCTTACCTGAACGATTGCTACTGGGAACACGAACGCGACCTTGCCCTCGTGCGCAAAACGATGGCTAAGAACGCCGTTCATCTCACGCAATTTACCCTATGCCGCAAGGGGGGACTCTTCGACCAACAGCCGCTCAAGAAAAAAGAGGGTCTCGTACCGTTAAAGAAGGGTCTCCCGACGGTAAAGTACGGCGGATACAACGGAAAACGCGCTTCATATTTTGTCCTTGCACAATGCGAGGTCATTACCCCCAAGAAAACGACTAAAGAAGTTGTTCTGGTTCCAATTCACATTATTGACGTCAAAAAATTTGAAAATGATCCTGAATATGCCATGAAATATGTAACAAACTCACTTCAGGAACAGCTATCGACAGCCAAAACGAAACCGCAGTTAAATCATGTGCAAATCTTGAGAAAACTACCGATAAAAACGTTATTCTCTCTGGATGGAACAATAATAACGCTTTCAGGTAAAAGCAACAACTCCTCAATAGGTTTGAGGCCTTTCTTCCCTCTCCTATTGGATCACGAATCGACGCTCTATATCAAACGTATCGAGTCATTCCTCAAGAAGTTAGACGTCAATCCCAACTTGATACCTAACAAAGATTTTGACCACGTTTCAGAAGAAGAGAATGTGAAACTATACGATCGTTTAATCGAAAAACTCGAATCTTGGCCATTTAATAAGATTCCCAACAATATCAGTCCAAAATTAAAAGAGAGGAGAGAAAAATTTGTGAAACCGGAGGTTCCGAAGAAAAACACGCAGAAGGAGTCGCAAGACCCTCTCTCCCAACAAATCAAGACGCTCCAAATAATTCTTCTTCATATGGGAGGAAAAACAGACAGATGCAATCTTACCACAATAGGCGGAACGAATAGAGAAGGAGGAATGCAACTAAGTGTTAAGTTGTCAAACTGGAAATACGCAGACGTACGCATCCTCGACAGATCTACGACAGGATTATTCGAAAAACGCAGCGAGAATCTCAAAAAGGGGCAGGACGAGCAAAACTCTAATAGGGGGCCAAAATGAGCTGGCGAACAGTCGTTATTTCGGAACGCAGCAAACTCGATTTCAAAATGAATTACATGGTGGTGCGCGGAACTGAGACGACCCGATTTTTTATCGACGAAATCTCCGTCGTGATTATCGAGAGTCAAAACGTCTCGATGACGGCGTATCTTCTCTCCCAATTGACGGAACGGAACGTGAAGATCATCTTCTGCGCCGACGACCATACCGCGCAGATGGAAGTCGTCCCCTTCCATGGGAATTACAACGCGTCGGAGAGACTGCAAGAACAAATCTCGTGGCGACAGGAAACGAAAGAGGGGGTGTGGCGCGCGATCGTTGGCGCGAAGATTCGCAACCAAAGCGCGCTACTGCGCGAAATCGGGCAGACCAAGGAAGCGGATCAGCTCCTCGGGTATATCGCCGAGCTGAAAGGGGACGACGATTCGAATCGCGAAGGGCACGCCGCGAAGGTCTATTTCAACGCTCTCTTCGGCAAAAAGTTCACGCGCGACGCGAATATTCCCACCAACGCGGCGCTCGACTACGGCTACGCGATTCTTCGCGGCGTCTTCAATCGCGAGATCGTCGCCAACGGGTACGTCACGCAGCTGGGGATACACCACCGCAACGTCCTCAATTACAACAACTTCACTTACGATCTGATGGAGCCGATGCGTCCCTACGTCGACCGAATCGTAAAGGAGCTTCCCTCGCGCGATCTCGACGCCGACCTCAAAGAGACGATCGTCAAGCTGATGAATCTCAACGTTCATATCAACGACGGGGAGAACACCTTCTTAAACACGATTCGTATTTACGTGCGGAGCGTCTTCGACGCGCTCAACAGCAACGATCCCCAATTAATCAAGTTCAACGGAAATGAGTAATCGATTTATGAGAACGATCGTATTTTTTGACCTGCCGATCACGAACCCCGCTGAGAAGCGCGAATATCGCCGATTTCGGAAAGTTCTGATTAAGAACGGATTCGTGATGATGCAAAAATCAGTCTACAGCAAACTGGTGTTGAACGCGACGGCGCAGAAATCCCTTGCGAAGACGCTCCGTAAGGAAGTTCCGGGCGTTGGAACCGTACAGATGATCACGATCACCGAAAAGCAATACGCGGGGCTCGTCTTCCTCGCGGGCTCGGGAACGAGCGACGTCGTCGATAGTACGGAAAGGGTTGTTTTCTTATGATTTTGTGCCATCCTGAAATTGAGCGCGTCTTCGACTTTTCGGCGAAGAAGATTCCGGCCTTGGTCGTCGAAAATCCCGCGCTCTTTCGCAAACTCGTCCTCGACCTTTACGATCAATGCGACGGGGCGGAGGGAGAGTTCATTCTCTCCGAAAACGACGTCATACTGAGCATGTATTCGAACGTCGAGTTTATCGACAACTGCGTCCATTACGACTTCTCTCCGAAGACGCTCATGACGCGCGTCTTGAAGTCCCTGGAACGCGAAGCGATGAACGAAGTCTTTCATCTCAAGACGGCCGAGTTGCTGCAAAAGATTCAAGAGTACTTCAACGAGTTGACCTTTTCGTTCAACGCGGCGCTTGATTTCACGCGCTGTTCCCTTCCGGGGCTCCTCAAGAGCGCGGGGGTGACGATCCGGGACGATTACGTAGAACCCCTTGAAAAGCTCTTGGACTATATGGAACTCGTCCGGGAATTCGATAAAGATCGGGTCTTCGTCCTCTTGAACCTTCGTAGCTATTACGCCGACGCGGACGTTGAAACGTTCTTAGGAGCGCTCGTCGACCATGAATACCGCGCGTTCCTCCTCGACAACGTCGATCGCCCTAAATTACAGCATGAAGAGCGTACGACTATTGACAACGACCTCTGCGAAGTGTAAAATATAGGTATGAAAAGTAGCAAACCTCAGATTCCGGTCATCCCCACGAAACTAGTAACTTCGCGCGTTCGTTTTGACGGGCGCTCGGGCTTGATTTGGGATTTGAGGTTTGAGTGTAGTGTAATTTCAGAGTAGCCTAAAGCTTGAATATATTTCTTTATGTCCCCGGCGCTGTTTGAGTGTAGTGTAATTTCAGAGTAGCCTAAAGCAGAATCTGTTCGCGGATGGTCTGTTCTTTTCGTTTGAGTGTAGTGTAATTTCAGAGTAGCCTAAAGCTTCCTTACGCTTGCATATCGAGTAATAACGGTTTGAGTGTAGTGTAATTTCAGAGTAGCCTAAAGCGTCCTTCCCTGTCCATTTTCGCAACCGGTAGTTTGAGTGTAGTGTAATTTCAGAGTAGCCTAAAGCTCTGATAAGTAGCTGTTTCGGCTGTGACAAGTTTGAGTGTAGTGTAATTTCAGAGTAGCCTAAAGCTGCGCGCCTTGCGCGCCGGTAGCGCCTCAACCAAAGTTTGAGTGTAGTGTAATTTCAGAGTAGCCTAAAGCGTCACAATCCGGTGGGAAGCATTTAATCTACGTTTGAGTGTAGTGTAATTTCAGAGTAGCCTAAAGCGTGACCAAGGCAGTAAGGGGGCGCGAAGATGTTTGAGTGTAGTGTAATTTCAGAGTAGCCTAAAGCAAAAGAAGGGAAAGGTATTGAAGCTGTTGACAGTTTGAGTGTAGTGTAATTTCAGAGTAGCCTAAAGCCTCCCCCTCATGATTGTAAATCTTGCCAAATGTTTGAGTGTAGTGTAATTTCAGAGTAGCCTAAAGCGACAAACCGCGCAGACCTGACGACGTGAGACCGTTTGAGTGTAGTGTAATTTCAGAGTAGCCTAAAGCCCCACTGCCCCAGTTTTGCGCAACGACCTCGGGTTTGAGTGTAGTGTAATTTCAGAGTAGCCTAAAGCTTTCGCGCTCCATTCATAACTTGCAAATCCCGTTTGAGTGTAGTGTAATTTCAGAGTAGCCTAAAGCGTTGTGACTATTCCCGATCCGTCTGAGTTTAGTTTGAGTGTAGTGTAATTTCAGAGTAGCCTAAAGCGCTGCGCTTGACTTCGGCGGCGACGAATCGAAGTTTGAGTGTAGTGTAATTTCAGAGTAGCCTAAAGCAAGATTTATTCGGGCTTATAACCGCCGCTAAGTTTGAGTGTAGTGTAATTTCAGAGTAGCCTAAAGCGAAAGACGATTCATGCGTGGCGCGTGTAATGGTTTGAGTGTAGTGTAATTTCAGAGTAGCCTAAAGCTAACAATTTTGACGATGTTGAAGATCTTCCGTTTGAGTGTAGTGTAATTTCAGAGTAGCCTAAAGCGATTCCCATAGCAATTGATATAGAGAGTAGCGTAAAAAATCCCCCCCCCCCCCGCCTACTCGTCATACGAGAAGCAAGCCCGTAAAAAAGTAGGAAGTCGACGCGTTGGATTGTTGCGTCGGCTTCTTTTTTCATTTACACTTGAAGAAGAATAGAAAAACCGTTTTATCTCCAGAGATTAGGTTAAGGGGAAAGATGATGCGCATCCACTGCTTTTTGGCGACGCTCGCCGCGTCGGTTATGTTTCTTGGAAACGCCCTATTCGCGGCGGCCTCCGACGTCGTTACGCCGACCGTCCCGAAAGGCGAATCACTCTGCGACGATTACGCCGTGACCGTCGACGGAATCGACGCCCCCGTATGGAGCTGCCGCGTCAGCGCCCAGCCGTTCAATCGGATTTGGCCCGGATATCAGCGCTCCCTCGAACAAACGGAGCTTTCCGGCTTCGCGACATGGCAGACGAACGAGAAATCGAACCGTGTCGTCGTGACCGTCAAGCGCGGCGACGTCTCTTCCCTCGACGACGTCGTTATCCGCCCCCTCTCACTCGGGATCGTCCCCGAGATCGACGCCCAGAAACGCGAAATCGCCTTCACCGTGCCCGGCGCCGCCCCGATCGTCCTCGAAGTCAACGGCTTCCATCGCGCCCTCCACCTCCTCCCCACGCCGATCTACGAAAAACCACAAAATCTCGACGCTCCCAATCTCCGATACTTCGGCCCCGGCGTCCATAACGTCGGACGCGTCGACGTCAAAAGCGGCGACGAAATCTTTATCGACGCGGGAGCCGTCGTCTACGGGGGGATCCATGGGAAGAACGTCAAGGACGTGAAAATCTCGGGGCCCGGTATTCTCGACGCGGCGCCCTTCGAACGCGGAAAACTCAACGGGCTCTTCCGCTTTATCGACTGCAAAAACATCACGATCGACGGGATCATCCAGCGCGACCCCGACGTCTGGGCGACGACGTGCGTACGCTGCGACGGACTTACGATCCGCAACACGCGCCTTATCGGATTCTGGCGCTACAACGCCGACGGAATCGACCTGTGCAATACGAAGAACGCGGTCGTCGAGAATAGCTTCTTGCGAACCTACGACGACTCCCTCGTCGTTAAAGGGCTCGGAAAATCCACGCTCAACTCCGAAAATCTCCTCTTCCGCAACAACGTGATCTGGTGCGACTGGGGACGCGCCATGGAAATCGGCGCAGAAACCTCCGCCCCCGAGATGAAGAATATCCGCTTTGAAAACTCCGACATAATCCGAACAACTCACATCGCCATGGATATTCAGCACGGCGACCGCGCCAAAATCTCCGACGTCGTCTTCTCCGATATCCGCGCGGAATTCGACGCCAAAATCCCCACCCCGATCTATCAGAATTCCGACGATCAAGTCTACGACCCCGACGCGAATCCGGCCTTCTGCCCCGACCTAGGCTTCGTTATCGTCAACAAGACGTTCTACTCCGTCGACGGCGAGAACGGAACAGTCGACGGCGTCCGATTCGAGAATATCCGCGTCTTCGGAGAACGCAAACCCCGCTTCGTCTTCCTCGGACTCGACCCCGAGCATAACGTCAAAAACGTAACGCTCGAAAACGTCGTCGTCGGAGATCAAAAGTTCACCGCCGAAAACGGCCTCCTTCCCGTCGCGCAAAACGAATTCGCCTCCGACGTCGAAATCAAGTAACCTTCTCTCAACGCCCTTTTCTTTCCCCCTCAAAGCGGAAGTCGACGCGCCGATTGTTGCGTCGCCTTCCCTTTTTCTTTATACTTTAGGAAAGAACAAACAACGTTTATCTTCATCGTTCAAGGAGAGGAAACACGATGCGCTCTCAAAATCTGTTCGCGACGCTCGCAGCGTCGATCGTTTTGCTTGCCAACCTTCTTTTCGCGACGGCCTCCGACGTCATAACGCCGACCGTCCCGCAAGGCGAATCACTCTGCGACGATTACGCCGTGACCGTCGACGGAATCGTCGCCCCCGTATGGAGCTGCCGCGTCAGCGCTCAGCCGTTCAATCGGATTTGGCCCGGATATCAGCGCTCTCTCGATCAAACGGAGCTCGCCGGGTTCGCGACGTGGCAGACGAACGAAAAGACGAACCGCGTCGTCGTGACCGTTAAGCGCGGCGACGTCTCCTCCCTCGACGACGTCGTTATCCGCCCCCTTTCCCTCGGGATCGTCCCCGAGATCGACGTCCAGAAACGCGAAATCTCCTTCACGGTTCCCGGCGCCGTCCCGGTCGTCGTCGAAATCAACGGCTTCCATCGCGCGTTGCATCTCCTCCCCACTCCGATCTACGAAAAACCCAAAAATCTCAACGCCCCCAATCTCCGATACTTCGGCCCCGGCGTCCATAACGTCGGACGCGTTGACGTCAAAAGCGGCGACGAAATTTTTATCGACGCTGGAGCCGTCGTCTACGGGGGGATCCATGGAAAGAACGTCAAGGACGTGAAAATCTCGGGGCCCGGTATTCTCGACGCGGCGCCCTTCGAGCGCGGGAAACTCAACGGGCTCTTCTTCTTCGACTCGTGCCAGAATATCGAGATCGACGGCGTCCTCCTACGCGACCCCGACGTCTGGGGCGCGACCTTCGCGCGATGCGACGGACTCGCGATTCGTCATGCGCGCCTCGTCGGATTCTGGCGCTATAACGCCGACGGTATCGACCTGTGCAACTCAAAGAACGTTCTCGTGGAAAATTCCTTCGTGCGCTCCTTCGACGACTCCCTCGTCGTTAAGGGATTGGGGACGACGCCCTTCCACTCCATCGACAACGTCCTTCCGATCGAAGGATTGGAAGAGAACTCCCCGAGCGCGGAGAATATCCTCTTCCGCAACAACGTCATCTGGAGCGACTGGGGCCGCGCCATGGAAATCGGCGCCGAAACCTCAGCCCCCGAGATGAAGAATATCCGCTTCGAAAACTCCGACATAATCCGAACGACTCACATCGCCATGGATATTCAGCACGGCGACCGCGCGAAGATCTCCGACGTCGTCTTCTCCGACGTGCGCGTCGAGTTCGACGCTAAAATTCCCACCCCGATTTACCAAGGCTCCGACGATCAAATCTATGACGCGAACGCGGATCCAAACTACTGCCCGGAGCTGGGATACGTCGTGATTTATAAAGGCCCCTGGTCCGTTGACAAGGAAAACGGAACGGTCGAGAACGTCCGATTCGAGAATATCCGCGTCTTCGGCGAGCGCAAACCCCGCTTCGTCTTCCTAGGGCTCGATCCCGAACATAACGTTAAAAACGTAATCCTCGAAAACGTTGTCGTCGGGGATCAAAAGCTCTCCGCCGAAAACGGGCTCCTCCCCGTCGTCGCGAACGAATTCGTCTCCGACGTCGAAATCAAATGACGCCGCGGCAGGCTTCTAAAAACGTTTTCTTCAAAAAATTTTGACAATTATAAGATAAGGCGCCTAATATGCATAAACTCCTATTGAACATTCTTGCGACGCTCCTGGCGGCGCTCGCGACGACGCCCGCGCTACACGCTAAGATCGTCTCTCCGACGCTCCCTGAAGGCGAACCCGCGAGCGCGCTGTACCGTCTCGAAGTCGACGGAATCACCGTCCCCGTCAAGACGCGCGGCGACGAAAATTACGCGAGCTGGGAGACCGACGCCAAGAAGGTTCAAATCGTCGTCAAAGTCGATCGTCCCGATCTCGAAACGATCCCCGACGTCGTCGTTCGCCCTCTCTCCCTCAAGATTCGCGCGAACGTCAACCGCGAGAAACGCGAGATCTACTTCCAAGCGCCCGGCGACGCGCACCTTGTCCTCGACTTCGGCCCAAACGACGCCAACCCCCTCGCTCTTCTTCCCTTCCCCGTCTATCCCCGTCCGGAGAATAAAGACGCGTCCTACTTGCGCTACTACGGGCCAGGAACGCACGAAATCGGCGATCTTGCTCTTGGGAATAACGAACGCGTCTTCCTCGACGCGGGCGCGATCGTCCTGGGAAACTTCGTCGTCGATCGAGTCAAGACGGTCAGGATTGAAGGATCGGGAGAATTGCGCGGAACGATTCGCTGTCAAGACGCCGCCAACGTGAGCGTCGACGGAACTCTCCTGCGCAACGACTCCGACGCCGCGATAACTTTCGACGAATGCGACGGGGTCGACGTCTCCCACGCCAAGATTGTCGGGGGCGGCGCGGATTCCTCCGTCGGACTGCGCCTCGTCAACACGCGAAACGCCGTAGTGACGCGCACCTTCCTCCATTCGAAGGGGAACGCGCTAGCGATCGACGTTAAGGATCGGGAAGCGACGAAGAAGAGCCCCGGAGAGATGATCTTCTGGAGCAACCTCCTTTGGAGCGACGAGGGGAGCGCCGCGGCGATTCGCGCGTACGGCGATTTCCTCGCGCCGCATGACGTAGAGTTCGAATACTGCGAAATCATCGGGTCGCCGCGCGTCGCGACGTCGATCGAGAGCTTCGGGAACGCGTCGACGTATAACGTCGCGTTCCGCAAAATCAACGTCGAGTACGATCGCAAGGCGTCGAACGCCGCCCCTGCGGTCGCGCCTTCTCTCGCGCTGCTCGCCGCGCGTCCCGAAAAGACGCCGGGAGAGGACGACGAAGAGAAGGATTCCGGAAACTCCGCCGCCTCTCAAAAGGGCGCGATTCGCGGAATCACCTACGAAGAGGTCTTCGTTTACGGCCCCGCGAAGCCGTCGATCGAATTGCGCGGATTCGACGCCGCCCATGAGATTCGCGACGTCGTCTTCCACCGCGTCCGACTCGACGGGGAGCTCGTCAAGGAGAAGAACGGGGTCGTTCCCGTCGACGTCAACGCGTTCGTGCGCGACGTCTTCTTCTTATAAAAACTAATTCTCGCGCGGCCTTTGAGTCGCGCGATTGTCCATATAAGGAAACGTAAGCTATGTCGAAACGAGAGATTTATCGAATATTGGACGCGGCGGCGAACCGCGGTCGCGAAGCGCTTCGCGTCGTCGAGGACGCCGCGCGATTCCTAGGCGATTCCCAAGACCTTGCCGCAAAATTGAAGGAGACGCGTCATCGATTCGCCATCGCCGCCGATAAGCTCGACCGACGCGAAAGAATGCTCGCGCGCGACGTCGTCGGAGACGTCGGCGTCAATATCGAGACGCAAGACGAATATCGTCGTTCGTCTCTCCTCGACGTTCTCGTCGCCAACTTCGCCAGACTTGAAGAATCCGCGCGAAGCCTCGAAGAATTCTCCAAGATCGTCCAGCCCGAGCTCGCGAGAGAATGGGAACAGATTCGATACGCCGCGTATACCTTAGAAAAGATCGCCTATCAGTCCGCGACCTCCTTCGGTCTCGACGCCGTCAATGACGACGTCGAGCCCGTCGCGCCCTCCGCCGACCTCCGCGACGCGTCGAACCCCGCCCTCCCCCAAGAGGACGAAACGTCCCAATTCGCGCAAGAGGAAGCGTCTGAAACCGAGACCGCGCCCGAGCCTGAAACGCCTCAAGATCAATCTCAAGAGCCCTCCGAAGCCGAGCAAGAGGAACCCGTCGCCGACGAGAAGAACGTCGCGCAGACCGTCGCGCAGACCGTCGCCGAGTCGGTTCTGCGCGGCAAGGGTAATCTCCGCGCAGCCCGACGCGCTAAACTCGCGCGTTCACCCCTCTTCGTGCAGATGACGCGCGATCTCCCGACTCGCGAACTCGACTCCCTCCTGCGTTCGCGCGTCGACGCGTTCGAGCTATGCTACTTCGACAACTCCGACGCTAGACGCGCCGAAATGACGGAAGCGTTCCTCAGACAATGGTTCGTCGCATACCCGAACGCGACGCGCTCGATCGACGATCGCCCCCTCCTCTTTTCACGAGACACGAGCCTCTGGGGCGAAGCGCTCGACGGTTGGGTCGTCCCCGCGCAGGCGGCGTACGAAGCGCGGCGCGTCGTGGGAAAAGACGCGCTCGTGGGCGTCGGCGTCTCCAACCGCGACGACGTTTTCGCCGCGATCGAAGCGTGGAACGCCGGACTGATCGACTTTATCGAAGTCGGCCCCGTCTTTAACGGGCACGAGGGCGCCCAAGGCTACGAGTTCCTTCGCGCGTTCCTCAACGTCTTCGAAGACGCTCCCCCTATGCCGATCGTCGCGTACGGCGGGATCGACGAGCAGAACTGTCACGCCGTCTTCGACGCGGGTGTTGAACGCATCGCCGTCTCCGACCCGATCCTGACGGCGCCCGACAAGCCCGCCGCCGTCGCGGGATTCCATTCCTACTTCGAAGAATAATCGCGCCTCTTTTCACGCGCCGCGTTCCTATCAACGCGGCGCCATTCTTTTTTATACCCGTCTTATCTATCCGGAGTCGACCGATTTCTTTCGCGATTGACCTTGTTATTTTTTATGAAAATGATTATCCCTAAGCCAATAGGCGCTTTGCGCTTGGAAAGTTCGGTCTTCCCGAGCTCTTCGGCTATGGATAGCCGAAACAAAACGACAGGACGTCAATAGGTTATACGATGGATAGTCATCAACGATCAGCAAAAAGGCCGCGAGCGGCGACGCTTTTGAGCGCCGTAACGCTCGCGCTAGCCGCGATTCCCACGCCTATGTTCGGCTACGGTTACGAATCGTCTGACATTCTCTATTCTTCTAAAACGGTCAATCAACAGAAATCCTCCTCCGTCTACGCGACGGAGGAAGACGATATACCCGATTTCAATTCCCCTAACTCCCTCGTTTCCGACGGAAACGAATACGGTTACTTTTCCGCGCCTTCCTCCCCGGAGTTCGGCTCCGACGCATGGCTCGACCGACATTACGCCGCAGTTACGCAAAACGACGCCAAACTCCTCGCAGAAGAGAGCGGCGCGGCGTCCGGGTTAGGCTCCGCGCCTAAAAAGCGCCAATCGCGCGACATTTTCGGTCTCCCCGTCGAAACGAACGCCAAGGACGGCGACTCGTTCTACGAACGCTGGATCGAATCGGACACGCCTCCAGATTCCTGGGAAGCGCAAGTCTTGCCCGTCGGGCTCATGTACCCGTCGTACCTCGCGGGGCGCAAAGAACCGCGCTTGCAGAGTATCATCACGTACGACGAAGATTACGGAACTCTTTGGGATATCACCCTTGGGGGGCGCGCGCCGCTCTTCCGCTACGGCACGAAGAATATCACGTGTCCCGAAGGCTGGGAGCTCGAACTCGAAGGCGCCGCGCTCCTGAGACTCGACTGGGAACGCAAGCGCAATCTTGCGGGAACCGACTACCGCGCGGGGGTTCCCCTTGTGTACGGAACGCAGCGCTGGCAGTTCAAGACGGGGTATTACCACGTCAGTTCGCATATCGGGGACAACTACCTGCTAGACCATTTCCGCGAGCGTCGACATTACGTTCGCGACTCAATTTTGTGCGGACTCTCGTTGCGTCCGACGGAAGAGACGCGCCTCTACGCGGAGGTCGACTGGGCGTTCCATACGGGCGAAACGACCGATCCTTTCGAGTTGCAATTCGGCTTCGAGTATACGCCTCCCTTTGATCCGCGCGCGTCAACCTGGCAATTCCGCCCCTTCCTCGCCTCGCACGCGCATCTCTACGAAGAGCGCGACTTCGGAGGATACTGGGCGACTCAAACCGGCGTCCAGTGGCGCGGACCGACAAACTCGCTCCTGCGTCTGGGCGTCGAGTTCTACGTCGGCGGCGACGACCTATACCAGTTCCACACGACTTACCAGAAAAAGATCGGCGGCGGTATTTGGTACGACTTCTGATCGACCAAGCCTCGTCCCTCGCCAAATATTCGCGTCACACGCGTTTAGGAATAGAAAAAGCTTTACGCTATGAAAAAAATTCTCATCTCGCTCGCAAACTCCTCCGTCATGTGGGGATTAGCGACGACCTTCGTCTATTACTACGCCATTAACTCCGGAACAATCGCCAACGAAACGATCGTTCGCTACAGTACGGGACACCCCGTGGAGTACGCGACGCTCGCGATGTTCTGGATCGGCGTCTGGGATCTTGGCTTGAAACTCTTCAAGTCGCGCCGCGAACGCCGCGCGCTCAAGAGAGGCCTCCTCTTCCCTCCGAAATCTTCGGAGAAAGAACCGATCTCGCGCGCGCCGGATTACGAAAAGGCGATCGCCAAGGCGCGTGAAATCCGCGGCGACTCCCCTTATCTGACGCGAATATCGAACGCGCTCGACTTCCTTAAACTCGGCGGTTCCCCCGACGATCTTGACCTCGAACTGCGCCGACTTGCCGACGACGCGTACGACGAACGCGAATCCGAATACGGGATGACTCGCGCGTTCATCTGGGCGATCCCGATCCTCGGGTTCCTCGGCACCGTTTTGGGGATTACCGTCGCGCTCGGAAGCCTCGACTTGACGCAAATTGAATCGACGAGCGAAAAGCTCGCAAGCGGTCTTAAAGTGGCGTTCGACACGACCGCGCTCGCCCTCTCCCTCGTCTTCGTCCTCTACTTCATGCAGTTCCTCTCGCGGCGTCAAGATTCGACAATCGCGCGGCTCGTCTCTAAAATGGCGGACGCGGAGCTTAAAGGGCGCTTCTACGACGAACGCGTCGCGGGGCGCGGAGCCGACGCGCTCGATCCGTCGTCGCGCGTTCTCCTTAGCGCGCTCGCCGAAACCTTCGAAGAATACGCCGCGCGGCAAACGAACGCCATCGCGCAGTCGATGGAAGGAGTCGCCGCAAAATTCGGGGACGCGCTCGACTCGCGGCTCGTTCAAGGCGCCGGGCAATGGTCGCAAACCCTCGCCGACGCTCAGCGACGATTCGTCGAAGAGTCCGTCCGTCCCGCGCTCGACGAAACGGCGCGGCGCACCAGCCGCTTCGACGCGCTCGAAGAAAAGGTCGGACAGGAGATCGAAGCGCTCCGTCAAACGCTTCGCGCGTGCGCCGACGTCGCCGCCCTCGAAGACAGACTCGCCGGGTCTCTCGAAAAAATCGCGCAGGTCGCCGAGTTCGAAAAGACGCTCAGCAACCTCTCCGCGACGGTCTGCATGCTCAATTCCAAGATCGCGGATCTTAACGTCTCGCCGACGATCTCGATCGACGAAGCGCGCCGCGCGTCCAAACGCTCCGAAACCCTCGCCGCGATCCGCGTCCTCGACGACGCCGCCAAGACTCCCGAATCCGCGAAGAAACCCGAGCCCGCCTTCGTCCTTCCCGTCGCCGCGAAGCAGGCTCCCGCTCCAATCCCCGTCCACAACGAAGAGCCGATTCCCGTCGTCGAGTCGACAGCCTACCCCCTCAAACCGTCGATCTTCGACGACGCCGACGAGTTGAATCTCCCCGAAGCGCCCGATCTCGAAGCGCTCCAGGCCGAGCTTGAGTCGGAAGACGCGCCGCGCCTCGCGTCCGCGTCTCAAGACGCTCCCGTCGACGCCCTCGCAGCCGACGCGGTCGACGAGACCGTCGAAACGGCGACGAAAAAACGCGCCCGCTCTGCGTCGACCTCCGCGCGTTCTCGCGCTCTCTTGGGGAAGAAAAAGCGTTCCGCTTAATCTTCGTTCCATTTTCATTTTACATTTAACGTTCCGCCAATCTCCGATTTAAGTTCGCCAATGTCCTCGTCCCGCTCGCGCGCCGCCGCTGAAGACGCCTTTTCGCTCTTCCCGTTCCTAGCCGTGCTCCTGTGCACGATGGGAACGCTTTCTCTCGTTTTCGTGCTTGTCGCGCGAAAAACGAGCGCCGAGCCGACGCCCGACGAAGCAGACGCGGAAGCAGCCGCCGTCGTACCCTTCGACGGAAGCGCCGCGACATTCGGACACGACCCTAGCGGAACGATCGTCGACGCCGACGCGCTCGCAAGCGCCCTCAACGGCGGACTACCGACCGACGGCGCGACTCTCTCCGAGTATGAACGCGCCCTCGAAAAGACGGGGAACGCCTCTCTCGACGACGTGCGCGACGAAACGGAAAACCTCGATTGGCTCCTCTCCGAACTCTCCGATATGCGCGAAACCGCGGAGAAGAATCTCGCCCAACAGCGCGCCCGACTCGCTAACGCGGAAGCGGCGATCGCGCAGCTTCGCGCGGAAGCGCAGGCCGCTCAGCAGAAATACGAAGCCCTCGTCAACAGCGGCGAAAGCGAAGGGATCGACGCCCTCAGGGCGCGACTCCAGAGCGTCGATTGCGAAATCGAAAAGCTGATGGAAGAGGCCGAAAAACTCCGCGAAGAGAACGCCGACGCCAAACATTCCTACGCCATCGTCCCCTATCAAGGCAAAAAGGGGACTTTCCGACGCCCAATCTTCGTCGAATGTAACGCCGACGGGGTCTTCATCGAGCCCGAAGGGGTCAAATTTGACGAACGCGATTTTCTCCTCGCGCAATATCCTGGGAATCCCTTCGACGCGGCGCTTAGGGCGGTCGCGCATCGTTATCTTGTTACGGGAGGTCAGAAGACGGCGTCGGGAGACGCGATCGAGCCGTACCCTCTCGTCGTCGTTCGTCCAAGCGGCGCGAAACATTTCTACGCGGCGATCGCGGCGCTCGCGTCGTGGGGAGAGCTCTATGGATACGAATTTGTCGAAGAAGATCAGCTTCTCGAATATCCCCAGCCCGATCCGCTCTTAGCGCAAGCGGCGCAGGAACAGGCGCAAATCGCGCGAGATCGTATGCAGGCGCAGCTTGCGGCGGCGCTCTCGGCGCGCAACGCGCAGATCGTCGCGCTCGAACGCTCGAAACGCAACGCGAGCGCGTACGGCGGAAACAATTCCGGGCCTCAAACGGAACTTCAAGCGCGTCTTGGTTCGAACGTGCGCCTCGGCGTCGCGCGCCCCGATCTCACCGATCTGGCAATGCGCGGTTCGTCAAGCGCGGGCGTGGGAAGCGGTTTGACGCGGGAGGGCGCGAACGCGTCGACTCCTAGCGCGGGCCCAGCCGCCAACGGCGCGAACGCGGCGCCTGGTTTGGGAATCGGAGTCGGAGGACTTGGCGGCGGACTTGGCGCGGGGGGTAATTTCTCCGGCGCGGCGACGGCGGCGACAGGCGGCGCTGGAGCAGGAATCGGCGGCGAAACGGCTCCCGTCGTTCCCTACGTCGGGGAGTACGCGCAGAACGTCGTCTCCAGCGCGGGCGAAGGCTCAGGTACGGGAGAAACGGGAACGGGAAATCCGAGAGCCAACGGCTCGAACGCGCTCGGCGGCGACGCTTCTCAAGGGGGCGTTCAAAGCCTCTACGTCGGAAACGCTACGGCAAGCGGTCAAGAAAGCGCGCTCGCCAGCGCGGCGCCCGACGAAAATACCGCGCCTCTCTATATGAAGAATTTCATCGACTCCCCGAACGCCGCCGACTCGTCCGTCGCGTCCCAGCAGGATCTCTCAAAGACGCTCGGCAATAGTAGCGTCGCGACAGGCGCGCAAGGGACGGAAACGGACGGCGACCGACTCGCAAGCTCGGCGAACGCCGCGCAGAACGGGCAGGGAATTCCGAACGTCTTCGACAAAACGGTCGATCTCTCTAAGCAAGACGAAGCGACGCCAGAACCGCGCGTCGACGACACGCCCAAAGAGGCGTTCCTCGTGTCGCGCGAACTCACGCGCACGGCGACGCGCGGAAACGAACGCGCCGTAAGCGTCGTCTGCGCAAGCAAAGGGTTCCTCTTCCCGAAACAGCCCGGTCTGCGCAAAGAAGTCCTCGTCAAATACGACGCGGAAGATCGCGACGCGCAGCTCCTCGACGCCATCACCCTCTGCGTCAAAGGATGGGGGTTGGCGGGGCGCAACATGTATTGGGCTCCGTACGTCAAAGCAAGTAGCGATAAAGGATTTGAGGCGCGTCTTAACGATCTTCAGGCCTTCTGTAAAGCACAAGGGCTAACATTAAAATAATCGCGCTATACGCGACGAATTATAAGACCCCGTCATTGAGAAGCTCCGTCAAAATATTTATCTTAACTCAAACAGAAATCTTCCGAGTAATCCAAACAAACGATACGGCGGCGGCGTCTTTTTTCACAAAGAAGAAAGAAAAGCCACCGCCCGTCTTCTCATATCGCCATTTTCTAATTAAAATTAACTGAACTTGTTGTCTTTAGGTTTTGTATCCTGAGGACTTTTTGGAAGAGAACGGATTAGAAGCGTAGTTATACTACCTGCCCATCCCCCCCCCTGGGACTTCTTATCTATGCGATCCGACGAGATCGCGCGTCTCCTCTTTCGAAACGAGAACAATCTTGGTCGCAGATAAGCGTCTCGAGAGCGCTCTTGGTTTGTTTAAACGCAGTGAAGTCGTTGAGACTTGCCTTTTCACTACAGGTAGATTTATGGTGAATCACGAGGAAGACGTTCGAAAGTTCTGTAAAATCGGAGAACTACGCTACCGTCTACATAATGACACTAAAGGTGTCTGCGACGACGGCGACGGGAGATTTCTCCCTGATATTGTCGAGACCAAATTTCACGGGCAACCTTGGGAATCTAAGAGAGAGATACAGTATCTTGAAGAAAGTTGCGTTTGGGAAGAAGCTCCGGAGAAAACCGTAGCCGAAATCCTTGGCGGACGGTTTACTATTATCAACATGTCCGAGTCGAGCGACGCGGAAGTTAAAAGTTCCCTCAAAGAAATCCTACTTCTTCTAAAGGAGCACGGCGTCGAAATCGAAATCGAATGTGTCAAAGGACGCCATGCCGACGAGCGTTCCGGAGCTCCCGTTCTTTTCCTCCAAACCCAAGAAATCTCTGCTAGCGCGTACGAAGAACCCTCTTTTACCGCGATCAAAACCCAGATCGCTTCTCCAGAAACGCAGGTCGCCGTCAAATTAAACTCGTCGACCTTCAAAGTTCTCTCCCCCGAAGAAATTCGCAGGATGTATTCGAAAATCATCAGCGATATTCTCCCCGCGCCGATGAAAGATATGAGCGAATTGCACAATCCCGTCCAAACCTGGCTCGTCGACGTCGAGCTGTGAATAGTTCGCGCTCCTTTGAGAATCGAACGCGCCATCGCGCCAATAAAAAAACCGCCTCGCGAGTGTCTCGTCGAGGCGGTTTCACATTTTAGGAGTGTCTATAGTATAGTACGCAGAACGAAACGCTTCGTTTCATAAATTTTTCCAAAATATAAAATCTTTTGCATTTTATACATTTTTTAATCTCTTATCGCGCCACGTTTTCGCGCACGACCCTCAACCCGACGTCGCGAAGCTTGAAGTAGTCGGGATACGCGCGATACGAAGAGCGCTGCGCATTCTTCGCAGGAGTCGTCCACGACCCGCCGAACGCGACCTTTTTGGGCGTTTGCGTCGCGGTCAGAACCTCTCCCGACGCCGAGTCGTATTCTTCGCGAGTCTCAATTTCTTCCGCGCTCGTCCATTCCGCGACGTTCCCTTGCGCGTCGTAAAGACCGAACGGGTTGGGACGATACGACGCGACGGGAACGCTCACGCGCGCGCGATCGTCGACCGCCCAGTCGCAGGGGCGCCACGCGGGAAGCGTCGCGACGCGCCCCGACCATCCGAAGGGAGAGATCCGCGCGTAGCTCGAATCCGCTAGATTTTCAAAGAGGGAGTAGTCGTCTCCAAGCTCGCCGAACCAGAATGGAGCGGACGCGCTCGCCGTCGCGAAATACTTCGCTTCTTCAAGGGTCGGAAGGCGATAACGATCGCCCGTCTTCTCCGAAAGCCATTCGCAGAACGCGTTCGCGTCCTTCCACGAGACGCGGACGACCGGCTGACGCGCCGTCGAAAGGAGCCAGCCGCGTTCTCCGGGACTGAACTGAATGAAGTCCGCGTACTCGATTCCCGCGTCGAAATCAGGATCGAAGACGCGATATTGCTCGTTCGTGATCTCCGTCGTCCCAACGCTGAGATTCAGGCCGGGGATCGCGATTAGTTCGAGATCGATCGAATCGTTCAACGCGACCTTTTCCACGCCGCTTATTTCGTCGGACGCCGCGCTTTCGTCGACGGCGAGGGGCGCCTCGGGACGCAGTTCGCGGGAGAAACGCGTTCGAATCGTCGTATCCGACACAGGGGTCGGCGCGGCGTCCTTTTCGTCGAGGGTCGGCTTGTCGTCTTGCGGCGAATCAAGGGTCGCGTAAAGGGATCGAAGCTCTTCGCGACGGCGCCACTGCGACTCGACAAGCGCGGGGTTGTCGGCGCGGAGCGCGTCCCCCCAATTTCCGACGTAAGGAGCGTTGAGATCGATCCACGCGTAGAGGGTTCGCCATGAGTCGGGATCGAGTTCGACGCCGAAATGTCCCCGCTCGAGAAGTTGAACGAGAGGCTGAAGCTGAGCGTTGAATTCGCATGGGAGATGCGTGGCCATCTGACTCTCTTTCGTCCACGTGTAGAGTTGGCGGCGCAACTGATAGTACGAGTTCGAAATCAACGATTTGACGGCGATGTAGTTCCCGTTTTCAAGGGGCGCTACGGGATCGCTCTTCGTCAAGACAGGGAGTCTACCGATTTCGAAGACCTCGCCGGGGCGCTTTTCTTTATCCCAAACCTTATCGTCGACGACGCCGTCTTGCACGAGTTGTTTCACCGCCTGGCTGTCGGCGCAATGACACTCGACGCAATAACGATCGAGAATCGGTTGAATCTCGCGTTCAAAGGAGAATCCGCGCGTCGGTCCGCGGAAGGGTTCGATCGCGTTGGGAACCGTCTGCGACGCGAGGGAACGCGGCGCGGTCGGCGACGTCGATCCTTGCGGTTCATGGCATCCGACGCAAGAGACCGTTTCGCCGGGGAGCGCGGTGATCCAACTGCGCATGATCTGCATCGCGCGCCCTTCTTCGTCGAGAGGCTGGAGGGAGATCGGCGTGTACGCGGGGATCTTGAAGAACGCGGATCCGTCCTCGTTCACCGGGACTTCCCCCAGAATACGCCGCGGATCCCACGGGCCGTCGAGTCCGACGCTGTACGGTTCCGCGCCCATTCCTTGATAGGCGTATGAATAACTGAAGATTCGCAGCGCTTTGATCTTGCCGCGTTCGATTCCTTTGAGTCCGACGCCTTCGTAAATATCCGCGATGAAAACGTCCGCAGTCTTAGAGGTCGGATCGATCCGGTCGGGGATCGTCGCCGGACGCTCCGTTTCGCGGAGTGGGATCGGCTCGAAGCACGATTGCGGCGACTCGAAAAGGGGGACGATGTTGTCGTAAATATCAGCGACGCAGATCTTCCACGTCGCGTCGGGCGCGTCTTTGCACGAAACGAGGAACGCGGTATCGGAAATCGGGTAGGGATGCAAAAATCGCGGATAAGTCTGACCGACAGGAAGATCGCACGCGACGGGGGAAACCTCCTTGCCGTAGCCGGGGATTCGCTGAACGACGCCTTCCGCCTCTTTACGCCCCTTGCTGGGATCAAAGATTACCAACTCCCCTTCCCGACGCACGTCGTGATGCCCTGCGGCGATACCGACGAATTTCGACGTATCCCCCGGAAGAGGACGCGCGCAAAAGATCGCGTTGGGCCAGTATGATCCGCTTCCGTAAAGCTCCGACTGATTCGTTCCGTCGGGATTCATATGAAACATAATGCGCGAAAACGCGTGAGGAAGATCGACGTATTCCCAGCGCAAATACATCACGCGCCCGTTTTTAAGAGCGACGGGGTTCCAGTCGTCGTCTTGATCGACCGTCAACTGCCGAATCGTCCCGTCGGGCGCGTAACTATAAAGATTCGCAACGCGCCCCGCGCCGTTAATGCACGGAACCCCCGACTGGCACGCCGTAGAACAGAAAACGACGCGGTCGTCTCCCAAATAGCAAGCGTCGAAATTATCGACGTCGGCGTCGTTAATCAGGGGGAGAATCGTCGGCTTCGCGCTCAACTGCGCGTCAGGATCGTCGAGAATCGGGAGCTCCCAAACGCGCCATCGGTAGTCGCACTCGGGGTCGGGAGCCGAAAAAAGGAGCTTCGACGCGTCAAAGTACAGCTCAAGATCTCCGACAAACTCCCCGTGCGTCGGCTTATACACAAGGGACGACGAACCGTCGCGAAGGTTGAAGCGCCGCAGCTCGTCCTGATACCCATTCGCGGGGATGTACGAATTACTCGCAAAGTTGTCCGGCATGCCGATCATCGCCGGATCGCGGCTCACATAGATGAAGGAGTCGAAATCGATCTCGGGATTCGCCAAAAGGACGTCGCGGCGCAACGCGGCAAGGTCTTGCGAAAGCGCGACGGCGTCGGCGTCGAGGGCGTCGTCCGCGTTCTTCGCGCGTTCCGTCAGTTGCGCGGAGCGGCTCTTCAACGCGTCGAGACGTTCATGAAATTCCGTTAAGCGCGGATACTCTTTTTCGTCGAAATTTTCCTCATAGGCGTCGAGCGCGCGGTCGAGAGGCGCAAAATCAGGCGCGCGAAATCTCGGCGCCGTCGCCGCGTCTTGGGGAAGTTCGCTCCCCGCGAAGAGGGTTAGATTGAAAGCGAGCTGGATGAAATTCTTCTTGAACTCCTGCGCGGCGGCGTCAAACAAGGGGGAAACGCGCCACGGGAAGAGGAAAGCGCGAACGCGTCCTTCCGCGCCAAGAATCGCGCCGAGCCCCAGCGACCCGTCGCGCTTCGCGGAGTACGCCAGGGGAACCGTCGCCGCAGGATCGCCGCGAAAACTACTAAACGCCGCAAACGCCGCGTTCGTGATCCAAATCGTTTCCTCCTCCGCGCCCGAAAAAACGCTCGAACGCTCGTTGACGGGCATGAGTCCCGCCTGCCCGCGATCCTCTCCCATATCGACGGGAAGCGCGCTGAGATTAGGATCAAACTCGAGCGTTTGAGCAAGCGCCGCCGCGCTCCCCGCTAAGATCAACCCGCTTTGAGATTCGCGAAGCCAATTCGCAACGTTCGGAGCGAAAAACGCAGAGTTAGGCTCAAGGGGCGCGTCGCTATAAACCCACGTCGCGGCGAAATCGTTCGAATCAACGGGCTTCAACTCGCGATCGACGACCCCGTCTTGCGTCGCGTAAAGAATCGTCGCCTTCGAATCAATCTCCGAAATCAAAAAGGCAAGATTCGTCGTTTCGATTCGCATCGGCGTTCCTGGGGTTTCCTCGACAAGGAGCGCGACGTTTTTCGCCTGCGCGACGGTTGCGCACAGCGCGGCGGCAAGAGTAAGCAGGAATATTCGGCAAAAGCGACTGAGCATAATCGATCCCCTAGAAACGCACAACGTAAAAAACCGCGACAACAACCGTTAAGTATCGCCGACGCCAAGATAAAAGTCAAGGTAGAGATGAATTATAGGCGTAAGAGAATAAAAAAAGCTCTCTGGAAAACCAAAGAGCTAAAGCACCCCGAAGAGGACTCGAACCTCTGCAAAGGGAACCAAAATCCCTTGTGCTACCATTACACCATCGGGGTCCGTTCGAACAAACGTAAACGTCTGATATGAACGATTCAATTATATAAAGAGTCTTTGTTCTTTCAAGGGAAAAAACTCAAAACTCGTCAAGAATTTTGAACGATGACGACGCTCGAATCGCCGTCTAATTCATCCGTTTCTTTCGGCTCGATTTTATTTCCCGAATCGTCGTAACGTACGTCGGCGAGGGCCGTCTTGCGCGTCGCTAGCGAGAAAAGCTTAAGATAGATCTCGTTGGAGTTCCGCAATCGGTTGACTTCGGCGTCGACCTGCGCGGGGTTCGCCTCCGCGCCGAGAGTCGTCGTCGCGCGCGCGCGCAAAAGACGTTCCGAAAAATCGCCGCTGTTGATCTCCGCGATCGCGTCCGCGATTTCAGGAAGATACTTCTTGAAGATCGCGCGACGCGAACCTTCCTGCTTCACGCGTTCGCGCCTCTTTAAAAAGAGCCCGAGTTTGCGTCCAACCGTCTGCAACGCCAATCGCAACTCCTTTTGAATCTCAGGATACGCCGCCAGCGCCTCCTTCGACTCGCTCGTATACGGAGCCCAAACGCTCGCAAAATGCGCGATGATCGTCAACGCCCCGCGCGGAAGTTGTCCGCGCGTCTGCTGAAGCCCGTAAGCGCGCCAGTTCATCTGCATGATCGTCTGCGTAATCGCGCACGCGCTCGCTTGAAACTGGAGCGGAACGCGATTCGAATATCGATAAACCGACGTCGTCTGCCCCTCGGAAAGATTCAGCGTTTGAAGCGTCTTGAGGAGAGCTTCAAACTCGCGCGCTTGCAACTTCGCCGGGGAAACCCTCGGGCGAATCTTCGCCGCCTTGATGATCTTGTCCGCTCCGTCGGAACCGATTCCGTCGAAGGTCGACGTCAAAAACTGACGGATCGTCCGCGTGTCGCTCTCCGCAAGCGCCTCCTGCAATACGTCGCGCGTGATCTTTTGCGTCGTCGGGCCGCCGCCGTAAGCGAGCGCGACCTCCACGACAAAGGGATTTCCGCGGTATACTGCAGGGGGTCGCGTCGCGGCGACGAAGAACTCGCCGGGCACGAGAGAACGCAGGCCCGCTAAAAGATTCTGTTCCCCGATGGGGACGACGCAATCGGACGAAGGCGCGGGGATCTTCGTCTGCTCGATCGCTTCGAAGAGTCGGGAGACGTCTTCGCGCGTCAACGTTTTCGGATTCGTTCGAACGGAAATCTTCGACTTCTCGCAAAGTTCGTTCGCAATTGCGGGGGAGACGCGGCAGAAGGACTCCGTCAGAAATTTCCGCGTCGAGGCGCATGTCGTCTCGCGCGTCATTTCGAGCAGTTTTCCCAGCTCGACGCCGTAGGGATGCGGCTTGATCTCCGTCGGCTCGGGGGGAAGTTGATTCACTGAGGCGAGGTAATCGACGCGCTGTCCGTCCGGGTCGACGTAATGAAACGTCGCGTGAGGATTAGCGAGCGCGGTCTGGGCGAGGTATTCGTCGACGCTCCCCCTTCCGCGAAGATATTTGGCTTCGAGCTCGATCGTGACGCTCGTGCCGCTGTCGACGGGCTCCCAGTTGAGCGCGTGTTCCTCAAGATAACGCCGTCCTTCGTCGTTCGCTGGGATCGCCTCCCCTTCTCCGTTTCCGTTAAGGACTTCGGGATTGTTCGTTTTCGAGTCGATGCGAACGACAAAGCGCATCGTCGGCTTGCGCTTCGACGTTTTAGACAACGCTTCAAGGGGTTTGCCCGTAGTGAGAAGTCCGTACATTCCTGCGGCGCTGATTCCGATCCCCTGCTGTCCGCGGCTCATGCGCAACCGATGGAATTTCGACCCGTACAGGAGCTTTCCATAAATAAGAGGAATTTGTTGCGGCTCGATCCCCGGCCCGCAATCTTGCACGCTCACGCGGTATCGCGAATCGGAAACGCGGACGATCTTCACCCATATTTCGGGGAGAATTCCCGCTTCTTCGCAGGCGTCGAGCGAATTGTCGACCGCTTCTTTTACGGTCGTCAACAACGCCTTTCGCGGGTTGTCAAATCCCAACAAATGCCTATTTTTAGCGAAAAACTCGCTAACGGAAATCTCCTTTTGCGCTTTGGCCATCGACGCGGAGTCGGCGCGTCGACGTCGCGTCGGAGAGGGGCTGGCGTCGCGAGGGGACTCGACGTCCCCTGTAACTTCAGTCGGTTCCAACGTAACTATACCTTTCTACAGGGGCTCAATGAGTCGAGCCAATTTTTTCGTCATACCATTTCACGACGGTTTTCGCGAACGCCTCGGGATTCTCTAGCGGCGGCAGATGCCCGGAATGAGGGATCGTCGCGCGCGTCGCGTTAGGGATCTTGGCGGCGATCGCGTCCAAACACGCGACGTTCGAAAGTTGGTCGTATTCACCCCCTAAGACGAGGGTCGGCGCCGTAATTTGCGCAAGAACGTCGGACGAGTCGCCGCGCTTCGCCATTCCGCGAGACGCGGCGGCAAACGCGGCGGGCGTCTGACTGCGCATGATCGTTCGAAGTTGTTCCACAATGTCGTGACGATGCTCCAACGTCTCCCCGCAAAGCAAGGTCGGAATCATATTCTCAACCGTTTGCGCGACGTTCGTCGCGTCAACCGTGTCGGCGAGAGCCAAACGACTCTGAACCTTCTCCGGAGGATCTTGCGTCGTATTGGAGTCGCAGAAGATCAACCCGTCGAGCCGTTCAGGATGGCGCCGCGCGAAGGAAAGGGAGATATACCCCCCCATCGAGAGCCCGCAAAGAACGATTTTCGCGTCCTTATTGTGCTCCTGACACGCCAAGATCGCAGTAAGGATCGCCAAATCGTCTGCGAAGCGTCCCATCTTAACGCGCGGATGACCCTCGGGATTGTGGCCGTTCGCGCCGAGCTTCGTCATGCCGAACCCGCGAAGATCGGGAACGACGCAATGAAAACGCGATTCCAAAAGATCGACAACCGGCACAAAAAGGCGCGAATCAAAGGGGAATCCGTGGGCAAATAGAAGAATTGGGCCCCTCCCCCTCGAGTAAACGTAGTAATCGGTATCGTCGACCAAATACTTTTTCATCGGAACGCGTCCCATGATTAATCCTTCCAAGGAAAAGTATGAAAATTAGCAAAATTTCAGTCGAAGCGTCGCCGTCTCGACTGGCGATTATTATAATCGTCTAAGAATAGAGAGAAACTCCTTAACAGGGGATTTTTCATGAAAAACGCGCGCTTTACGCGACTTTTTCCTTACCTATATTCTCAGAACGGCCCCAATATTAGGGAAATTCTGAAAATGAGTCAAGAAGAAATCCCACAAAACATCCTTTCCTTTCAACCCCCAAATTTAAAAACATCCGTATTATCGAAAACTTATTTTTAACAATAAAGAAAAAGAAACCGCAGTCGAAAAGACTCTTACGTGAGACGCGTTTCATGCGTCGGTTAAGATTTCGCCGTCTTCAGAAATGAAACCATGACGATCAAAAAATTTCATATAATCCTCTGCGCCGTCGCCGCGCTATCCTTCCTCGTTCCTCCTCAATCGTCGTCGAACGCCGTCGCCCAGATTAGCTTCGGCAAGATGCGCGACGCTGCGGAAAAAGGGAAAAAAGCGCCGGAACTTCCCGAAGATGAAATCGACGTCTCCGCCTCGACGGCGCCGATAAAGGCGCAATCGTCAGAAAAAGCAGGCGCGTCCGCCGCCTCTTCTCAAAAAAGCGAAGCGTCGAACCCTGTCGCGACAACGCCTAAAAAACCCAACGCCTCGCGTCTTGCTCCCAAAACCGACGCGCCCCAGGCCGACGCCGCGAAGCCCGCCAATCCCCTTCAAAATACCGACGGAGCCAACGCGTTTCAGTCGACGCGCACCGCGCCCAAGCCCGTCGTGAAGACGTCGGCGGGCGCAAAAGAAGGAGTCGTCGTCAAAGCGATCGGCGAAAATGGTCGCGGTCCGCGCCTCGGTCGCGCCGTTTCGCATAAGTATCGCGCGGGCATGATATTTCGCGCGTCTATCGGCGGAACGTGCTCAAACGTCTTCGGCTCAGCCCCCGTCCCAATGGAATTCCCAGAGCAAAAAGTCCGAACTCTCGAAGAAAAATTTCCCCCCGTCGCCAAAGTAAGCTACCGTGAGCTCAAAGAAGGGGGCGCGCGTCAGATGGTCTTCAAGATGCGCGAACTTCGCGAAGGACAAGGAGTCGAAGCGTCCTCCCTCTTTGAAGTGACGCGTTACCCAATTCTTCCCCCTGAAGATCCAACCCTTTATTCGATTCCCAAGAGCGTTTCTTCCGAATTGAGACGCTATCTCAAAGAGGGGAAATATATGGAATCGAATACGAAATTGATTCGTACGCTCGCGAAAGAAACGACGGAAAACGCCGACTCGGCCTGGGATAAGGTCGACGCGATCCTAACCTACGTGCGCGACACGGTGCAATATAAGGAAGTCTTGATCGACAAGACGATGCGCGGCGCGCTCGCCGCGTATAAATCGCGCGAAGGGGACTGCGAAGACATGTCCGCGCTCTTTATCGCCATGTGCCGCGCGATTGAGATCCCCGCGCGACTCGTTCGCGTTCCGGGACACTGCTGGGCGGAATTCTACCTCGTCGACGACGAAAAGAACGGATACTGGTTCCCCGCGCAAGTCGCCGGAACAGAGGAGCTAGGTTCGATGCAAGACACGCGCGTCATCCTTCAGAAGGGAGACTCCTTCCGTCTGCCGGAAAGTCCGAAAGAGGAAGAACTATACGTCAAAGAACTCTTTATGGGCGTCGTCAAAGAGGGCGGGCCTGATCCCCAATATCAATTCATTCAAGAAACGGACGGAAGGTAACGCCTAGACCGTCCAAGAAACGAAGAGCCCGCGCGTCGCTGGGGAAGACCTTCTTGTCCACAGGGGGCAAGCAAGGCGTCGACGCGCGGGCTTTTTTATTGAAATTCCCTAAAGATTATCGTCGCGAAGTCGTCGGCTCGGGGGTCGCCGTCAACGCGGGCTCCTTCGAGAACTGCTTCGGGGTCACGACTTGTTGGGCGATGTTGTCGACGATCGTCGCGCGTTTGGCGACGTTGGCGTAGAATTCTCCAGCGGCGGTCACCTCGCGCATCTTGCGAAGCTGCGAAACGATTTGATCTTTGACGTCGTCGAGAGTCACGTCGCGCGCCGGAATAATATCCTGGCAGTAGAGGATGACGTATGTCGACGCGTCGACTTGAATGACCTGGGATAATTCGCCCGGTTTGAGGGAGAACGCTTCGTCTTCAAGCTGAGGATAGCCGCCGTTGCGAACGATCGGAGCGATGCGTCCGCGCATCTGCTTTCCGTCAGGCTCGACGGAATATTCAGCCGCGAGTTCGCCAAAAACGTCCTCCAAAGAACGATTTTCAGCGCTCGGCATAGATCGCGCCTTCTGCCAGACTTCGCGCGCGCGGCGCTCTTCGTTAAGCACGATCCCAAGACACTGCACGCTCTCGCCAAAGTTCGCTTCAAAACTCTTCTGAATATCTTCGTCGGTAATCTTGACCATCCCTTCAGACAACTTGCGCAACGCGACGCCAGGCCACACGATCGACGTGCGGTAGTAGTCTTCCGTGCAATTGTACCTAGCCAATTCCGACGCAAGGTACTCCTTGATGTTGGGAGAACCGTCGGGAAGAGGCGTCGTCGTTTCCGCAGCGCGAATCCAAATATCCGTCGCCACGTCCTGATCGGTAACCTCGACGCCGACTTTCTTACATTCTTGGCGAATCAACGTGATGGAAATGAGCGTCGCTAAATCCTGTTCAGCATAGAGTTTCATGCACATTTCGACAACAGCGTCAAGGTAAATCGGTTTGCCGTCGATCGTCGCCGCGACGTTCGGATACTGCTTGCGCATTTCCGGATTGCCGATAATATTGACAACGTTGGCTTCGCGTCCCAAACGTTCGAAGAGCTCGTTCGCCGCGCTCTTGAGCTTCGCCGCGCTCGCTTGAACCTGGATACGATCCTTAATCAACGCGATCTGATCCTCAGAGACGATCGAGTCGTATTGGTTCTCGCAACGGAAGAAGACGAACTGGTTTTGAGGGCCGTAAGGACCGATCACTTCGGAGATTTCGTCCTTCTGCAACGCGAAGAGGATATTCTCAAGCTGTTCGTCGGCGAGGGTTCCATGGAAGACCGGCTGCATGCGCCCCTTGTTGGAAGCGGTCAAAGCGTCGATCGACTCTTCCTTCGCGAGCGTCCCGAAATCTTCGCCCCCTTCAACGACGCGCTTGCGCAACTCGTCAGCCTTCTCTTTCGTCGAGCTCACGATCATTTGCAAGCCGACGGAGGGGCCGTACGATTTTAAATACGCTTTTTCAAGCTCTTCGTCAGACAGCTTAATTTTGTCCGCCACGAGAGCTTGCAAAGCGAGTCGAGGCCAGACGACCTCTTCGGCGTACTCCTGATACCCCATCGAGGAATCTTTTTCCACAACGTCAAGGTATTGGGCGCGCGTCAATCGGAAAGACTTAGCCAATCTCTCGATCTCTTCGTCGACGTCAGTTCGCGTGATCGAGAGACCTTGGCGCTTGCACTCCGCCAAGACCAGAGCGCGGTTCAAGATTCGCGAAAGGACGTCCTCGCCGTGCGCTTTCAAAGACTCCGCGCGAAGCGTTTCAAGCGAAATCTTTTCACCGTTCACCTCCGCGACAACGTCGGGATAACGACGCTTCGCGTCTTGACGTATCGGGTTGTCGTCCGCCACGTGACGCGCGACGCGCGACGCCGATTCGCGCACTGGAGTCGTTTTCGATCCTGTCGCCGCGGTCGAGACGTTCACACAAAGACCCGCGACTAGCGTCGCCGCAAGCGTTCCGGGAATAAGCTTTTTAAATCCGTTCATAACAATATCCATTCGCATACTTGTATCGCATCAATTGATCGTCGGCGACCGACGGTCAATCAGGTTTGTCCTGCAACTTAGAAGCTCAACGCGCTTCTCACTACGAAGGCTCCGTTTGCGACTATAGTCAATCTGACTTATTTGCGTCAATAGGGCTTTCTCAAAAACCTTTTTACTAAGAACTTCGAGAGTACGCTCTCAATAAATAGGAGGTTAAACCGTCATGTCTGATGGAACCAATCGTATCGAACGCACCTTCGTCATGCTCAAGCCCGACGCGCTCGAACGCTCGCTCATGGGCGAAATTTTAGGACGTTTTGAACGAAAAGGACTCAAACTCGTTCGTCTCGAATTGCGTCGCGTTACGAAAGAGCTCGCCGCAATCCATTACGCGCATCTTGTCGACAAGCCGTTTTATCCGGAACTCGAAGCGTATATCACGCGCGGATATGTCGTCGCCAGCGTCTGGGAAGGAGTAGACGCGATCCGCGTCGTGCGCAACCTAGTCGGCGCCACGGACTCAACCCTCGCCGCCGCAGGAACGATTCGCGGAGACTTCGGAGTCGATAAAACCGAAAATCTCGTCCACGCCTCCGACTCACCCGAATCCGCCGCAGTTGAAATTCGGAATTTCTTCAACTAACCGTCGGCGACTCGTTCATTAATAGAAGAAAGGTCCGATTCCTTAGCGAAACCGGGCCTTTCTTTTATTTTTGCCAACACGAACGATTACGGACGCAGTTCAAAATAACGCGCGTTCTCGTCGGCGCGAGCGTCCATCTCTTTGATCTCGTCTGCGGAAAGGGTTCGCAAACGAATCGTCTTGATCAAACCGGTGCTAACCCAGCTCGCGAATCCCAGCGGCTTCGATTTCTCGACCTCGAAGCGCGTCGTAATCTTATGATCGACGATAGGGTAATCGATGATCGCTTCGTCGTTCACCCATACGCGCACAGTCTTCTCGGAAACCTGGACGCGGAAACGATACCACTTGCCCGTCTTGAAGTTGTAAAACGACGACGTCGAATTTTCCGACGCGTCCATGTCGTCGATACTCGACAAACCGGCGACGTACCCGCCCCAGCCGCCGTTGACGAAGGTGACGAAGTCCTTGCCGATCGGGAAAGTCATCGCGGCGAAGAAATCGCTTCCGTCGTAACGCTTGGCGACGTACTCAACTTCGTAGTTCGCCGTCGGGAGTTTAATACCAGAGCCCTCTTCGTCAAAGTGAACGGAGGTCGTCGTCGGGCCCATTCCAAGTCGGAGACAACCGTCTTTCACCTTCACGGAGGACTCGCCGCCGTCCTTGTTGTCAACCCAGTTTTTGAGGGTTTCGCCGTCGAAGAGAGACGTCCACTCGAACTTGGAATCGTCCGCTTGAGACAGAGCGATCGCGTCGTACTCGTCCTCAGACTTATCCTTATTCTTATCGCTAGCAAATGTTGCGCACGTCAACGTCAACGCGGTCGCCGCCGCGAATAAAAAGAGCGCGATACGTTTCATTGCAGATTTCCTCGCAAAAAGAGATTCATCAACCCCTGCCCTTCGGGGAAACGTCGAGTCGAACGTTCTCCCGTCGTTTCGTCGTAGGTTGCAAAACCGTCTCCCGTCACGTCGGAACCAACGATCGCCCACGGGACAAATCCGCGCGAATGCGTCTTCATCGAAATCGGCGTCGGATGATCCGGCGAAATCAGGAGTCGCCAATTATCAAACGATTGTAATTTTTCCAAAATAGGAGGGAGAACGAGCGCGTCGATCTGTTCGAGGGAAGCAATCTTCTTCTCGACGCTCCCTTCGTGCCCCGATTCGTCGGGCGCTTCCACATGAACGACGACGATATCGTAGTCGTCGAGAGCCTTGGCCGCCGCGTTTCCTTTGCCGCTGAAATTCGTGTCGACATATCCGGTGGCGCCTTCGACGTCGAGAACGTTCCAGCCGAGGTTGCGCGCGATCCCGCGCAGGAGATCGACGGCGGTAATCATCGCGCCGCGCCCCCACGAATACGCTTGCGAAAACGGTTGCAACGTCGGACGTTTTCCCTGCCCCCAGAGCCAACAATCGGTCGCCGGCAAGAGTCCTTTCGCGACGCGCCGGGCGTTCGTCGGACTCTTTTTGAGCGCCTCGGCGCAACGTTCCATCAGAGCGAAAACTTGAGCGCCGCCTGGACCCTGAGGATAGACGTCGACAATAGAGCGATCCGTATAATCGTGGGGCGGAACGGTCTTCGTCTCCGGCGCGAAGGGGAACGGAACGCCGTTGGAATCGGGTCTGAAGATCGCGAGGTTGCGATAGCTTACGCCAGGTAGAAACTCGACGGAGCCGCCGAGTTCGGGCGCGATCTCCCGCCACAGGGGAGCGACTTCGCGCTGCGCGTCCGCAATAATCTCTTCGGCTTCGCCGGTCGTGATATGCCCGGCGGTGAAATCTTTCATCACGCCGTTTTCAAGAGTAACCAAGTTGCAACGAAACGCCCAATCCTCGGGGCCTAATTCAATACCTTGCGCGGCGGCTTCTAGGGGAGCGCGTCCGGTATACGTAGTCAGGGGATCATACCCTAAGAGGGCGAGCGTCGCGACGTCGGAACCGGGAGAAAGCGCGTCGGGAACGTTGTGAGAAAGGCCTTGCGCCGCTCGAGGAGCCCAATGATCCAAGGTCGGCGTCTTCGCCGCTTGCATGGGCGTTCGTCCGCCTAACGTATCGATCGGCAGGTCGGCAAACCCGTCGGGAATGACGATGACGCGTTTGCAATGATTCATAGTCGAGTCCTTCTAATGCAGAGTCGCCGCCTTCGATCGCGACGACTATTTTAAATCTTGCGTCGCTACGACGTCGGCGTCCGACTCCAAAATATTGGAGATCAGCACGTCGCCGCGACGTATCGGCAAATGGACGCGCAGCGCGTTAATCTCGCGCATGGCGTCGAACATCAATTTTTTAGGAATGGGACGCGACGTTCTCACGGGGGCGACTGCAATCTGAAAATCGTTTTGGTCGACCACGCAAACGGTCGTCGTGATAGTTCGGACAGGATTGACGGTTTCCGCCAACCCATGAGCGGCGCCGCGCGGGCACGAGTTTCCAGTAACGACTCCCGCCTCCGCGTCGACCTCAAGCTGGCATCCTCGCGGACAGACAATGCAGGTCATTTTTTGCAAACTCATCTTTACGTCCTTTCGTTATGACAGCGCGTAAGTCGCGCGGCAGTTTTTTGTTTCCCAGAAATCGACGCGCTTCACGTTAAGACCCATATCGCGGGCGCGATCAAAGATCGTTTTTGCAAGGAGTTCCGCCGTCGGATTGCCGTCAAAAAGAATCGGCTCCTCCCCCGCGGCGCGCAAGACTTCGGCGAGAGGATCGTCTTTAGCCAAGAAGACACGATGATCGAGAGATTCGTCAATCCATTTCCCAACGGTTGATTTCACCTTAACGAAATCCATGGCCATTCCCTGTTCGTCTAAGTCTTCTTCCAGAATTTCGATCATAACAAGAGCGTTATGACCGTGAAGGCGCCGACATCTACCGTCGTAACGATATAAACGATGCCCATAGGAAAAAGAAAACTCACGCGAAACAGAAAACATCACGACCTCCTCATTTAAAATAGGAAATTGTCCTTGTAACTATTGTAACGTCTTTTTCGATTTTTGGAAGAAGAAAGGAACTTTCTTCGCGATAGTTCGGAGAAAACGGTAATATTTCGAAAAATATTGCCGAATAGTATGGTAGAATAGATAAATTAAACAAACTACTATAAACTACAATCCAGATTGATACGCGTTGACTAACGACGTCGCGACGTGTAGTCAAACGCGATCGGATATTATTCACACGTTCGATGGAAATCAGAGTTTGTCCCGTGAGGTCGCTAATTTCCTCGAAGGGTTGACGTCTCCGGGCGTCGCAAACTCATCACGGAGAATTCGTAAATGAAAATGAAAATTTTTGTTGGTCTTTTCGTAGCCGCTTTCGCCATTGTCGCCTCGAACGTAAAGGCGCAGGACGCGACCGTCGCCGCCGCTACTGAATCAGTTCCCTCTCAGGTTTGCTACGAATGCGAACCCGCGTTCGGCTTTGGCGGCGGACTCGGTCTCGGTTCTCGCTTTGGCGGTCGTAGCCTCGGACTCAATTCGCAGAACTCAATTCGCGAAAGAATGCGCGCCGCTCGCGCCGCCGATCATCCAATCGTCGAAGCTTCCCCTTTCGCTAATCCCAACGGATCTCTGCAAGACTGGTCCCGCTTCCGATACTATCCTTACGCCTACTATCCGCACAACTTCTCCGAAAAAGCGAATATGAGCGTTCCTAAGTATCAGCCCGGTTATCAGAACTTCTATCCGGTTCCTCGTCGTTATCACGAAGGTTCGCACTTCATTCTCGACGTCTTCTGATATTAGCGTCAGCCCAATCCAATCCTTATGCCGTTCCTTTGGAGCGGCTTTTTTATTGCCACAAAAAGACGACGTTCTCTGAAAGTTACAACAATAACTATTTTTAAAACCAATTGTTCAAAAAAGCGCTTGCCACGCGTTTCAAATATGCTATACTTTAACTGCTTAAGGAAGACCTCCTAGTTTTCCTAAGCTTTGCAAGTGAATATAACGCGCCTGTTCTCCGCTAGGAGAGGGCTGGAATTACGGAAGGAGAAGATCATGTTTAATGCGAAACGTCGTCATTGGTGGAAGTACACTATTTACGATACGGCAGCGTGAGCTTCCTCTGCAAGATAATTCTACTTTGCTCCAAAGGCGTTGCGTACTTCTCGTCGCAACGCTTTTTTATTGAGCTTCAAAGCCTCTCGCCAAGCGTCATGGAAGCGTGAGAGGATAAAACCAAGAAACTAAAAAGGATCGAACTCATCGTTCGATCCTTCAGCAGGGGTACAGGGATTCGAACCCCGAATAAGTGAGTCAGAGTCACCCGTGATAACCGTTTCACCATACCCCTAATCAAAAAGTACAGAAGTAGTATACCCCCGCTTTTCCTTTCGTCAATGAAACTTTCTCCAAAAATCATGAAAAAATTTCGAAGGAGCTACGACCCTACCCGAGCAAACTCAATCAAAAAGCAAAAGCTCGTTACAAGCATTACAATCGATAAATTTTCATATCTTTTTATATAAAACCACCGTCTTGCGCCAGAATTAAAATAGTCGTTTATCAATTGCCGATATAATAGATATAGTGCGTCAGGTTTAACGGATTCTCTTGTAAGATCTGACGTCTATTATCGACGAAACTTTACGACTCGTTAGGAATCGACGTTCTTTCTTGATTAAAAGAAAGCGCGTCTAAATCACCAAGGAAGCGCGAGATGAGAAAATGACAAAGATTACAGGTTTTCTTGTATCGGCGTTGCTCGTCATACTATCCTTTTGGTTGAATATTTGTTACAATCAGGACGTTCTTGTCGGAGGCATAAGGGGACTTGAAACAGAGCCAGCGGCGAGAGCTAGCGAAGAATCGCAGACGTCGCGCCATGAAAATATTTCGTTGACGGAAGCGGGACGAGAAATCAATCGCGAATCCGCGCCCTCACCGGAGCCAATTCCCAAGGGCGATGACGCGCCTCAGCCGACGGAGCCGAACGGTTCAACGCCCCAGGAAACGGAGCCGGAACCGGAACACATCGTCGCGTCGCGCGAAAGTTCCGCGTCCCTCGTTTCCGCCAAGTTGACGCGTGAAGAAGACAACTTTGTCGACGAGACTGTTAGTCCCAACGGGGGAAAATTAGTTTCTATCCCGTCTTTTGACGTCGACGCGCTTCACGGCGAAAACAACGACGACGACCGAATTATCGGACTCACAAAAGAGGATATGAAAAACGCGACGAAAAAACGTAATTCGCGTCTCTAATCATCCTCTCCATTCAACCAAATCGGGCGTTTCCTTCCAAAGGGAACGCCTTTTAATCTTTACCGCGCATGACTCTCTCCCCTTTCTACCTAGACCTTGAACAAAAAGCGTTCTCTCTCGGCCTATCCGCGCTTGGAGTCGCCGCGTCTGGGCTCGCTCGAACCTTCGATCTCTTCGCCCAATGCGTCGCCAAGGGGCAATGCGCCGACCTAACCTATCTCACGGACGACGTAGAACTGCGCCGTTCCCCCACGTCCGTTCTCCCCGACGCGCGATCCGTCATTGTCGTAGCGCTCTCAGAGAAAACGGTGAAAGAAGAATCGCGCGACGCGACGGCGGAAATCTACGCGTCGCCGGAACTCCAATCATCGAAAGAAGGCGCCGCCGCAGGGCGCGTCTCCGGATACGCGACGTGTCTCGATTATCACGACATTCTCAAAAAGAAATTACGCGCGCTCTCTCAATATCTAAAGGCGCAGTTTCCCGACGCGTCTATTCGCGCGGCGGTCGACACGGCGCCGATACTTGAAAAAAACTGGGCTTGCGAAGCGGGTATCGGTTTCGTTGGTCTTCATTCTCTCGTCGTCCATCCGAAACTCGGATCGCGATTCTTTCTTGGCGAAATCCTCGTTTCCGTCGATTTTGCAAAGCTTACGGGAGTTCCCGATCGAGAGGCGTATCTCGCCGCTTTGAACTTACGCCGTCGCGAAATGGGAGAGTTCTTTTTCAACGCGGAAGGAACCGCCGCGCGATGTCTTCGTTGTCGCCGTTGCGTCGACGCGTGTCCTACGAACGCATTGGTCGGCGACCGAACGCTCGACGCGCGGCGTTGTCTCAATTACTGGACAATCGAAACAAGGAACGAGATCCCCGCTGATATAGCCTCTAATCTCGACGGACGTCTTTTTGGCTGCGATTTATGCCAACAAGTCTGCCCGCACAACGCGACTCTTGAAATTACTCCGCCGCGAGAAATACCTCTCGATTCAGTGGAACGTCTCGACGACGCCGCGTTTCGTCGTCTTTTCAAAAAAACGCCCGTCTTCCGCGCTCGCCTAGAAGGTCTGCAACGCGTCGCGCGAACTTTAAAGAATCAAAGCGCCGCTAGCAAGAAAAAATAGAGTCCGGCGACCAGAATAAATTCCGAATCGCCGGACTATTCCCCCCCTGGGAACGTATCTCGAAGACACGAAGACGTGTCGTTATCTTCTTCGGCGGCTTATGGGAAAGACCTTAAAGCCGCAAATATCTCGTCGCAATTACTTCCATGCAATCGCTCCGACTAAGGAAAAAACTCACGCGTCCTTGCGTTTGAGCTTGTTATGAGTCTTTTCTCAAAGGCTCGTCTTTTTCCTTCTGTATTACGTATATCGGTGAAACCGTTTTTTTACTTTAAAGAATGAACCAAATTTTTCAAAAAAAGATATTCTACCGTCAATTCCTACCTTCCGGGCTCGAAGGAGAATAAGGAAATATCGAGTCGTTCCGATAATAGGACAAAAAAATCCGCGACTCCCTTGCGAAAGTCGCGGATTATATCAAGTCGCAGCGCTACGACGCGCACTTATCGACGAATCAGAAGACGTCGAAAAGGTCGTCGGAATCGTCCAGAACCGCAAGATCGACGTCGAGGTCGAGGTCGTCGCCCATCTCGGCGAAGGCGTCGTCAAGGACGGCCCCGGAGTTTATGACGAACTCTGGCAAAACTTCGAGGTTGCCCGCAGACGCCGCGACGAAAGGCTTGAGAGGAGCTTCGAGCGTACCGACGCGGTTGCCGTCGACGCCGTCGTAGAGGGTGACGTTATCGGCGACAGAACCAACGACGTTGTTCTTGCTATTGACGTAGTTGGTAGCCGCGCGGCCCCAGATATCGGCGGTCGCGTTCTTGTTCGTGCCAACGTTTTCAGCAATGTAGCTTCTGGTAAGAACCGTCTTGCCAAACTCGTTGACGATACCGCCGTAGTAGGTCGCGGTGTTGCCGCCGACGCGCGAATCGATGAAGGTCAATTCACTGTCGTAAGCGTAAACCGCGCCGCCGTACTTCGTGGCTTCGTTTCCGAAGATCGTCATGTTGACGAAGTAGACGTTTCCGCTCAGAATGTTGACCGCGCCGCCGTTCGTTCCCAAACCGCCGGTGATCGTGAAGTTCGAGAGGGTGACGTCCGGAGCGCCCTGGACGACGCTCGTGATATCGATCTCGAAGACGCTACCCGCGCGGTTGCCGTCGATCGTGACGTCGACAGAGCCCGCGTTGATGTTGACGTCGCGAGTAAGAGCGACCGGCGAATCGACGACGATCGTTTTGCCGTTGAGCTCGTCGGAGAAGGTCACGGTATAGTCGAACTGTTCGGCGTAGGCGATCGCTTCGCGCAACGAAATCTTTCCGTCATACGGATCGACAACGTCGAGTTCGGTATCGACGACGACCGACGCGGAGTCGACATAGAGGCTCTCGAAGCACCCGATATCGACCGTGCCGTTCTTGACGCGCAGATTGCCGTTCAGATCGACTTCCGGATCGGCGTGGCTCAGGGCGAGCGTCATGAGGTAATCGTTATTACCGCGGTTGGTCGCCCACGAGGAGGAACCGAGGCGATAGTCGCCCTTCGCGGCGTTCACGAAGAGCTCGCTCGAACTAGAGGTAATGCAGTCGCTACCGTAAATCGCCTGACGATAACCAGGATTATTTTGGGTGTAACGACGAGCGAAGCCGTTGGTGACAATCGAGTTGTAAGCGCGCGCCGTACCGCCGTAATAGACCCCGCCGATGATCGTCGTGTTGTAAATATGCGCCAAACCGCCCTGATCGCTATCGTTATCCCAAACGCGGATCGCCGTGCCGAAATCTTCCATCAAGCAGTTGTGCGTGGTCAGAATGGAGACCGGCATGACGTTGATACCGACGATATCATGGTTTCCAACAAGTCTGACGTTGCGGATATCAAGATGGATCGGGTAGTATGCGGGAGCGCTTGGAGCGGCGGTTCCGAGGATCTGGAACATTGCGATAGGAGTCGATTCCGTATTACTAAGCGTGTACTTCGTGGCGTTCTCGCCAGAAAGTTCGTGGTCAATACCGCCCTGAATTCTCGACCCGTCGATCGTGATTCCGCCAAGACCCGAGAGGCTCGACGCGTCGATCAAGTAATCGAAGACGGAATAAGACGAAGACGTTCTATCGAAATACAACGACGAGTTGAGGTAAATCGTACCGCCCGCAAGGCTCTTATCGAAGGTGATCGGCGAGTAGTAGGCGTTGCTATAGACGCCCGAATTATTCATCGCGTTGGACGAATTATAAGAGCTGTCGTCGACGCTACCGCAACTCGCGGCATAGACGTTATCGCTCGCGTTGGCGACGGCTTCGCGCAATGAGATGAGGCCGTCGTACGGATCGACGATATCGTCGAGGGTCGTAACGATTGTCGAACGTTCCTCGCGCGACACTTGATACGCGCCGGGGCTAACGGAGCCGGCGATATAGGAGCCGTTAAGGTCGCTCGCGCCAGGATAGACGTAAGCGTAAGAGCCAGTATTCTTCACCGCGCTGTGCGCCAGACTGAGACGGAAGTCGTTGTTCGCGGAATTGTTGAATCCAGGATCAACGGCGTTGTCAAAACCGTAACCGACCGTCGAATGAGTCGAGTAAGCGCGGAGTTTAGCGGCGTCAGTCGCGGAACCGGCGCTACCGATTACCGTGTAAGCGAGGAAGTAATCGCCCATCAGCTCGACGTCGCGCGTCACCGTACCGACTTCAGAAGCCTGATTCTGAGCGACGATCGTGTTGTAGAGGTTGACGGTGGAACCTGCAATCGAGTAGACGCCAGGGCCGTACAACGCTGTATTCTTCGTGATCGTCACATTGTAAAGATCCAATTTCCCAGTCGATCCCATGTAGACGCCGCCGCCGTAAGCCGCCGACTCGCATCCGTAGATCAAGACGCTTTGCAACGTGACGTCGCCGCTGTTGATCGTGACGCCAGCGCCGAGGTGCGAGCTCTCGCCGTTCGCAATAATCAACCTTGAGACTCGGACTTCGCCGTCCGACTGAATCACAAGACCGGCTCCGGCATGTCCGGCGTCGATCGTCGAGCCGTTCCCGTAAAGGGTGATCGGGCTGTTAATCGTCAGCGAGCCGAGGGTGGAATCGACCGCGATTTCATAAGCGGACTTGCATGTAATCGTGATATTCTCATAACCGTAGCGATAGAGATCGTCGGCGAGAGCCAAGGCTTCGCGCATGGAGGTCACGCCGTCGTTCGAATCGACGACGTCGCGCTTCGTCGTGACGGTGATCGTCACGTTGCGTCCAGCCGCGTTCGTGATCGGCGTGTCTTTCGCCTGCTGATTTTCGAAGGCGCCCATATCGACCGTCGTGTAGTAGATGCGGCGATTTCCTTCGATATCGAACGAATCGTAGGTGCCGTTGATCTTATTCTGAGCGAAATAGGAATTATCCCCCGCATTCGTCGCCAAGGACGAGTTAGTAAGGTGATAATCGCCGTTATCGGCGTCGACGAAGAGGTCGTTAACCGCTTCGGAGAGGTCGTTCGTCGCGGAACCGATGAAGGAACCGTGACCGGAAGTCTGCGCGCTCAACGAATCGGAACATTCGACGATCGAACGCATGACGACGACGCCCGCGACCGTCTCATAGACGTACTCGGTAGTGTACGAAATCGTCACGTCGAGAGTCCGATCAAAACGAGTGACGTCGTTCTCCGAAGAGTAACTCTTAATGCGAACGGACGCGGATTTGATCGGATAATCCACCGTGACGCCGTTCTCGGTGTAGGAGAATGTCGTCTGAGTCGACAACTCCGCTTGCAACTGAGCGGCGATCTCACGGAGTCTATCATTCACGTAGCTGTCGGTCGCGACATAGTTATTGAACCCATTTTCAACCGTGTAGTTGCATCGAGCCAAGGTTCCCGTCGACGAGATTATGATGTAATCAACAGTCTCCGAGGCGACGATCTTATCGCCGTCGGCGAAGTTGACGATAGCTCCTGTCGTCGAACCAAGCCGGAATTCGCCGTCAACGTAGTAGACGTTTTCGGTCATACCAGTTTCAACGCTAGTCCAAAGGGTCTGAGCGCCATCGGCGAAGTTCAAATCGAAGATCACGCCTCCGCAGTACCACTTGCCGTCTACGTATTCGAGTTCGACGTCTTCGTTCATCTGAAGGACGGAGTCAACCTGCAAGTAAGACGTACCCATTCCGACAGTATAAACCCAATAAGAACCGTCAAAGTAAACGTTCACGCCACGAAATACAGCCGTCATTCCTTCTGTCGGCACAATCTGGACGGACGTGTCGTCGTACTGATGGACGCTCTGGAAAATTTGCGAATCGCGCTTCGTCGTAGTCATTGTGAAGGCTTTTTCGTCGCCCTTAAAGACGTCCTGCGCGTCGGAATTATCGCTGAGGATACTTCTCGCAACAATGGTATTCAGGAGCGTCAGTCGGCCCTTCTCGCTATAAATCGCCGCGCCGGTTTCCTCGTCGGTAGAGAGTCCGACGTTATCGACGACGGTGCAGTTGACGAGGGTCGCAAGCGCCGTGTCGCTATTCTCGTTGACGTAGATCGCGGAGCCGGAAACAGCCGCCGTATCGGTGATAAGCGAGTTATAGAGGGCGATCGAACCTTGACGCACGTAGATCGCGCCGCCTTGTTCGACCGTCGGGACGGCGTCGTTACGACTACGTTCCGTATAACGATTCGTGAGCGTTACGCCGTTTATGACGGTATCGCCTGCGTTGACGTATATGATACTCTGGTCGCCTGCGTCGTCAGAGGTCGTGATCGTCAGGCCTTTAACGTTGTTCGTCAGGCCGTCAATCGTCACGCTCTGGGAAATGACGAGGCTCGAATCCAGGTAAATCGTACCGCCAGAGAGGCGTTCGGCGAAGGTGATCGTACTCGCCAAACCGTAGTTGTTGGCGTAGCTGACAGCTTCGCGGAGGGAGATGAGGCCGTCGTACTCGTCGACGACGTCGTCTAACGTCGTGACCATGAGGCTCGGGATCTCCTTTGGACCAAGGGGCGATTCGTACGCGCCGATATCGACGAGCGTGCCGACGATGCGGACGTTGCCGTCGACGTCGAAGGAAGGCACGGAGCCGTTCGGCAACCTGATCTTCGTGGAGTCGCCGCCGTTGACAGCGACGGAGACGACGTCGTTCTCGTCGCGACCGAGGGTGAAGTCGTTGTTTTCGACGTCGACGAAGCAAGGATCGACCGGATCGCTCGCCGTACCGACGTAACCGCCGTAGAAGTCGTACTGACGCGCGAAGGCAGCGCTCGCCGCGCCGATGAGGGACGTTCCGATTTCGCCGACGTTGGTGATCGAGACGTCGAGACCGGCTTCGCCGTTGACGGTGTTCTTCGCAATGAGCGTGTTGTAGAGGCTCATCGCGCTACCGCGACTCCAGACGCCGCCGTACGCGCCGGTCGCGTTATTGTTGGCGACCGTACAGTTAATCAGCGTCATGACGTTCGCATCCGGATCGTCGAGAACCGCGTTCGCATTCGAGGCGACGCCCGCGCCGTACATCGCTTCATTTCCATAGATCGAGCAGCTAATCAACGTCGCTTTGCCCGTCTGGTGATATACGCCGCCGCCGTAAGAAGCGTTACCGCCCGTGATCTTCAAACCGGAGATCGTGATCGTGTCGGCGACGGTATCGGCGACGCCGCTCAGGATGAGGACGGGGCATTCTTCTTCGGCAAACTCAGCGGTCAGGGTAATGGCGCTGGTGAGATAGGTCGCGTCGATCGTCAAGCACTTCGTAATTTCGAGAGAGCTTTGAAGCTCGATCGTTCCCCCCGCGAGGCTCGGATCGAAGGTAATATTGCGGTCGACGACCGTTGTCTTTCCGTCGACGTAGAAGGAAGAACCGGCGTATTGGACGGCTTCTCGGAGCGAAATCACTCCGTCGAAGGGATCGACGACGTCTTCAAGGGTCGTAACGACGACGCTCGGGGCTTCAGCGGCGATCTGATATTCGTAAGCGCCGATATCGACGGTGCCGCCGACGATACGATCGTTGCCGAGATAGTCGACGTTCACTGCGGAGGTGTTGCCCGCAGCGCGAAGGATCGACGCGTAGTATCCGGGATAACCGACAAGGCGGTTCGAACCGGCGTTGACGGCGATGGAGTTCGGATCGAGTTCGAAATTGAGCGTGCCGGCGGACTTGAAACCAGGATCGACAGGCGAATCCTCAACGCCAAAGACGTTGCCGTTGGCGCCGCCGAGGGTTTCGGCGACGTCCGCAGTCGCGATACCGACGATACTCGCCGTCGCGCTGAGCTTGCCGGGAACGTAAACGTCGTAATTTTCGACGGCGGAACCGTTTTCAACGGCGTTCTGGGCGACAATCGTGTTCTGGAGCGAGACCGTTCCGAAAGCGTAGACGCCGGGGACGCTAGGCGCGTCGTTCTTCGCGATCGTCGTATTGAGCATCGTGATGGAGCCTGCGGTGGAGTAAATCGCGCCGCCCGCTTCTTCCGCTTCGTTGTCGTAGATGACGACGTTAATGAGTTCGATCTGACCGCCAGACTGGTAGATCGCGCCGCCGCGCGTCGCGGAACCGCCGGTCAACGAGACGTTGACGAGCTTGAGCTTGCCGCTCGCAACGTTGAAGAGACGATCGTCGGAGCCGACGAGGGTCAAACCGCCGGGAACGCCGGACGCGTCGATCACGATATTGGAGTGGACGTCAATCGCGCCAAGGAGGGAGTTAAGCTGGATCTCGGCGGAGCCGACGAAATCTTCGCCCAAATCGAATGTGATAGGCGTGCCGAACTGTTCGGCAATAATCAACGCTTCGCGCAAGGAAATGAAGCCGTCGGCTTGGTCGATCGTATCGGCGAGGGTCGTCACGACGGTCGAAGGCACGTCGCGATACTGGGATTCGAAAGCGCCCATATCAACGACGGAACCGACGATACGCTCGTTGGCGTTCAAGTCGTACTTGAGCCGGACGCCGTCAGGACCGTACGCATACTGATTGACGCCGCTGTTAATCGCAAGAGACGCCGAGCTGAGGGTGTAGTCCCCCGCTTCGAAGTTCGTGAAGAGCGGATCGACAGGATTGGACGCGACGCCGACGACGTTGCCGTTGACGCCGTTGCGAGAAGACCACGGATCCATCGAGCCGATGAGGTTGGCGGTCGCTTCGAAGTTGGTGGCGTAAACGTCGACGTTCTGAGCGCCGCCGTTCTTGGCGACGATCGAGTTCGCCATGACGACGAGACCGTCGATCGCGAAGACGCCGCCGTAGACAGCCGCCGTATTCGCGGTAATCGTCGTGTTGTAGATATAGGTCTGACCGCCGACCATGCACATCGCGCCGCCGTAACCCTTCTTGGTTCCCGCGCTGTTGCCCGTGATCAAAGAGTCGATGATGTAGAGGACGCCGCCTTCTTGATAGATCGCGCCGCCGTTGCGTTCGGCAACGTTGTCCTTAATGACGGAGTCGACGATGGAGACCGTGCCGCCGCGCACGAGGATCGCGCCGCCGTTGACGTTCGAAGCGCTCGAGTGCGCGTTCGCGAAGGTGAGGCCGTACATTTCGACGTCCGCGCCGTTCGTGAAGATAAAGAGCGGAGCGTTGGAGGCGGAGCCGTCAATCGTAATATCGCGATACTGCGTCTGACCAAGGTCGTTCGTGTATGCGGAGGTGATCGTTACGGCGCTGTCGACGACGATCGTTTGCAGGTCGGCGTCAAGAGTGAAGACGGCGGAATCGGAGAGCGCGAAGAGGTCGTTCGAGAAGGTGACCGTGCGTTCTTCAACCGTCTTGCCGTAGGAGGCGTAACGAATCGCTTCGCGAAGGGAGACAAGGCCGTCGGTCGGGTCGACGATATCGTCGAGGGTCGTAACGACGGTCGAGAAGTCTTCCATCGCCAGATTCGCGGAGTACGCGCCGACGTCGACGCCGGAATCCGTCAAGCGAGAGTTGCCCGCGTAATCGACGGTAATCGCCGTCTTCTTGCCGGTGAAACTGGTATAGTAGTTGTATTCGACCGCGCCGCCGTTGACAGCGATGGAACTTCCGGAGAGACGCAGGTTCCACTGAGTCCAATCGGCGCTCTTGTCGAAGTCGTTGAAATTCGGAGCGTAATGGAGATTCGTCGCCGCAATCGTCTGGAGAGAGCGATCGACCATGCTGTACTGAACGTCGTAGGAAGCGCCCTTCAAGTTAAGGCCGTAACCGCCGTTGTCGCCGACGATCGAGTTGTAAACCTTGACGACGCCGCCGAGAGACGAGACGCCGCCCTGGTAGTTGCCGACGATCGTATTGCCGACGAGTTCCGTCGTACCGTCCGAAACAAGGACTGCGTAAGTTCCCGACTTAGAGGATTCGTCGCCGTTCGCCAGGATCAAGGAGCTGACGACGGAGGTGGCGCCCTTTGACTGAATCGCCGAGGAGTTGTAAGAGACGTTAGCCGCAATGAGCGCGCGATTAACAAGGAGATTTCCAGTGGTGTAGATCGCCGCGCCGCCGATATTCGCGACATTCGACTGCAACTTCGCGTTCGTGATCGTGAGCGTTCCGGCATTGTAGACAGCGCCGCCGCTTTGAGTCGCTTCGTTGCCGAGGAACGTCGAATTCACAACGTTGGCGACGCCTTCGTTGTAGAGGCCCGCGCCAGTGGTCGCCGTATTGTTCGAAATTTCGGACGACTTCGAGATCGTCAGGGTTCCGACGTTGTAAACCGCGCCGCCGCGATCGGCGTTCGCGTTCTGGATCGTCGAACCGGCAAGGGTCGCGGAACCCGCGTTGTAGACCGCGCCATACTGCGACTCGACGCCGTCGATCGCGACGCCGGTAACAGTGAGCGTTCCTTCGTTGTAGATCGCGCCGCCGCAGTCGCCGCTCACGCCTTCGATCGTCGAGACTTTCGTCGTCGATTCCAACTCGACGCGTCCGAGGTTGTAGATCGCGCCGCCGTCGCCAGTCGACTGAGCGTTCTGGATCGTGAAGTCCTTCAAGCGCAGATTGGTGTTTTCGGCGACGTAGATCGCGCCGCCTTCGTCGGCGGCTCCGTTGAGGAGCGTGACGCCGCTAATATTCACAAACGCGGTCGGATTCGTCTCGCGATACGCGTCGACGGTGAAGACGCGACTTTCGCCGTTCGCGTCGATCGTCAAGCCGGCGTTAAGGGTCGCGTCAAGGGTGATTGCGCGTTCGATGGAGAGGGCGCCCTTTTCGAGGACAATCGTGCCCGACTCCAGGCCCTTCGCGAAGGTGATCGACGTTCCGAGAGTCACTTCTTCCGTCACGGTCAAGCCGGACTTAAAGGAACGTACGACGCCGTTTTCGTCGGCGAGCTTCGCGCCTTCTTCAAGCTGAGCCTGGGAGAAGGTGGAACGCTGATAGGTGATGTTCGCGCCCGCGGGAGAGACCATCTTGGTGTTGACAGGAACTTTAACTTCCACGCCGTCGACGTCGGTGAAGACGCCGTCGGTCAAGGTCAGAACCGCTCCGGTCGCATAGAGAACGACCGTTTCCTTTCCAACCGTCTCGGTGATATCCTGAGCCAAGGTGTATTTGCCGTTTTCGATTTCAACGGAGCGGGTCGTGACGATAGAGCCTTCTTCACCCAAGCTGCCGTCGGCTTCGACAAAGTTAAAGGTCGTGCCGTCGACGAGCATGAAGGTCGCGTCGAAAGTCGACGTGGTCGTTTGGTTGCTTTCGTCGGTCGTCGTGACGTTGAGGGTCGCGGTGAAGGCGTTCTTGCCGTCGTAAGTGAGGACGTAAGTTCCTTCGTCGAATGTCGCGACGGGAGTCGTGGAACTAATGGCCGCGGCGGTGAGTTTGACGGAAATCTGCTGTCCCATCATGAAGGTCGTCGTCGCGCCTTGCGAGAGAGTTCCTTCCTCTCCGGTCTCGAGAACGATCGTCGAGCCCATCTCGACCGGGATACCGGAAGCGAGGAGCAACTTCGTGCCGACAACGGTCGCCTTAGCGCCGTTCGTCAGGGTCACAACGTCCCCTTCTTCGAGCTGGATGGAATTTCCCTTCGCGTCGGTCATGAAAACGCCGGGGGTCTCGTAATATTGTCCCTGCTGAATCGCCGAAACGCCGTCGAAGGAGATCAATTTGCCATTGGTGACGACATACTTAACTCCGTCTTCGTCAAAGACGACGTCCCCTTCCTTCAACTGCGTGTCAACGTTGTAGGTAGTTCCCGCGTAAGCGATCGCTTCGCGCAAGGAGATTTCGCCGTCGGTCGCGTCGACAATATCGTCCAAAGTCGTCACGACGGTCGACGGGGTTTCGCGATCTTCCAGCGCGACGGTATATTCATAGGCGCCCGCGTCGACGGTACCAGCCAAACCGATACGTTCTTCGCCGGCAAGGTCGTAGGCGATCACGACGCCGCCGCTTAGTTTCACGGCGGAGTTCTGACCGATATCGAGGGCATCGGACGTCTTAGTCAAGCGATAATCGCCGTTTTCAGCGTCGACAAAACCAGGATCAGCAACGCCGACGACGTTCGTCGCGTCATAGGTCAAGTTCGAGAGATCGGCGTCGTTGAGCGCGACGATCGTATTCTTCAAGGTCGTATCGCCCTTGCCGTCGATAAGAGATCCGGTCGTCGTGTTGTTGACGATCGTGTCGTTGACAAGGAGGAGAGAACCGTTGTTTTCAATGATAGACTCGTCTTGGACGTTGGAGTCGGCGACGAGGCAGTTCGCCAATTCGAGAGAAGCGCCTTCGTCGACAACGATCGCGGCGTCGCCCGCGTTCGTGAGCTTGAGACCGACGATCGTCGTCGTATTAGAGCCGGTCACGCGAATCAAGGAGCGTACGTCGGAACCGCTGAGAGAGATCGGATTAGCCATACCGGAACCAACGACGGCGCCGCCGTTCGCAAAGACGATCGGGCCGGCAGTCGCGTTCAGTTCGAGAGTCTGACCTTCGAGAGACTCGTCAAAGATTACCTTATTGATCGTTTCGGTCTGCGCAAGTTCGACAACCTTAGAGATCGCGATCGGTTCGCCGTTGAGGTAGAGACCGGTCAAACGGGTATAAGGAACTTCGCCGACAAAGAGACGGTATTCTTGTCCAACTTTCTTGACGGTGACTTCGCGTCCTTCGCCTTCAGCGGCGGCGGTGGAGAGGACGTCGCCGTCGTTGAGCTCGACGACCGAGGTTTCGCCGTCGACCGTCACGGCCCCGACGAGCTTAAATTCCAGATCATTGACCGCCAATTCTTTGCTATCGACGAGGGCAACCTTGCCGTCTTCCCAGTCTTCGGCAGTCCAGGTAACGCTTTGGCCCGCGCGAGAGAAATCAAGGAGAGTCGTTTCGGTCTGGAGCTGGCAAGCTTCAGAGGTGCGGAAAGCGCCGTTGGCATAAACAAGCTCGACGTCTTCAGTAACGTAACCAACGCTCGTTCCAATCGTCACGACGGACCCGGCGCTGAGCGTGAAGGTCGCGTTATCTTCGACGGAAACCGTATTTTCCAGCTGAACGCCCAGGAGCGCAGCGGCTTCGCGCAAGGAGATCTTGCCGTCGTGAGCGTCGACGCAGTCGACGGTCGTGGTCACGACGATCGCGCCGTTTTCAAGCCATGTTTCGTTGAAGGAATCCGCTTCGTTCCACAGACCGCTCATGAGGACGGTCTCAGCCTCGGAGTTGCTCGCGAGGGACGCGCCGACAGAGTAGAGCTGGACGCTTTCGTCCGCCTTGATAGCGGCGAAGAGTTCTTCGAAGGAGACGCGTCCGTCGGAGATTTCAGGAATCTCGACGACGACGCCAGGTTTCGCGTTCTTTGCTTCTTCTTCGGCGAGTTCGACGTCTTCGGCGGTCACAGGCTGGAGATATTTCTCCATCGCGTCGACGAGCGCGCGGTTAAAGACGCTACGGTTTCCTAAACCGGACGGAGAAATCAGATTCGCGTCGTCGCCGGAAGTAAGTACGGTCGTCTGCGCGACGCGTTCTGAACCGCCGTTGACCTTCGAAGTCGTGAGGGATTCGATGAAAGGCGCGTAATTGATACCGGTATTCTCGGCGTCGGCGGAGATTTGACCCGCGTCCAAGACAAACTGCTTCGATCCAGCGGCGATCTTTTCGACGGCCTTGAGAAGATCGGCGCTCGAGATGAATTCGTTACGGACGGAGCCGCACGTCTTGAGGTATCCGACTTCCTGGCTACCGATGACGGCGGAGGAACCGGAACCGGCGAAGTAGAAGACGAAAACGTCGTTGTCGTCGGAGTCTTCAGCGACCTGCGCGAGCGCTTCGAGGACGGCGTCGCGCGTCGCGTCGGCGTTGACGAGCATCGTGATGTTGCTTTCCGCCCACTGAGGATCTTGGAGAAGCGCGTCGCGGAACGCCTTCGCGTCGTTGACGGGCGCGACCAAGTCCGCCGCAGCGCCGGGATAGTCGGCGACGCCGACGATGACGGCGCGATAGACCGTTTCATTGACGAACGCGTCGGTCTTCTTCGTAACGGTCGCGGTGAAAGGATCGTCTTCCACGAAGAAGTTGGTGACCGTCATACGGAATTCATATTCCGTGTCGGAAGAAAGGCCCGCGATCTTGCAGGAAGTAACGGAAGGCTTGAAAGAGCCCGCTTCAACCCATTCGGAGGTTCCTACGGCGCGGTATTCGATCTTAACGCGCGAGACGTAGTCGTCGACGGGGACGCGCCAATTGAGGGTCGCGACGGAGTTCAAGACCGTGACGGAATCTTCGGTGAAGTATTCGTTCGGATCGGTCGGAAGGACGTCGCCGGACTTCGTGAAGCCGCCGAGAGTCAAGGAGTAACGGTTCGCCGAGCCGTTGAATCCGGAGACGCAAATAAAGTAATTTCCGTCGGTGATATCGAGGTTCGAGAAGGAAATGCGTTCCTGGAGGCCGACTCCCTTGCTACTCTGAACCAATTCGAGAGTGTAGGCGCCCTGCTCGTACGCTTCCTCGAAGGTAAGCGTGTCGTCGGTCAAGACGGCGCGATAGAGGTAGAGATCAAGGTCGCCCAAGTTGCCTTTGACGTCGAGGCCTTCGAGGGAATCCGACATATCGATCTGGACGAACGCGTCTTTGTAGTTCGGAACCGCGTCTGTATCGCTCTGCTTGAGGTTGAAGCGGAACCAGTCGGAGATATAAGCCCCGTTCTCATTCGTTTCGCCCGTGATCACGAGGTTGTCGATAACGCGCTGATAACGAATTTCGCCGCTTTCGGTTTCGTAGGCGGTCAGATTATCGATGTTGGCGTAACCGAGATCAGGATTCGTGTCTTCAGGATTATCGTTACCAAGAACGTCGGCGAGACTTCCATTCGGAGCAAAAGCGTCTTCGCTCAGATCGTTCACCGTGAAGAACATCGAGGAGAAGTTGTTGTCGACGGTATATTCAAGAACGCCCGCAACGCCGTCTCGGACAGTATAAGCGCCGTCGATATTCACTTCATATTGATGGCTGACGACGGAAACAAGAGCGATATCGCCGTCTTTGAACGCGAAGTTATCGACTCCGTACACGACGTCGGCAAGGTAACGATTGTTGCGGTAAAGTTCAATCGTCTCGCCCTTGGAGATAGCGACGACGGTCGCGCCGTTGTAGAAAGAGCCGTCCTTGTAAGTCAAGGTCATCTCTTTCGTTTCGCGATTGTCGACGACCTTGCCGAAATCCTCGGCGAGGATGTAATTGTCGGGATTAATCGCGATAACAATCGAGTTGGTGGCGGAAGAGTACGAATCGAAGTACTTGTTCGCAAAAGAACCATCGTCGATCATGCGTCCCAGATCGAGATTGCGGATCGTGATCGATTCGCCAGCGAGCATATCGAGACCGGCGTCGGAGCAGAAGAGACTGTAGAGCTTATCCTTCAGGGTGGAGCTCATCGTCGTATTCATATCGAGCAGCAAAGAAATATCGTTGGAATCGACAAGCTTGCCGTTGATATACATCGCCAGACGCACGCCTTCGTATGTGGCGGTCTTGTCGGCGCCCATCTCTTTCGACGCGCCGTTGACGGTAAAGGAGTAATTGAGATAGATCGGGGAATCGACGCCGACGACCTGATCGTTCTCATAGACCTCGGAGCCGTTGGGGACGTACTTATCGCCGGAAACGACAAGAGGAGCCTCCCAGTTCGTTCCGGGGAGAACTTCCGGACGAAGATCGGGAACGTCGCTCACGCCGGGATTGATTTCAAGCTTATACTCGACGTTACCAGCAGAGTAGTTGCCGACGACCTTAATGTAATAGACGCCCGGGTCGACGCCTTCAAGGCTAATCGACTCCTTATTCGTCATTTCCACGTAGCTTTTCGCCACAAGGGTGTAACCGCGCGACGAGGTCGGGTCATACTTGTAGAGATATAGGTCAAGGTCGGCGTCGTTGACGTTCGAAGCGGTCGAATTGTAGTACAGGTTGATGAAATTCGAAGCGGAACCGATTTCGGTCATTTCAAAGCGATACCAGTCAGTTTCATCGACCACGTTGCTGTATTGACGCAAGACAAGATCGGAGAGCTCGGTCGTACCGTAAAGAACGCCGAGATTTGCAGTCGGATTCTGAGTCGTCGAGACGGGAAGTTCGTTGACGGCGTCGAAGGAGTTGTTCGATTCGTAGACGTCGTCGAAACCGGCGTTGACGGTGACTTTGTAGTTGACGTTGACGCCGTTGACGACGCCGTCGGCAAATTCGACTTTCAAGAAATATTCGCCGGAAGTCAAACCGGAGAGAGGAAGCGCGAGGCGATGGATCGTCTTCGTGTACGTTTTTCCGTCTTCCCCGACGACGTATTCGAGATAATCGGTCGAAACCGCGTCATAATAACCCGCGACGTGACCGTAAAGCGTAGGATCGAGGACGTACGCTTCGTTTCCGGAGCACGAATAGAGGGTCGCCTTCAAATTCTGATAACGAACGCCGTCGGCCCATTCGACGATGATTGTATCGGAGTTCGACGCCGTTCGAGTGAGTTCAAATTTGTAGAAATCGACGGGGTCGGCCTTCTGAGTGTCGTTTCCTTCGGCATAGAGGGTGAGGTCATCGAGGACGATCACGTTGCCGTTCGTCGTCGATCCGGTAGTCGCGCCCGGCTTAATTACGTCAACCTGCCCCAAATCAGAGGGAGAACCGGCTTCGAAATCGAGGACGCCGTTATTCGGTTCGTAAGCGTCTTCTTGGAGAACGCCGTAACCGGGCATGCGCTGCAAAACAGTGAAGGAGTAGATGTAAGGAGTCTGACCGGTCGTCTGATCATAGGTAACGAAATCATACGTTTCCGTCAAGCTATTCCACGAGATCGGCATGCGCTCGACTTTACCCGTCTCGGGATTCGACATATAGACGGCGGTATAGTACTCAGGATCCTCAGGGTTGTACGTCGAATCGTAGTCGTATCCCCAGAAAGTCAACGTCGACTGCTTCGGAGAAAGCGCAAAATCGACGTCTTCGCCGGTGAGATTCGAACGGTAGTGAACCGTGACGGCGACGCCATAGTTATTGTCAAGATATTCGGTCGAAACGCCGTAGAGAGGAGAAGGGATATCGGCCGCGAGGATTTCCTTCATATAGCTAGAATACGCCTGCCACTCGCCGGACGTCGAAGGATACAATCCGCCGTTCTCGCTATTGGGGAGAATCTGCGCGTAAGCGGTCTGATCTTGATAGATGTATTCGTCGGCGCCCCCCATGAACCACGCGTAAGCGTAAAGAATCGAGGTAGAAGCGTTGGAGAAAGAGTTCGCGATATAATCGAAGGTCTGCTGTTCCAGAGAATCGGTAGAATCGGGATCGACGACCTCGGCGTTATCGCTCCATCCAGTGTAGGCCAAGAGATCGGCGAGAGTAGCCGCCCAGCCTTGGTTGTAGTGACGGAAGCTACCAGAGTTCGTGGCGGCGATATCGCTGCTAACGACATGCGTACCGTCGGAAGCAAGAGTCGCGTTAGAAAGGTTGATGGAATCGACGGAGACGCTCACGGGGGCGGCGACGTTAGCGACAGACGCCGTATCGTCGCTAAAAGCGCGCAACAAAGTCGGGTCGGCGGAGAGGAGCTGACGTTCTTCGAGAGGTTCCATCCCGAGACGTCGAGCGGATAGGGCGCGTCCGTTTTTCTTCGACTCAGAAGTCGTGTTCAAAACGCGATTCAGAAGATCGGACAGAAATCTCTTACCAGTTTGCGACATAGTATTCATTCCTTAACGTAATAAATGAGTCGAACGCGAACTCGTCTTGAGGGCGGATCCAACTCCCTCGACAAGAACGCGTCGCCTAGCCGACGCTCACGCGCGCCTTTTCACTCTCTGACGGATGTGTTGACGTGACGTCTGTTCATGTCTTAAATTGCCAAAACGAAAAAGCGCGACGCCGCGCAAAACGGATCGTTTTCGCTTTACGCAGGCGCTTTTCTTGTTTTTGTCGAAAAAACGATTCTCTCACGCCGATTTTTGCCGATATTACTGCAGCTGTTTCGAACGCGAACGCTCGACCGTTTTAAAGAGCAAAAAGCTCTGAATACGGTCTTAGCCTATTGAAACGCATTTTTCCTAAGTGTAACGCAACGCCTATAAAAAAGCCATAAAAAAAACTAAAAAAAAGAACGTGGAACCATTCTACCTGTTAGTTTAAAAGGATATGTCAATTTTTATAAATATGGAAGTTCATCCTTTTATTTAAAATACAAAAGAGGACAAAAATCTCTCGGCTGCGTAAGAATTTCATAAGTTGGAACATATCCCCATTAAGGGGTATTTTTCCAACTTTTCGACGTTCCTTTTTGCGGCGTTGTTCCAACAAATTTGAACAAAATTGCATTCCGTCATCGCCTTTATTCTATTTTAGCCATTTTATCAAATTTCTCGCCTTACGCAAGGAAGAAGCCCAATATTGCAGGGCGCTCCCTTTTGCACCTTTCTGGCCGATTGAAAAAAATAACGCGCGTTATAAAATAATTGCAGAGTATAACTGCGTCGCGAGCTCGTTAGTCGAGGCAATCGCGCGCGTAACCCTATATATTATTGTTAGACACAGAAAGGTTGCATATGTCGTCGTTAACCAGTCCTCAGCGACCGAACACGGACGTCAAAAAAGTTGCTATTCTCTTCTCCGGCGGCCCCGCTCCCGCCGCTAACGCCGTCATCGGCGGCGCGGCCCTTTGCTTTGCTCGCGCCGGCGTCGAAGTTTACGGCATGCTCAACGGTTACACCCACCTCGTCGAATACAACGACGGCGACGTTCTTAAGGAAGGCGAGGCCTACGTTCGTCTCGACAAGTGCGTTCGCGACGGCTTGCGCACGAAGCAAGGGATCTGCATCGGCACTGCGCGCGCTAACCCCGGAAAAGCGCTCAAGACGCCCGAAGATCTTGACAATCCCGAAAAGACCGCTCCGATGGAAACCGTCTATAAGGCGCTTTGCTCCCTCGGAGTCGACGCGCTCGTCTCAATCGGCGGCGACGACACCTTGACCACCGCGGCTAAATTCAAGCTCTATATGGATCGCAAGCCCGCCGACGCCAAGCGCATCAAGGTCGTCCATCTTCCCAAAACGATCGACAACGACTATGAAGGCATCCCCTTCACCTTCGGTTACTTCAGCGCCGTCGAAATGCTTGCCAAGGAATTGCGCAACCTTCTCGCCGACAGCGAAGCCGCAGGCGCGGGCTTTGTTTGCCAGCTCATGGGTCGCGCCGCCGCGTGGCTCGCTTACGGCGCCGCCGTCGCGGGCGAAGCCTCCGCCGTCGTCGGTCTCGAAGATATTGACGAATCCTGGAAGACCACCGAAGTCACCATCGATCCCGAAACGGGCAAAGAAGTTCTCGACGCCGACGGCAAGCCCGTCATGCGTACGATCGTCGATATGTCGCACGTCGTCAATCACCTAGTCGACGTCTGCATCGCTCGCGAAAAGGAAGGTCAGAAGGGTTTCGTCGCCGTCATCTCCGAAGGCGTCGCCGAATTCCTCCCCCTCGCCGAAATCGAGAAATGCGTCTCTCACGACGAATATCTCTCCCTCAAGCCCGACACCTTCGGTCACTTCCCGGTTTCTCAGCTCAAGTACTCCTCTCGCCTCGGTCGTCTCATGGCGGAAGAATACAAGCGCCGCACCGGCAAGTCCAAGAAGTTCAACGGCCTCCAGTTCGGTTATGAAGTCCGCTGCAATCAACCCACGGCGTACGACGTTTGCGTCGGTAGCCAAATCGGCGTCGGTTGCTATCGCGCTCTCTGCGAACAGAACCTCAACGGCGTCATGATCTCAGTCAACAGCGGTTCCGATCCGATGGGTCTGAGCTTCCCGAAATTCGAAGAACTCATCAACATGAGCAAGCTTCGCGCCTATCCTCGTCCGATCAAGGTCGGTAGCGATATGCACAAACTCGCTCGTTACCTCGAAGCTTGGCGCTGAGTCTTATCCCCTTTGCGCGTTAAACAACTTTGAGGTCAGGTCGTTTACGACCTTTTCTATCTCATAACTAAGGAAACGTCGGTCTCGAGTCGGCGTTTCCTTTTCCTATCCTCGCCTCCGACGGCGGCGACAAAACGCGAATTCCCCGCGCTCATTGTTCAAATCTTCCCTCGCGTTCGTTCGTCGACGCGTGCCTTTCACGACCCATAACGCTATTTAAGGCGACTCCTATGGACAGCTCTAAACTCAAGAATTGGACGCGATTGCTCCTCGACACGGGAAAAAGGAATAACCTCGTCAATTTTAAAGACCACCCTAAATCGACGGTGGAAGTTCTACTTCCCAATATCGACGCGCTCTTCAGCAAGGCGGACGCCGATTATACGATCCCTGTTTACGATCCTGAGCTCGACTACCCAAAGGAGTCCCAATCAACCTCTCAGTCCTCTCTTCTCGACCTCGAGAAACGAACGCCCCAACAGAAAAAAAATAAATACCTCGAACGCCACATCCTCGCCACGCGCAAAAAACTCCTCGTCTACAACGACGGAAATCCGATGGACGCCATCGAAAATCTCGAAAAAAAAGCGCGTTTTTTCTTTGAGGAAACGGGTCTTCACGTCGCCTATATGGTCTTCGGATTCATTCTATGGGGAGAATTCGATCCGAAAGAAACGAAGACCCCGCCAAACAAAGCGCCCCTCCTCCTCGCGCCAATCAATATCGAATGGAACCCGACTCAGGGCAGATATTTCGTTCATTTCACCGGGGACGATCTCTTCCTCAACCCCACGTTCGCCTTTAAAATGGAATCCGAATTGGGAATCGTCTTGCCCGAATATAACGACGAACCCTTTCGCGAATACGTTAAAAAGGTTCAAGATCTCGTCGAAAACGACAAATACAAGCAATGCGTCTCTCTAGACTGTAAAATCGGACTCTTCTCTTTTCAAAAGATCAATATGTACCGCGATCTCACGGATAACGCGGACACGATTCTCGCGCACGAGAACGTTCGGCGGCTCCTTGCCAAAGAACCGGGGACGACGGATCAGTCTGTCAAACGTCTAGACAATCCGTTGATCGAATTGCAAAACGTCGTCGACGCCGATTCCAGTCAGCTTGAAGCGATAGAAAAGGCGCGCGCGGGGATTAGTTTCGTCCTTCAAGGGCCTCCCGGCACGGGGAAAAGTCAAACGATTACGAACATCGTCGCCGAACTTCTGGGACTCGGAAAGAAGGTTCTCTTCGTTTCCGAAAAGCAAGCGGCTCTTAACGTCGTGTACGACAAGCTTTGTAAAGCGGGTCTGGGCGAATTCTGCCTTGAACTCCATAGTCATAAGGCGAATAAAAAAGAAGTCGTCTCCGAATTATGCAAGACGCTGAGAACGCCTAAAAATGGGGTTTCTTCGAGAGCGGATCAAGAAATACGTCTAAAGGAGTCCACGATGCGTCAACTCGACGCATACGTCGACGAACTGCACAAGTCGCGCCCTATCGTCGAGAAAAGTTTGTACGAACTCTACAAAGACTACTCGGCGCTGAGACGCGCGCCGATCGTCAATTGGCCGATCCCCAATCTCCAGTCGTTCGACGAAGGAACGCTTCAGGACGTTCTTCTACTTCTTAAAGAATATGCCGCGTACGTTCCATTTGTCGGCGAGGACTATAAATCGAATCCGTGGAACGGCCTGAAGAAAAGCGACTCCTCCTTACAAAATAAGAGAGAACTTCAAAACGCAATCGACGCGCTTTTCCAACTCGTTACAGAGCTCAAAAATCCGTTGGAAGAAGCGTCGCGTCTCTATGGAATCGACGCCGTCAATCTTTTGGACGCCTATAACGCCGCGCTCCTTTTTGAACTCCTGTCCAAACCGCGCGAAATAAACGTTCCCCTTCTCGACGCGTCCAAACGAAATCTCGTCGCGCGCTCCATTCGCGCGTTAGACGCGCTAAGCTCGAACGTCAAAACGAGCCAAGCGCCCTTGGACGCTCTCTTTGACGAGCGCGTCTTCTCGCTCAACGGCAAGGAGAATCGAGATCGTCTCGTTCGTCTCTACGACGGTTTCTTCTATCGTCTCTTGGGCTCGGGAGCTTCTTCTCAAAGTTCCAAAGAGTTGCGCGACGCCGTCGACGCTCTCCTGCGCCTCGTCGACGAAATTCAAGAGCCTCTTAACGAAATCGCGCGCCTTTACGATATTCGCTGCGCCACTCTTATCGACGTCTACAACATCTACCATCTTTTCCCGATCCTTTCGAAAACGAAGGCGCTCGGGCCCAAGTTCCTCAACGCGTCGACTCTTGAACGCGTTGCCCGCGAACTCACTGAAATGGACGACCAAAAAGCCAAGATTCAGGAAAGTCAGAAGACGATCGACGCTCTCTTCGACAAAGAAATCTACGAGCTCGACGGTAAAGACTGCCGCCTGCGTCTTGTCAGGCTCTATTCGGGTGTCTTTACGCGCCTCTTCAACGCCGAATACAAAAGCCTTTCAAAGAATCTAAGGCTCTATAAACGCGACGGTCAAAAACTCTCCTATCAAGACGAGATCGACGCGATGGAGAAACTAGAACGCTTCCAGGAAAACGTCGTGGCCTTCGACTCCCGCGTCGGAACGCTGGGAGAATTCGTCGCGCCCTCAGTACTGGAAAACGACGACGCCAGAAAGGAACTCAAAGAAGCGTTAAATCAACTCGTCAAATTCAACGGGCCTCAAACGCCTTTGGGTCGTCTGCTTCGCATGAGCGATCAAGAATTCGAAGAGGAACGCGAGACGTTGGCGCGAATCGCGACTTCCCTCGGGGCCTCATTCAAAAAATACGCGGCGCAGATTACCTACGCGAACAAGAGCTTCAAACTCAGCTCTTTCAAAATACAGAACGCCTCCCCATGGTATAGAGAATTCGCCAACACGCTCGACCTCTATCAACGCGACGGGCAAAAGCTCTCCTATTTGGAACAAATCGACGCGATGGAGAAGTTGGAAGCATACCAGAAAAACGTCGAACAGTTTAACGACCATGCGGACTCGTTGGACGCTTTTGTCTCCCCTTCCCTTTTGAAAAACGACGACGCGCGAAACGCCCTCAAGACGTCCCTCGAAAAGCTTTCCCTCCTCTGCGGCCAAAATGTTCCACTGGGGCGCTTGTCTAAGATGAATCTCTCCGAATTCGAAGAAGAACGCGGCAAATTCGCGCAACTCGCCGACGCGTTAGGCAAGGCGTTCCAGGCGTCAGATTCCGTCATATTCCAAGCGGAAGACTATTTCGACCACGCGAAGCTCGACGTTCAGCGCGATCCGCGTGAAAAAGTCGAACGTCGCGTCGCCGCATGTCGAGAAAGTCTCAGCGCCGACGTCAACGCGATCGACGAGTGGATGCATTTCGATACGAATATTCTGCCGCGACTTGCCGCTCAAAATCTTCTTCCATTCCTCGACGCCGTTATTTCCGCCAAGATCCCTTGTCAAGCAGTTGCTGACGCGTTTCAACGCCTCTGCCGCGAGGAACAGATAGAGTCGGTTATAGCGTCGACGCCCGAGTTGTCGCGCTTTAGCCAGATATCTCAAGATCAAACGGTTCAAATCTTTAGCGAAAAGGACGCGTCTCAGTTCTTGGTGAATAAAGCGCGTCTTCGCGCGTTCCTCTCCTCCCAGCGCCCCTCGTCGGAATACGTCGTTCCCGGAAGCGAAGTGCACACTCTCCTTCGCGAAGGAGAAAAGAAGCGGAAACAAAAGAGTATCCGCGTCCTTCTCTCCGAAATTAGCGATCTCGCGCTTCTCCTCAAACCGTGTTTTCTCATGTCGCCGCTAAGTGTGAGCACGTTCCTTGCGGGGGATTCCCTTCATTTTGACGCGGTCGTTTTCGACGAAGCGTCGCAGATTTTTCCGCAAGACGCGCTCGGCGCCATTTACCGCGCAGACCAACTCATCGTCGTAGGCGACTCGAAACAAATGCCCCCGAGCAACTTCTTCAACGCCTCCAACGACTCCGATCTCGACGAGGAAGAAGACGACGACTCGGGCAACTATGAATCGGTTCTCGACTTGTGCGCGACCTCTTTGCCCGTGCAAAGCCTCTCATGGCACTATCGCAGTCGCCATGAAAGTCTCATCGCCTTCTCCAATAAGAACTTTTACGAATCCAAGCTTGTTACTTTCCCCTCGACGTTACGTCAGCGTGAGGGGATCGGAGTCGATTACTACTACGTCGAAAACGGAACCTTCGACCGCAAACTTCGCCACAACTACAAGGAGGCCTCGCTCGTCGTCGATTTGATCTATCGGCATTTCAAGGAAACCCCTGAACGAAGTCTTGGTATAGTAGCGTTTAGCCAATCCCAGCAGAAACTCATTGAACGCCTTCTCAAACAGAGGCGACTTCAAGAACAGGACAAAGAGGAATTCTTCCGTCCCGACGTTCCGGAGCCTTTTTTCGTTAAAAACCTCGAAACGGTGCAAGGGGACGAACGCGATACGATCATCTTTAGCGTCGCGTACGCGAAGGGAACCGACGGGAAATTCCTTCACAAATTCGGGCCGTTAAATCGCCAAAAAGGAGAACGCCGCCTCAACGTCGCCGTAACGCGCGCGAAGCTCAACGTCAAGGTCGTCGCGTCAATCCGCAGTTCGGATATTAATCTCGACCAAGCTAAATCGGATGGCGCGAAACTGCTTCGCGAATATCTAGAGTACGCCGAAAAAGGAATCGAGGCGTTAAACGTCGAAACGAAACAGGCGGAATTCTTCGACTCGACGGACGATTTCGTCGACGAAGTTTACGACGCTCTTGTTGAAGAAGGCTACTGCGTCGACAAGCACATAGGCGCGTCGGGTCTTAAAATCGATTTGGCGATCAAGATTCCCGATAAGGACGACTACTTCTTTGCAGTTGAATGCGACGGCGACGCGTACCGACGTTCGAAAAACGCGCGAGACCGCGATCGCCTTCGTCAAGAAGTTCTCGAAAGGACGGGATGGCGCTATTATCGGCTCTGGTCGACCGAATGGTTCAAGAATCGCGGGCGGTCTCTCGAACGCCTACTGCGCGCGCTGAAAGAAGCGTTGTCGACGCTCTCCAGCTCGCCGTCCTCCCCCCTCTCCTCCGCGCCAAACGTCGTTCCTTCCAACAACTCTAACGCCAACCTTTCTTTTGAAGAAAAGGCCGACGAATGCGTCGACGACCATTTTCCGCGTTACCGTATGGCGGACGTCGACGCAATTATCGCGCGTTTTCCCGGCGAACTTCAGAAAATAGTTCACGCAATTTTAGAGGTGGAAGCGCCCCTTTCAGAGGAGCTTCTCATTAAACGCATCGTCGGTTATTTCGGTCGAGAAAAGGTTACAAGCGCCGTTTTACAAGAATATGAATCGCAGATGACCGGTCATCAACGCCTTAATATTTACAAACAAAACGGCTTCCTTTACCTCGAAACGTCGGGGCCGTTGTCGCTACGCGCTCCGGGAGATCTCAAACGCGACGTCGTACAAATCGCCCCTCAAGAGATCGCCGCAGGAATGATGCAACTTATTCAAGAGAACGTCTCCCTCGACAAGGAATCTCTTTACCAGGGGATCCTTCGCATTTGCGAGGCGCGAATGAGCCAGGGAGCGCGAGAACGCCTCGACGCCGCGCTCCAATTACTGAGCAATCGCGTCGTAGTCGAAGGAGAACGCGTCTCAATACCTCAATAACGCGTCATTTGCGTCCAACGTAAATAAACGCGTTGGACTGATGACCGTTCATCGTCGGAAAGACCGTCTTTTCAAAAAAGAGCGTCTCAAAATCGCGAAAGAGTTCTCGAACGTACTCTTCGCGATGATGGCGCAAAATCGCCCCCTCGAGGAGAGAGAAGACCCCGTAAGGATACCCCTGAGGTGCGAGCGCGTATCGTTTTTTGTTTCTGGCGTCGTCGTTGAGTAGGAAGTCGTTGACGTACAGAACGCCCCCCGGCTTCAAAACGCGCCGCGCTTCAGCCGCCACGCGCGTCTGATTCTCGTCGGAAGGAACGCACGTCAACACGCCAAAGAGGAGAACGGCGTCGAAAGACGCGTCGTCAAAGGGGAGCGACGTTGCGTCGGCGACATAAAGCTTCGCCTCCGGAACTTCCCTACGCGCTCTCTCCACAAGAGGCGCCGATAAATCGACGCCCGTCAAACGCTCAAACCCGGCGTCGCGCAACTCCGCAAGAGTGCGTCCGTAACCGCACCCGTCGTCGAGAATCAGCGCGTCCTTCGCAACGTGCCGCTCCAGGGTCTCGACGCAAAGAGGCGTCGTGAATCGTTTTGAGGCGGAGCGCTCTTCCCAATAATTTTTCAGCCCAATCGACGAATTCATTGCTCGACCAGAGTTCCAAAGAGAGTAAAGGGCGCGGCCTCCACGATCTTAACGCGCTGGAACGTCCCCGCAAGGTCGCGCGTTCCGTTGAAAACGACGATTCGATCGCACGGAGTGCGTCCGGTCATTTGAACGAGCCCCGAGTTTTTCGCGGAGTTAATTAGGTCTTCGACGCTCGTGGAAATAGGAGCTCCGGAATCGGCGACGGGATCCGACTGTTCACATTCCGCGTAGAGAGACTCCTCCTGGGCGATTCCGCGCGATTCGCGCTTGCTGGGCCCTTCCACAAGGATCTCCGTTTCTTGGCCGACAAAAGAGCGATTCCACTCGGCGCTGATTTCATTCTGAACGGCCAGCAACTCGTTGTTGCGTCTCTTTTTGACTTCCTCGGGGACGTCGTCTTCCCATTTTTTCGCGGCTTCGTTGCCTGGACGTTCGGAATATTTAAATATAAAGCTATTTTTAAAGCGCGCGTAGCGAACGAGATCGACGGTCTGTTGAAATTCTTCTTCCGTTTCGCCGCAGAAACCGACGATGAAGTCGCTGGTAATCGCGGCGCCGGGGATCGTTGCGTAAATACGGTCGACAAGATCGCGATATTCCTCGACCGTATAGCGACGACGCATTCTCTTCAACATGGAGTTCGCCCCATGCTGAGCGGGCACGTGAATATACGGCATGGCGGAAGGGAGATCCCGAACCGCTTGCAGCAGTTCGTCCGTCATATCGGTCGGATAAGAACTGACGAAACGAACGCGGCGGATTCCTTCCGCAGAGTCGACCATCTCCAAAAGATCGGCTAAGCGCGTCGTCTTTCCCCCTTCCGTATAACGATAGCTGTTGACGGTTTGTCCAATCAAAGTGACTTCGACGCATCCTTGCGCGGCGAGCGCCTTCACTTCGTCCAAAATCTCCTTGGGAGAACGAGACTGCTCAGGCCCTCGTACGCTAGGCACGACGCAATAAGAGCAGAACTTATCGCACCCGAACATAATGCGCACCATCGCTTGGAAGACGTGGGGGCGCGTCTGAGGAAGACGCTTCGGATCGTAGAGGCGGAAAGAATCCATCACCTCTCTTCGCTCCGTTTTTCCGGAAAAGCGGTCGATACCGACGGCCATCTGCGGAAGCCCCGTCGCGGCGGCTGCGGAAACTAACGCGACGAGTTGATCGATCTTACCTGGGCCTAACACGACGTCGACATACGGCGCGCGTTGAAAGACGATCTCCTTGTCTTTCTGCGCCATACATCCCATAACGGCGATCAGAGAGCCCGATTTCTGCGTCTTCCAATGCTTGAGGCGTCCCAACGCGCTATAGATCTTTTCCTCCGCGTGTTCGCGAACGCTACAGGTGTTAAAAATCACCAAATCCGCGTCTTTACGCGATTCAAGGCGCTCCCATCCGGCAGTAATTAACTCTGCCGCAGCAAGCTCCGAATCAAGCGTGTTCATCTGACAACCGACTGTTTCAATATAGAATTTCATCCTAACTACCTTCCGCCATTTGGAATCACGTTCGCGCACGATAATCGTTCGGTCTATTATTCTACTCGATAAACGCGGAAACAAAACGCCCCCAAATCACCGATAAGAATCGAGTCGCACTTTACAATCTTGGAGAGAAGCGAGAAAATCGCGTCCGTACCCCTTCGTATGCGCTCTTTCGTCCAAAAGAACGACGATTCCCTTGTCCTCGCGCGTGCGAATCAGTCTTCCTACGCCCTGCTTGAACTTCAAAATGGCCGTCGGAAGAAGATAATCGCGAAACGAAGAACCTCCGTTTTCATCGATCGACTTAATCCGAGCTTCGACAAGAGGATGCGACGGCGATAGGAAGGGAAATTTGACAATCACGACGTTTCGAAGCGCGGCGCCAGGAACGTCGACGCCTTGCCAAAAGCTGTCGACGCCAAAGAGCACGCTCCTAGAGCTCTCCTTAAAACGTTCGACCATTAGCTGTCGCGATCCCCCTTCCGCCTGTGAAAAGAAGGGATAGTTTCTCTCAGCAAAAGCGGACGCAAGCGCGGTTGTCGCGCGTCTCATTTGCTGCGCGTTCGTAAAGAGTACGAACGCCCCGCCGTCGGTCTCGTCGATATAATCGAGCGTCGCGCGCCACAACCGTTCCTCATTACGCGCCAGCTGAACCGCCGGATCCAAGAACGGTTCGGAACGTTCGAGCCCGCGCACAAGGACAAGCGTCATCTGCTCCCGATAATTATAAGGGCTCCCCAAAGAACGCGCGGCGGCTCCCGTCATCCCGACGCGGCGACGAAAAAAAGCAAACGCGCGCCGCGTTTCTTCCGACTCTTCGGCGCCGTCGACCGCCAACGCCTTCTCCTCAATCGTCGCGGACTCCGGCGCGGCTCCGCGGAAGAATTTCCGTCCCGTCGTGAGCGTCGCGCTCGTCGCCACGACGGTCGGAACAACGTTAAAAAGGCGCGTTCTCAAAATCGGCGCGACGTCGATCGGCGCCGCTTTCAACGCAATGCGATTTTTTCCGCGAGACGGGATGCTTTCAAGCCAATACGCATATCCTTCCGCGCGCTGTTCCAACCAGTCGTCAAGCGCGGCGATAAAATCGGTCACGCGCTGAGTCGCCACGATATACTCTTGCCGACGTCCCGGTTCTTCAATCAGATCCGCCGCGCACCCCAAGACGCGTTTGAGCGCTCTAAGTCCCTCTCCTAGCGCGTTCGACACGATATTAGGCTCCAAAACGCGTCCGTTGGAATTAGGACGCGCCTCCAACCACGCGCGAAGTTCGTTGAAAAACTCTTCCGTTCGAAACTCGCAATCGACGACGCGATCCGCCGCGTCGACAAACGCGTCGTGTTCGGCAAGAAATTGCGTCGAGGAAAGCTCTTCCGCCAAGAGGCCTTTATTGAGGCGGCTGTTATAAAGGCGCGTAAGAAGATACTCGACGGCGTATTCCGTCACTTCAACGCCGAGATGCTCCGCGGCAACCTCTTCCATCGTATGCGCTTCGTCGAAGATCAGCACGTCGTAGTTCGGGAGGATCGCTCCCTCCGTAAGCGCAAGATCGCTAAAAAGGAGCGCGTGATTTACAATGATTAGATTCGCGCTCTTCACGCGATTACGCGCCCGAACAAAGAAGCAAGAATCGCGAAAAGGACATTTTTTCCCCGTACAGTTCCCACGCTCGCAGTTAATCTCATTCCATACGTCATTGGGAACGGGTGGATCAAGTTCGGAGCGCGATCCGTCGTAAGTCTCTTCCAACCAACGTCTTAACCGACGCATTTCCGCTTGTTGATCCGTCTCGAAGAGGGTGTTCCCCGACGCGGCGCGCACGGCGCTTTCAAAGCGTCGACGACAAAGGTAATTCGAACGTCCCTTCACGAGGGTCGAAGTGAACTCAAACGGCAGAAGCGAATTCAAAAAAGGAATATCTTTTTTGAAGAGTTGTTCCTGCAAACTAATCGTGTGCGTAGAAATGACGACGCGTCGGCGCGTATCGCCGGTTAGGGATTCTTCCCCTAGTTCCTCGGAATCGCGCAGCAGAGCGTCGTCCTCCTCTTCCCCTTCGGTTTCCTTATTTTCAGTCTCCTCCGGAATGGGTTCGCTCGAGATAGTCTCTTCGTCGTCGGGCAAAACAAAATAATCGTCGACTGGATGCTGGAGCGCTTTGTCGCCGACGGCATAGAGAATCGCGGGAACAAGATATGCGAAACTCTTACCGACGCCGGTGCCCGCTTCAACGGCGAGGCATTGTTTATGACGAATAGCCGCGTCGACCTCGGCGGCCATCGCCAACTGCGCGGCGCGGCGCTCATATCCCGGTCGTCGTCGGGCAATAAGTCCGTCGGAGTCGAGAACGTCTCGGTACGTAAACATCGAGTTTGTTATTCCTAAAAACCAAAGGCGTTGAGCCAATCAGGCGTCGAACATTAAAAAACGCTCCGAAAGGCGGAGCGTTTTTTAATGCAATCAAAAGCGCGCGTTAGGCATTGGGATCGATCGGTCTTCCCTGCGCGTCTAGCTTGAGCGGAATGAAATCTTTCGACTTCATCTGCCATCCTACGAGAGTCTCGCCTTGAGGCGTCTTTCTCATCACGCGCTCCACAACAAACGACAAGAAAAAGGTCTGCTTCTTACCGTTCGGAGTCTCGGGCTCGATCGTAAAGGCGTAAATTCGAATCGTTGATTCGTTCGACGCGGTCAGATTTGTCGCCGTCGTCGCGTAGTAGCTCGGCTTAATACGATCGCCAAGCTCTTTGATCGTGAGAATCGTTGGATTGCACAGATAGGAGTGCGCCATGCTGTGCACTTCCTCTTCGTTATTGATCAGTCCGCGCCAATAACGAATTTCATCCTGATGCGTAGCAAAGACAGCGCGTCCCCAATACGGTTGAACCATTTGATGAGCGACGCCCCAATCTTCGTTCTTCACGGCCTCAAACCACGCCTTGACGAATTGATCTGCCTGCTTGTCAAACGCGCGTTGGTAAACGTAAGATCGAAGAGGGCCGGAAATAGCCGCCGCAAGGGAAAGGGTCAGGCCTAACGCGGCGATCTTCTTTCCTTGCAACTCGCCTCCCATGCGCGAGATCGCGATAAAAGCGACAATCGACGCTAAGAATCCGAAAAAAGCAAAGACCAAGAAGCCCAGATTCACGAGCGCGAAGAAACCTAACGCGCCAAATACAGCGGACAAGATCGCCCACACGGAAAGACGCTTATTCTCTATCTCGGTCTCTTGCGCGTAATTCCCCTCGTTGAAAATCGCCTCCGATTTTTCGAGAGAATCGAAAAGCGAACCTGAAATTCGTTCCAAAGGTTGAGATTTCTTAGCCATGAGCGGGATCCTCAAATGTTAATTGTCGCTCTTATCCTCTTGCGCGTTGCGGTCTCAAACGATCATTGAACGTTTGGAGAAGATTCGTTGGGGAACTTCCACGTGCCGTTGTCGACCGTTTCGACGTACACCCCGGAATTACGGATGTACTGACGCTGAACGAAGTTTTTCGTCTCAAAGGTCGTCCCCGAACCAATCATCGGGCTCAAGGAGCCTTTGGAGAGGAGATCGACTAGAACAATCGCCGCGACGGGCGTGTTCTGATTATTGGGCTTATCGGGCATGAGGCGATACATGACGTATCCCGCCGAGGTGCTGAACCCCAAGATGACGCAGATCGAAATCGCCCATTTTCCGATATTTTCAGTCTTCTGTTCGAAATAGACGTCAACCTTCGAAAAACGCGAGGTCAGAACCATAAGGATCGTATGCGTAACGATAAAGATCGCCATAAAGCAGAGCATATCGGTATAATAGCTCATGACCGGAGCGGCGTTGTCGAACGCGGTGGCGGCGACTTCGTAGGTTCCAATCGTCAAAAGGGTCGCGAAGAGAAGATTGAATCCGATCAAGGTAAGGGACCAAATCTTCATTTTGTGCCAGAACGCGAGGGAACCGACGGCCAAAAGTCCGATGAAAATCCAAAAACCAACCATGTTTATATCCGTTATCTAAATAGATTTACACTTCATGAAAGAGGAGATTCACTTGGCCGCGCCGTTCGTTTTTTTCGCGGTGAAAGCCAACGATCGTCGCATTTCGTCGTAAGAGGTGACGCCCTCCTTGATGAGACGTTTTCCATCGACCCAATATCCTTCCTGACCGGAAGCCAACGCTTGTTTGCGCAGAGCCGCGTCTTTTTGCGCCAAGGTCGCGTCCGCCGCGATGATCTGACGCATCTCGTCGTTGATCTCCAAGACGTCGAAAACGGCGATTCGACCATAGTAACCGATATCGCGGCAATATTCGCAAGGGACGTAGTAATCGCGTTCGCCCTCAGGAACAGGCTCGTGCGTATGCTGACGGAACCAAACGGGCTTGGCGGGATCGAGCCCCAACGCCTTGACGACTTGAGGGGGAGCTTCGACTTCTTCTTTACAGTCGTTGCACAGACGTCGGACAAGACGCTGCGTGATAACGGCGGTGAGGGTGGAAGCGAGGAGCTCAGGATCGACGCCCTGCTGGAGAAGAGCGATGATAGTGGAAACGGCGTCGTTTCCGCGAACCGTCGTAATAATGAGACGATCGTTGTTCACTTCTTCGCAGCAGAGCTTCCAGGTTTCGAGATTGACCATATCGCGAATCAACAAAACTTTTGGCTCGCGGAAGAAGACGTCGGGAAGGACGGTCATCGGAGTTTCGCCCTTCGCGGAATCGTACTTCGTGATCGAAATGTTTTCGATTTCTTGGTATGGATGCTGCGCGTCTTCGACGCCGGCGAAGTCGCGCGTAAAGCGGTCGGCCGTTCCAAAGATAACGGTCGTCAACGTCTTGAGGCCGTGATGCGGAGCGGTCGCGAGGACGACCAACCCCTTGTCGGCGTTGATCAAGCCCTTCATTTGCACTTGGCGGTCTTCCGAGACGCCAAGCTGTTCGAGGGTGCTGAAGGACGCCGCGGCGAAGACGAAGGTCACTTTGAAGATCTCGCCGGTTTTCGTTCCTGCGGTTTCAAGTTTCGCTTCGCAAGTCAGCGGCTTCCCCTTCTTGTTCTTGTCGTAGAGCATTTTAAAAACGCCCTGCTGACGCGCGGACCGATTCTGGGGATTAGCGCCAATGAGAATTTTTGCCGCCGCGGCGACGTCGTCCGCCTCTTCGCGAAGCCACGGTTTCTTGAACGCGTCAGTCACATAATGATAGACGCCGTCGATTTGATATTGGAATTTCGTTTCTTCGACGCCAAAGTCGATCACAACGTCGGTCGCGCGAGCGTGAATCGCGTGGTAAAGAAGTTCGCGGAAGTAATTATATCCCAAGCTTCCATTGAAGTTTCGGGAGTTTACGGTGCGTCCCAGGAGCGTTTTTTCGTCAAGGCCTGCGCCGACGGCTTCGAGTTGGATCATCGAACCGCCTTCGTAAGCCATCTTCTTGGGCTTCACCTTCTGCTTGAGAACTTTCGTTCTGAACCAGAAAGAGAGGTGTCCCGCAGTCATGACCTTATCGGCTTCAAGAAGATCCTTATTTCTCGCCTTGATATAGGTGAATAGCGGAACCAACCACGCGACGATCACCAGAGGAAACCCGACCCAGAAGATCGGAATGAAAAGCGCAACCAAAAACGTCGCCGCAAAAGCGATGATATTCGTGCCGTTCCACTTTCCGCGATCGGGATCGCCAAGAGCTTCGGCGTCGTTATTGCACCAGCTCGTCGTGGCGACCCAAGCGAGGTAGATAATCATCAGGAGCGCGAGTTTGATCGGACAGATCGACATGCCGCGTCCGGCGCGCCACCCTTGCTCGTTCGCCTGCTTCGCGAAATCCTTAAAAGGCTCGGAAAGAGACGGAGCGGCGTCTGCGGGGGTACTCGCGGCCCAGAGCGGATCGACGCACGTTAACACGACGCCGACGCCCAACAGCGCCAACGCTCCAACGACGGCATATTTTTTAATCTTTTGCATTTCCATTTTATATAATTCCTCAGCCCGCGGACGCAAACGCCTTCGCAACGCCGTAAAGTTGCGTTCGCGCGGCGCTGCAAATCAGAGGATACCAGGTTCTTTAACTTCGATTCCTTTAAGAGCCATCTTCAACGACTCAATATTCGGCGCGACTTCAAACGCCGTCGCGCGGTCGATCTTCTTCATCTGAACCAGCGATTTCAACGACATTGTAAAGTCCTGCATACCTTCTTGCGCCTGAATACGAATCGCGTCGCCCAACTTTTCGTCTTCCCCTTCGAGAATCAGCTTACGAATAACGTTGTTTACGATCATGATTTCGCAAGTCGGCACGCGTTGCACGCCCGGAAGAATCGACGGCAGAAGCTTTTGCGCGACGATTCCCTTCATATTCATTGCGATCGCGCTACGAATCGCCTTGTGCATATTCGCCGGGAAAAGGTCGAGAATACGCCCAATCGTCGACGGAGCCGTCGACGCGTGAATTGTACCAAAGACAAGGTGCCCCGTTTCCGCCGCGTGAATAGCAGTTTCGAACGTTTCACGGTCGCGCATTTCCCCTACCAACATCACGTCCGGGTCTTCACGAACCGCGTGTTTCATGCCGACTTCGAAGTCGCAAACGTCCTGACCAATTTCGCGCTGGTTAATCAAGCACTTCTCTTCCGTGAACATGAATTCGATCGGGTCTTCCAAAGTCAGAATGTGCTTGTTATAGTTCTTATTAATCCAGTTCAACATCGACGCGATCGTCGTCGATTTTCCGGAACCCGTAACCCCCGCGAGAAGGATCATTCCTTGGCTGAACTTACAAAGTTCGTACAGGACGGGGGGAATGTGAAGTTTTTCGAGTTCGGGAATGAAGTTGTTAATACGACGAGCGACAAGACCGACGTGTCCCATTTGCGTGAGAACGTTGACGCGGAAACGCCAACGAACGCCGTCGACGACGCACGTATGCGCGAAGTCCGCCCCTCCCGTGTCGTTATAAATTTTGCGGTTTCGTTCGTCCATCATCGGGAAGATCAAACGATTCATTTCTTCATCGTCGATAGGACCGCGATTCAAGGTGCGCAGAGCGCCTTTGACGCGAACGTAAGGAGGACGGTCAACCTTAAGATGAAGGTCGCTGCCCGAAAGCTTCACAAGCGCTTTGAAAAGCGGATCAATTTCCAGTTCCTTCGCCTTTTTTACGGCGCGTTCAGGAATATCAGTCGACGACATATAGATCTAACCTCAACACATACAATGATCGACGCGTTCAACGCAAGTCGTAATCTTTAAATTATAACAGTCGCCGCCGCGCGTATCAAGCGCGGCGGCTCGCGACGCTTTCACGTCGCGGTCTTCCTCTCTTAGATTCTCACGGGAACCCCGGCGGCGCGCATCGCTTCTTTGACTTCGGCGATAGAGTGAATTCCGTAGTGGAAAACGCTTGCGGCCAGAACGGCGGACGCGTTCGCCTGCACAATCGCGTCGACAAAGTGCTGCGGCTTACCCGCGCCCCCGGACGCGACGACGGGAATACGCACCGCGTCGCATACGGCTTTCAAAATCGGAATATCATAGCCGTTTCGCGTGCCGTCTCCGTCCATTGACGTGAGGACGATTTCACCCGCGCCGCGCTCTTCAACTTCGCGCGCCCACGCTACCGCTTCAAGTCCCGTGCCGATACGCCCGCCGTTGATAAAGACTTCCCAAAATTCCTTACCGTCCTTTACGACGCGTTTGGGATCGATATTAACAACGACGCATTGACTTCCAAAACGTTCCGCAGCAGCGTTGATCAGATCGGGAGTTTTCACAGCGGAAGAATTGATAGAAACCTTGTCGGCGCCCGCGTTTAGAATTTTTCTAAAATCCTCTACGGTACGAATTCCGCCGCCGACAGTCAGCGGCATGAAGACAACGTCGGCGGTTTTACGCACGACGTCGACGATCACGTCGCGTTCCTCATGACTGGCCGTAATATCGAGAAAAACCAACTCGTCGGCGCCTTCGCGTTCATACCGTCGCGCAACCTCGACGGGGTCGCCCGCATCGCGAAGATTGACAAAATTTGTTCCTTTAACAACGCGTCCGCCGCATACGTCCAGACAAGGTACGACTCGCTTCGCCAGCATCTGCAAGCCCTCAGTTCTCGGTTGAAATAAGTTCGCGACGCCACTCGACGTTCGACGCGCCGCCGATTACAAGTCTACCGTAAATCATCGTCGAGTCAACGGGCCGAATCATCCGAATGAGCTCCCGACACGCCCTCGACGCCTGGGTGAGAATGGCTTCTCGTCCGTCGAATAAGTTCAACATATTTTCGCACCCCAGCCATCATATAGTTCACGACAGTTATGTTGGCGCGTATAGCGGCGGCATAGTCTTTTTTCTCACGCGCGTTTCTGGCAAGTTCTCGCGCCTGATCGACTCCCCTCCAATCAGGCTCCACGTTCTGATCCTTGCGCAACTGTTCGCATAATTTCGAGCAAGTCGCCTCTAAATTGTCGCAGAACGCAGAACTCGGCTCTGCGGACGAACGAACGTAAGGGCCTTTAAACTTAGCCTCAGTTTCGTCGGAAGAAGGAGGTTGAGAACCAAAGATAGAGGAGCGCCCGACAAAGAGCGCGAAAGAAAGCGCGGCAATGGCGACAACGCACAACGAACCGCCTAGCGCAACGTTTTTCATGACGAAAAAGAAAATCGCAAGAATTCCCGCGATGAAAGCGAGGGAGAAGAAGAACCACGCCGCCATCGAAAGGGGCGGTTTTTTCTCATATGATCGTTCGGCGGCGCGCGTTTCGGGCGCGTCGTTCGAATCGACGCGGACGACGACGACCGTGCAATTGTCAGGTCCGCCGCGAAGATTCGCAAGATTGACGAGCGCCTGCGTAGCGTCTTCGGGAGCGAACAGCTTCAAGATTTGCGCAATCTCCGAATCCGCGACGCGTCCCGAGAGACCGTCGCTACACATCAAAAAAACGTCTCCCGGCTGCGTGTCAAAGGGGCCTTCTACGTCGACGGTAAGACGCTCGGTTGGGCCTAAAGAACGCGTTATAATATTTTTAGGAATATGACTTGTCTGAAGATAGGAGGAATGGGCGTTTGGGTAATACTTTACTTCCCACGCCAGACTGTGATCAAAGGTCAGCTGCTCAAAAGTCACGCCGCGCAATCTGTAGACGCGGCTGTCGCCGACGTGGCCGACATATCCGACGCCGGGTTTCAGAACGAGCATGTCGCACGTCGTTCCCATTTCGCTGAAAGACGGATCGCTTTCCCCTCGCTTTTTGATAATCATATGCGCGTCTATAAGCGCGTCGCGCAACGACTCGACGGAAGACTGAGACGTTCTTTTGAGATACGACTGCGGCGCCTCTGTCGCGGCAAGTTTACTCGCCAACTCGCCGGCTTTGTGCGCGCCCATTCCGTCGGCGACGACAAAGACGTGACCGCGCGAACGCCATATTCGAGCCGACGGAGCAGGAAGAGCCGCATATGAATCTTGGTTCATATGACGTTTCATTCCAACGTCCGTACGCGCCGAGTAGGTTATCAAACCGCTCCACCATGCTGCGCGAGTTTCGTTATTTTTGGCGTCCATCTGTGCGTCCGAGGTTAAAAATCAAGCTGACATGTAAAAAGCAAGCGCTTCGCAAATTTGCGAGTAATAATAAACGAAGCAAAAAACGTCGGCGGCCAAGAGCGCGACTCCCGCCGTCACAAACGCAAGCCACGCCCTTCGCGCGGGGCGCGGCGCTTGTTCTAACTCTTTGTCGAGCGCGTTGCGCAGGCGTTTCCATCCGCTAGGGGAAATATCGCGTCCGATCGAGACGACCGTCGTCACGCGTCCGCGCGGGGAGTCGTCGAGGTAGAACTGAACGCCCAGTCCCGGCATATTCATAGCGTCTCCACTCCATCGCGCGTCTTCGTCGAATTCAACAGCAACGGTTGTAATAGCTCTTCGAAGCGTCTCCATCGTCGTGTTATAGACGACAAAGCGCGGACGCAGTCGGGCTGAAACAAGCGCGACGATCAAGACGTAAAAGACGACCAACAATCCCCACACGCCGACGCCCCATGCGCTCCACGCGCTCACGCCAGGCAAAACCTGCAACGGTCCGACGAAAAGAACGCCGGACACGGCGACAGACGCGGCGACAAAGTCGCGCCTGCTGGTTATCAACGTCGGATGATTGCGACAGTGCAACCATGCTAAAGCCAGGAAATACAACGCAAAGGGGATCGTCGCGACCTCGAATAAAAACGGAGTCATATCACATCTTCCAATCTAACTTATCGCCGTCGTGCGCGCGCTCAAATCGGAGTCGACTAGACGTTCCGAAAACAAGAGCAGAATCTGACGCGGCGCATAAGCGTAATTGTAAAAGAAAGCGGCGCGACGCCCAGGGCAAGCGCTCTTTTCTCCCCAATTTTGAGGAGAAAAGAACGCCTCTTAACGCCGTCTAACGATTCGACTGAATATTCTCCGGCACGACGATCGTCGCGGGTGCGGGAGGCGCGAGCTTGTCGATCACGTTCTTCTTGATCGAAATTCCCGAACCAAAGCACGCGAAAATAAGCGCCGCAATCAAGACGATATTCAGCGCGACGCGCTTCCAGCCCGCGCCAACGGCGTCGCCGATGTAGGAACGCTTGTTGTTAAGAAGGAAGAAGATCAAGTACGCGATCGGCAGCATCGTGAAGCAGACTGCGGACGCCAAGACCGGGAACCACAAGGGGAGATTGACGACGACGCCTAGAACGCCGATGCAGGGAGTTAAGGCGAAAAGTCGGAAACGCTTCTGCGTCATCTTGCCGCCAATCATCTCGCAAAGGGTAAAGCCGCACGCGACCATATGGGCGGAAATTGCGCCGCCGCACATTCCCATCAAACCTAAACAGAAGATAAAACGACCGCCCGGCAGTCCTTCAAAAGCGCTCGCCGCTGCAAGGGGCGCCAAGCCCGTCTGGACGACGTCTTCGCCCGTGTAAACGTTCGTGACGGTCATCGCGACGATAATTAAGGACGTCACGACGGAGAAGGGAAGAAACATCGTCATTCCCAGATCCCAACGCGCCAATTTGCGGTGCTCTTTTCCCCACCCCTTCGCCAGAAGAGAATACGGATAAAGGAACGTCATATTGATTCCGACTGCGGCGCCGAGCATTCCCAAAACCTGAAGAATCGTCGCCGTTTCAACGACTCCCGTTTCGGGATTCTTCGGAAGTCCATAGTATCCGCAGAAACCTTTGCCCAACTCGACCCAGTTGACGCGACCGATATTCATAACGCAAACGAGGAGGAAGAAGAAAATGACAAGCGCTATCATAATGCGCAAGAAACGTTCGTAAGCGCGCACGCCCTTGGCGCCTTTTCCATAGTTGAAAACCATGAAAATATTCATCGCAAGGAACGCGCCGCCAACAATGAAGCTAACGATATAACCGAGCGTCGTCGAGTCGGTGTTGACTTTAAATCCGAGGGGAGAAAGCGCGTTCGAAAGCCCTTGAATCCAGCCGGGTACGTCGCCGCCGTTCGACATAGCAAGGCCTAGTTCGGAAGCAAGGTCGCGTCCGGCGCCCGCCAGCAAGGTGTATTGCGGGAAGTGCCAAATGACGGAGGCGAGAACCGTGCCGAGCGCCCACATAAAAACAAGCGGCTTCCAAACCTGCTTGCCAAAGGATTCGTAAGGACGCTCGCCGCGCGTTAGAACGACGTTGGACAACGCCCCTAGCATCATAACGCCAAAGAACATCGCAAGGGGTTGAACCCACAAGAGTTTGTATCCAAAAGAAGCGCCGGCAAGAACCGACGCGGTCGCGCTTCCCGCGCCCAGCGTCATCGCGCTCTGTAAAAGGCCGGGCCCCGTGCGCTTGATATACCCCCACGAACGTTTTCCTAAAGGCAACGCTTCGAGAGCCCTAAGGTTTTCTTTTTCGAGAGCTAATTTTTCAGGATCCCATTTCGGACTCATCGGAAGTCCGGCGCCTTCTTGCGGACTCGTCGTCTGATTATTTTCGGCCATACTAACCCCTAAGCAATTCGTAAAGGCATATTCTAAATCAAACGCACAGCGCACGTTAGTCACACTGCGCGTTTTATGTCAATATTGTACGCTTATTATTATAGGTGGTTACGCTCTCTATTTCAAGAGATTTATTCAAAATCTCGGCGTCCGCGGTCTCTTTTTTTCGCGCTGTGACGCTTCTTCACAGCAAGGCGGCGCAAGACCGAACCGCGCGTCGGTTTCGTCGGTATCCTCGGCTTAGGACGTTTCGACGCTTTGAGGAGCGCTTCGCGCAGTTTTTCGAAGCACGCGGCCCGATTCTTCGGCGCGTCGCGATACTCCTGATTCGATATTACGACCTCCCCTTCCTCCGTCATCCAAGAAGGATAGAGCGTTCGAAAACGCGCGACAACGTCTGGCGCCAACGCGCTCGCGCTAATATTCCACCTTATTCGCGCCTTCGACGACGTCTTGTTGACGTTTTGGCCGCCGGGTCCCGAACTATGCGTGTACGTGACATTAATCTCCGAAAGAGGGATCGAAATAACGCCGGGAACGACCAAATGGAGATTTTTCGCGCTCGTATTGGAATCTTCTGGAATTGCCGCCATCTTTCTTATCGTCCGAGTGAATTCGTCTTGCGGGGCGTCGTAAAAAAAATAATAGTATTTAGTAATAAATTTTAGTTTAAGGACGCCTGCGGCGCAACATCCCCCCTGGGAAACTTCCCGCGACGCGTTAATCTATTTTTTCATAGAGGAGAAAAAAATGGCTAAAGATATCCCCCCCGTCGAAAAAGCGCAACGTCCACAGATAGAAGACGACGGCGTCGTCGCGACATACGCGAATTTTTGTCGCGTCACCGGCACGCCAGAAGAACTCATCGTCGACTTCGGGATCAATCCGCAGCCGATGGGCGCGCCGGAAAAGATTGCGGTCAGCCAACGCGTCGTTCTCAACTTCTACACGGCCAAGCGTCTTTATCACGCTCTTGGAATGACGATTCAACGCCACGAAGCGGCTTTTGGGCCTCTCGAAGTCGACGTCAACAAGCGCGCGCTTCATCATCCTGGAAAATGATTGTATGTCCTCTCATTAGCGGAAGTTCCGGAAACGCGACCCTTGTCGTCGGCGGCGGAGTAAGACTGCTCGTCGACTGCGGGGCAACCGGCGCGACCATAGAAAGAGCGCTCAACTCGCTAGGTTATAATCCGCGCGAGTTGACCGCCGTTCTTGTAACGCACGCGCACGACGACCATGTGAAGGGCTTGGGCGTGATTTCGCGTCGTTACAATCTTCCCATCTACGCTAGCGTCGGCGCGTGGGAAGAGATCATGAAGCGCGACAAAATCGGTACCATAAGCGCTAAAAACGTCCGCGTTTTTCAGAGTATAAAAGTCAACGATCCCCTTTGTTTCGGCGACCTCTCCGCGCGTTTCTTCTCCACCCCTCACGACGCGTACGACTCTGTCGGCTACGTCTTTAGCGACGGCAAAGCGTCCTTCGGTCTCGCAACCGACTTCGGTCATGTCACGCCGGGAATTCGAGCCGCGCTGCACGGTTGTCAAGTCGTCCTTCTCGAGGCAAATTACGACGAAGACATGCTCTGGAAGGGCCCCTATCCTTATCCTCTCAAGACGCGTATCGCCGGCGGCAATGGTCATCTGAGCAACGCCGACGCGGGCGACTTCGCGCTAGAACTTGTGCAAAAGGGAGCCCAGCACATCTTTCTTGGACACCTCAGCGTCCACAACAACACGCAAGAACTCGCCTACCATACCGTTGAAGAAAAACTTCTTGCCGCAGACGTCAATCCGCGACGCGATTGCATGGTCTACATGACCCGACGCTACGAACCGAGTCGTCTCTTAGAATTCTAGCTTTACTTCCTCGCCATGTTCGTCGACCTCCTTTACCGTTTCGTTATCCTAATCGTCGCCTTTTGTTCTCTTCCCTATATTATTTACGCGTCGATACGCTATAAAAAATATCGCAAAGGTTGGAGGCAAAAGCTCCTTGGAGACGTTCCCAAGCTGTCGTCCCCCCAAGGAACGCGAAGGTTGTGGTTTCATGGCGTGAGCGTCGGCGAAATCAATCTCTTAAAACCGCTTATCGAAGAATTAGAACGTAACCACCCCGATTGGGTATACGTCGTTTCCTCTACCTCGGAGACAGGCTACGAACTTGCGGTTAAGCTTTTTAGCGCTAAAACAAGCGTCTTTTACTGTCCTCTCGACTTCACTTTTCCAATTTCTCGAGCGCTGCGACGCCTTCGTCCAACCGATCTTGTCTTGGTCGAACTCGAATTATGGCCCAACCTCATACGCCTTGCAAATCGAAAGGGCGTTCGCGTCTCTATCGTCAACGGGAGAATTAGCGATCGCTCCTTCAAACGCTACCGTTTAGCGCGCCGAGCGCTCGCGCCGACCTTCCGCAGAATTGCGCTCGTCGCCGCGCAAGATGAAATCGCCGCGCGCTACTTTCAAGCGCTCTCCCCTTGTCCTGAACGCATCGTCGCGACGGGGTCGGTCAAATTCGACGGCGCCAAGACGGATCGTAAAAACGCGGAGACTGAACGGTTGCGCGAACTTGCGCAGATCAGCGACGACGACGTCGTTTTTATCGCGGGGAGCACGCAAGCCCCAGAAGAGGAAGGAGCGCTGGAGGTTTTTAAGCGTCTCAAGGGCGCGCGTCCGAACCTTAAATTGATCGTCGTACCGCGTCATCGAGAGCGATTCGAAGAAGTCGCGCGAATTCTCGACGCTTCGGGACTTCCTTGGACGCGCCGTAGCGCTCTTCCTAACGACGAGCCGCGCGAACGCGTTCTCCTAGTTGACGCGCTTGGAGAACTGGGCGCATGGTGGGGATTGGCTGACGTCGCATTTGTCGGCGGAAGTTGGGGAGATCGAGGGGGACAAAATATGCTTGAACCCGCCGGATATGGCGCGGCGGTTTCCTTTGGAGGAAACACGAAAAACTTTCGAATTATCTCCGAAGCGTTGCTCAAACACAACGCGGGCGTTGTCGTTCGCAACGTCGACGAACTAACCGATTTTGTACGTCATGCGGTAGACGACCCGGATTATCGTCATAAACTTGGCGAAGCCGCGCAACGTCTCACGCTCCAAAACGTCGGAGCTTCGCGTCGAACGCTCGACGCAATCGCCCGTCTCGAATAGACTATCCACGTTATATTCTCCCATTTTCGCGCCGCATCGCGGGCGTCTGCATAATTGACACATTCTACATAACTAGTAAACTCTATATCAAAATAGACAAATTGAGACGCTTTTCAAAACTTTTTCCTTTACGACGGTTAGGTTAAAGATTAAATTGTTCGATATAAACTACAATTGTTTACAATAAACAAGATAGACAACGAGAGTAAAAAGATTAGTTTAAGCAACTAATCAGAACGATATGACTTTGGGCGGCGTCGTCGACTACCGACGCGGTCGACTAAGCGCGAAATGAGGAATGTTGCAATGACACGATTAGAAAAAGATAGGAAACAGAGAACGTTGCGTCTTCGTAAACGTCTTCTCAACGTATCCCTGGCCTTGTGCCTTTTCAGCGCAGGTCCGGCGTTCGGCGTCGCTATGCAACAATCGCCGCAACCGGAAGGCGCTCCCGCCCCTGCGCCTGAAGCCGCGCCCGCTGAACCCGCGCCTGCTCCGGCTCCGACCGACGACGAAAAGAAAGCCGCTCTCGAAAAAATCGGACTTTCTCGGCCTAGCGATATTCCCAATCCTGCCGAAAATCCAGCGGAAGCCGTCAAGATGATCGAAGACTATAAGGAAGCGCTTGCTAATCCGGATACTCCTGAGGAGAAGCCGTCCGAGGCAATTCAGCTGATCGATTTTGACCCCCAACGCAGCTATTCTCGTCTTCTCTATCCTAGCGTCGCAACACGCGTCGGACTGACAGAAGCTCAAGGTCAACGCGTCAACGAGTTAATGACGGAACGCGCTCAAAAACTCGCTCAAGCCCCTAAAGAAGAGTGGAATAAGATTACCAATGAATCGGAAGCGGCTTTAAAAGCCGTTCTTACTCCCGAACAGGACGAACGTTTCCAACGCGGTATCGGTCAGAAAACAATCGTTCTCCGTTTCAGCAAAGAGAAGTGGTCCGACGTTCTTAATTGGTTCGCGTCGGAAGTTGGACTTCAGCTTGTGATGTCCGCTCCTCCCCAGGGAACCTTTACTTACAACGATAAAACTCCATACGCGCCTAAAGACGCTCTTGACGTTCTCAACGGTTACCTTAACTTCAGAGGGTATACCTTGATTCGAAACGGCGCGATGTTGATCCTCCATGACTTCCGAAACGGCGCTATTCCTCTCCAATATCTTCCCAAGATCACTCCTGAAGAACTGCCCAATCAAAGTCGCTTCGACTACGTCGCCTTGACAATTCCGCTTGAACAGCGTAGCGCTTTAGCCGTGCGACAAACCATTGCGCCTTTCCAAGGTCCGCACTGCATGATTCGAACTCAGGCGGGAAATTCGCTCATGATCGTCGACTCGGTCAACGCTCTGCGCGAAATCTACGCCGCCGCCATGTCCGTCCACAATCCGGATCCTCCCCGCGATCAACCTCGTCGCCCCGGCGACAATCGTCCCGCGCCTGAGGTGCCCGAATGGAGATCCTATCCCCTAGAGGGTATTTCATACAGCACCGTCGTCCAGCAGGTGGATATTTTTGCACCCGGCGCGAAGGCGCTCTATAACCCGCAGTCTAATGTTATTAACTACCTCTGCGTGCCGAGTCTGCACGGCATCATCGACGGCTTGATGACGAGAATGAAGGAAGGCGCGGATCCTGCGCGCGTTGCGACTGTTAGAGCGTATTCGCTCGACAAGATCGCTTCTCTGACTCCTTCGGAACTTTGGTCGATGTCCCGTCGAATGAGTCGAAACGGCTCCTTTGGACAGTATGGGGGCGCTTTCAACCAATATGGCGGCGACGCTATCTCGGAATTCTACAACTACGTCTTGGATTCGCTAAAAGCCCTCGTTCCCGACGCCACTCTTGAACTTAACGCGCCCGCACGTAAAATTTTCGCCGTCGCCAATCCGGAAGATCATGCGAAGATCCAAGCCGCGCTCGACAAGCTCGCGGAAGACGTCAAACCGGAAGAAGAAGCCGTCGTTAAGGTTTATCACTTCCAAAACACGAACGCTCAACGCGATCCCAACATCAACGCCGTCATCCAAAATATCGCGCCTCAGTCTCGCCCGTCGCTCCTTGAAGACGGTTCCGTCCTAGTTCTCGGTACTGCGGAAGATCACGCGAAAGTCGCAAAGGCCCTCGAGGAGTACGACGCCTCCGTCGTCGACCCTGACAAAGAGTTCGTCCTTCGCACTTACCTTTTGACGACTCGACAGATGAGCCGCTTTGCGCAAGTCTTCGAACAAGTGCGTTCACAGCCGGAAATGCGCACTGCCGTGCGTCTTCCCGACCCGATCATCCCTACGCGATTCGCCCTCTGGGGAACCCCTGTCCAGCAAGCGCAAGTCGCTAAAATTATCGATCAAATCGTCAACGTTGAAAGTTCTCTCGACGAAATCAAACCTCAAGGGCTTCCCGCGCCCGTAAGACAAGACGCCGCCGCGCCTGCTCCCGCCGCGCCTGCTCCCGCTCCTGAAGCCAAGCCCGCTACGCCCGCTCCTGCTCCTGAAGCCAAGCCCGCCGCGCCTGCTCCCGCTCCTGAAACCAAGCCCGCCGCGCCTGCGCCAGCTCCTGAAGCCAAGCCCGCCGCGCCTGCGCC
>JBJEXI010000045.1:99783-122895 GCA_051885615.1 Thermoguttaceae bacterium
CCAAGCCCGCCGCGCCTGCGCCAGCTCCTGAAGCCAAGCCCGCCGCGCCTGCGCCAGCTCCTGAAGCCAAGCCCGCTACGCCCGCTCCCGCTCCTGCTTCAACGACTCCCGCGAAGCCGACTCCAGCGGAAATTGCCGCGCAAGCCGACGCTGAAAAAGCGCTGCTCGCGAACGCTCAAACTTTCCAGAACGGCGGCGCCTACATGGCGGTAATTCCTCTACGTAAGGTCAATCCCGGCACGGCAAACGTCATGTTGTCGTCGACAATCCCTGGTCTCGACGTTATCACGGAATACTCGACTCGTTCGCTCATCGTCTACGGATCGAAATCCGGAGTCGAAGCGTCGATCAAGCTTGCGGCTCAATTGGACGGCGCGCTCGACGCAACCCTCGAAGTTGTCACGCTCAGCCAACCTCTTCCCGCCGACGTGATCTCCGCGCTACCCCGTATCGAACCGACGGTCGTCTCCACCTACGACAAGTCGAATAATCGCCTTCTTCTCACCGGACGTAAAGTTGACGTCGAACGACTCAAATCTTACGTTATGCAGATTGAAGAAAAAACGTCTGAAGAGCCCGAATCGGTCTACTACCTCGACGTAGAACGCGACGTTCCCGGTGAAATCCAAGATTACATCAAACGCGCCGTTCCCGGAGTCGAGTTGACATACTCCTCGGAAAACAAACGCTTCACCATCATCGGCACGCCAACCGAACAGCTTGCTACCGCTAAGCTAATCAACGACGCGATCGTCAACCTTCCTCCTGAAGACGAAACGCGCTACTACAAGTTCGACGAGCAAGTTTCCGACACGATGATCGATCTGCTCAACGAACGCGTGAAGAACGTCTCGAAGATCGAACGCGACAAGCGCAACAACGCTGTCTTGCGTGTTACGGCCAAGCCCTATCAGCACGAAGAAATCGCGCAGGCGATCGAAAAGATCCAGGCCGAGTATCCGTTGAAAGACGAAAATAGCTTCGCGACCTACGTCGTCACGAACGACGTCGTCACGCGCTTCAACCAGGTGAAAGACGATTTCCAGAAAGATCACGGTACAATTAAACTCCTCGACGACGGTTCCAAGGGCGTTCTTTCCGTCTGGGCTTTGCCCGCGCAGCAAGCTGCCCTCAAAAAGCTGTTGGAAGAGCTAGGTACTCTCGATTCCGTTTCGAAGACGACCGCCGCGCTCTATAAGCCTAAGCACGTCGACGCCGCGACCTTGATCTCGATTCTAACCGATCTTCATCCTTCGGTCAAAGCGACGAACGACACGGTCAACGCTCGTCTGATTCTCCGCGGAACCGCCGACGCTCTCGCCGCAGCGCAGGAAACGCTTGCCGCGCTCGACGTCGTCCAGGAAGACGCCGTTATCCGCGTCTACAAGGCGTATCCTGTCCAAGGCTTCTATTCGACGGACAAGGTCGGCAACTCATATTCGCCGCTCTACTACTTACGCGATATTAGCGCGCTCGTTCCCGCCGCTCGCGTCACCTTCGACTACTACAACCAGCAAGTCATCGTCTGGGGTACGGAAGAAGAACATGCGATCGTCGCGAAAGTCATTGACGACCTCACGAAAAACACAGGCGTCGACAAGAGAATCATGCGTTGGCAGATTCGTCGCGCGAACTATTCCACGCTGACCTCGCAGATCGCCGCCGTCTATCCTCGCGCCGTCGCGACTTACGACGCCGCTTCAAAAACCCTTCTTATTCGCGCGGCCAACGGCGTAAGTCTCGACGCGATAACCGAGCTCCTCGAACTTCTCGACCCTGAAGAAGTCTCGGAGTTTGATCCGGTTCTCGAATACTACGACGCGGGAGCTAAGCCTTCTCCCGATCTGGTCAGCGCGGTTAAATCGCTCGTTCCGAACGCTAGCCTTGTGTCGATTGACGAAAAGACTCAACAGCTCCTCGTCATCGCGAAGCCCGCTGAACATAAAATCGTCGCCGACAATATCGAACGTCTTGCGAAAACCTACGGCTCGACCGATCTTAGGATGATTCCGTATCCGGTCTATAGCATGAAAGTTGCGTCCCTCGTCGCCGACATGACGAAGGCCTACCCCGCCGCGTCCTTCGCAGCCGACGATCGCGGTTCGAGACTCCTCGTTCGCGCAACGCTTCAGGATCATGTCCGCATCTCTGAGGAAATCGCGCGTCTTAACGAAGAGTATTCCTCCGAGACGGGGGAAACGGTCGCGCCCGGTCCGCGCGTCATCGTCTATGAAGTCGATACGCCTCAGATCGCCGCCCAAATCCGCGGCGTTATAAATAGCCTGATTCCAGACGCGGAATCCTTCGGCGGAATGAATTTCTACGGTCCGTCCACCGGTCAAAAGGAGAAACTCGCGGTTCTCGCCAATGGTCACGACCATGAACGAATCAAGGCGATCGTCGATTCTTTCAATCAAACTTCGGAAGAAGATAAGTTAGAGTTTGCGATATATCCCTACGGAGAAGCGTCCCTTGAGACGATCGATTCGATTCTCTGCAACTTGATCCCTAGCGCGATTGCGATCGACCAGCCGGAAATGGGGGAAACGGTCGCCGCGCGTCAAGCGCGCCGTATGCAATACATGCGTCAACGCTCGATGCAAAGCGGTCGTTACAACGCGGAACCTAAGCCTTCTCCTTTCTATCGCATAGACGGCGCGTCTAAGACGGTCGCCCTCTTCGCGACCCAGGAGGAGCATGAGACAGTGCGTAGCGCGATCGAAAAGATCGCCTCTACCAGCGGCGAAGAGACGAAGATGATTACGCGCGTTTTACGTCTAGGCTCCCCCGTCGCATATCAAGTCGCCAACGGCATGCGTTTAACGTATCCTAGCTGCACAAGCTTTGCGACGAACGGGAACGAATTAATCGTAACCGGTCCGGAAGCAGAGGTTGCCAAGTGCGAAGAACTTGTCGGCGAATTGAACAAAGAGCAGTACGATCGCATCGGCAATTTCCTGACCCTTAAAGTACCCGCAGAATCCCAATACAACCGCGACACGCTTATCGCAATCCTGAACGGTCATTTTACAAGCCTTGGGATCGCTCCTTATCCTGGACTGTCTCCCGATCAAATAACGATCTGGGGACGCGAGGATTCTTTGGAATTCGTCTCCAAGTGGTTTGACGAACTTGTCGCAACGCCTAACGAAGCGTCTTACGTCACTTATCCTTTAACGAACACGCGTCTTGACCTTGCCGTCGCATTTTTGACGAAAGTTTGCCCTAACGCCGCGATCACTCCCGATCCAACGCGCAATTGCCTGGTCGTTTACGCGACGCCCGAAATGCAAACCGCCGTCGCCGACGCACTCAAGGAATTTGACAAGCCCGTCGTCGAAGGCGCGGAGATTGTGGGCGCGACCTACGATTGGGCGGATATGGCGACCTACTGGGCGATCTTCGCCGAATTGCGTCAGCGATTCCCCGAAGCGACGATCATGCCGATCGGTTCCCAGTTCTATGTAAACGCTACTAAAGCGGTGCAAGACAAACTCGGAGAATACATTTCGCGCCGCACTACGTCGGTCGTCGACAATACCTTCGCCTTTGAGCCCTATTACCTGAAAAATATCAACCTAACGCGTCTCGTGCAGGTTTCCCAGCACGTCCTTCCCGGAGTTTGGCTCTTCGCTGGTAAAGGAACGAATGAAATCTTCGCCGTCGCGACGCCTCAGAACCACGTCAAACTAAAGAAACTGATCGCGGCGATGGAAGCGCTGCCTCCCGACGCGGAAGCGCAAGGTATCATCCCTAAGATCTACAAGATTTCGACTCTCGGCGCGAACCTCGTCATTCCGACGCTACAGCCCCAGTTGCCCGGCGTCGTCATGTATCCTCTCCCCAACAACCGAATCATCGTCTGGGGATCGGAAGCCGAACACGCGCACGCGGAGAAAGTCTTAGAAACATTCGCGGAAGCCTTCCCTGAATCGGTTCTCGCCAAGTATCCCGTGGTCAACTTGAACGTCAACGATATTCTTTCCTTCTGCCAGTCGCGCTTTGTTGGTCAAGCGATCTTCTGGCCCGCGAGCACCGGCGAATTGATGTGCCAGGCCCCTGCGGATATCCAAACCGAAGTTGAAAGCCTTATTCAGCGTCTCGACGTGCGCAATCCCGATATGGAATTTGTTCCAGTCGCGTACGACTTGAGCGATATTCCCGCCACGTCGCATCCGCTTCTTGTCGGGAACATTCAGCGCGTCGATCCCACGGCGATCATCCTCCCGTCCTCCACGCCTGGATTCATCGTTCTCTACGCGCGTCCCGCCACGCAAAAGAAACTCGGCGATATCGTCGAAGAACTCTTGAAGGAACGCGACTCCGCTCAGCAGAAAATGGTCGCCTATACTGTCAAAAGATTGACGTATCCGCAACTTTCCGGCCTCCTTCTTCCACTCTATCCGAACGTGAAAATCGGCGTCGGAACAAACGCCAACCAAGTGATCATTTTGGCGAAACCGGCTGAACATGAGAAGATCGCCGAACTCATCGAGCAGATCAACGCAGATCATGACGACGGAATGTCGTCGCGCGTCTATCGTCTCAAGAATTCGCAGCTCGCCGTCGCGCGTGAAGCGATTCTGACGATGTATCCGCAAGCGGTCGTCGTAATCGATCAGCTCTCGCGCTCCGTCCTCGTCAAAGCCTATACCGACGAGCACGAAAAGATCGCTCAACTCGTCAAGGAAATCGACGAAAAAGACCCCGAAAGAAATACCTCCTTCAAGGTCTTCAACATCGGAACGATCAGCTTCACTCGCCTTCTCCCGGCTTTGAGGAACTTCTACGCGAACGATCCGGCGTTCCAAATTCAGCTCGATTCCGCGCAGCAGTGCCTTATCGTTCGCGGCACATCCGTCCAGCATAAGGCGGTCGAAGACCTCATCAACGAACTGAGAACCGGCGGTATGGCGGATTCCGAAACGTATATGCAAACGTATACGCTCAAGAATCAATCGTCGCTCAGCTCCCTCTACAACGTCTTCTACGAACAGGGACGCGATATCAACATGTATCGCGACTACTCGACCGGAAAGCTCGTCGTCATTGGACGCCCTGAAGAGCACAAGATGGTTCAAGACGTGCTCGATATGATCGCTCCTGAAGAAACGGAACTTGCCGTTTTCGAGCTCGTTTACGTCGATCCGCAAGCGGCTCGTCAGGTCTTCAGCATGTTGGAGAACGACGGCACGTACGTAGACGTTCGATTCGACTCGAACTCGAACCAGCTCTACGTTCGCGCGACGCCGACCAAACTTGAAGAAATTCGCCGACTCCTCGTGAAGATGGGCGAAAAGGATCTTCAGAAGATGAAGCCGTTCGTGGGAACCACCGCCAAGGGAGCGGTTTCCACCGACAACAAGCGCATCTACATGAACGACAATCTCTATCCGAAAGAGAAAGTAACCTCGACGACGATCGACGTGACGCGTCTCGAACCCGTTACCGCAGAGACGATCGACAAACTCAGCTCCGCCAAGGCGGAACTCGACGTTAAAGGCGTCTCTGATTCAATGCGCTCCGTCGAAATTAAGGGCGCCGATCCAGAGAAAGTTCTCGACGCCGTCCTCAAATCTTGGAATCGCGAAAATCCGATCCATGTAGTTGAACCAGCTCCCGCTCCTGCCGAACCGGCCCCGGCTCCCGCCGAACCGACTCCGGCTCCCGCCGAACCGACTCCGGCTCCCGCCGAACCGACTCCGGCTCCCGCTGAACTGACTCCGGCTCCCGCTGAATCCGTTGAACCAGCCCCTGCGTCTGAAGACGGAGGGGCCTCCTCTTCAATTGCTTCAATTTTAACGCCTCTTTTTTTAGCCGCTGAACGTTTCCCTTTGACGTCCCTCGCGTTTGGCGCCCTCGTTCTTGACGGCGACGTCGAAACTCCCGTCGCAGACGAGACTGCCGAAACTCAAGAGAATCAAAACGTTCCCGTTGGCGTCTACGTCGTCAAGAATCCCGACGGCTCGCTCCTCGTCTCTTCAAGCGATCCTTCCGCTTTAGAGGCGTTCCAGCAAAGCTTGGCGGCGACAGTCGGAGAATTTAATAGCGAAATGGAGTCAACTCAGGAAAACGGAAGTGGAAGCGCCGATAAAGAAAGTGGCGACCACCTCGACGACGCGTCGGAGTATCTGAATCCTTCTTCTCAGAAATACCTCTCCTACATGACCGACGAGAACTTGCAGAAGGCGCGCGATCGCATCCTTCTTGAAAGCAAAAACTACACTGTTTACCGTATCGAAAACGTCGGCGTCAATCAGCTTCTTCCAAGATTGCAGACCTACCTTGCCGACCGTATCAACAACAACACCAATCGGTTTGGTCTGTATGATTATGGTTACGGTTCCGGCATTAATATTCGCGATATTTCGCCGCGCACGCCGTTGACCTTTCAGGCGGACGTCGCCCTTAACACGTTGATGGTCTACGGGTCGAAATCGGATCGTGAAGCGGTCGGCGCGATGCTCGTTCTTCTCGACGACGTCGACCTCTTCCCGCAACCGATCACTAAGCCCTATAAGATCAAGGTAGAGAACACCTCGACAAGCCGCATGGCGCAACAGGTCATGAACGCGTTTTCACGCAAGTTCCAAACGACGCTCCTTCCCGGAAACTTGTCCCCGAGAATCTCCCCCAACCCTACCTCCGGGTGCCTTGAGGTTTACGCCCCCGAAGAACTTGCGAAGGAGATCGAAGAGTATGTTAAGGAAGTCGATAAGGAAATCCTTGAAGAAAGCGTGCGTAAGGTCCGCGTTGTTAAGCTCGAAACGATCAACTCCAAAGTGCTGATGCAGTACCTCAACGATCTGCGTCAGCAACAAACTCAAAACGCGATTCTTTCAACTCCGTATATCGGCGGCTTCACCCCGTTCGTTCCGAATTTCAATTCCTACGGACAAATGAACGCAGCGGCGCGTATGCAAAACCGCGCAATGCAGGCGCCGCGTCAACCGCGTCCCGGAATGTGATTTTCAAAGATCAAAGGTCGAAGCGGAACGTTTGACGTTTCGTTTCGGCCCTTTTTTTATTGCAATGTCCCGCGCTAAGCGCGTTACAACTCAACATAAAGAAGCATAAAATGCATCATACCCCTTACACGGTCGACGATTTCGGCAAAAATCCTTTGATGTTCTATTACGAGGTCACCAGAGCGTGCGATCTCGTCTGCAAACACTGTCGGGCAAGCGCGCAAGAGAGCGCGGCGTCTGACGAACTCTCTCACGAGGACTCGATGCGACTTCTCGAAGACGTCGCCCGTTTTCCGCGTAAACCGACGATTTGCTTTACCGGCGGCGATCCTCTCAAACGCGCCGATCTCTTCGAGTTAATTCGTCATGCTACGGATCTGGGGATCGGTTCGGCGCTCACCCCGTCGTCGACTCCCCTCGCCACTTTCGACGCCTTTAAAAAAGCAAAAGATGCGGGCGTCTCCGCTATTGGCATTAGCATCGACGGTTCGAATTCTGAAGTTCACGACGCCTTCCGCGGCTTTGAAGGAAGCTTCAACAAAGCGATGGAGATGCTCCAATACGCGCGCGATCTCGAACTTCCCGTTCAAGTCAACACGTCGATCACGCGTCGCAACTGGAATCTCGTCGACGAAATCGCGGAAATGCTCGAAGACAAAGGCGTCATGATGTGGTCGGTCTTCTTCCTCGTTCCCGTCGGACGCGGCGTCGAAGAAACGCGTATTTCTCCCGACGAATATCGCCAGGTCTTCGCTCGGCTTTACGAACATTCGAAAACGCGCCCTTACACCGTCAAAACGACGGAGGCGCCCCACTATCGACGTTTCGTGCTAGAACAGGGGGGCGATCCCCTTGCCGCGCCAAAAAATCGGCCCCAATTCCCTCGATCCGCATTCACGGCGGCAATGAAAACGCAATCGCAAGAAATCAACGTTGCCCCGCAAGGGAACGAAGGGATGGCGGAAGTCGGTCAAACGCGTCGCTCGCGCGCTCCTCTGGGAATTACCGACGGGCGCGGCATTATGTTTGTCGGACATAACGGCGAGATTTTCCCTGCGGGGTTCTTACCGATCGTTTGCGGCGTCTTCCCGCGAGATTCAGTCGTCGACGTCTATCAAAATAATCCCCTCTTCAAATTGCTCCAAAACCCTGACAATTACAAAGGACGATGCGGCAAGTGCTCTTACCGTCACGTTTGCGGCGGAAGCCGTTCGCGCGCTTACGCGCTCACCGGCGATCCACTAGCGGAAGAACCGGACTGCAATTTTGAAGTCTGAGAATAAGACGTAGCGAGAAATCTAAAGAAATAAGGCTGGAACGTTATCAATGCAAACGTTCCAGCCTTATTTCTCCTCCGCGCGGAGGGGAAAGACGCCAACGGCGTCGAGTATCTTCAATTCAGCATGACGTTCAGAAACAGATGGAGACGTATCGAAGCATGACTGAACTCGTCCGGTTTTAGGCGATAAAGCGAGCCGATCGCTCCGAGCGAATCAGACTCAAAGGAAGGAAGAAGAACCGAAAGAGGAATCGCTTTTTCAACAAATCCAATCCGATCTCTGAAAGAAGTGCGCGCGCTTACGGGGGATCTAAAAAAATCGACGCAACAACAATGTCGATCATGATGGGAACCGTCTCGGCACAGACGGTTTAAACAAATTCGAGTAGTTTCGCGATAGTGAGACTGAATCGTCACCGGATTCATATGGATCAACTCCTCGTCAACGATATGACCGAGTTGACCATGCCATCGCGCTTGATGTTCGTACGGCTCGCAACCAAAGACGAAATATTCTCCGGTGCAAGCGCTATAGACAAAGGACGGCAGAACGGAATATAGTAGGACGCAATACAAGGACAAAGACCACGCGGCTATCTTCGCCGACAATCCCCTTCCTCGCGTCTTTTGACGATTCAACGTCCTCATTTCCTATGCCTTATCCCAGCTAGATTATTTTTTACAATCGTAATGAAAGTTATAACCTACTTTCTCACGGGACATTCTACTTTTCGTTTCAAAAAAAGCAAGAGGCGCCCCGCGTCGGAGGCGTCTCTTTAAGCAATTATTTATTTTTTAACGTTTTTGGCCGACAATCTGTTGGTCATAATCACATATCCAGTAACGGACAACGTCACGCCAATCAGCGTAAAGAGGAGAAGAATATAACGCCAAATCGCGCCGCCCAACAACGCCATATGGAACGGCTTAATTAAACCGCGAATTCTTTCTCCGCAAGGCTTGTCAGAGGGCGATTTCACGCCAAGAAGCTCTCCCGACGAGACGTCCCAATAATAGACGTCCGCATCATGGGAACCGCAGATTGGATCATATTCGCGAATCGATAGAGCGTTGTCTGACCCCGCTTCGGGGAGAACGATATCGTAACCGGCGAACTTCGGAGTCGTTCGGTTTTGAGCCGAGATCACGTCTCCAAGGACGGCGAGCGCGTCGCCTTTATCTCCAGACCTGAAGGGAGTTGGCGCGTTGAGCATTGCGACAATCTTAGGCTTAACCCCAGTATTACGCGGAGACCGCGCGGCGCGAATTCCAAGTCCGTAGGTTGAATCAGGGTACGCGGGGTCGACCGCCTTTCCATTCCCCATTCCATGCCCGGCGCCATTTCCAGCGCCCATGCCGATTCCTTGCCCATGGCCCTTCCCTAAGCCTTGGCCCTGACCTTGTCCTTTCCCTAAGCCTTGGCCTTGACCTTGTCCTTTCCCTAAACCTTGGCCTTGCCCCTTACCCTTTTCTTGACACGCGCAATTTCCCTTACATTCGCCTTTACAATCAGAGCAACTACACGCGACAAGCTGTTGAGAAGGGCCTTGAGGTTGCGCGGAATCTTTCGTTTCAACGCATAAAGCGCAGTCGACGGTCTTCTGGAACCACGGAAGACAAATCCAGACGCCGCTTAGCGTTATGCACAAAAGAGCGAGCGTTGAGTAGAATCCCAATACGTTATGGAGACTAAAGAATGCGCGGCGCGCCCCCTTAGAAACGACGGGGAGGAAAGAATTCGCCAACGCCTTTTTGTTGCTCCATTGACTCGGAATCCACATGATTAGACCGCTCAAAAGCACGACCGCTATCGCCAATCCTAAATATCCGACAATAGTACGCCCCGTTTTCTTTTTCTCGCCCGTCAATCCTAAAGAGTCATGCCAAGAGCGAAGGGTCGTGAAAAAATTACTCAGTTTTCCAGGACCGTAACTAAGAGCTTCCCCCGTGTATGGATCGGCGGTCGCCATGTAAACCCACGACTCCTTGTCGTTTTTCGCGCTGACAAGGACGCTCCATGCTCGGCGCGTGTCCTTCGACGTCTTTAATTCCAAAACGCGAATCGTCGTCGGAACGCTAAAACTAGACGATTCTATGCTTTCAAAATTCTTGATAAACGCGTCGGGCGTTAAGAGTTCTTCGCCAGGATGCGCGGGCGTTACGTAACGCGACGGCTCCGCGATTCGCTCTATCTCAGGTTTAATGAGAAAAAGAGACCCCGTGAGACAAAAGAAAAGAAAGACGATTCCCGCTCCCCATCCCAAATATCGATGGAAACTACGAGCAAACTCCTTAGCTAACTTCATTGTAAATCTCCTTAAAACCGAAACGCTTACGTCCTAATCAATTCTCCTAGTCGTCTGCGCGCGGCGAGTGATGCAATGCGCTCGAATATCAAGTATAACACATCTCGCCCGCAAAAGCGCCGTTCTGGTTAAATAAATCTAAATATAAGAAGTTCCGATGACGCAAGAAGAATCGTCTCAACCTGCGTTTCCTCAAAGAGGAAGAAAAAAGAGTTTGTTAGAAATTTGGACGGCTAAAGAAAAAGAACCGACTCTCTTGTAACAGAATCGGTTCTTCGCGTTCAATCTCTTTTCAGAAAATAGCTCACGCAAGCTTCTTGCAGATCGCCTCGGCCATTTCTTGAGTACCAACGGCGGTAGGATCGTTGCGGTCAGCTTTCAGGTCGTACGTGACGTCTTTACCTTCGCGAATGACTTCCGCGATGGCGTTTTCAAGGCGATTCGCCGCATCGGTTTCTTTCAAATGGCGGAGCATGAGAACGCCGGAAAGAATCAAAGCGACGGGATTGACCTTGTTGAGTCCCTTATACTTCGGCGCGCTTCCGTGAGTCGCTTCGAAGACGGCGCCGTTGTACCCGATATTCGCGCCAGGAGCGACGCCCAGTCCGCCGACGAGACCCGCGCAAAGGTCGCTCAAGATATCGCCGTAAAGATTCGGAAGCGCGACGACGTCGTAAAGCTCGGGCTTCTGGACGAGCTGCATGCACATGTTGTCGACGATGCGTTCGTCAAATTCGATCTCCGGGAAATCCTTCGCAACGTTGCGCGCGGTTTCGAGCCACAAGCCGTCGGAGAACTTCATGATATTCGCTTTGTGAACGACGGTGACCTTCCTACGATTGTTTTCACGCGCATAGTTAAACGCCGCGCGAATTAACCGGTCGGAGCGCGAAACGCTAATCGGCTTGATCGAAACGCCCGTTTCTTCATAACCGGTCGCAACTCCGCGTCCCGTCGCCAGGTGGTTGACCTGCTCGATGAGTTCTTTCGTCGCTTCCGTTCCGCGTTCAAATTCGATTCCAGAATAGAGATCTTCCGTATTTTCACGGAAAATCACCAGATCGACAGGAACCGAGCTGAAATAAGAGCGCACGCCGGGATAATACTTACAAGGACGAACGCAGGCAAAAAGATCGAGCTCTTGGCGAAGATGAACGTTAATACTACGGAATCCGGTTCCAACCGGCGTCGTAATAGGAGCCTTCAAGGCGACGCGCGTGCGACGAACGCTCTCGAGAACCGACGCGGGCAGAGGATTGCCCGTTCGTTCCATAACGTCGACGCCCGCTTCCTGAACGTCCCAATTGATCTGAACGCCAGTCGCGTCGATGCATTTACGCGCCGCCTCCGCTAATTCGGGTCCTGTTCCATCTCCGGTGATAAGAGTAACGTCGTAAGCCATATTCCACTACCTCGTCTTCAAAACTAGAAGTTATGTCGTTCCGTTTGCGCGTCACAGAACGTCCGACGTCGCGCGCAAAAATCCTGACGACCTACATATGCGTCGATTTATTGTATAGGAAAGGGCCCTTGAGACAAGGGCCGTTAAGTCGGCGTCTCAACGGAAAACGCTTGCTTTTATACTGTACGGAATCGATCCCTGACGCTTGCGCCAATCGGGATCGACCGTTAGAATTCCTCCGACGGAAACCGATTTGTTTGCCTTGTATTTCACCGACTGACCGCGCTCCATCTGCACCGCGATCATATCCGCGGGATTCGTCCCTGGAGAACAGAACTGGCAATGTCCCAATGTGCGCACAAGAGTGAAATTCTCGATACCCGCGTGCTGTTTCGTCGGATACATAAATCCTTCAATATAGACCTTATGGCCGTCCAACGCTTTGATTTCGTCGGGCACCTCGCCGTCCTTCGTCAGCGCCATATTGTCAAAAGGAAGAACCTGATACCCCGGAGGAGCCGAGACGTAGAACGCATACGCGCGCCAGCAACTCGAGGTCACGAACAACACGGCGCTCAGCGCGATCGCAACCATTGTCATCGCGCCCCCCGTGATCTCCTCCGGCGCGCGCATAATCTTTCGCTGCGCCAAAATCCCTAAAACGAGTCCTAAAACAGACGCGATGATGAAGGGCGTCCAGAAAAATCCTAAAATACCGACGATCGCGGCGACTAACGCTTCGACGCCGAGGGTCGCGACCTGCTTGTAATCAACGGTCTCTTCCGTCGGCTGAGAAACGTCAATATTATGATAGACGCCCTTGAGCGAGCTGTCAAAAATATCTTTAGCCATATGCGTCATTCCTCGAAAAGCCAAAGGATTACAGATTGACGCGCCGCGCAAGACGACGCGTTAAAGAACGAGGGAACGCGCCGCGTCAAGACTGAAGCGATTGCGCGACGTCGGTGCGATACGCGACCACGGCGGGCAAGTAGCCGACGATCGAAGCAAGGCCCGCCAAGCCGGGGATCAGAATCAATTCCGCAAGCTGGAAGTCCCAAGGACGAATCATCACGTTCGCATAGGACATAATCAAAGGAGCAAGCGCGCCAATCGCCAAGTGTCCAATAAGAGCGCCCAACGCGCCGCCGCCTAGGGACAAAAGGATAGATTCGAGAAGGATGATCGACATAACCGTCGAACGACGAGCGCCTAACGCGCGCATAATCGCGATTTCCTGACGACGTTCGTTCATCGAGTTATAAATACTAACCATCATCCCCACGCCCGCGACGATTACGACTTGGATCGCAAAGATAATCAAGACGCTCTGAATATTGCCGATGACGTCTTGGAAGAACGCGGCGATTTCCTGCACCGGCGCGACGGCCTGCGCTTCTAACAGCTCGCCGTCGATCTTCGCGGGAAGCGCCGTTACGGCGGTATCGATCACCTGGACGCGGTCGGGAGTTACAATCTGACTTTCCGAGATTTCAACGCCGGGCATGACTGTCGCGGCGTCAATCTCTTCCTTCGTCGCGGCGGCGGCGACTTCTTGATCCTTCGTGATGAGAAGAATCGCCGTCAAACGTCGAGGCTGCGGTTCATGCGCGTGTCCGCGTTCATCCTCCCCTTCGTGGGAATGATCCTCTTCCGACGCTTCATGTTCCACGTCGATCTCTTCCAAACCGAGTTCGGCGCGTTTCTTCGCCAGCTCTTCGTCTCGCAACGAATAGTCGACCGTCTCCGAAGAGTCGCTGTGTTCGTGTTCCTTGTAGAAACCTTCAAGATTCACAAAAACCGCGCGGTCGTTCGGACTGCCCGTGTGATCGAGAATTCCGACAACCTTAAAAGGTTCGTGAAGATCGTCGTCGCGACGACCGCTATTGTGTCCAAAACGGATCTCATCCCCAATTTGAAGCTTATTCTTCTTCGCGACAGCGTATCCGATAACGGCGCTGTAATAATCGACGTTCTTGAAGAATTCTCCCTTTTGGAGGGTGTACGGCTTGCCGTCAGACTTCGTGACGGAGCGGAAATACTCGGGGGTCGTCGCCACGACGGGAGATCCCTGATAATTGTCGCCGCGCGCGATCGGAATCGCCGTCTTAACTTCGGCGGAGTATCGCGACGAGCGCATAAGTTCATAATATTCGTAAGGGATGAGTCCAACTGGATCCTGATTATAGAAAACGGAACTCAAAACCAGTTGCAACTTGCTTCCCTTGGCGCCGACAATGAGGTCGTACCCTTGAGCGCCTTGCTGAAACGATTTTCCAACGACTCCGTTGATGACCAAAACCGTCACGACCAACGCGACTCCCAGCGCCATCGACAGCGCGGTGAGGGTCGAGGCCAACGATCGGTGCTGGATACTTTTCCAAGCTATTTTCCAAAGACTCATATCAACGCCCTTGCGGCGACCTTTTCACAGGTCGCTCGTCCTAAAAATGACAAGCGTTCGCGCCCGAAGACGCGATTCAATATAATATATATCAATGCGCGTTCAAACGTCCGCAACGCAAACGTTCAAACGCTTTAAAAATCAAACTTCCGAAGAATCGGAATTTGCGTTTTCCGCGTCGTCCGAATCCGAAACAGGCTCGTCTTTCGACGAAGAATCGATCTCGTCGCGCGGAATACGATTTACGGCGACGATAAGGTCGTCTTCCTTCAGTTTCATGAGGCGCACGCCTTGAGTATTGCGCGCGGTCACGCGAATCTCGTCGACAGAGAAACGCTGAATCATTCCCGACGCGGTGATCGTCATGATTTCGTCCCCGGCGTCGACGCGCAAAACGTCGACAACGGACCCGTTTCGCTTTGACGTCTTCATATCGAGAACGCCCTTGCCGCCGCGACGCTTCGTCGGATACGGCTTGTTGGAAGGCGCTTCGTCGACGTTCGTCGCGTCCTCGAGAGTCGTCGCGTCGTCGTCCGTTTCGTCGTCGGCGTCAGAACCGCCAAGGGGCGCGTTAGGACCGATCGGGGTGCGTTTTCCAAATCCGTGTTCCGACACAGAGAGAAGATAGGCGTTCTCTTCGGCGATCGCCATCCCCACGACGACGTCGTCTGACGCGAGTCTCACGCCGCGCACGCCGGACGTCGTTCGCCCCATCGCGCGAACGTTCCCTTGCGGGAAGCGGATCGTGCGTCCCGACGCGGTGGATAAGAAGATTTCGTCTCCGTCGCGACACACGTCGACGGCGACAAGCGCGTCCTTGGGCGTGAGACGTTCTCCCGCCTCCTTAGCCAAGGCTTCCGCCTGCGCGTTTTCTTCCGGCGTCGCGTCGGGATCGATCTCTCCGCGCAATTTTATCGCAAAGACGCCCTTCTTACGAGGCTTGCCAAAGGTCTGCAACGTCGTTTTCTTGATGAGACCGTCGCGCGTCGCCATGACCAGATACGCGTTCTCTTGATCGAAATCGCGAATCGCGAGACAGCTTGCGACCTTTTCATCCGAATCTAAACTAAGCAAATTAACAAGGTTGCGTCCCTTGCCGTCGCGCGCGGAGAGCGGAATTCCGTAAACCTTCTGCCAGTAAACGCGTCCCTTGTTGGTGAAGAACATCAAATAATTATGAGTGCTCGACACAAAGAGATGGCGGATCGGATCTTCGTCGACAATCTTCGCGCCCTTGACGCCCTTGCCGCCGCGACGCTGCGCTTTGTATTCGTCCAAAGGCGTTCGCTTAATATAGCCGTTGGAGGTGATCGAAACGACCATCGTCTCTTCTTCGATAAGGTCTTCGTCGTCAACGTCGACGATTTCGTCGTGTTGGATTTCGGTGCGTCTCTTATCGGCAAACTTTTTCTTGACCTCTTCGAGATCGTCGCGAACAATCGCCAAGATATTCGCTTCGTCGGAAAGAATTCTGCGATATTCGGCGATTTCCGAAAGGAGAGCGTTGTATTCGTCGGCGAGTTTCTGCTGTTCGAGATTGACCAGTTGCCCGAGGGTCATGCGCAAAATGGCGTCCGCTTGGACGGGAGTCAACGTATATCCCTCTTTCACGCCGCGCGCCTTCGTGAAGGCCTCGAAGCCGTCGTTCCCTAAACAACGCTCCAGGAGAGCGGCGGGACATTGAATCTCCATCAAGCGGCGTTTGGCGGTCGGCTGATCCGGAGAGGTTCGAATCGTGCGAATGACTTCGTCGATATTGGCGTGCGCGATCAAGAGACCTTCGACCAAGTGCTGCCGACGAATCGCCTTATTGAGCAAGAAATTCGTACGTCTGCGAATCACCGTCCGACGATGACGCAAGAATTCGACGATCAGCTCTTTGAAGTTCATTACGCGCGGACGACCGTCGACAAGCGCGAGAAGGATGATCGAGAAGGAATCTTGCAGAGGCGTGTACTGATAGAGCTGGTTGAGGACGACGTTCGGATCGGCGTCTTTTTTGAGCTCCAGAACGAGGCGCACCGGCTCCTTCAAGTCGGATTCGTTTCGAATCGTCGCGACGCCGTTAATTCGGCCTTCGTTAATCGTCTCGGCGATTTTTTCTTCAATACGGTCGCGCGCCTGTTGATAAGGAATCTCGGAAATGATAATCCGATTTCGTTTTCCCTTCGCGCCGTATTCGATATGCGTGCGCGCGCGAACAACGATATTTCCGCGCCCCGTCATGTACCCGCGTCGAATTCCCTTGGAACCGCAAATTATACCGCCGGTTGGGAAGTCGGGACCGGGACAGAGTTTTAGAAGTTCCGAGATCGTGACGTCGGGAGCGTCAATCACCGCGATCGCCGCGTCGCAGATTTCCCCGAGATTGTGCGGCGGGATGCTCGTCGCCATACCGACGGCGATACCGTTGGCCCCGTTGACGAGCAAGTTTGGAACCTTGGAAGGAAGAACTTGCGGTTCCATACGCGTTTCGTCGTACGTCGGCGTAAAGTCGACGACGTCGGAATTCAAATCTTCCAACATCGCGGTGGCGAAACCGGAAAGCCGAGCTTCCGTATAACGCATAGCCGCAGGGGGCAAACCGGCGATCGATCCGAAGTTTCCTTGTTTGTCGACAAGGACGTGACGCATATTCCAGTCTTGCGCCATGCGAACCAAGGTCGGGTAGATAATCGCTTCGCCGTGAGGGTGGTAATTACCAGACGCGTCGCCGGAAATCTTAGCACATTTGACGCGTTGCGAGTGCGGGCCGAGCCCCAAATCGTTCATGGCGACGAGAATACGTCGCTGGGACGGCTTGAGCCCGTCGCGAGCGTCAGGGATAGCGCGGCTGACAATGACGCTCATCGAGTACGTCAAATAACTCTCTTTGAGTTCGTCTTGGATCGGCAACTTCACCAACTTCGAACCATCCGGTAGAATCAGCTGCCCGTTCGCGTTATGTATTGGACGAAGCGGGTAGGCGTCGGATGGACGCTCCCCTTCCCCGTTGTCAAAATTATTCGCGTTCAGATCGTCGCGATTCTCGAAATTCTCATCGTCTGCCATTGCGTAATCTTTCTCTTTCGGAACGGCGAAAATCGCCGCAAACGCGCTCTATGCGTCAAAAATACATTCTCGTTTATTATATCTCAAAAGAGTTAAATAACAACCGGAGCGGCAGGGCCGTAAAGGGCTCTAAACGCGCGAAAATCGCCAGTTTTTCTCTTTTCCCTCCCCTGGTCGAGAAATAAAAAAAGCGACGCCGATCGTCGGGATCGCGCCGCTTTTAAATTTCATCGCGAAAAAGGCTCATTCGCGTCCGCAGCAATGCTTGTATTTCTTGCCGCTACCGCATGGGCACGGGTCGTTGCGACCAACGCGAGGCGACTTATTTCGGATCGTTTCGACCTTTTTGTCCTTACTCGCTTCAATCGCTTCTTCTTGCTGACGCATCGTCTTCTGAACCTCTGGAGTAACAGCCGTTTGCTGGGGATGCTGCGCGGCGCCGACGCGATCAGCGTCGGACCACGTGGATCCGATGAAGTTCTCGTCAAGCTGTTCGACGCGATAAACGTAGTCGGTGACACGTTCGAAAACGCCGTCCCACATCGCGTCAAAAACGCGCATTCCTTCGCGCTTGTATTCGACCTTCGGGTCGACTTGCGCGTAACCGCGGAAGCTTACGCTCGACTTCAGATGATCCATTACTTGGAGGTGTTCTTTCCAAGACGCGTCGAGAATTCCCAGAATGAGAGACCGTTCCACTTTGCGCATCTCGGGATTAAACACGTTTTCGATCATCGATTCGATTCGGTTTTCGAGGAGGAGCACGTCCCACTGAGAGAGCTCTTCCACCGTCAAATTCTGCCCCAAATCGGCGTTAAGCCAGTTGCACAAGTCGGCGAGCGCGGGGGCGTCGCGACGAACCTTGCGCACGTCGTTCGAGGTAATGCGATCGTTTCGCGCGATCTTCTCTTCGCGTTTTGTGCGAATGAGCTCAATGTTGACGTTTTCTTCGTTGAAGAGATTGGCGAGCTTTTCGCGCATCGTCTCATAGTACGGGAGCGCCTGCTGCGAAGACTGACGACTTACGTCGTACAGTAATTGCTCGATCTCGTGACGCTGCTTATTGCGCAACTCTTCGACGTCGAGTTGGACGCCGAAACGTCGAGACGCCCAGTCGGCGACGCCCTCCCTGTCGTAACGTCGACCATTCTGATCGCGAATCGTAAAGTGCGCCAATCCGACCAAGACGGGGAATCTCGCTTCACGCTCCGCATAGCCTTCGAGCGTCTTTTGACGCGCAAGCTCCATGAACGCCGCCGGTTCGAGTTTGACCGCTTCGTCAGGATTGACAGCCACGCCAAATTTGTCGCGCAACCATCGGCAGGCGGTGCGAACGCCGTAGTCCCCGGCAAGGAGCGGAGAGCCCGAGGAGAGATCAGTGTTATTGCAGAACTTTTCGGCGCGTTCGATGAGGAATTCGGCGACGTTTTCACGTCCAAGCTTACGCAACTCAGAGTCGCTTAGGGCGCAGCGCCAACGCGCGTTGGCGGCCTTCGTCAACGCTTGCCAGTTCCATTCCGACTCGGGAGCGTCGTCGGGCAGATTCTCTTCGACAAGGTCGAGGGCGATTGTTTCCGACATGCGACGCGCATGATCGAGCGCGTATTCGATCGCTTCGCCGGAATTCATACCGACGAACTGTTTGGCGTCGAATTCGACGTTCAACTGTCGCGCGGCGTAAACGGCGTACGCTTCCGCGCCGTAGTTCGGCGCAAGGAATCCGTCAAGACGCTTCTTCAACTGCGCGTTAATCATCTGAAGAACGAAATCTTTCGTATTGCCGCCGTCAAGGATACGCTGTCGATAAGAATACACGCGCTTACGCTGCATATCCATAACTTCGTCGTATTCCAGAAGGTTTTTACGAATATCGAAGTTAAATTCTTCACGTTTCTTTTGCGCGCCTTCAATACGACGCGTTACCATTGGGCTTTCAATCGCTTGTCCGTACTCCATTCCCAGACGCGCAAGAAGGTTTTTCACCCAATCCCCCGCGAAGATACGAACAAGATCGTCTTCCAAGGAAAGATAGAATCGCGCTTCGCCAGGATCTCCTTGACGACCGCAACGCCCGATCAACTGCAAGTCGATACGACGCGCTTCGTGACGTTCGGTGCCGATGATATGAAGACCGCCGAGAGAACGGACGAGCTCTCCCTCTTCCTTCATATGTTCGCGACTCTCGATTTCCTCGACGCATTTTCGCCATTCGTCTTGAGGAACGTCAAGACGCGTGGGATATTTCGTCTGGAAAATCGACCACGCCAACGTCTCGGGATTACCCCCTAAGATAATATCCGTACCGCGTCCCGCCATATTCGTGGCGATCGTGACGGCGTTAAGACGACCAGCTTGCGCGACGATCTCCGCTTCGCGACCTACGTTCTCGGGTTTCGCGTTCAAGACTTGGTGACGAATTCCGCGTCTATTGAGCATCTGAGAAATCAACTCGCTCTTCTGAATCGAGACCGTGCCGACGAGAATCGGGCGACCCTTGCGACGAATCTTCACGATCTTGTCGTGCGGTACTTTCACCGCGTCGCGCGCGCCCTTCTCCGTGAATTCGACATACTCGTCCGTCTCTTTGCCGAGAAGACCGTACGCTTCGTTCCCGTCGCTAAACTCTAAGCAATCCCACTTGTGGACGCGTTCGATTTCGTCGACGACGGCGTTGTATTTCTCTTTTTCGGTGCAGTAGATTAGATCGGGCTTCGTGATTCGCTGCACGGGCCTATTAGGCGGAATAGCGAGGACGTCGAGCTTGTAGATCTTCCAGAATTCGCTCGCTTCCGTCATCGCGGTACCGGTCATACCGCCAATCTTGTCGTAGAGCTTGAAGAAGTTTTGCAGGGTGATAGTCGCCAGCGTGCGATTCTCTTGCTTGACCTCGACGCGCTCTTTCGCTTCAACGGCTTGGTGCAATCCGTCGCTCCAGGTTCGTCCTTCCATCAAACGCCCGGTGAAGTCGTCGACGATGACGATCTCGCCGTTTTTGATAACGTAATTGACGTCCTTCTTATAAAGGTGGTGGGCTTTGAGCGCGTTGTCGATGAGATGGGGCCAATGCATATTTCCAACGGTGTAGAAGCTTTCCACGCCGGCGAGATGTTCAGCGCGGCGCACCCCTTCGTCGGTAAGATTCGTCGTATGGTCTTTTTCGTCGACAGTGAAATCGACGTCCTTGACCAACTGCTCGGCGATCGCGTTTGCCGCGCGATATTTGGAGACGTCGTCGTGCGCGGAGCCCGCGATAATCAACGGGGTGCGCGCTTCGTCGATTAAAATATTGTCGACTTCGTCGATGATCGCGAAATGAAGCGCCCCTTGAGACTGCTGAACGTCAGGCGGGAAATTCGGATCCTTCCTTCGCGCGTAACGCATGTTGTCGCGTAGATAGTCGAAACCGTATTCGTTGTTCGTACCATATGTGACGTCGCAAGAATACGCGTACTGACGGTCGGCGGTAGACATGTTGCTTTGGATCGAACCAACGGTCATGCCCAGCGCCATATACACGGGGCCCATCCATTCCATATCGCGTCGCGCAAGGTAATCGTTTACGGTGACGACGTGAACGCCCTTCCCTTCAAGGGCGTTGAGGTAAGCGGGCAAAGTGGCGACCAAAGTTTTGCCTTCGCCCGTCATCATTTCGGCAATTTTTCCCTCGTGAAGAGCCATACCGCCGATAAGCTGAACGTCGTAGTGTCGCAATCCGATAGTTCTTCGGCTTGCCTCGCGACAGACGGCGAACGCTTCGACGAGCAAATCGTCGAGCGTCTCTCCGGCGGCGAGTCTCTTGCGGAAAAGAGCGGTTTGCTCGCGCAATTCCTCGTCGGACATCGCCTGATATTTCGGTTCCAGCGCGTTAATCGCCTGCACGCACGGCATAATTTTCTTAAGCTCGCGCTCGTTGGAGGAGCCGAACATCGAAGTGACCTTATTTTCAAACCAACGAGAGAGGTTTCCGAAGAAACCGCTCACGCCGTCAAAGGATTCTTGTAAATCCATAGTAATCCGCGTTTATTTTCTGAGGGTTTATCTTATCGCGATCCTCGCTCCAAGAGTAAAACAAAAAGAGAGAATCTAAGGTATTTTACAAATATTCAGGCTTACGGTCAAGACGACCTATAAGTCTAGTAGAAGAAATAATCGAGCGGAAAGAAAAAGAACGTCGTCTAGCTACAGACGACGTTCTATTTCTTAATTATCGGAGGGAGAACCGCCTCCTAGAGACGGTTCGTTCCATGATTTAATCAGAGCGTCCAATCGTCGGCGGTGAAGTCGACGTCAAGATCGTCGGCGACGTCAAACTTATCGGCGTCGGCAAAATCGCGTTTCACAGCGACTTGATCGGCGGCTACAATCGTGTAAAGGTTGTCGCCGTCGACGTCCATTTCAACGACGTCGTCGAACGCAGTGAAGACGTCTTCACGCGCGGTATTGTGCAACGTCGCGACGAGGGACGACTTCGCTTCAGTATCGGAACCGAAGACCTTAACGTTCGAGAAGCCGTTGAACGCGCGAGTATTGGCGCCGTTGGTGAAAGTCGCGCTTTGAGCGAATCCTTCGAAGACGTTCGCGCCCGCGCCGGCGGTAATAGCGGCAGAGTCGTTTCCGCCGCGACCGTCAAAGGTCTCGCTAGCGAAACCGGTCGTCTTAATCGTCGCGCCGGATTCGAAGGTCGTCGTCGTGCCGGTAGAGTCGGTAACGACCGTTTCGTCACCCTTCGTGCCAATCAGGTTAGCCTTCGACGCCGCAGCGCCGGCGGCCTCGATCGATTCAAATCCGAACGCAGCGACAGAACCGTTGGCAAGCGTCGCAACGAGCGAACCGTCGGAGGCGGTTAGGGCTTTGACGTCGGAAAGCTTCGCGCTGTCGGCGCCAAGACCGCCGTTAGCGCGAACGGAGGCAAAGTTCTTCGCGTTGAACTCGAAGCCCGCGCCGACGAAGCTCGCCGCGCCGCCCGATACCGTCAAAGCGTCGTTGCCGTCGGATCCCGTCATGACGACGGAAGCCTTGCCCGCGCCGTCTGCGGTCGCCGCGCCAAAGCCGGTGGCGGCGAAGGAGAAGCCAAGCGCGTTGAAGGTCGCCGCGTTAGGAGCAAGCGTAACCTTATCCGCGTTCGACGAGGCGGTAATCGCCAAATCGCCAAGCTTGCCGGAAGCGTCGACAGACTCGAAACCGGTCAGAACGACGTCTTGAGCGCCGCGGAAGGCGACCTTCGAAGCGGAAACTTCGACAGATTCGTTCGCCGCGCCTTCGTAGACGACCGTATCGTTTCCAGCGCCGCCGTCAACGAAGACCGTCGTGACGCCGGTAGGAATCGCGACCGTTTCGCCATTAAGCGTGACGACCAGAGAGCCGTTCGCGCCGGTAATGATCTTAACGACGTCGTCGCCGTCGGTACCGGCGATTCGGAAGACTTCGGAGGTTTCGGTAGAAGTCGTCGAATCAGCCGCCGCCGGAAGTTCCGGTTTAACGTCGATCGGACGATAGAAGCCAGATCCGGTCGATTCTTCCGTGCCGTAACGATCATTCTCGCCAGAAACCACTCCGTCCGCATAAGAGGAGTTGGAGAAGTTCTTACCGGTAATCGTAATCGACGAATCGTTCGAGTTCGCGCCGCCAGGAGTGACGTACTTGTAGAAGATTCGGTACGGTCCGATATACGAAGTGAGATCCGTAGTCGTGCCCGTGTTGTT
>JBJEXI010000046.1:0-13575 GCA_051885615.1 Thermoguttaceae bacterium
AACGGAAGTTGGAGCCACTAACGAAATGAAGTCGAGTCCAGACTTCTCAAAGCTGGGCGCAAATTCCTCTTTTTCCTCATATGGAACGTCCGGTAAAATCAGCCCGTCAACGCCAACTTGAGCGCTTTTTTTTGCAAACTCTTCAATTCCATACGAATAGATCAAGTTGGCGTAGGTCATGAAAACTAACGGAACGCTAACGTTTTTACGTAACTTTTCAACGAGGGAAAAGATCTTCTCTGTCGTTACTCCTCCCTTAAGAGCTCGGACGTTCGCCTCCTGAATTACAGGCCCTTCTGCAACTGGATCGGAAAAAGGAATTCCCAGCTCCACTAAATCTGCCCCATTATCTACCGCCGCTTTAACTAACTCTGCAGTAATATCCAAATTGGGATCACCGCAAGTAATAAATGGAATAAATGCTTTTCCACTACTGAAGGCTTCCTTAATTTTACTCATTGATATTCTCTCCTCGATAGCGTGCGATAGCGGCGCAGTCCTTGTCTCCACGACCTGATATTGTAACAACTAATATTTTATCTTTACTCATTGAGGGGGCTGTTTTTATCGCGTAGGCAACGGCGTGAGCCGACTCAATCGCCGGAATAATTCCTTCCGTTCGACTTAAAAACTCGAAGGCCTCTACCGCTTCGACGTCGGTGATGGGAACATACTTTGCGCGTCCTGTTGAATGTAAGTACGCATGTTCGGGACCAATACCTGGATAGTCGAGACCGGCGGAAATTGAATAGACGGGGGCTATTTGTCCAACTTCATCCTGGCAAAACAGGGATTTCATACCGTGAAAAATTCCCATTCGTCCAGTATTGATCGTTGCGGCAGTTTCGAAAGAATTCACGTCGCGACCGCCGGCTTCGCAACCAATCAATTCGACTTCAGGATCGTCTATGAAATGATAGAAAGATCCAATCGCGTTTGATCCGCCCCCCACGCAAGCGATGACGGCGTCAGGAAGCCGTCCTTCAAGATCCAACATTTGATATTTAATTTCCCGCGAAATAACGGATTGGAAATCTCTGACAATCGTGGGGAAAGGATGCGGCCCCATAACCGATCCCAGACAATAATGGGTGTCGGAAATACGGCTAGTCCACTCGCGCATCGTTTCAGAAACGGCGTCTTTGAGAGTGGCGGTTCCAGACTTCACGGGGACGACAGTCGCGCCAAGGAGGCGCATACGATAGACGTTCAGGGCTTGTCGCTTCGTATCCTCCTCGCCCATGAAAACAACACATTCCATATTCATGATAGCGGCGGCGGTAGCGGTAGCCACGCCATGTTGTCCGGCCCCCGTTTCCGCAATCAGCCGAGTCTTCCCCATCTTTTTTGCAAGAAGCGCTTGTCCGAGGACATTGTTAATTTTATGCGAACCGGTGTGGTTGAGATCTTCTCTTTTCAAATAGATCTTGGCGCCGCCGAGTTTTTCCGTCAAAGCCTTCGCATAATACAATAACGACGGTCGACCAGCATAGGAGTTAAACCAGAACTCTAGTTCTTTAACAAACTCGGAGTCGTTTTTATAATGATCGTAGGCTTCTTCTAATTCGATTACCGCATTCATCAGTGTTTCGGGAATATATTGCCCCCCGAATTCACCAAATCGTCCTTTTTTTGTTTCACTCATATCTCACCTTTTATAAAAACTCTTAAGAGAGTATTTCTATCATTTGACTTCGCGAACAAGTTTCACGACGCTTTCCATTTTATGAAAATCCTTTACGCCATTTGTCTCAACGCCAGAACTGACGTCAACGCAATATGGTTTTAAGCTTGACAAGGCTATCCCGATATTCTCAGGAGACAAACCGCCCGCCAAAAAGTAGGGGCGCTTTATCTCTGAAACAAAATCCCAGTTAAAGGCTTGCCCAGTACCACCGTTGCCGTTATCCAATAGGACGAAATCTGCGTTAGATTCATTTGCTAAACGGCAATCGCCGCAGGAATCGACCCTATAAGCCTTGATTATCGTTACGTCGCCAAGAAGATTCTTTAAAGAAGCGACGTACTCCGGACTTTCAGCCCCATGTAATTGAACGACGTCAATGATTTTCTGTTTGACACAATTTACAACCTCGGACGCCGGAGCGTTGACGAATACTCCTACAGCTGAAATTGAAGAGTGTAACGACCTTTTAAATTCTTCCGCAGTTTTTAGCGATATTCTTCGTCTACTACGTTCAGCAAAAATAAATCCTACATAGTCCGGAAGTAACTTGTTGGCAAAATCTACCTCTTCAAGTCTTGTAAGTCCGCAGATTTTTACTTTAACGCTCATTTCCTCTTAGTTCCGCCAACATCTTCCGCTTATCTTTAGCTTTCATTAAAGCCTCGCCAACGAGAACGGCGTCAACTCCTACCTTTTCTAGTATTTCGACGTCGCTCCGTTCCTTGATTCCGCTTTCAGCGACAAAAAGCGCGCGCTTCCCAACACGATCGCGAAGTTTTACGCACATTCCCATGTCGACAGAGAAATCGTTTAGATTCCTATTATTAACGCCAATCAGTCGAGCGCCGGCGTTAATGGCTCTATCAACTTCATTCGAATCACGAGTTTCCACAAGCGCCGAAAGTCCAAGCTTTTCACTTAACAGCAAGTACGAAGAGAGTTGTTGATCATCAAGAATTGCGCAGATCAAAAGAACAGCCGACGCTCCAAGGAGCTTGGCTTGATACAACATATATTCGTCAATAACAAAATCCTTCCGAATACATGGAATCGAGACGTTGTGAGATATTTCAGACAAATACTCGTCCTTGCCGAGAAATTTAGAAGGTTCAGTGAGAACGCTAATACATTCCGCCCCGGCGGCTTCGTATTCTCGAGCGATCTGAAGGTAATGAAAATCGGGATCAATCAAACCCTTAGACGGAGACGCCTTTTTACATTCGCAAATAAAAGCAAGTCGTTCACGCCCAAGAGCTTTTTCAAAAGCGAAATCTTCCAGGATGGCGTCTGTCTGTAAAGCCAAACTCTTTATTTTATCGAGAGGGATCTCTTCGTTCCAAGCAATGAGACGTTCGCGTGTCGCGTCAACTAAAGTCTTTAATATACTATCCATAACTATTCACTACAACCTTTGAGAAGTAGAAACAAAGCGTTCCAACACTTGCAAAGCTTTTCCCGAATCAATCAACTCAGACGCTAAACAAACGCCTTCTTTAAACGAGGGAGCTTTCCCGCCGACATAAAGAGCCGCGCCAGCGTTTAAAACAACGGCGTCACGCTTCGCTCCTTTCTCTCCCGACAAGATCCTTCGAGTGATCAGAGCGTTAACTCCCGGGGAGTCTCCCCGAAGCGAATCTTTCTCCCCCTTGGCGATTCCAAAGTCCTCCGGATTTATTGTATATATATCCAAGGAGTCTCTGGTAAACTCGCACACAGTCGTCGGAGCGCCAGTTGAAATTTCATCTAAACCGTCCTCTCCATGTACGACCATTCCTCTTCGCACCCCCATTTTCCTCAAAACTTTCGCCATAGGCTCCATTAGTTCCTTGGAATAAACCCCCAATAGTTGGAAGGAAGGCTTAGCCGGATTCGTTAAAGGACCAAGAACATTAAAAACCGTCCTGATTCCGAGTTCCTTACGAATTCCACCGACGTTTTTCATCGACGCGTGATATAACTGCGCAAAGAAAAAACAGAACCCCGCTTCCTCCAAGAGCGCAGAACATTTTTCAGGAGGAAGCGAAATCTTAGCGCCTAACGCTTCCAAACAATCGGCGGCTCCACATTTCGACGAAGCGGCGCGATTACCGTGCTTGGCAATTTTTACTCCGCCTGCGGCAATGACAAAAGCCGACGTCGTTGAAATATTGAAGGAATTGGAATGGTCTCCTCCCGTCCCTACGATCTCAAAAACATCAAAATCAAGTTTAATCGGAAGCGCGTGTTCGCGCATTGCCGTGGCAAATCCTAGAATCTCATCTTCCGTTTCTAAAACTTGGTTTTTCGTTGCAAGCGCAGCTAAAAACGCAGAAGTAAGGACTGGCGAAGATTGACCACACATGATTTCATTCATGGCGTCATACGATTCTTGATAACTAAGATCTTTTCGCTGCACCAGTTTATTGAACGCGTCTCTAATCATTTCAAAACTCCTTTAATTGTTAAGAAATTTTGAAGAATAATTCGACCATCAGGCGTAAGAATTGATTCCGGATGAAACTGAACTCCATAAACAGGATATTGTTGATGCTCTACCGCCATTATTTCATTAGAATCAACCGTCGAAGCGATGATTTTCAACGAATCGTTCATGGAACTTCGATCCGCCGCTAACGAGTGATATCGAGCCACCAAAGCCTCTTCCGGCATTCCTTTAAATAGCGGCGAAGTCACGTCAAAACGAGCGATTGACTGTTTTCCATGCATCATGCGTTCCGCGTAGCCAACATGTGCGCCAAATGCGGTGCAAATTGCTTGATGCCCTAAACATACTCCCAAAATAGGAGTTGTCTTTCCCATTTGCTTCACGAGCTCGATAGAAATACCGGCGTCTTCAGGTCTCCCTGGGCCAGGAGAAATAACGATGTGCGAAGGCGCTAACGAGGCAACGTCGGCCACCGTCAGTTCATCATTACGCACAACCTTTATATCAGGAGAAATCTCTCCGATCAATTGGAACAGGTTATACGAAAAACTATCGTAATTATCAATTAGAAGTATCATCGTTCAGCTCCTCTGCCCTTTTCAACGCCAATATAACAGCCGCCGCCTTATTTAAACATTCTTGATATTCCTTCTCAGGAACAGAGTCAGCGACGATACCGGCTCCGCTTCTCACATAAACCGTATTCCCCTTCCTGTAAGCAAGACGTATCGCAATGCAACAATCAAGATTTCCAGAGAAGTCGATATAGCCGATAGCGCCTCCGTAGACTCCGCGCTGATTGCCTTCCAATTCTCCAATTAATTGGCAAGCCCTAATCTTAGGAGCCCCCGACAACGTACCCGCTGGAAGAACGGCAGATATCGCGTCGAGAGCGTCGCATTCCTCACGGATAGAACCTCGAACAGTCGAACCAATATGCATCACATGGGAATATCGCGTTACCATTCTCAACTTTTCGACTTTCACAGATCCGAAGCGGCTGATCTTACCGAGGTCGTTACGACCTAAATCAACCAACATATTGTGCTCGGCAAGTTCCTTCTCATCGGCAAGCAACTCGCGTTCAAGTTCCAAATCCTTCTCTTCCGTCGTTCCTCTAGGTCTAGTTCCGGCCAGTGGAAAGGTATGAAGAACTCCGTCTTGTAATTTGACAAGAGTTTCTGGAGATGCGCCGGTCATCTCTATATCCGTTCCATAGAAATAAAACATATATGGAGAGGGATTTATGGTTCGAAGAATTCTATATGTATTGAATAAAGATCCCTGAAAAGGAGCGCTTAAACGGTTCGATAGTACAATTTGGAAAATATCGCCTTCTCGAATATACCCCTTAGCGCGATCCACCATTTGGCAATATTGTTGTTTATCAAATAGGTATGAAGACGAACCGGTGATCTTGCTAACGGGTTCTTTCTTCTTTTCGCCGTTTTTGAGCAAGTCGACAAGCTGTTCCAATTCTAGAACCCCGCGTTTGTATTCGGTATCGAGATCCTTCAGTTTGATATTGACGATCAAAATTATTTTTTGAGTATAATTGTCGAAGGCGATCACTTTATCAAAGAGCATCAAATCGGCCTCTTTGAAGTGTTCGTCGTCTCGAAATTTCATGCGAACGGAAGGCTCGCTATAACCTAAATAATCATATGAGAAGTATCCGACTAAGCCGCCGGTAAACGTAGGAAGATCTTGAATCTTTGGACTACGATATCCCTTTAAGATTTGGCGAATATACACTGAAGGATTTTTCGTTTCGATCCTTACGTTATTGATAAGAACAGAATCCCCGTCGCAGACAAGTTCCATTTTCGGGTCAAATCCCAAAAAAGTATACCGTCCCCAATTTGCCGTATCTGAAACAGATTCGAGGAGAAAACAATGAGCAGAAACGTTCTTTAGTTTTCTTAGAACTTCGATCGGGGTATAGGCGTCGGAAAGAATCTGGCAACTTAACGGAACGACATCGTATTTTCCAGACTCCGCATACTGTTGAACATCAGCTAAAGAAGGCGTTATATTCATGGGTTCCTCACACATTCTACTGCCAAGGAACCATAAAAAAGTCCTTGACAATCTAAACAACTTGCCAAGGACGAATATTTATATCCGCGGTGCCACCTTGATTTGCAGGCCCCATCGTAAGGTCTACACACTTAACGTACAAACATACGCGAGGCTTTGATAACGGAGGCCTAATCTCCGGCTCACATACTCTGTAAAAACATTTCTGATCACCCTCAGGAGTCCATTCAACAAAGCCTATTCCGTCGCGATTCCAGCATCCGCAACTCTCTATAGGAAATCAACTAAGCCTACTCACTCTCCCTCAACGGTTTCCTATATTTTAGTCAAGGTCGCTTCAATGTCAATACCGCGCGTTTAAAAATCATTGCGAAACAACTTTCGTACTACCGATCAAGACAAAAGACCCCGATTTATCTTTCTCTATAGAGACTTCGGGTAACCCTGTTTCACGCGCCAGAATTTCCAAAACTTTCGGCCCGCAAAATCCCCCTTGGCATCTCCCCGCGCCTGGACGACATCGTCTCTTAACGCCATCGAGTGTCCGCGCCCCCAGAGGACGGCGAATTGCCTCTACGATTTCCCCTTCAGTGATCTGTTCACACCGACACACAATGCGTCCAAATGACGGGTCTTTAGCTATCGCCTCAGCTTTCTCCGCGTCGGATAGCGCGCTAAAACGTACGACTTCTCTGTTTGGAATAAAGTTCTTTTTCTCAAGTAAATCCAAACCGCAATTCGAAAGCAACTCGACCGAGTATTTCGCAATGGCGGGAGCCGAAGTCAGCCCTGGAGACTTAATGCCAGCCAAGTTAATCAAGCCTGAAACGTCAGGATCGATCTCAATAATAAAGTCCTTTCCATCAGGTAGCGCGCGTAAACCGGCGAAATTTCTGATAGAGTCGCTAAAATCTACCTTATCGCTCAGTAATCTCGAAGTTTGTTTGACGAAGTCCAATCCCTGTCTCGTCGTCGAGAAATCAGTTTTGTCTCTCCCGTCTTGAGCGTCCGGGCCAACGAGAAGATTTCCGTGCACCGTAGGAGAAATCAAGACGCCCTTGCCTAATTTCGAAGGACACATAAAGATCGTTCGATCAACAAGATTCCCCTGTTTTTTATCGAGGATATAGTACTCGCCCTTTCGAGGCGTTACAGAGAAACGCTTTTTTCCGACAAGGCTTTGGACAACGTCGGAATATATTCCGGCGGCATTCACCAAAAATCGCGCCTTGATAGACTTCCCATTCCGAAGTCCGACAACGAAAAAGCCGTCTTTATTCTTCTCTGTTAGAACTTCTCCATCTGTCCCGCATTTTTGAATGGAAATAACTTCAGAATTGAGAAGAATTTCTCCTCCGTTGACGACGCCATTCTCCGCGAGGGCCGTCGTAAACTCATACGAGTCGACAATTCCGCCCGTGGGTGCGAGTAGAGCCCCGCAAATGTCGTCCTTTAGGTTGGGTTCCAAAGTTTTCGCAGCCTGAGCGGATATGATTTCAAGTCGTTCGACGTTATTCTTAACGCCGTTTTCATATAACATTCGAAGATGACTTAAATCCGCCTCTGTCAAAGCGACAATCATTGAGCCGTTTGCTCGAAAGGGAACGGAAAGCTCTTGGCATAATTGGGGATAAAGGCGATTTCCTTCCACGTTAAAACGCGCCATAAAAGAGCCGGTCGGCGGATCGTATCCTGCGTGAACAATCGCGGAATTTGCGCGCGACGAACCTAAAGAGACGTCGTTTTCTTTCTCAATGAGGATTGTTGAAAGTTGATATCTACCAAGTTCTCGAAAGAGCGCGGAACCAACGACCCCCGCGCCAATAATTGCAACGTCATACAACATAAAATATTCCCCCAGTCGCAAAACTGCAAAAGTTTTTTATATTCTTTCCCGTTCTTAATTACCGCTCCGCCACGCGTCAACCTTACTCTTCATACGCGCTCCCTCAACGCCGATTCGATCTAAAGGTAATGAAGGAAAGTTAGGATTCACGAGCTCGCTCTCGGGATTAAATCGATAATCTCCATTCGCCTCGTCAACAAAAAGAGTATCGTCGTCATGAGGAACGACGCTGTTACCGTCCATCGTGAGCAATGGTCTAGCGATCTTTTCGACGCTTGCGCCCTGCCATTGTCCTTGATTATTCACGTCCCAGGTTCCTCCAACGCAGACGTTTCCGCATACCTCGTTTCCTTCGGGCAATCCGGCTCTTTCTTTATTATCTAAAATGTGCGCTAATTTCGGGTACTTGGTCGAGTACGGCGGTTTATTATAGGCAATTCCAGATAAAGTTCCTTTTTCCTCATTCTCCTTAATCCATCCGTTCACATGATCCTTAGCCCAACCAACGCCTCTAGCGTCAATATGTAAGGCGGGAAAACAATCGACAAAAACGTTTCCATTTATTTTAGAATCACGCCCACCGCCGATGAAAGCGGCGCGCGTAACGCGGACAAAGAGATTATTTAACATTTCGGCAGACGAGAACATGTCGTCGAGGTAAATTCCGACACAACCGCGGTTATTCAACCCCTGAATATCATGCAGGTAGTTGTAACGCAAGACATTGCCGCGCATCGTCCAATTGCGCCCCGTATACACGGCGCCAGCGTCGTTTGACTCAGTGCACACATTGGATAACTCGTTATATTCCAAAAGATTATCGTTACCTCCAAAACCAATTCCCATATGTGGAGCGTTCTCAATCACATTATGCGCCGCGTAATTACCTACGCCGTCAATCTGAATCCCCGGTTCGTATACGCGTTTAAAAAGCGCATAGTCATGAATGTAGTTGTTAACGACTCTGTTTTCACTTCCCTCTAAAGTAACGCGATCTCCCCCCGAAACTCGTACGCCGCTCGCGCCGAGATACCATAATTCACATTCTTCAATCGTAAGACGACGTCCCTGTAAGGATATTCCAGAACTTCCTACGTCAAAAATGTCGCAATTTTTTATCGATACATTGTCTAAGTTATTGCCAGTTACCGCTGTTTCCTGCGAACCGATTAGTCGAAATCCTGACCATTCAAGATGAGAAGCGTCGTTGATTTGCAAAATATGCGGGGCGTAAGTCAGCAAAAAGTCATCTGGATTCCACGAATCTGTCGTCGGGTAGAAATAGAGACGATACGAATCCCGGTCTATATAGTACTCGCCAGGTTGGTCAAGCTCAACGAGAGAATTGAAAAGATAAAACCACTGACCTACTCTATATCCGTACGAATGGTATGGTTCTCGTAGAACAATGAGTTTTTCGGCGGCGTCAATCGACTCGACCGATTGCTTTTGTTCGCTCCAATCCCAAAACCAATACCCATGCGCCCATAGATCTTTTTCCCCAAGACTACGTTCGACCTCTAAATCGTCATACTTTATCTTTCCTTCAACAATCCCCTTTGTTCCCCGAATGTCGACCTCATGCACGTCTTTATCAGATAACCCGGTAACTTTGATGAATCCCTCGTTTGGATATCTAGCGAGGGTCATGGGTTTACCTTGAAAGAATAGCGTCGAACCCGAAACGGGCGTTCCCAACGAATCTATTCCAAGATCGCTCAAGTCTAGGCATAGAAGTTTTTCGCAAACCTGAGGTTGTATTTGAGTCGGAAGCTCAAAGTTAGCCTCCGTCGCCTTAGCAACATTTTTAGCATAGCGCCCAGCGTTAATCGTGACCTTTCCCTCGTTTCTAGCGCGCCATATCGTAGGACAATTCTCTGAAACACCGCCGTCCCGCGCGTCCAATGTCAACGGTTCATCGAGTTCATAGCAACCGTCTAAGACTTCTATGATAACGGTTGCCGGTTCGTTACGGGTACTGCGAAATTCCCGCGCCAAGTCGCGAGCGCGTTGTAACGTTGCAAGAGGGCCGTCTGTAGTCGTTGAGTTCGGAACATCAATTGAACCGGACCAACGATCGTTTCCTAGATTAGAAACATAAAAGATTTTAACATGTTCCTCAGCGGAAAAGGCTTTCGTATAGACTCCCACCCCCTTGAGAACCATGACCGCCATAAGCCCAATAACCGTCAACGCAATTCCAGAAGTCTTCTTTATTCTCACTTTTTCGCCCGTTACTAACGCATGACCATGTATATGCAGAAACCAGGATCTCTATCCAACATTCTATGGATATTATACACAAAAGAAGTTAGAAAAATAGTTTTTTCGAAGTGAGAAAAGAAAGCCCTAAACAAAAAAGCAGAGGCGAATCTCGGTTGGCCCCAACAACGCGCGTATTTTCATTTTTCGACGATACGCTCTTTTTACGCGTCAAATACAGGTCTATATCTCTTTTCTAAAATTGCGCGTCTGGGGCATTTTGAATAAAAACGGACGCTTTTGAACAGCTTTTCGAGACTATTCCGAGCTCCATTTTGCGTCCCCTTCGGGGAATAGTATCTTCTGAACCAAGCCCGGCGGCTTCCATTGCCGTGCCTATCGCGGTCATCGTTATTACATCTTCTCCATTTTTCTGTTTAGATGCGTCGTCTAGCGCTTTAATTTCCTTAGGTGGATAGAAGTATGGAATAGACGATAATACCGCTATCACAACAGCAAGACTCCCGCCTAGCGAGTCGAGGACGATCTTTAGCGCTTTGGCCGTCGTTTTCGCTTTCGACAGATTTTACGTTAGCTATAGCCGCTTGAGTATTGAATAGAACGTCGATAATGTTTCCGATTCTAGAAAGTGAATCGTTTTCTAAAGCACCTCCAAGAACGCGAAGATTGCCGCCAAGCGCTCCCAATTGTCCAGTCGCAATATCAAGCTTATCACCGATTTCGTTTAATTCATTCGCGGTTTTCTGGGCGGCTCTTTTGAGTTTCTCCATTTCCAGGGCGGCTTTCTTTGCCGCTTCCGCCGCTTCCTTCTCTAGCTTTTTGGAGGCCTTGTCCGTCTGTCCAACTAACTTTCCCGTTATGTCGTAGACGTTACCCACTTCATCCGCTTACATACCTAAAGCAAGTTGGGTTTTAGATACTCCTCCTGTAAACCCTCCTTGCATGGTGTGAACATTTCCTAACTCGTCGACATATTGGCCTAACTTTATTTGTTGTTGTGAAAGTCCTTTTACGCATTGCCCTAACTTATTAGACAAAAGCCCTGGTCGTTATAGCACAGACCAAGGCTTTTTGACTTTTGGTAAGGGACGCGTTTAATTTTTCGCCAGACTTAGTAAACTTCATACCTAACTCGCTAGTATCAACGGTAAATTTTACGCCCGTCTTCGTTATTGCCATGTATTATCTCCATCTTTTTTTCTGTTAAGGCGCTTCCTTTTATCTGCCTCGTAGTTGTCTATAATGTCTCTGTAACTTCCAGTAATTCCATATTGTTTTGATTTTATAGCTATAACAATTAATGTTATCAAAAATTTAAAGAAGTATTACTAACTACAACATAGATAGCTATAATTACATATATCATAGACGGTTTAAGGTACCATGGGGCGGTTTTTATTCGCTCGTCTAGTATCTCTTGATCTTTTATGGCCTCTCTTACGGTAGCCCTGGTATCTGCACTATCGATAATCTCGTAAAGCTTATCAGAGTCGACAAGTGTACCGTTTACTTCGATCATCTGCTTAGGGACGTTCCCCGCCTCGTAAGATTCCATATAGTCGAAATAGGTATCTACCACGATCAACCCGTAGCGGTCTTTGTAGCTTACCGTTTTTATCTCTTGCTTTTCCTTGTTGTTCTAGTAATCTTCTCGCTGACCCGTGCGGCGGCTCGTCAAGAGAAGTCTTTTCCTGGACCAGACCCGTCGGCCTTAGTTACTTTCTTTTTGACTCTTCCTATATTCTCTTGATCGGATACGCGCCTCTTCTTTTTTCCTGCTGTTAAGCGCCGCGAGCTCCCTCTCAGACGTTTTGGTATCTCTTTACTAATCGTTTCGACGTTAGCCTTAAACAATAGGTGCGTCGCTTCCTTAACTTTTCTCATGAAATGAGGCTCTACCGTCGGCTTGTAACGCTTGCCGCCCCGCGCCTTCATCCTGACTCATGGTAACGAATATAACGCGCCGAATCATTAACTCCCTTGCCGTCCTTCGTGACGCCTGACAAGGCCCATATCTTGCAAACTTTTCGTACTTTATGACGGCTTGCGACAATGACCTTGATAATAGCCATTGCGGGCGGTTGAGGTTCCCTTTGCATTTGGCTGTCGTCGCCTTTGCCCATTCCTCCATGGCCTTTTTAAACTTCGGCGCGATTGCGGAGTAGGTTTTCTCTAGCGAAGTTATCAAGCCTTCGAGTATTCCGTCGTAATCTCATAGACTAATATTTAAAAGCGGCGCGTCGTTAAAATGCATCTCGTCACTCTCCCGTATAGCCAAAAGCCTTTAGGACGTCTTCCTCTGTCTGTTTTCTTTCCTCTGCCTTCTCCGTTGGATCGCGAAATAAAATAAAGTCGCGTAGCGGAGACCCGCCCGCGGCTTGGTATTGGTTGACCCTTGCAAGCAACAAGTCTTCTCGTTTCCAGTCAAGGGGCCCGTAGATTGTAAAAAGGGCCTTCCATGTTTCGCGCTCCCATTCAGGAAGTTCGAGTATTTCCTTGACAGATTTTTTCAAAGTGAAGGCAAGGCGAAACAAGAAGGCAAAATCAGGATCGTCAACTAGTTTTTTTAGCCGTGTCAAAATCTGTTTGACTGGCAAGCACAGTATTGAACAATCTAAAGATTGGCAATACTGATGCATTTTTATAACGTCCTTGTCTTCGTCTGTCAATAACGGCGCGTTATCTTCTCCGACAAGAGGTCGCCGCAGTCGCCAAACAATCCCCCCGGAGTGGGTGAAGATGATTATTAAAGAATGGAACGAAAGGGTGCATCCGCGCATATTCGACCTCTAAACGGTTTTGAACAATTGGCAATTACGACCATCTCACCATTTTTCTCCGAAAAGCAAACATACGAAGAGCGTTGCGACGAAGAAGCTAAAACTTCAAACACCTGATTAGACAAGACATAAAAGCGCGTATGAATAAAGACAGAAGGGTAAAGAGGCGCTGACCGAACTCGAACCAGCCCCTTGGCTCGCAAAGGGCCAAGAGCTTGAATTAGGCGATTCGATCTCCTATTTGAGGCGGCTTGGTAAATATCCTTATTGATCTCATAGCCATTACTAAATCACGCGTTGATTTTGGCCTGTCTTGAGGCCGTTTAGCCATCATCCGACATAATAGAGCTGAAAACTCTTCCGTCACATATTTGTTTCGAGCCCTAATCATGGGGGTCGAGGCGCTAATATGCTTAGACAAGAGGTCGTTCATGGACTCGCCGGTAAATGTCGGCCTAGCCGCTAGCATTTCAAAAAAAGAACAACCGAGGCTATAAATATCGGAGCGTCCGTCAAGAGGAGCTCCCAAAATCTGTTCAGGGGACATGTAGCTGGGAGTCCCCTGAGGGAGAGA
>JBJEXI010000047.1:0-2737 GCA_051885615.1 Thermoguttaceae bacterium
TCTAACCATATAGGGATATCCTGACGCCGGTCGATCAGTCGAGTTCGTTCCTATATTGTGGATCGGAGGCGCGTCCTCTGGGCTACCCGTTATACCTGCAATATAGATTCCCAACACGTCGTTTGGGCCTAGCAGTTCCTCAACTGGCTTGTCCATACGCAACTTAACGAAGTTAATCTGCTCCATTTCGCTACGCGATCCACCTTGGCTTTTATTTCTAAAATACCGAGGTGATACCGTTTCGCTGTTGGGGATACTCAAGCATCCTCCCGTCATCGCGCAAACCAACAAACACGTTAAGAACGTCTTTATTGTTGTTCTCATCTCATGTGTCCTTACATCTGCAACCGAACGAACTCTGTCTGTTCGACCGAGCCAAATCTCCCCTTAAACGCTCTAAATTTTGCTTCGTCAATCTTGACAGTTGTTTTAAGCTCGCAGGGTTAGAGCCCACCAACAAAACAAAATCTACTATCTGAAAGCCATTTCATCATAGTCCACCCCATCGTCTCGATGAGTGTTCACAGCGTCTTGGCTATAGTTAAATCGGACGCTAACTCTATTCTCCTTTAAAATTTATCCCCAAAAGCCAAAGAAAAATCAAAAACCTTCATTTCCTCATATCAATAGTACTTATCGGCGGATAGCGACTATCAGATTTAGCAACGTAAGCCTTTCGGGGGTTGACTAAAACTATCGTAAACATTATTTTCCTGTAGTAGTAACGCAGTCCGTGTGGGCGGCTCTTATTCCAAAAAGCGTAGCTACATTTAAATGGTTTCTCGATGAATAAAATGAAAAACGGGTTAATCACTTTCCTCTTTTTGATTGTTACAGGGATCGGCATGAATTCAGGGATACGTGCGGGCGAGGCGGAAGAACGTTTGGCGACGTTCATGAACCAATATCAACAAGATTATAAAAAACTCTATTGCGACGTTTCATACACGTGGTGGGACTCAATGATACTTGGAACGAGCGAGTCCTTTGAAAAAGCGTCTGCCGCGTCGTTGGAAATGGCCAAATACCATTCCAATCCAGAGAAATATCAAGAGTTGAAAAATCTCCGAGCTCAGGCTACAGAGGCTTCGCCTCTAGAACAACGAGCGGCTTATATGGCGGAACGAGAGTTTGAACAAAATCAAATTCCTGAATCCCTTAACCAAAAAATGATCGAACTGGGCTCTGAGATTGAACAACTCTTTCAAAACCAGCGCGCTGTATATCAAGGGAAAACATATACCAACAACGAGCTTCTCGAACTTCTTGAAAAAGAAACCGATTCTCAAAAACGCTACGAAATATGGGACGCTCTTAAGCAAGTTGGCGAACTTGTCGCCCCAAAGGTAATCGAGCTCGCCAAACTTCGCAATGAAGCGGCCCAAAAACTTGGTTACAAAAACTATTGGGAAATGTCGGTCTCTTTCCAGGACTTCTCTCCCGAAGAATTAGTTCAAATTTTTACGGATCTGGAAGAACAAACACGTCCCTTATTCAAGGAAATCAAAGAAGAACTCGACTCTGAATTGAAAGAAAAGTTTTCCGTAGATCGCATAATGCCGTGGCACTATGACAATCCTTTCTTCCAACAGGCGCCTCCTTCAGCCAAAATTAATCTCAATGAATTCTATTCCGATTTAAAAGGACAAGATATTGTCGATATCTCTGTTCGTTTCTATCAAACTCTTGGATTTGACGTTTCGTCAATCATAGAGAACAGCGATCTTTTTGAAAAAGAAGGCAAATCTCAACACGGTTTTTGCAACAACATGAATCTCGAGGGCGACGTTCGCATTCTCTGCAATATCAAACCTGACGTTGAGTGGATGGATACGCAGTTGCACGAATTGGGACATGCAATTTACGACTTTAACGTCGATAGAACCCTCCCCTATAATCTGAGATCCGCTAATCACATTTTCACGACTGAAGGCGTCGCTCAATATTTTGGAGCTCTTGCCCGTAATCCTGAGTGGTTGGTTAACAACAGAGGCGTCTCTCCCGAGAAAGCTAATGCAATTAAAAACGATTTGATAGAACAGCGTCTGAGAGAACAATTAATTTTCTGCCGTTGGACGATTGTCATGACCTTCTTCGAAAAGGCTTTATATGAAAATCCTGAGCAAGATTTAAATTCTCTTTGGTATTCAATGACGCATAAGTATCAACTCTTAGAATTCCAATCCGATAGAAACAAGGCGGACTGGGCTTCGAAACCACACTTTGTAATAGCTCCCGTCTACTATCACAACTATATGCTTGGCGAGCTCTTCGGTTCACAATTGCGCAAGTCACTTATGCAGGAATCGAATGGAGATCCTAAAAAATTTGGGCAGCTTCTCGATGAAAAAGTCTTTAAACCAGGAGCCTCGTCTAGATGGGAAGATTTCGTTAAAGACGCCACAGGAGAGGAACTTTCAGTAAACGCCTTTATAGACGAGCTAAAGTCGGCGAAATCGCTCTTGAACTGACTGCTTATCTTCCCTACCATGTAGTCGACAAGGGATTGTTTAGATTCGTCAGAATCGCTCCCTTGCCGACTCTTTTTATTCGTTTATCCTCAGAATTATTCCCATATGATAGCGTTACGCGAACGGACGCGTCGTCTCTGGATCACGACTCTTTTTATGATATTTGGCCCCGTTATCTTCTTAACGACGGCTTTCTACCTCTATTGGTTAAACACCGAAAAAGCTTTGCAACTCGCCAGCGATCTGGTTTCGAGACAACTAAGATG
>JBJEXI010000048.1:0-12960 GCA_051885615.1 Thermoguttaceae bacterium
TAGTTCAGGAGGGGCTTCCGGCGGCAATTCGAAACCAGGCTTTTATCTGATAACGAATGACTATGACGAGATAGAGCTCCAACTCTGGGCCGGGGACGCTGACGAGACGAGCGAGCGAAATGAAAATTTACAGCTTGTTGCGTCCAATCTTCCAATTAAATATCAATCTTTGACGAAAAACGGGAACACTTATGTCTTTACGGTGAAGCTGGACGTTAGTTCTTATGGAACGATAAACGGTTCCTTCAAGGTAGTCGACTGCGACGGTCGTGAAAGCCCTAGCGTGGACGTCTGCGTTCGTCCCGTGAAAATCACAGGATTTGAGATTCAGGAAAAGGCGCCAGGCGCTGAAACCTACACTTCTCTTGAGGACGACCATGTCGTATGGCAAGAGAATTTGAATCGTGTTTGCTTCGATGTGTTAGGCGATATTGACGGAGACGATCCCGACGATTACGCGGCGTTTACGAACCTTTTTACTTACCAAGTCAAAGGTCAAGCGTGGACGTGGGATGCAACGGCGAACGACTACGTTCGTTCTAATACCTGGAATAACTTTAACGGCGGCTTAGGCGTATACAATCTAGAGATTGATCTTTACGCGAATAATCAGAAGTTTGATTCGCTGGATGATAATGATCGTTATTGCTTTAACGCAGTTTCGAGCGTCGCCTGGGAAAACACGCCAATCGTGTCGACTTCATGGGAGACTTCTTCTCATTTGAATTTGATTTCTGACGGTTCCAATGGAGTTAAGGCATTTGTCGAACAGCCGTTGAATACGTCGACAGGCGCATTGAATCCAGAGAAGAATATTGCGACGGCACGTGTGACGCTTGCTGTGCAACTTCCGGCTGGCATGACGGGAACGGTACACGTCGATTGGTTTGATCCCGATAATCCGATTGGTAGTACGATAACGGCGAGCGGATATGGGAAAGGTAAACGCGACAATCATGGCACAATTAGCCAGATTAGTAGCAATGTCTTGACGTTTGACTCCCAAACAAAAACCCGTCTTCTTACGTTGACGATAGACGGGGGATATGCCGGCGATAATTATATATTAGCGGCGCATCCCAATTTTGGGGTTATGGGGCGAGCGGAAGTTCGCAATAATAACGTAGTGGTTCCATCGATTGATAACAACGCGTCAGGCGGATCATCTAATAGCGGCGGAAGTTCTGGAGGCGACTATGTGTATGCGGCTAACCTAGATAAAACCTCAATGCTTACCGTATGGCGCTCGTTGTGGGTGGAACGTGATCAGATGACTTATACTTCTGATACTGGAAGCGTGCAGACTGCAGCTCCTGTTTTAATTGACGGATTCGTTAAAACGGAACTTGCGCGCGCTTGTGTAGATGTTAGGGAATACACGCCAAATCCTCGAACTGTAACTCAAGGAGTTGAAGTGATAACAGCTTTGGATCCGCCCAGTATTTCGTTGGTTCGCGATTCTCCTGCTCCAACCGATTCTTTTTGGACAGTTCTCGCCTTAGCTTCTTTTCGGTACGATATATCGAATAATCGTCTAGGACAATTTACTGCTAATACTGCTTTAGTATATCAGTTGGCGATAGAGACGAATATACAAACTTGGAATGACGCTCGTCCGGACTTGCAAATTGAAGATTCTTCGGATTGCAGCCGTCGAGTTTCTCTTCATGAACTTGGGCATGCCTTTGGCTTGATGGATAAAAAGGCAGAGCAAGATAAGGGGGTTATGTCGTACAAAGGTATATATACGGGATTGTCTCCTGAAAATTTGGAGTTTGAAGATTTTGAACTTCGGTTGATTCAGTCTAAATCAAAACCTGTCTAAAACGCTTATGAACGTCGGTTAAGTGTGTATGGTAGAGGATAATCATGAAAAATAATCCACTAATATTTCTGTGCATAATGGCGCTTAGCGTTGGATATTTGTTCTTTTTCAATATATCCTTCGCATCTTCGTCTCCCAACGGAAACGATATTGAGTTAATTTACCAAAGCGGCGAAGAAGAAAGCGTTGTTGAGACGAAAGTTGTTGCTTTTCCGAAGCGTCTTTCAGTTGGGGATACTTTCTATCTGGCCATATATAATAAAAACTTGTCGGATAAAAGGATTAAGTATACGCTAAGTCCCTATTTCTATATTTCGCCTATGCTTTCATCTTCCTTGACGTCAGAAATCTACCAATGGAAGGAGGAAGTTGTTAACAGAATAAGATTTTCACTACTTCCTGAAGAACATATTTTAGAGCCTGGCGCCGAAAGGATCTCGAGGAGCTGTTCATGGGAATTTCCGCCTCTTGAAGATTGGAATGAGCCATTTTGGAAAGAACTTCGAGAGAAGCTTCCTCCTGAAGGGGCGAGTTGCCAACTACGTTTTTCTTTGACGACGACCGAAATTCGAGACGATCTCTCGAGCGTTAATAGCTCTCACGACGTGGTTTTAGATCTTTGGGTGACGCCGCGTTCTGCAAAGGAAACCCAACTTTTAGAAGGATGGCTACACTCGACTCCCGTAGATTTATTGCCCAACGATGTTGGCGACCGCAAAGAACCGCGTAAGGACAAAAGCAGCGAGGAGATATTGGATCTGAGGATGGAATGTCTCCAGGGGAGCGAGGAGAGTAAGATCAAAATCGGAGAGAACAGATGGGATCCATGGCTCTTCATTCGAACAGGAAATAGGAAACCGTCCGATCCGAATAATCCGACGACGTTAAAAGGATGGCGGGAATTGGAAGCCCAGTTGTCTCCAAGCGTGATGCGCGACGAGGTTCGTTTTACTCGACTGCAACTTGAGTATTATTCATCCTCTAGTCAATCCAAAAGAGAAGAGGCGAGAAAAGAGCTTGTTGATTGGCTTCATTCTTTGCCTCAAGCGCAACGCGTATCAATGGTTTCCAGCTTGAAATCGAAAGGAAATCTTTTCCGCAATACCAAACTACAAAAGGAGTATTTCGAGTTGATAAACGCGCTTGATTGAGGATGAAAGCTCGATTAGGTTACGCTTGTCGCTTTCAACTTAATGAATTTAGCTGTCATAATTGAACGAGAATTTTGGAAGAAATGAAAAGAGTGTGAAAATCTAACGCATTATTAGGAATAAAGCAATGCATGAAGAGTGAACGGTCAAAATCCGCTCTTGGGTTGGAGGAGTCGCTCCTATTTCATCCCCTAATAGAGCGGCGATAACGACGCGCGATCTTCTTCATGCATTTTGCTTTACGGGATGGAACGCTCAGTCTTTTTGCGGACGACCCTTGGTCTTCAGAACAAGAGCCGTCCCATTGATTTTAGAGAGAGGCCGAAACGAATTGCCCGTTCTATCTTTTCCTTGTTCTCTATCGTCGGAAAGCTCAATAAGAAATTGAAAGTTATATCTCCTTTCATAAACTCTCTTAGCTTTAGCGTTTCTCTTTGGCATTAAGGAACTAGAATAAGGGTTTGCGTTCGCTATAATTATCTTGGCAAATCTTAAATAGGAGGGACGGACGTGAAGGTTCAGGAGAATTATAAGTTGGTCAAGTGCGGGCGCGAGTATGCGGACGCGGCGTTGACGATGTTACGCGAAATTCGCGTCGAGTTGGTTCAAGCGGGGCGGGAAGAGCTATACTGCATGGAAGAGAGCGACGAAGAATTTCGCGCTTTTTTTAGCAATCCGCAAACGGCGGTCTGGGGCGCGGTTATCTCGTCGACAAATATCTTAGCCGCCGTCGGCGCCGTATCGCTCAACTCGCGAGAAACGGAACTCTTTTCTTCGTTTTTGCCTCCAGATTTGACGTTGGATCAAATCGGATACGTCGACTTCATTCAAGTTGCGCGTCCCTATCGCGGCGCAGGTCTACAGCGGCTTCTCTTTCAGAAGATCGAAGAATATAGCGTAGAGCGCGGAGCGCGCTTGTTGACGGGCGTCGTCTCTCCAAAAAATGCGCATAGTCTGGTTAATTTTCATGAGATGGGGTACCGAACTGTCGGATCGATTCGCTTGAAAAATGGTTTTCCGCGTTTGGTCGCGTTTAAGTTTCTCTCAGACGCTCCCTGCGGCTATTCCTCAAAATCTTCCGGAGAATAAGTCGTCGTCACGGCTGATTCTTTGGACAATAGCCCATAAGAAACCGCCAAAGCCTTGATCGTGTGGACGACTGGAGGTCCGGACGTCCTTTTTCGCGTCGTTCCCTGCGCAAGTTGCAACGCGCAAAAGGAACACTCCGAGGAGCATAACTGAAGTTCTCGGTTCCGCGCGGCCAGGAATAACCTCCCGCCTAACTGCAAGCTTTCGTAGTATCGTTTGCGCGAGAAACCGGCAAAGCATGCGAAGCCGCAGCATCCGCGTTCTAGACGGTGGATTTCGACGCCGGGGATTAACCCGAGGAGAGTTTGCGCGTTCGTCGCGGAAGACGCCGCTTTTCCCGAGAGCGCCAGCGCGGCGCACGGCGCGTGATACCCAATCGTTTTGACTTCGGGAATCGGTTGTAACTCGTCGCGGTTCAATTCGCCGAGCGCGTCGAGACGCGCGAGATAACCGCAAAAGTCGACGATATTACCGTAAACCGCCTGAGCGTCAGGATCGTCGCAGAAATACGGATAGTCTTTAACGACGCACGCGGCGGCGGAGGGTTCGAGCGCGACGATAGTCGATCCGTCGCGCATCGCCTCGCGAAACGCCGCGATATTTTTGACGGCGAAGTTTTCCGCGCGGTCAAGATCGCCGAGCGCAAAGGAGGTTTGTCCGGCGCTGCGCGGCGTCGGGAGAATTCGCGCTTGGATATGGTTTTTCTCTAAAATAGCGAGCGCGGAGTCGATCAACGCGGGATCGAACCGTCGTTCGTAGACGTCGACGAAAAGCGCGACTTTTCGCGCCTTACGCGTCGCAACGGCGGGCGCTTCGATCGGCTCCTGCGTCTGCGCGAGCGCGGCGACGGGCTTGCGGGAATCTTGTCCGCGTTTGAGAACGGCGTTGAGTTGCGATCGCGACGCCAACGGCGCCATGCGCCGCGCGTAGGCGAGCCCTAGCGTTCGTTCCGTTATTCGACGAACGAGCTTGTTGCGAAGCGCTTGATTGACGAGCGGCGCGACGAGCGAGGCGGCGCTTAAAAGCAAATCGACGCGCGAGACGCAAAGTTCGCTGAAACTCATCCCTGCGGCGGCGACGTAAGCGGAGCGGATGCGGAACGCAAGTCTGGACGCGTCCACTTGCGCAGGACATTCTGTGAGGCAGAGTCGACATCGCAAACAATGCCGCCCGATCTCTAACGCGACGCCGCGCGTCATCGTTGTGAGAGGGAGCGCCCCGTCGAGAACCCCGCGAATCAAATTCGCTTTTCCCCGACACGAGGCGTCTTCTTCCGGCATGTGGCGAAACGCCGGACACAATCGGGTTTCCGGCGTCCGAATTCGGCATCGACCGCACCCTGTGCATTGCCTTGCGGGAGCGGAAACGAGTTCTGGATCCCATGCGAGTTGATATTCGAGGGGATCGGCGCGTCGCGCCGCGGCTTGGGTCTTCCACGCGCCGATCTCCGTCGCGCCTTTGACGTAAGGGGCGCGTCTTTTGACGTTTCGCGAATGGAGAGAACTTTCGCGCAGCGCCGCGTCTGATTCCGGCGCGAGAATATCGTCGTCCTCATCAGGCGCTCCGACGGGCGGCGACGCGTCTTTTCTCGGCGTCGCCGCGACGTGGGTGTCGGAGAAGAGACGATCTTCTCGGACAAGTCGGCGCATCTCGGGGGATACCACGCAGTCGGGATTGAGCGTGTTGCAAGGATCGAACGCGTCTTTGACGTTGACAAACGCGCGGGAGAGTTTCGGAAAGCGTTTCGTAAGGGACGCCGTTCTCACGCGCCCGTTTCCACGCGCGGAACCGATTTCCCCCCCGTAACTCAGGGCGAGATTCTCAAATTCGTCGGAGAGCGCGAGCGCTCGGCGTTCCTCCTCGACGTCGTATGGTAAAAGAGGTTGGATGGAAAGTTGCCCGTTGCCGATATGTCCGCTGACGGAGTAGACAAGTTCCGCGCGTTTGAGGAGCGCGTGAACGTCGGATAGAAAATCCGCCGCTTTGTCTACGGGGACTTGCACGTCGTCCCAGTATGGAAAAATCTGGAAAGACGGGGCGACGCGCAGGCGCGCGCAGCTCGACTTTTGCAGCAGTTCGCGAAAGATTCCGCGCTCTTCCGGCGCGTAGGCGAGCCATCGTCCGAAGGAACCGAGCTCTTTACGCGCGACGTGCTGGAGAATTTCCATCTTACTCCGAAGAACGTCGGAAGAATCGGCGTCGAGCTCGACGACAAGCGCCGCTTCCGTTCCTTGAGGGAACGTTTCTTCGAATCGGGAATCCCACTCGCGTGTCAACGCGACGATGCGGCTATCGAGGAGATCGCAAAGGGTGGGATCGAAATCCAAGACGCGCGGAACGGCGCGGACGGCGCGGTCGATCGAATCGAAAAGGAGGATCGTTGCGGCGGACGCGGGGGGCGTCTCGAAGGTCGAGAGGGTCGCTTCCGTGATGATTCCAAGGGATCCTTCGGAGCCCGTGAAGAACCTTGTGGGGTTGAATCCGAATCTTACGACGTCGCGCAAGGCATAGCCGCAGCGGCAGGGGCGCGATCTTCGTTGTTCGGCGTCCAAATATGGAATAGCGTCGCGCAGCGCTAAGAGGGCGGAGCGCCACGGTTCCTTCTTAATAAGACTGCGGAGTTCGTAGGCGCCGTCGCCAAAGACGCGAAGAAAATACTCGTTGCGAACGAAATCGGAGCGAAATGAACGGATTCCGTAGCCGTCGTCAAAGTCGAGTCCGCAGAGGAGTCCTTCGGGAGATTCGGGGGCTTTTCCAGATTGCCGAAGTTCAAGAAGGGGATCGACGCCTTGCGTTTCTGCGGCGACGACGTTGAGAAATTGAACTCGAAAGGCGTTTTCCGCATTTTCAGGAGCGAGCTCGCGCCATGCCGTCGGAAACGCGTCTGCGGCGGCGGAATAGTTTTTTAAGGCCCACTGCGAACCGTCGGCGAGGACAACTTTCAGTTCGCGAACGCTCTCGTGAGGAGAACCGTAACGCAACCACCGAGGCCCGATATTGTCGACGGAAAGAATACTGCCGATCGTTCCCGTTGGAACGTGCCCCGAACTTGGCGCGAAGAAGGCTCCGTGCGAGCGGCGGAGAAGTTCGTTGACGCGTTCGCGCACCGCGCCGGGCTGCGCGCGCACGTAATCGTCCCCCGCCTGCAACGTGCGCTTCATGTGACGTGAAAAATCGAGGATGATTCCCGAACCGATGGAGGCGGCGGAACCGCTTGTTCCCGAACCTCGACTGTGAACGGAAAGACCCTTTTCAACCGCGTATTGAACGACGGCGGAAACGTCTTGCGCCGTTTTGGGCCAGACGACCGCGCGCGGACGTTCTTCAAAGGGACTACCGTCGCTCGAATAGAGTTGCCGAACGACGTCGTCGCATCGCGCGTCCCCGTAAATCAGACCGCGAAGGTCTTCCTGAAGACGCGCTTGACTTGCGGTCAACGGTTCTTGCATCATACGCTATTCTTCCTTTGCCGATTCGCTTGCCGCGCGATATTCCTTGAACCACCGCGCGAATTGACGCAACCCTTCGCGGATTGTCGTTTGAGGGATAAATCCGAAGTCGCGTTCAAGAGAACGCGAGTCGGCGTACGTTTCGAAAACGTCTCCCGGTTGCATTGGAACAAGTTCGCGCCGCGCGTTAAAGTCGTAATCTGCGGGGAGAACCCCGGCGTCGACGAGCTCTTCTTGAAGGACGGTCATGAATTCGAGGAGGTTTTCAGGGCGTCCGCCGCCGATGTTGTAGAGCGCCGCAGGGGCGATGGGGAGCCCGTCGTCTCCGCGCCGCCGCGAGGGAGCGGAACGCATGACGCGGACGAGCCCCTCCACGACGTCGTCGACGTAAGTGAAGTCGCGACGGCAATTTCCGTAATTGAAGAGCTTGACCGTCTCGCCGCGCGCGAACTTCTCCGCCGCAGAATAGTAAAGCATGTCGGGACGCCCTGCGGGGCCGTAGACCGTGAAGAAACGCAAGCCCGTCGTCGGAATATCGTAAAGTTTCGCGTACGAGTGCGCTAGAAGCTCGTTCGACTTCTTTGTCGCCGCATACAACGAAACAGGTTCGTCTACCGGATCCCCGACGCTAAACGGAATCTTTTTGGAGCCCCCGTAAACGGACGAACTCGACGCGTAAACCAAATGCTCGACGCCTTTTTTCCCGCCGTCGTAGCTATGCCGACATGCTTCGAGAATATTGACGAATCCGACGAGATTCGATTCGACGTAGGCGTATGGATTCTCCATCCCGTATCGAACGCCCGCCTGCGCCGCGAGATTGACGACGACGGCGAAGGAATAGTCCGAAAAGAGATCGTCGATAAAAGATTTGTCGGCGATATTTCCGATTATGAAACGCCACGAAGAAGACGACCGCCGCGCTTCTTCGTCGAGGATTTTGAGACGATAAGATTTGAGGGAAGGGGAGTAATAGTCGTTGAGATTATCGATTCCGACGATCTTTGCGCCTTCGAGATCGCGAAGCAACCGCGCGACAAGGTTGGAGCCGATGAAACCAGCGGCTCCGGTAACGAGGACGGGGATGGAATTGAGGTTGATTTCTCTCATACAGACCTTTGAAGGAATAGGGAAGACGGAAGCGCTACGCCGCGTTACTTGTTCGCGTTTGGCGACGCGTCCTGTCCGGAGGAGGAATTGAGGGACTGATTACGCGATTGTCGATCGGAACGCGAGCTTTGGAGCGCCTGTAAGAGTCGGTCGCGCCTTGAGGTCGACGATTCTTGCGTATCAGTCGTCGCGGTAGGAGACGCGACGGTTGCGTCGGCGCTTTCTTGCGTCGAGGGGGAAGACGCGCCGCCGGTCGTCGTTTCAGTCGCGTCGGGCGCGTCCGTCGTCGAAGACGAGCCGAGGGATTCATTGCGCGATTGCCGATCGGCGCGGGAACTTTGGAGCGCTTGCAAGAGTCGATCGCGTCTTGACGAGGACGCGTCTTGAGCGCCGGTCGTCGCCGCAGAGTTCGTCGCGTCGACAGTCGTCGCGAGCGGATCGGTTCCCGTCGCGTCGCGAGCGCCGTCGGCGGCGATAAATGAGTCTCCGAGGGGCGGTTGCGCCGTCGCGTCGAAGTCTGACGTCGGCGAAACGCCAGTGGCGATTTCTACCGCCGCAAAGGGATCTTCGTTAAAAAACGCGCCGAGGTTATACCCGGAACTTTGGCTTGTCGCGTCGGGAAAGTCTTGAACGGCTTGCCAGTCGAGTTCGGAGACGCCAAAGGACGCGTTTGGAGCCGTCGTCGAGGTTACGTTTCCGCCTAGGAGAACCGCGTCGGAGAATCCCTTGCCGAGGGAGGTGAGGTCTTTATAAAAGACTTGCCGAGGTGGAACGGTGGTTCCGTCGACGACGACTTCGGCGCGAGTCGTTTCGTCGGAGTCGTCGAGAAAACCGACGATCTGGCCGCGAAAGACGTCGCCGCGACCGGTCGTCTTATTATAGAGCTTTTTCATGACGTCGAGCGTGACGACGCCTTTGGCGTAAAGCCAGATTGCGTGACGATATTCGCTTGGCGTCGGTTCGGCGGGATCTGGTCGCGCGTCGAGAATCCGCTGCACGTCGGCGTTCGCGAGTCCAGGGAGCGCGGCGAGAACGGGTCGGGGCGCGGCGTTGACGTTGACGCGCCCGACGATCGTCGTGGTCGGACTTGTCGACGCGTAGTCAAGGAGCGTCATGATCCTGTTGATATTGGCGTTGGCGTTACTGTCGAGAAGAGGAGAGGCGAAATCGACGTCGTTAATCTGAACGACGGCGCCGACGAGGTCGAGAGGCGTCGCAAGTTGCGTTGTGGCGGCGACGCTATAGTCGAGGGGCGCTTGAGCAAGGGGCGCGGCGTTTGCCGTAGCGGCGGGAGTCGCGAGACGCGAGGCGGAGCGACCGTAACCGCGTCGCGTCGGCGCGGCGCCTTCTTCTTGCGCCTTCGGCCCGTATTGGCGATAGAGGACGACGAATTTCGCTAGATCGGCTCCGACGCGCGATTCGAGTTCCTGATAGAGGAACTGAAGATCGTCGACGTTCAAATTGACGCGCGCTTCACCGCTGGGATCGACGTCCTTTTCCGCGCTAAAGACCGTCACGAGGGTGTTCCAAGGCGCGGTGATCCCTTCGCTGTTTTCGTTTCCTATGCTCGACGCGACGCCGCGCAACGAGCCCCCGAGCGTCGATTGAGATTCGTTGCCTGAGGATTTCTCAGTGTTATACGTAAAGTTTTCGTCCGCCCCGTAAAGTTGGGTGCGCGTGACGCCGCGCGCGAGGAGCAGCTCTTCAAGAAAGACGGGCGTCGCGTTTCGCGGGCTGTACGGCAATTTGCGCTGCGAATAGTAAGACGCTTCGGCGCCGTTTTGACGCGGATTTTCGTCCGGGTCGATCCAGTCGAGGATCGAATCGGCGGCGGTCGGGGTCATTCCTGGAAGTTTCATGAGCGCGTTTCGGCCCGCTCCCGCTTCTTCTTTCTCCCATTCGAGGACGGCTTGAAGATTGAGGCGCGACGATTCGTCGACGAGCCCGTAACGCGCGCCGGTGATCGTCGAATCTTCGAGTTTAGGGGAGAGAATAGTGAAGCGCGACGAATCGGCGCCTCCTTCGCTTCTGTCGAGCAGTTGCGCGGCGCAAAAGAGTTGAGGATTGTTGTAGAGTCCGCCTTTTTTGTCGCGTTCCGTCTGACTCGTCTCGACGCACGCTGAGAGATACACGACGGCGGACCGCGCGACGCCGCGCACGAGTTCTTCGCGTCCGCGCGTAAAGGTCGCTTCCTGCTCCGTCTTCATGAGCGTTAGAAGAGCGGCGCCGCTTAGCGTCAACGCGGTGAGAACAAGGGTGACGATCAGGAGCATAACGCCGCGTCGCGCGTCTCGCGGAAGGGCGCCGCGCTTGCCGACGATCCTATTGGCGCGGTGTAAACGTCTATTGTCGTTCATCATTCATCGTGTAGGTAAGCGCGTCGAATGGCGGCGAGCTTATAAAGCGTTGGTTTCGGTTTCTTGTCGACCCCCAGAAGCCCGGAGGTCGGCGTAAAGTTCTCCGGAGATTCGATCTCGGAGGAGCAGGAGACGTCGCGTAAGCTTGATTCGTCCGACGCGAGATCGACCTCGTCTAACGTTTCTTCTTCAAATTCGACGTCGCTGAATTCGTCTTCCACCGCGTCGATTTCGTCGTAGACGTCGGAGATTGGGGCGTCGAACGAGGGGACTGAAGTCGTTTCTTCGGAATCGCGGTAGAAGACGCTTGTCGTCGACGCGTACTCATTATAACTCATTTGCGGCGAATCTTGCCATCGCGTCCATATGATTTCGTCGACGGAGCGCCGCGTGAGCGCGGTGGAATAGAATCGCCGCGCCGTTTCCTGCTGCATTTGAGCGCTCCAGAGGAGCTCTTCGAGGGGTTTCGCTTCGGCGCGGGATTCGCGCGTGAAGAAGCGCCGCTTTCTCTCTTCTCCAAAAGGGGAAGAGGTTAGAAGGCAGTTGGAATCGGCGCGATTAGGGCGTCCCGCAGGGGAGTCGCTCGGGCAGGAAAAGGCGACGGCCAAGGGAACCCCGCCGATCGACCATCGTTCGAAGAAACGGTGCAACTCCATCGGATCGCGCGGCGCCGTCGTGCCGGGCGTGAGTCCGAAGTTGGCTTCGATGTAGTATCCGTCGAAGGCGCGTCCTCTGGAAAGTTGGGCGGCGAGCTCCACGGGGGGAATCAGTTGGTCGGTTTCGAAGCGTGCGTAATCTCCGAAAGCTTGCTCGAAGCCTAGAAAGGATTGGGCGCTAGGAAATCTGGCGGCAATCTCTTTTCTGGTTTGAATAGCGGCGAGAAGTCGAAATTCGAAAGTTGGGCGATTGGGGACGTTTTCGACGTTCGTCGCGACGATCCATCGCGAGACGTATGGTCCGATCGTGTCGATAGCGGAACTCAAATATCGCTCGAATTCGCGTTGGAGTTGTTCTGGAGTGACGTTTGGGTCGCGTAAATGCGCGGGCAAATCGGAACCCCAGCGCACGAGGGGGCCGAGAGTAATTTTCAGGTTTCTCTTGCGAGCGGCGCGTAAGAGCTTCTCGACGCGTCCCCAGTCGTAGAGTCCGCCGCGTTCGACGTCGCGCCAATTGACGCGAATATTGACGGAAGAAAAGACGGGCTCGAGAGAAGCTCGGCGTTTTGCTTGAGGCGAGAAAAGGGCGTCGAAGGAGTCGAGCCAGTCGTCGTTGGCGTCGGCGGCGAAGGAGAAGTTTGTCGACCATTTTGCGGCGTTTCTTCGCGCCGCGAGCGCTTGCGTCAGGTATAGCTCGTTAAGCTTTCTTGAAATTTCGCGCAGCTCGGTGAAGAGCCTGACGGTTTTTTCGTCGAAATCCTGTTCGTCGTCGTTAGTCGTGACAAGTTCGGCGAAGAGGCGGACGCGTTTTCTGATAGCGGCGCGTAGCCGCATGGGGAGTACAAGTCCTGCGGCGGCCCAATCGGCGCGCTTTTTCTGTATGCGCGAGAGTTGTCCGCGCGACAATTCTAGAAAGAGGGAACGTTTTTTTCGACCTGAAGGGAGGAGTTCGGTCGAGGCGTAGAAGAAGCCGCCTTCGCCGTCGGAGCATGGAACGTAGAGGGAAGCGGAAGCGTCGGCGTCGTAAACGGCGACGAGTAGGTTGCGCCGATCGTCGATTTCGTCGACGCGAATTTGCGTTCGCGCCGGTCGTCGTCCGCGCAAAGCGACAAACGCGCGCCGCGCAAGTTCGGCGGCAAGGAGGTGTTTCGGGTAATAAAAGAAGAAGACGCCCATATTTGTCAGACTTGTGGAACGCGCCGTTCTTCCAATTTGCGCTTCTACGCTGAAGCTTAATTACCATAGCGCGCCGCGCGCGTATCGACGTGCCATTAAAATATATATCACAACGTCGTTAGAATCAATTGATTGAAAGGGCGAAGC
>JBJEXI010000049.1:0-47434 GCA_051885615.1 Thermoguttaceae bacterium
TCTTCTCTGCGAGAAGATAAAGCCCCGATTAGGGGCTTTTTTTGTTTCTTGGAATTTTCAAAATTTTCTTATCCATTTGTTGTTTTTGGTCGGGAGATCGACTATACTTTTGTTATAATGTTAGATACTTGATTCGAGTGAGGTGTTTTTTATGAAATTTCGGAGTATCCCTAATACTAAAAAACTTCGCGTGGAATTGCTGGAAAGACGCGATCTTCTTTCCGTTACTGCATCTAATGGGGAACTTGACAGCGAACCTCCTATTACTTCGACAGACAGTTCTTGTTATCTGGCGACTGATCTTTCGGCGCCTCCAATTTATGAGAGCGCTATTTCGATAGAAGGTGATTCAACTTCTCAATATACGTCTTCTGACATAAATGGCAGTTCCATTTGTATCGATCAAAGTTTCTCGAGTTCGGAAAATTCAGAGAGATTATATTCGGTTCTGGCTAAAGACGTTTTTTATCGATTGAAGAAATATGCCGACGCCAGAGGCGTCGCCATGGCTTCAATTGTTTCTGAATGGTTAAATTCTCCCGAGGAAACTTTTGCAGGGGAAGACATGACGTCTGCGTCGAATCTTCCTAATGATTCGACTATAACTTCTCTTCCTGGCTTAACCTACAGATTATGAGGATCTGCGCCTATAAACAACCAATATGATACTTTTGGAACTGAGACTTTGGCGTCAGCTATGACCTTGAGTTCTGACGAGGAATCACCTCTGGAGGATTCGATTGGAGGAGATTCTTCTTCTGGTGGAGGTTCTTCTTCTGGTGGAGGTTCTTCTTCTGGTGGAGGTTCTTCTTCTGGTGGAGATTCTTCTTCTGGTGGCGATAACTCTTTCTTATATGCAGATATTTCGGGAGGTTGTGTCAATATATTTTCCGGCGGCGGGCTTTCCTTTCCTACAGATCATGTTGTTGCGGAAGGGGGAACGTTTATTCTTCTAACTGCCACAACGGTAGACGCGACTGTTACAGTGTCTATTAGTGGGGTTGATTCTTCTGACTTTCTCGTAAATGAAGCTTGTGGCGCTCTTACTTTTTCAATTCTCTCTGATGCATATTATGAGGGAGATGAAGTAATGACGATTACCGTAACCGCTGTTAGTTCTGAGGGAACTGCTCAGAGGGTAATTACGGTAACAATCGTTGATTCTCCGGAGTTCATTTCAATTTTGGATATTAAGCAAAATGTAGCGGCAAATGCTGTTACCAACGATAGGTCGGAATTCTTTTTCGATACGTCAATGCTATATAGAGTTACAGATATTTATGATATCAATGTCCTTCATGCTCATGATATTAACCTCCAATGGGCCCCTGGTTCGGTTCCAGATTGGTCAGTGACTGGAAACAATATAGCATTAGACGTTGCTAATGAAAAAATAATTTATATTCCAAACGACGATTACTCCACTTGTTATGGAGAATACGTAGGGGGAATAGTGGCGTCATATAAAGATGCTGAAAACTTTTCAGATACTCTCAATCTATCGATCAAGTGGGCTGATATAGAGAAGGCCAAAACTTTGGTGCGTAATTGTCGGGAAGCTACATATAATTTATCCTACAGTATTGGAACCGAAACGTGTGAGCGATTTGCGTTCGATTTGGAGGAGGCTTTGAACGAATTGATGGAGACTGACGGTAATCTGAGACAAGCGGTTTATTCCGTAAATGTCGTTTATTTTTCTGTAGAAGAGGTATTAATGCCTTTTACTACTGGTCATGCAGCTGTCGAGGTGACTTATCGTAATGGAACGAAAATCTATTACGATAATGGAGGACTTATGGACGATGACTCTTGGGAGTATACCTCTGAACAATTTCCCGATAACGTGCGATTAGTAGATGGAGACTGAAATGAACGTGTTTGTTCTTTTGGGAGGTGGATCAACCGCCTATCCTGATGTGTATGCTGGTCTGCTCGTCCTTCTATTCTGTTGTTGGACGACTTATGCTGTGGCGAAGGTTTTTAAGAGCAAGAAACGCGCCGTATGGTCGTCATTGTTTGTGGCTTGGGGCGTGACTGTTATGAGGAATGCCTCTGGCGCGGATGCAGAACCGTTTATTATTCCCTATGAGTATTTCTCTTCCTTTTTCTTCCCTTTTCGTTTATGCGTCTATGGCCTTTTATCCCTAATGGCGTCTTGGTTGGTATTGCGCCGACTTCGTCGTATGGACCTTATAGATTCGAGTGAAGCGACGGAAAAAAATACAGAGAAGAGTATTACTGAAAAGAGGTGAAATAATGAAGTTTGAAATAATGAAGTATGCATGGCCTGTATATACTATTATCACGTTTGTTTTTTCTTATTATTTTACCGTGTTGTGTTACAAAGGGAAAAAATACGACGTGCATATTTCTCCTTGGTTACCTCTTATCATAGGACTTTTGTTAGCTCCTTTTGGCTGTGGTATGTGGATTTATCATGGCTTACGTTTATCATCCCCTTTATGGTGGGTTGCTCTTTACGGGGAGTGTATTTCGATAGCCGCTTTTTTCTTAGGGCGTCATGCTGTGAAATAAAACTTCATGATATCCAGTAAAGCTCGAAATTAGGAGTCTTGTACAACAGGCTCCTAGTTATGGTTGACTCTTGTTATTCTTGTGTTTCTGGAGCCATGTCTGATCCTTACAAAATTCTATTTGCCTCTCGTCATTTCTACCTAGATCAATCTAATGGGGCGTCAATTTCTACTAGATCGCTCTTACAGGAGCTTGTGAAAAGAAGATGGAATGTTAAAACGTTTTGCGGTTTTCAGCAGGATTATATTAGACCTACAACAATTGAAACTGAATTAGCAAGGCACGAGCTTCAACTTCAGCGAACATGGGGAAATAGCGAAGGACGCGTCGTTTCTTTCAAAGATTATGGCATTAGTTCATTAGCCTTTATCACTCCCTCAAATTCCTTTGAAGCAAACGCTCCTTCGGGAAGCTGTTATCTACAGATGTTCAAATGCGTTTGCGAACAATTTAGACCAGACGTTTTAGTAACATACGGCGGAACCAGCATTGGATATGAGTTGTTACGAATTACCCACGCCTTCGATATTAAAACTGTCGTCACTTTACATAATTTAGCCTACTGGGATCCTGCGTATTTCCAGTACGCCAATCTTGTTTTGGTTCCTTCTTTGTATGCGCAAGACGTTTATAAGAAAAGACTTGGAATTGATTCTGTCGTGATACCTCCTCTTATTGCGAGGAAAAAGATTTCTTGCGATACCTTGGATTTTCCTCATAAAAACTATGTTTTGTTCGTGAATCCTTCTATTGGTAAGGGCCTTGGCGTCTTCGCCAGAGTTGTGAAAGAGATTTGGCGAATACGCCCGGAGATTAAATTTCTGGTGATGGAAGGGAGTTGCGACGCCAAATATTGCGCTTCCATAATAGGCGATTTCTTGAAAGGCGTCGATAATGTCGAGTTTATCAGAAATACGCCTTTTCCTGAGCTGTGGTTTCAATTTGCTCGATTAACGATTTATCCGTCGTTATATCCTGAAACGTACGGACGCGCCGTCGCTGAGTCGATGATGGCGGGGACTCCTGTCGTGGCGTCGACTCGTGGCGCGTTGCCTGAAGTTGTACAAGATGCAGGAGCGCTTATATCGATCAGCGATCGTTTGACTCCTGATAAGTTTATCATCCCTGAAAAGGAGGAAGTCTGGCCATGGATAGAGACAATCCTAAGGATTTTTGACGATCAGGAATACTATTTAGATCTAAAACATAGAGGTCTTCTTCGAGCGTCGGAATGGAAAATGGAAGATATTGTCGATGAGTATGAGAAGCTTTTAAAGCCTCATTTGAAATGAGTCGTTTGATAATAGGCCAAGATAGGAGCCACTAGCGGCATATTATTTGACGCGTCGATTATACGATATATACTTTATCTTTAAACGTTTGACAAAGTCCCAGCGAAAAGCCGTTCCACATATTCCGATTATCATTTATATCGATGCGTTTCTATTATTATTTCGTTCAGTTTATTTCTCTTAGGATAAAGATATGGGCGCCGTCTTTATGGCGGAAGTGGTGGGGATATCCGGTTCCCGAGGGAACGCGATTCGAAGATTATTCTGAAAATCTTAAGCCTATTTCTTCTGCGAAAGAAGCCTTGGGGAGGAAAGGGGAGAAGTATATATTTGATCGACTGCGCCAAAAGACCTCTTGCCGGATACTGGCTTGCAACGTCGAGAATTATTATTGTGAGCTTGATATCGTTTTTCTAGATCAAACGAGCCGTGAAATCGTTTTTTTAGAAGTGAAGACCCGCCGTAACGATACGGGGAGTTTTGTTCCCGAAACGTATGCAATAGACTCCAAACGAAAGAAAAAAATGGCGTTGGCGGGACGTTCTTTTCGAAATGAACGGGGATATTTGGATTACTCGGAACGTTTTGACGTCGCCGTCGTTATTATGCCCAAGTTTGGACAACCTACTCTTCGATACCATAAAGGTTTCTTTAATTATAGCGAGGCGGTATTGGGCTACCGAGGACACGACTATGGAAAGAAAAGAAGTGGAAAATACTTACGTGAAGACGTTAAACAACGAAAAAACTCACATATAAAATAACGCCGTAACGTTATTACGCTACGGCGTTTTTATTGCGGATTCAAGAGAGTCCGTTACTTGTTGCCAGACTCATTTTTGTTGGCAAGCAATTCAGCGTTTCTCTTTTCCTCAGCGATCATTTCAGGCAATTTCTTACCGCGGAGACGAGCAAAACCTTCTCGCATGCGCTCGATCGCGCTGTACAAAGAGGGAATAAACACGATACCGACAGCGGTAGCCATCAACATGCCTGAGAACGTGGTGATACCGATAGCTCGTCGGCTTGCCGCTCCAGCGCCAGTCGCGATGACAAGCGGGAAGACGCCGAAGAGGAAGGAGATCGCCGTCATCATAACCGCGCGGTAACGTTGATCTGCGCCTCTCATTGCCGCTTCCTTAATCGGTACGCCGGACTCGCGTTCAACCTTTGAGAATTCAACCATGAGGATTGCGTTTTTACTCGCAAGACCGATTAACATAATCAACCCCAGTTGTCCATAAATACTCATGGTTGTCGGTTGTCCATTAATCATGCCTATGAACATACCAGCTAGCGCGCCTAACGTGGCGATGAAGATCGTCATAACGACGGGAATTGGCGTCGTCCAACTTTCATATTGAGCCACAAGGAACAGGTAAGCGAAGGTGAAGGAGAGAAGCATCAGGAACATGATGTTGCCTGAGTTCTGAATTTGTTGATAAGCCTGACCTGTCCACTGAATTTTGTAGTTCTTAGGCAAGCTTTCATTCGCGATACGCTTAACTTCTTCGATATATTCACCGGAACTTACGCCCATTGATACAGCGGTTATCTTACCAGACGCCCACTGATTGAAACGGGAAATCGTTTGAGGTCCGACGATACGATGGACAGTGCCAACGGCGCTGAAGGGCACCATTTCACCATAACGGTTGGGAATGTTCAAGTTTGAGATATCCGAAATTGCATTTCGTTCCGAGCTCTCCGCTTGGACTTGAACCTTAAAGACGTACCCCAAAAGGTTGAAGTCGTTCACGTAGTAAGAAGCCAATTTATTTTGCAACGTCGAGAAGATCGTACCAACGGGGACGCCCATAAGCTCTGCCTTTTCACGGTCAATTTCAAGTTGGAGCTGAGGGGTGCTTGCATTATAAGACGAATGGGCAAAGAGGGTTCCGCGGTACTTCATCAACTCGTCGATAAAGTTTGTGACCTGTTCAGCTAGTTCTTGCGCGGTGACGCTGTTCGAACTAAGAACAAACTGAGTCCCCATCCCCAACCCCATCATTGCAGGCGGTAGAAGGACTTGAACTTTCGCCTCAGGGATACTAGAACCAACGGCTTGGAGGGCCATTTGCATAGCGCCAATTTGAAGTTCCGGGGTTTCGCGCTGGGACCAGTCGACCAGTTTAACGAACGCCATACCAACATGTTCAGATTGACCGGAACCAAAACTAAAACCGCCAATTTGCATGACGTTGTCGATGCCAGGCACGCCTTCAAGGCCTTTATAAAAATCAACCATGGCCTTGTCGGTACGATTCAAGGTTGCCCCAGGGGGAAGTTCAAAGGTGACCATCAACGTTCCCTTGTCTTCGTCGGGAATAAACGAGGATGGAATCATCGTATACAACTTATAGTTTCCGTAAAGAACGACTCCGAAGAGGACAAGAGTAAGAAGGGCGCTGGCGACCAGGATTCGGGCGCTGCCAAGGTAAATACGACGCGTTATGTCGAAAGGCTTATTGAACCAACCGAACCAATCAATTTTACTGGGTTTAGCCGGTTTAATAAACATAGCGCAAAGAGCGGGGCTTAACGACAACGCGTTGACCGTCGACAAGCAAAGTGCGATGCACATTGTGACGCCGAATTGTTTATAGATTTCGCCAACCATTCCCCCGTAGAAGCACACAGGAACGTAAATAGCAACCGTTACAAGAGTCGTCGCAATAATAGCGCCGGTGATTTGGCGCATACCGTGACTTGTCGCTTCCTTTGGCTCCATACCCTTTTCAACGCTCGTCATAACGTTTTCAACAACGACGATAGCGTCGTCTACTAGAGAACCGATGACCAAGATCAAACCGAACATTGTCAACAGGTTGATACTGTATCCAAAGATGAGGAAGAAGGGGAAGGTTCCTAGTAGAGAAACAGGGATCGCCACTGCAGGAATAATGGTGGCGCGCCAGTTTTGTAGGAAGAGGTAAGTAACGCCTACAACGAGGAGAAGGGCTATCACCAGCGTCCCAATCGTCTCTCTAAGCGTTAGACGAATAAAAACTGTCGGATCGTACGCAACGGAATAGGTAACGCCCTCAGGGAAACGTTGAGAAAGGTCGTTCAACTCCTTTTTAATTAGGTCAATCGTGTTAAGAGCGTTAGCTTCCGTAAGACGGTTGATACCCAGACCCGCACATTCTTTACCATTAGAGGTTGCGTGCGCGGCATACGTTTCAGCGCCGAGTTCGACGCGGGCTACGTCGCCTAGTTTGGTGATATCGCCGTCAGAGTCTGTTCGAACAACGATGTTTTCAAACTCTTCCGGGGTCTTGAGACGTCCAACGACGTTGACTTTAAACTGCATATAGTCGTTCGACCCTTCCGTACCGACCGAGCCCGCTGCGGCTTGAATATTTTGGGTCGTGATTGCCGTCTGAATATCTGACGCTGAGATGCCCATGGCAGACATCCTCATCGGATCAAGCCAGACGCGCATACTATAGATAGAACCGCCCATAAGATCGACGGAACTTACGCCGTCGACTCGCCCTAATTCGTCCTGGACATTAACGCGCAGATAGTTGTTCAAGTCGCTAATGGACATTCCGCTGACTGCTTCATCGGTGAAAAACGAGAGCATGCAGAGAATATCGCTAGACCGCTTCGAAACTTGAACGCCTTGAACCTTTACTTCCGCCGGTAGACGAGCTTCCGCACGTTTGACGGCATTTTGAACGTTTACTTGCGCAATATCGGTGTCGGTGCCAAACGCGAACGTAATAGTACAGGTATATCCGCCGCCGTTACTGCTAGAAGATTCATAATAAAGGAGGTGTTCCAACCCATTGAATTCCGCTTCCAATGGGGCGGCGATTGTTTCTGCGATAACCTCGGCGCTAGCGCCCGGATAATTAGTGCTTACACGAACCTCAGGAGGCGAAACTTCCGGGTATTCAGCTACGGGGAGTTTAGGAATCGAGATTGCCCCCGCGATCATCATCACGATGCTGATAACGATCGCTAATTTTGGACGTCGAATAAAGATGTCAGAAATCATACTCACACTCCTGCCTTCTTAACCTGAAGAGACGCAAGGTTAGATTTCTTAGTGGAAGAGGACGCGGCAGCTTTACTTGTTTGGTTTTGAGTTTTAGAAGATTCTTCTTGAGCAGTTTGAGCGTCCTTGGCTTCGGATTTTCCGTTGATGTTACGGTAAACAGGCTTGATCAGGTCGAAGGGACGCGCTTTGTTGACGCCGTCCATGACGACCATGTCTCCAGGTTTAATTCCGCTGAGAATAGTTTCCCTGTCTCCATTAGAAGGTCCAAGTTCGACGTTACGACGCAGAACTAACAGATAAGATTCGTTGACCTTGCCGTTCTCAAAGTCGTTGGTCTTAGCGCCCGTCTTGGGATCAACTGAGACGTATCGTTGCTTAAACTCAGTCAAAAATTCTTCTTTGGATTTTTCACCGTTTTCAACAGCTTCAACAGCCTTGGTAAATCTTGAGTCTGCCGCAATCTCTTTATAAAGGTCTTCGTCGCTTAAGGAGTCCACGAGCGTGTAGACATAGTTCGTTTTTCCATCAAACATGACGGCGGAGGGAAGAACAGACGCGGCTACTTTAGTACCAACCTTGGTAAGATTGACCGTTACGACGCCCCCAGGACTGAGGGTTTCATCTGGATTACTAAACTTAGCCCAAATCTTAATAGTGTCCGTCGTCGATTTGACCGAGTTGTCAATGAAGGAAATTTCGCCAGGGTGCGGATAGGTCGTATCGTTAGGAAGAGTCAGCTTGAGGCTAGAGCTTTCCTTCAATTTAGCGGCGTTGCCGAAGAGAGAAAGGAAGTCGCGTTCGCTCATTGTAAAGCGAACGTAGATCGGATCCATCTGGGCGACTGTCAAGAGGGGATCGCTTCCAGGAGTGACATAAGCTCCGGTCGAATAGGCGCAACGACCCGCGCGTCCCGTAAGTTCGGAGTAGATTTTCGTGTACTTGAGATCTTCTTGCGCCAAAATCAAACTTGCTTGCGCCGAGGCAAGCTCAGCTTTCAAACTTTGCAGGTTTGCAAAGGCGCTTTCTTTATCGTCTTGCGAACCAGCGTTTTTCTCATAAAGATTGTTCAGACGCTTGTAATTGCTCTCCGCGTATGCAATGCGGGCTTCAGTTTGAGCGATGAGCGCTTTAGCGGAATCTACCTTAGCCTGATAAGGAATCGGGTCAATTTCAAATAAAAGCTGTCCTTTTTTAACAGTGGAACCGTCTTCGAAACCCGGAGCAACAGTCAGGGTGCCGGAAACACGAGCGACAGAATCAACTTTATCGATCGCTTCAACATTCCCAATGTACTTCTTTTTGGTAATAGGAACAGCTTCTTCTGCGGTCGACGCGACAACAGTCGAGCGCGACTGAGCGGCGCCCCCCCCCTGAGCATATGCGACGAGGGATGAATTCAACACCAGAACGCTAAAAAACATTCCATTGACTAATAACGATAAACGTGACACTTTTCCTCCAGTGAGGTTCTCTGAATCTCGAGCGACGGACGCTGACAGATTCAAGCGAATCCTTTGTGTATCTGGAATGTCTCCCCCGTCTTTTATCCGGGGAAATGCAAAAACTGTTGATCTCTCGTACTTGGGGCACGAGGACGTAAACGGCCTCGTGGGGCGCAAGCGCTAACGAAACCCCAATTTCGGATAAAGTTAAAGAAGCAGATGTTCTTTGACTGAGGAACATTCCCAAGGTAAGGGGGTGAATAATCTTTCAAAGCTTAGAATATTCATGGTATCGCAAACGAACAAGTCTGCAAGGCGCCGACGGCAACGTGCCGCACCAGATGCCCGTTCGTCATTGTAGGACATGGACGCGCTCTTTTCTTCCCTTGTGGCTACGAATTACGCTTTATCTAGCTTCACAAGGCTTGTGTATGCAGAAGAACATTAGGAAACAACAGTTCTTTTTATATTTTTTCTTTTATTTTTTCCGAACGATTCATTTTTCTTCAGATTTAAAAAAAGAGCGGCAAATATAAGTAGATGTTTATTCCTTGTTCTTTCCTATTCTCAATATTGTTAGGAACAGGAGAGGACATATTTTCCGACCAATCCTAAAAAAAACTTAAAGCCGACTGTTTGCTCAGTTCGATAAATGCACTGCGAACGTGATAGACGGCGTTAAGCGCATAGTTAATGTTGTCTACGTGAGATCTTTGCAAGCAAATAGAGGCTTTGTTTCCTGGATTATACATGGACGGCGTAATTTGTTGTTCAGTATGTCGCGGATGTTTTAAATCCAACTCCATCTATTGTACGGTTGATTATTTTCCGTACGTTGGAGGTTAGGTGAGTGCATTTTGTGAGCGACATTGGGTCGCGTTTTACAGTTCCGTTCGGGATATTGAGAGATTACAGGGACTGGTACGGTCTCTTTAATATCAGAGAAAGGATGGAACTTTCGTATTGAGGTATCACGGATGAAGCCAAATATACAAAAAGGTATTGCGCTTGGAGCGCTACTTGCGTTGATCGTTGGCGGCGGTTGCAAGGTAGGTTCTGACTACGTTGCTCCGCAGGCAACCGTCAATTCATCTTACATTCAGATAGATGAATCGAAGGGAATTCGTCAGGAAGTCGGCGCCGACGTCGCCTCTTGGTGGAGTCAAATACAAGATCCAGTGCTGGCTAGGCTGACGAACGAGGCGGTAACGGGGAACTTGGATCTTCATGAGGCGCTGACGCGAATCCAAGCGGCGAGAGCTAGTTTAGGGTCAACGCAGGCAGATATGGCGCCGCAGTTCAGCGAAGGGGGCGGCTACACGTATGGTCGTTCGTCAAACCTGAAGTCTGACTACGAAGACTACAATCTTTCGACGTCAATGTCTTGGGAAATCGATCTCTTTGGTCGTTTGCAACGAGCCAACGAAGTTGCTGCGGCGAATCTTGAAGAGTATCGAGAGCTTTATCGCGACACGTATGTTCTCGTGTGCGCAAATATTGCTTCTCTTTATGGCAACGCGCGTTCTGTTCAAGAACAGATTCGTATTTCTGAAGAGAATATCGAGATTCAGCATCAGACGTTAAGTATCACAAAGACAAAGAACGAACTTGGTTCCGCTAGTAAGTTAGACGAAAGTCAGGCTCTTGGCGTTTGTCGTGGAACGGAATCTAGCGTTAAACAACTTCAGACTCAATATCAGACTATTTTGAACCAGATAAGCATTCTTGTTGGTCGTCCCCCTGGGTATGTCGACGAGATTATGCGTTCTCCCGCTCCGATTCCGAGCGTTCCTGAGCAGATCATGGTTGGCATCCCCGCCGAGCTTCTTCGCCGTCGTCCTGACGTTCGTGCCGCTGAGCAGCGCGTGATCGCTCAAAATGCGCGCGTTGGGGTTGCGATTGGAGATTTGTATCCCGTCTTCTCCCTGAATGGCTCTTTTGGTCTTGACGCCGGTTCGTTCTCAAATATGTTTGACGGCGACTCGATCGACGCGGGAATTGGTCCTTCTTTCCGATGGAACATCTTGAACTTCGGAAAATACCGATTTAACGTGGAAGCGCAACGCATCACGCTCCAAGAGACGATCTCGTCGTATCGCAAGGCCGTTTTGGAGGCTGCGCAAGAAGTCGACGACGCATTGGTCACCTATGTGAACGAGCGCGATCGTCTGTCTTCCCTCTCAGAAGCGGTCGACGCCTATACCGACGCGTATGAACTCTCGAACGAACGTTATAAGAGCGGGCAGATCGACTTCCAGCGATTACTTGACTCTCAAGCCGGCAAGCTTTCATACGAACTTCAGTATGTCCAATGTCGCGCCAGTATGTTTGATTCCGTTGTGAGCTTGTATAAAGCTCTTGGCGGCGACTGGATGGGTTCTACCGGAGCAACTGGAGCTCAGGCGAACGAGTATTTGCCGACAGCGCAAAACATTGCGAGCGTCGCAGCCCCCAGCGCTGAAAGTTATACGACTGCGACGGTTGGCGCGCAGGGATACGATCCCGACGCCGAATGGGCCGAACGTCGCCAGCGTAGTCGTGAGCGAGTGGCCGCAGCTCTTCAGGAAGAAGCGGTCGTCGGAACCGTAAGCGTGCTTGGAACGGTGGATAATTCCTCATTTTGATTGAAAAAATCTTTGTCTCATAGAGAGTAAACGAACCCCGATGGATGGTATTCATCGGGGTTTTTTATTAGACTGTTTTTCTTTTGTAAAGGTCAAAACTTGTAAAACCTGTGTGTTTTATACTTCTTGTTTTTCTTGTGTGCTTTAAAATGGGAGGAGAATTTTTGTTTTTGCGTCCAATGGACGTGGATTAAGAAAAGGAGTCTATCGTGAAAAGACGAAGTTTCATATTGAAGGCGCTCGTTGCTTTAGCGTTTACGATGAGCTCTGGTTCCCTTTTGGCTCAAGAGGGCGAACAGGCCACTAAGCTTCTTCGTTATCCGGATATTCATGGCGAACAGGTTGTGTTTTGTTATGCAGGCGACATTTGGAAGAGCGATCTCGACGGACGCAACGTCGTTCGTTTGACGGCCCATCCCGGACAAGAAGTTTTTCCTAAGTTTTCGCCCGACGGTAAATGGATTGCGTTTACCGGTCAGTACGACGGGGACGATCAAGTTTACATCATGCCTTCTAATGGGGGCGAACCTAAGCAGTTGACTTTCTATCCGACTCCTGCGGGCGCTCCGAGGCGCGGCGTGGAGGCGCAAACCCTTGGTTGGACCCCTGATGGCCGCCAAGTTATGTTCCGCTCGAAGCGCGAGAGTAATTCCGTCGACTCGTTGACCAACATCTATCTCGTCTCTGTCGACGGAGGCCTTCCTGAGAAGATTGGAACGCCTGTCGCTGGCGCGGGCGATTTGTCTCCAGACGGTCGCAAATTGCTCTATTCCCCATTGTTCCGAGATTTCCGTCACTGGAAGCGATACGAAGGAGGATGGGCGCAGTATCTCTTGATCTATGATCGCGAGACGAAAGAGTTTTCCGAAGTGCCAACCACCCCGCGAACTGACCGCGATCCCATGTGGCTCGGCAACAATAACGCGTATTTTGTCTCTGACCGAGACGGTACGATGAATCTTTATCGCTATTCCCTTGAGGGCGAAGATAGAAAAGTCGAGAAGCTCACTGATTCTAAAGAATGGGATCTTCGATGGGCTTCCTCCGACGGCGACGATCAAATCGTCTACGAGAAGGGCGGTTCTCTCTTTGTCTACAGGGCGTCGACAAACGAGACTCGCGAATTAAGCATTTACGTTCCTCACGATGGACTTGCCGCGCGTCCCAGTCGCGTGAACGTCGCGAGCAAGATTGAATCTTACGGGCTGAGTCCAGAGGGAAAACGCGCGCTCTTCACGGCTCGCGGCGATATTTTTACAGTTCCTTGCGAAAACGGTCAGACGCGTAATCTGACGAATAGCTCCAACGCGCACGATCGTTCCCCCGTCTGGTCCGCCGACGGACGATGGATCGCCTTCATTTCGGACGAATCCGGAGAAGATCAGATCTACGTGATTGATCAAAAAGGCGAAAAAGAGAAGCGTCAATTGACTAATTCTCTTCGAAGTAAACTTGATTCCCTTGTTTGGTCTCCCGACGGTAAAGCGCTTTCGTTCCGCGACGCGACGAATCACCTTTGGGTCTTGACCTTGAAATATGAAGAAGCCGAGAGTTTCCCGCTAGCGGACGAACTTATTGAAGTTTCCCGCGACTGGTTTGGCGGCTTCCCATACGCCGCATGGTCTCCCGACGGCGCTTATCTTGCATACGAGAAGGGTGAGAGCACCGAATATACCGCGATCTATGTGTGGGACAAGAATAGCAAGGAATCACACCGCGTCACCGATCCCATGTTTAATAATTTCTCGCCGGCGTGGTCCAGCGACGGGGATTGGCTCTTCTATATTGGTCAGCGTGAATTTTATCCGCAATTCAGTTCAATCGAGTGGAACTTTGCGGGAGATCGTTTCAACGGCATTTTTGCCGTAGCTTTGCGCAAAGACGTCGAAAACATCTTTGTTCCGAAGAGCGACGAAGCTCCCGAGTCTACCCCAAAAACGGAGAGTGAAGATAAGGTTGAGGAGAAAGAGTCTCAAAATGGAGAAGATAAGAAGATCGACTTCGACGGACTTCTCGCTCGAGTTGTACGTCTTCCCATTCCTTCCGAGAATTATAGCGATCTTTCCTGCGCCGACAATTTTCTTTTCTTCGTTCAGGAGCCCGAGGAATTCTATGGACGCGATAGAAATGGAACGCCCAAATTGCTCACATTTGATTTGAAGCAACTCAAATGCGAAACGTTTATTGAAGATTTCAGCGGATATTCGATCTCCGCCGACAACAAAAAGTTGTTGACGCACAAAGCCGGTTATCGTATGTATGACGTCGGAGCCAAAGGCGGCGATTCGAAGACTTTCTCCGTTGACAATATGTATAGCGATCTGAATCCGCGCGAAGAGTGGAACGAAGTATTCGAAGAGGTCTGGAGACGTTTCCGCGATTACTTCTACGTCAAAAACATGCACGGCGTTGATTGGGAACAAGTCGGCAATCAGTATCGTTCTCTTCTCCCATATGTTTCTCATCGTTCCGATTTGACGTATATTCTCACCGAGATGATCGCGGAACTTAACATTGGGCACACCTACGTTGAAGGCGGCGATTATTATCAGCCTCAGCGTCCTGTTTCCGGACTTCCAGGCGCTCAATTCGCACTTGATCGCGAAAAGAATCTTTATCGAATTGAAAAGATTTACGCCGGTCAGAATGAAGAGCCCAAATATCGTTCGCCTTTGACTGAACTTGGCGTGAACGCTTCCGAAGGAGACTACGTCCTCGCAATTGACGGCGAAAAGCTTGTCGGAACGGACAATCCTTATCGTTTGCTACAAAATAAAAAGGATTGCGTTGAACTAACGTTAAGTAAAGACGGTAGTGAAGAAAACGCGTGGAAAACGTCGTACAAGCCGGTTCAATCTGAAGATTCTCTGCGATACCTTGATTTCGTCCTGGATCGTCAGAGGAGAGTTTCAGAACTTAGCGACGGAAGACTCGGTTACATCCATATTCCCGACATGGGCGGTTCTGGCGCATATGAGTTCATTAAGTGGTATTATCCTCAGCTCCGTAAGGAAGGTATCGTAATCGACGATCGTAATAACGGCGGCGGCAATATTTCTCCTTGGATTATTATGAGATTAAATCAGAAGGTTCTCGGAACGCGTTACGGTAGAGTTCGAGAGACCCCGACGACCTATCCAACGATCGCGACGACCGCCAAATTTGTCTGCTTGATTAATGAAACGAGTGCGAGCGACGGGGATATCTTCCCGTACTACTTCAAGAAATCGGAGTTGGGGAAACTCGTTGGTAAGAGGAGTTGGGGCGGCGTTGTCGGCATTTCTGGACGTGGCCCCCTAACTGACGGCGGAGTCGTCTTCGTTCCTCTTAGTGCGACGAATAGCGAGACGGGCGAATACGTCATCGAAGGTCATGGCGTTGATCCAGACGTCGAAGTCTGGCAAGAACCGAAAGCTGTTCTCGAGGGACGCGATCCTCAGCTTGAACGCGGCGTCGAAGAACTTCTTAAAGAGATTGCCGAGAATCCAGCCGTTAAGCCGCAACGTCCTGAAGATCCTGACAAATCTAAAGGCAATGTGCCCGACTATAGCAAATAATAAGGATAGGCTTTACAAGTAACGCTGAATTAGTAAATTTCGAACCGGATTGAGGACTTGCGTTTTCAGTCCGGTTTTTTGTATCCATATTGCGTCTATTGCGAGAACAATACTGTCGTCTATAAAAGTTTGTGACGCCGTCGATACTGGTTGGAGATCTATGTCGGTTGACGATTTTGACTTCTAGACAAGCGTATTTGAGACGATGAGGCGAGATTGAAAAAAGAGTAGGGGGTATTCCTGCCTTTGATTTTGACATTGCAGTTTTAGAAAGCCGTCCGTAGGAGATGGGTGTTTCTCTGAACAGAAAGAAAAAGGAGTAACCACGAAGTTACTCCTTAATTGTCGCAGAGAACAAGCTTTAATATCTTTTGGAGATGAATCACAGGGATTCGCTTTCACCGCCGGAAGGCGTGCCCAACGCGCCCCAGAGACCGTAGGGGCTTTTGCCGCTGACAGGACCGGCAACCGGCTCGTTCCCGTCGGTGCGGTTATCCTGACCGGTAAGATTAGTAGCAATCGTATCGGAAATGAAACGAACTGAACCGTCTGCATAAACAGCGTTGACGCCGCCGGAGTGATTGCTGCTCGCCGAAGTAATCGCCCAACATCCGTCGCCGGCCCCATTGGAACAACTGGGAGAGTTCGGAGGTAGAACCGTCAAGAACATACCGTTGACGGGACGACCATCGCCAAACCAATGTCCACGCCAGCTACTATTCGAACCCTGAGACATTTCGTTGGGGTTAGTCGCGCTCCGAGCGTCGGTATAGCATGAAGAAGCCGACCAGGGACGCACGGGGTAAACGCCCCCCTTAATCCCCAGGTAGCCATTCGTCGTTTGCGGATTCGTCACGGTTTCACTTGCAGCGATCGTGTTGCTCGTACCATCCGTGATGGCGGCCATCGTCTTCCATTTTTTGGGGGTGAAGATACCGCGTTGAGAAATTTTCCAGTGTGCCGAAACTTCCTCGTCTGCAAAGTTGTTAGCGTCAATACCGTCGCCGCCACAAGCAACGTAGCTAGTTCGTCCACCGCCGTTGAGGCCGGGCTGAGCCGCGTTGCCATCGGATGGGCAAAGGATCGTGGGGATTGCTCCCTTCATTTCATCGATGGCGCCGCCTTCCCAAACATAAGGACGTCGGTTGAAAATTCTTTCATAACGCGCTTGTTGCTCCATATAGGGGAAGAGCTTAAAAGTCGCGCTCCAGTTATAGGTGTAAGTGATGGTTCCACCGGAAACATTGCCGTCTCCAACGCACCAACTTTGAGAAGCTGGGAACGCGCCATTAATATCATGGTAATTCTGAGCGGCCAAGCCCCATTGCTTGAGGTTGTTGGTACACTGCATTCTACGAGCTGCTTCGCGAGCCGCTTGAACGGCGGGCAGGAGGAGCCCGATTAAGATGCCAATGATTGCAATAACAACTAAAAGTTCAACAAGGGTAAAGCCCTCGCGTTTAGAAAAAAAAGAGGTGTGCATGAGTTTCTCCCCAAATAGCAAAGAAGAATGAATAACTATGCACAATACTACTTCAGCATGTTTGTTGTGTCAATAGACGGCTAAATATTTTATTCTTTCCCTTATGGTAATGGAAAGTAAAAAATGGACGTATCGTCTATGCGGTACGTCCATCCAGCGCTGACAACATTCATAAAAAAGGTCAGAAAGTACTAGTGGGAGGATTTAAACATCTCACTTAGAGGCACATTGACCTTTTCTCCAACGTCGATTGTCGTTTCCAATCCAGCAGACGTCACTTCAATTTCTGCGGGCGTCGTCGTAGGACGTTTGTACTCGACAGCGACCGTTTCTGCTTGTTGAGCGGTCAATTCCGCCATTTTGGCGTCATATTCCTTCCTGGCTTCAGGATCTTCCGGAGGAACTTCATTCGGATCCATCTCTGGCGCGTAAACTTTAGAAATTAAAACCTTGTATTTTCCAGCGGGAGCGCCCTTGAATTTACCGTCAGTGCGGAGTTCGGCAACGCCCTTGGCGTCCGTTTTATACCCTACGACGAAGCGCGACGCGTTCGTTGGATCATTGAGAGTGACGGAAGCGTCAGCCAAAGGTTGACCATCTTGAATAACGGTAATCTTTACTGGATAGAGTTCCGGTAAATCGGCGGGTTTTTTGGCGCCGGTACATCCGGCTATTAACGGAGCGGAAATGAGAAGGAGACAATAGAGAGCGAAACGTCGCATACGATACTCCTTAAATTGAGAAGGACTGGAATACTGTAGTTATGATATCGATCCAAGACGTCTTAACAACGCCTCGCGAATGGGCGTCCACATAAAAAACACGAACAGGGGATCGTGGTGATAAATCTTAGTTTCTATACGTCTTAAACTCTGATTCTACTCTGCGAGAATAGCCAATCACAGGGGTTGAAAGACGCCGCGTTTTAGCCACGATTATCTCTCTATGGTATTTTTATGGAGATTGTTTGTCAACAGGAGAAGCATATTCTATTTCTATTCAAGATCGTTGTTGATATTGAGATATTGGTTCCAGACTTCATCGCTCCAACCTTTACCTGGAGCGCCGGAAGCCTCGTCAGGTTCGCGCGGCGCCGGGGAATCTTCGGAATGAACGACGGCTTCAGTCGCATTGGCGCGCAATGCAGGCTCGGGCTCGCTTGCTTCCTCTGAAAAGCGCGACGGATAAGCGCCTCCAGAGTAACAAAGAGACGTTTTGACAGGGGAACTAGGATTCGGTTTGGATGTAGTTGGGATTTCAGTCGCCGTTTCTCGCTGTTTACCCCTCCATTCCTCCATCGTTATTAGCACTTCTCGGGCGCTCGACGGCTTGGCGGGGTTGAACGAGGAAATAATACCCTCAGACGCCATGACGTCTATAATTCTCCCAGCGCGACCAAATCCGATTTTCATTCTCCTTTGGAGCATCGACGTGCTTGCGCGTCCCGCTTCTATGACAATATCGACGGCCTGCACATAGAGCGGATCATATTCAAAATCATCTTTCTTATTAGCGCCGTCTCCCTCTTCGTCTACGACGTCTGGGATTTCGATTTCAAAAGTAGGCGTGTCGACGGAAATCGAGTTGACGACGTCGTTGATCTCTTGGCCAGAAACGAACGCGCCTTGCCCTCGAAGCAACTGACTTGTTCCAGGCAAGAGGAAGAGCATATCACCGTCTCCCAAGAGTTGTTCGGCGCCAACAGAATCTAAAACGACGCGGCTGTCCGTTTGACTCGAGACTCCAAATGATATTCGCGCAGGCAAATTCGATTTGATCAGGCCCGTGACGACGTCAACGGTCGGTTTTTGCGTCGCAAGAACAAGATGGATGCCAACGGCGCGACTTTTTTGGGCGAGACGAACGATTGGAATCTCGACGTCTTTTCCCGACGTCATAATCAAGTCCGCCATTTCATCGACGACTATCACGATGCTTGGCATCGATTTGGGAAAGACTTCCCACTCGTCTTCGTCGACAGGTCGAAGCCTTTTGCGCATTTCCTCAAGACTGAGTTGGTTGAACTCGGTCAGATTACGCACTCGGATCCTCGAGAACTGGCGATAACGTTCTTCCATTTTTTCGACCGCCCACTCAAGAATCGCCTGGGCTTTTGCCATATCTGTAATGACAGGATGCATCAGATGGGGAATCGTTTCATACGGACTGAGCTCTACCATTTTAGGATCGATCATGATGAACTTAACCTGTCGAGGGCCTCGAGTCATAAGGAGCGACATAATGATAGAGTTCAAGCATACCGATTTACCAGTGCCTGTACGACCAGCAATAAGCAAATGCGGAAGTTTGGAGAGATCGGCCACCATCGGCGATCCGATGACGTCCTTCCCTAAAAAGAGAGGAAGCGACATTTTTTGAGCGTCTTCCGAACACGATTCCATAACCTCGCGTAGGCGCACGAGTTGACGGTCTTGATTGGGGATCTCCACGCCGACAGTATTCTTTCCGGGAATCGGGGAGACAATACGAACATGTCGGGCCTTCATCGCGATTTCAAGGTCTTTCGTAAGGTTGACGAGAGACTTAACTCGCAACCCTTTTTCCAACTCAACTTCATAAAGGGTCAAAACGGGCCCCGTTCGAATGTCGACAACACGCAATTCCACCTTAAAATCGCGACATACCTGCTCTAATTTTTCACCTCTTAAACGGATCTGCTCCATAATGGAGCCGTAGTCGTAGAGCACGGGATCCTCAAGAAGATCGATCGACGGGTATTCGTATTCGACGTCCCCTGACACGAGCGAGACGAACGGAACGCCCGAAGAGACGACCTCTGTTTCCGATTCGTCGCTAATGGAAAGATCTTCTTGAACAACGCCTGGAAATTCGGGATTCAGAATAAATTCGGTAACCGAAGAGTCTTCCTTCTTGACAGGCTCATTTGACGTCGGACGAGGCGCTAAAGGAGTGTTGAGACGTTCGTCTTTGGGAACTTCCTGGAAATCATTTTTGACAACGCTAAAACGATCGGTTCGCAGTCCCGAAGCGGTCGAGGAGAGGAAAGGTTCGGCGACAAGGACTGTCGCTTGGCTCCGTTCAAGATTGGGCGTTGGGACAGCGCCGTTAGGCTGGTTGATAAAGCCATTGAGGTTTTGCGCTAGCGCTATTTCTTTTCTTCTTCTTTCTGGGTTGGCTTTTTGGATTCTTTCGAGAAAGGGACGGGTAGCCCTAGCGACGACACTTCCTAGGCGTGAACGCCATATTAGAGCTTCAATAACTCGCTCGGGGATGATAAGGAGAAGCCCAGCTACTCCGAGCGCTCCCAACGCAACGTAAGCTCCAAGTTTGACAAGGAACTTATCAAGTAAAAATTTAACGAGCGCCCCGACAAATCCTCCAGGTCCAATGGGCGGTCCTAAGGAAGCGTTACAAACGTAGGCGGCAAAGCCCGCGCAAGAAATCAGTATGAGGAAACTCCCCAAGGTTTTGTTATATGGTTCGGAAATTCTCCTTGAGAACATAAAACATATCAAGGCGAGTCCAAGACCTAAAACCAGAATATAACCGGTTACGCCAAAACAAAACGAGATTAAATAAGCGCACCACGCCCCTGGGAGGCCCGCAAGATTGCGAATCTCCTGCAAATCATGATACACAAATGTTGTCGGGAGGTCCCATGGCGTATAGCTCAAAAAAGACGCGGCAAGAAATAGCCACGCCAGAAAACTCAACGCGACTAAGACAATCTTACCTGGTTGCTCCCGTTCCTCGTCTTTGTGACGCGACAAAAAAACGCTCCCTAAGGATTAAGTTTTACCAGAGTCATGTTCTAATTTACAAAATATATTTACGACGTTATAAGACGATCCGTTGACTTCTCTAAGACCGTCTTAGGAAAAATTCACACGGACTATTTAGAAGCGCCAAGCTGGAGTCGCGCTCCATTAAGGGTATTAAGAAGAAGCATTGTAACAGTCAATGGACCAACCCCGCCGGGAACGGGCGTAATCCACGACGCAACTTCTTTAACGGACTCAAAATCAACGTCTCCTACGAGCTTATTGACCGTCTTTTTTTCGCCGTTTTCGTCGATAACTTCCTTCGGAGCCCGATTCATCCCGACGTCAATAACGACGGCGCCTGGCTTGATCATGTCAGCCGTAACAAATTCGGCTTTACCAATAGCGGCGATCACGATATCTGCTTCTCTAACGACTTCAGGTAAGTTTTCGGTTCGACTATGACAAATCGTAACGGTAGCGTCGCCTCCCAATCCCTTCTGGAGGAGGAGAAGTCCCATCGGCTTTCCGACAATATCGCTTCGCCCAATGACGACGACCCGCTTCCCCTTCGTTTCGATGTTGTAACGAACGAGAAGTTGCTGAATCCCGTAAGGCGTGCAGGGAAGAAAACGCGGACGCCCCTGAGAGATCAATCCGACGTTTTCGGGATGAAAAGCGTCGACGTCTTTTCGAGGATCGATGAGGTCGAGAATTCTTTTTTCGTCAATTCCTTTAGGCAACGGAAGTTGAACGAGAATTCCATGTACGGAATCGTCTTTATTAAGTTTTTCAATCAAGGCGCAGAGTTCGTCGCTTTCGGTTTCTTGCGGCAAACGATACATGAGACTCCGCATTCCCGCCTTGACGCAAGCCGTTTCTTTATTGCGGACGTACACTTGACTCGCCGGATTATCGCCTACGAGAATAACTGCCAATGCAGGTTGAATTCCCGTTTGTTCTATGAACTGGGAGACCTCAACCTTAATCTCTTCTCGAATTTTTTCTGCAAGTCCTTTACCATCAAGTATCTGCGCCGCCATAAGTAATCCTCCAACGTGAGAAAGCAAGTTGTTTGCTGTTCATAACCAAAGAACGGAACAACCTTTCCTCGATTCTACAACGGAACTTTGGGAATGGCAAAGCCTAAAGCCTCCCTTTTACATCGTTTTGTACTAAATAAATCTTTCTTTCCCTTTTTACAAGGTTATTTGATCAAACCTGTTTAAGACAAAAAAGTTTTCTATTTTTTGTATTTTGAAGAAGGAATTAGGAACTAGAGAGAGAGCGTGTCTTGCGCTTGTAGTAGAGTTGCGATTTCCTTGAGGTGGAATCTGAGTTCTGCGTCCTTAGCGAGCGCTTCCTCCAACTCGTTTGAAGCATGCGTCATTGTCGAATGATCCCTATTGGAAAAGAGACGCCCGATTTCTTGAAAAGTTGCGTTTGTAAGTCGTCTTGCAAGGAAGACGACGCATTGTCTGGCTTGCACAAGGGATTTTGTTCTTTTTTTACTTCTGAGCTCGACAACGGAGACCGCAAAATATCTGGCGACAGTTTTTAGGATGCGTTCGAGCGTCCATGTCGCCTTAGGGTTGCGCCGAGTCAAAAAAGCGTCCCAAAAGTCAATTGTTAGCGGGGTTCGCGCAAGCGCAGCCTCCTGGACTCCTTGCAATATGGAAGAACATATGGCCCCTATCGTCGAAGGTAATTTTTCTACGCAGAGATCGACAACGCGCGGATCTAAGGCAAGGGAGAACTTTTGGGACAACTGCGAAACAACATATCGACGCGTTTCAGGCGAAGGGAAGGACGTCGGAATAAGAAGTCCGCTTGAAAAGCGCGCCGCTAAGTCGGGTATAAAGCCTCTAATTGACGCCGGATTTTTGGAGAAGGAAAGGATCAGAAGTTTTTGTGAAAGTATCGCTTCGTCAAGTAGCGGGAGGAATTCATGCTGAACCGACTCCTTTTCCGCCAGTAGGTCGGCGTCTTCAATCGCAATGACTCGAGCTTGGGCGAAAAGACTGCGGAAAAGTTGCATTTGATCTCTCCGGAGAGCGTCAACCAACGCTCTTGAAAATTCCAATGCAGAGAGGTTATAAAGAGTTTTTTGTGGTTCAAGCGTTCGTCTGCTCTGACAAATTCCTTCAATTATCTTTGTTTTTCCCGTTCCCGTTGGACCGTAGAAAACTAAAGGGGTCAAAAATGAACAACTTTCTAATTTGTTGTAGGAGATTACTCTAGGATATTCTTCCTGCAAAGACGACCCTTCGGAACAGAGAGGCCGGGCCTTTTGAAAAAGCCGATCGATTTTTCCTGCCGACGTAGCCGTGAGCATGAATTCGACGTCGGCGCGAGTGGCCTCAAAGCGTTTATGAAGAGACGAATCAAGCGAAGACGTTCCAAGAGGACGATCAAAAAGGGGAACTCCGTCGACGGCTAGCCTAAAGGCTAATTCCATCAGTCTATTTTCAGACCCGATAAGGATCCCTCCAAGGAGATCTTCTGGAGAGAAAAGCGACGCCTTCAGGCGGGAGGCGCTTTCTTCTGCTGGGGCAGGAAAAGAAGGAAGTTGGAGAACACGAATATTGGAGTAGGCGTTTAATGTTTCCAAGGTAGGTTCGCTTTAAGTTCGAAGAAGATGCGTCAGTTCCTCTCGTTGGGTTCCTGAGGAAGGAACTCAACGTCTATGGGTTCGTCTTGTACAGGAGCTGGATACTGAACGAAATCATTCGCGTTGGCGTCATAATCAAGATAACGTTGAGAGTGGGGTTGGCGCTCGGCGTTGTCAGTTTTAAAACTCCATGTTCTAAAGACTGAAAAAGCGCCGTTAGCGCCGCCGTAGAGATCCACTTTGCTCCACCTAATCAACTTTAAGAGGATAGCTCGCGTGAAAGGGATCAGGAGTAGGAGACCAAGCACGTCGCTGACAAAGCCCGGCATGATGAGGGCAAACGCCCCGAGATTACCAAACAGATAATTTTTTAGTATGTTTGCCGGGGAGTGAGAAGAGCAGAACAACGGCCCCTTCCGTTGGAGCTTTACTATACCAAATCCAAGCGCCGAGGTACACAGACTCATCAGGATTGCCGTACTCCAAGAGGTTGCATGAACAACCATTAGAAAAACGACAATCTCTATAAGTGGAAATAGCAAAAACACCGTTAAAAACATTCCGTAGAACCTCTAAAGTCGGGCGCTAATAGTCTAAGCGTTCGTAATCAACGGCCTAGAGTAACTTAGGAAGTCGACTTTTTTAGGCGACGCTCCTTTTGATTCGTCCAATTATATACGAACCGATCTTTTTTTCAATTAACCTCGCAAGCGACGCTAACGTCAGATAGTGAATTAAATACAAGATGCGTTTATGACGCATAGTCTATTCGATTGTAAACAACGCTAGTTTAGTAATAATCGGGATAAACGTCAAAAAATGTCTAATCGAGAATTCTCATGGAGACGATAAGTACGATAGGCCTGTTTTGGAGGCTTGGCATATCGGGTTTGCGGAACGTATGTTCTTCAGACCGAAAACAAGAATCGTTTTCTAACAAATCGTTAGAGGAAGAAGTCGCATCATGAGCTGGAATACGTTAAATAAGCGGCGCAGCGCACACATTGCAGCGTTATTGTCGCTGCTCTTGACGGCGCCAACCGGCGTTGAGAATTGCTGGGGACAGGCGGCTGGTTTTGCCCAATCTCGTTCAGAAGCTCCTGGCACGGCGGAAAGCGGATCGCGGAAGAGTTTTCTTTCTTCTCTCAATCCGTTTAGTCGAACGGTGGATTCCGAAGTCCCATTGATCGATTCAACGACGATTTCTCAACCGGTGGCCACAAATATGCCGCCAAGTTCGCTTGTCGCTCCGAGGACCTATCCGACCGATTCGACGACGAGAGTAACCGCGCCGTCAACGCAACCTGCCAAACTTCCGACAGCGACGAGTCCGTCAGTACCGGAAGCAACGAGCGTTGGCAATACCGCTATGTCGTTGAGACGAGGCCTTGCTGGAGCTGGTAGTGTTTCTTCTAGCAAGCGCGTACAGTCCACTCGTACTTCGACTGGCGGCGTTGCGTCGCTTCTTCTTGACGAATTGGAAGAAGAACATGACGGCGAACTTCTTCAAGAAACGAGTTCTAACTCCACAACTCGAAGCGAAACTCGAAAGCCTGTAAGGAATAGCCTAAGAAACGACACATTCCCCTCTTCATTAGAACTTTTGTCTGATGAAAACGGCGATTCTGCCGACGTCGGCGATTCTTCAAAACCTAATGGCGAAGGAAAATCTAAGGGACGAACCAGTTCCAAAGGCGTCGTCATTTCAACGGAAGACGAAGAGATTGACGATGTTGAATCTATATCGTCTTTGGACGGGTTCGACGAAGATTTTTCGGACGAAAAGGAGGATGACGATAATGATCCCGCTATCATTTCCGATTCCGACGACGCGCTTCACGAGATGGAAACCTATGATTCGCCGTCACATTTGTCTTTTCAGGACGACGAATTGCCGAAGGAACTCCGTTCGGAACCAAAGTCGTTTGAACAGATTGACGACCGACTTGACAACGTTCTTACGCCTTCCTTGAACGTACCGTCTAGGAAGGGAAATAAGGAAGATTCTCAGGGGATCAGAGCGCGAGAGGACGCCGTTTCTCTCGGTCGAACACCCAATATTGAGATCAATACGCTTGGACCAAAGAAACTTACCGTAGGACAATCCTCCACATACAAGTTAAGCGTTCGAAATGTTGGTTCAGAAATTGCGCGTAAACTTGTGGTGACGACGAATCTTCCTGAGTCGGCGAGCGATTTGGAAGCGGAGCCCAGCGTAGGAGAGGCTTATTTCCAGACGAGTAGCGCTCGAGGCGCCGGTCGCGTATGCGTTTGGGAAGTAGGCGCGTTGGAACCCGGCAAGGAACAGACGCTTGCGTTGACCTTAAAGCCGACAAAACGCGCGGCTTTTGCCCTTGTGAGCAACTTCGATTTCGAAAGGTCTACCGCCAGCGCCGAGGTTGAAGTTCAAGAACCGATATTAGAAGCGCTGATAGAGGGACGCGACTCAATCGAATGGGGAGTCGAGGATCGATATAGAATTCGTATTCGCAACGTCGGAAACGGCAACGCGGAGGAGGTGCGAATCAATGTTTCGACCGGCGAGAATAACGCGTCGCAAATGCTTGGCGTTTTAAAAGCCGGGGAAGAAAAAGTTATTGAGATGAGCGTGAAAACTGTTTCCAATGAATTCTTCACGATCAACGTAGAAGCAGTCGGAGCCTATGGCGTTACCGCTACCGCAAGCAAGAGGGTCGCAACTTTAAGGGGTCAACTGAACGTTGAGGTCGAGACTCCGGAGCTCCAATTTGTTGAAGGGGAGTTTGAAGCGCTTGTTCACGTGACGAATATCGGAAACGCCACGCTTCAAAACGTGGACGTGGTCGCCCAGATTCCTTCCGGCGTTGAGATCCTGAGTTGCTCGAATCAGGCGCGACGAAACGACGAAAAGCGCCGAGTATATTGGATCGCTCCTTTCATTAGACCTGACGAAGAGACGACGTTCAGTCTTCGTTGCCGGATTATGAATGCGGGAACGGCAAAATTTGAAGCGGTCGCAGTCGATCAATCCGGCCTAGTCGCACAAGCTCGTTCAACAGTAAACGTTGAGTCAATCGCTGTTCTTGCAATGCGCGTGAACGCGCCGAAAGAACCTGTCGCCGTAGGTCGACGTTGCGTTTATGAGTTAGTAGTTGAAAATAACGGCACAAAAGACGCGCGAGATATTAACACCGGAATTTTCCTTGGTTCGGGGATGAAGCCGATTGAAGTGGAAAATGAACGCGGTTATGTATATGAGGAGGATTCGAAAGTTCTCTTCAAGAAGATTGACTGTCTTCGCGCAGGGGAATCTGTAGCGTTTCGCATTGAGGCGGAAGCGCTGGCTCCAGGCAATCAAAAAGTGCAAGCCATGCTACAGTCCACTCCGGAAGACGTGAGTTTGTTAAGCGAGGAGACTACTTATTGTTATGCGAGGCGTCTTAATAGTTCTCGCGAGAACCGCACTGTCGACGTTGAAACGATGACTGCTGAAAGACCGGATTCTTCTTCAATGTTGAAATAACGCGATTCTGAATGTAAAGGCCGTCCCCCTCGTGGGGACGGTTTTTTATTATTCCCTTAGTAAAGGTAATTTGAACTCCCCTTGACACGGTCGCTCTTCAATATAGAATCTTTCGAAAGAGATTGCGGCGAGTATTGACGCTTTGGCGTTTCTGACTCTGGTTTAGTTTCAACGGGCGACATGAAGATGTATTTTCTTCCCGGCATAATCAAGTCTTTCATAGAAGCCTTAGTAAATAATCGACATTGTTCGCCGTTGGTTGGACTTAGATATGCGCTTGACGGCGTATCCCCTTAAATATTAGGCGTTTGCGTTTCTTTGTATGAATGCGCTGACGTTCGCGTTTGCTTTTTGACGAGTGTGCCCAATGCATAGCAGTAGCGATGAAAATGGAAGGAACGGCGGTTCTTCGTTTGATGTTTCTCATAGAACGCAGGATCAAGCGCGCGTGGTAAACGCGGGACGAAACGCTGGCGGGCGTAATGTAGCTCTTCTATCCGGCAGCGCAGGTTCCCGGTCTGGGAATGAGAGAGTCGTGAGCAAGATTCAAGGACTCCTGATGGACGTAAACGGCGTTCTGGGACAAAATTTTTCCCAAAAGGCTTTGGAACCGCTCCTCAACAAGGTTAATCTTGTTCTTAACAAAGACTTTCAACACAAAACGCTTATCGCCGCCGTTGAGTTTGATTTATTTTTCGAAGAAGTTTTCTCTAATCATGGCGAGCCGAACGTCAGGGATTCTGAACTGATTGATTTTCTCCGTAAGGCAAATATGGGTGACGCTCAAGCTCAGTCTTCAGTCGACGACGTGTTGAGGTTTTTGTTTTTCTATTGCGGCGGGACGCTTGTTGGCGATTTGAAAACGAGAGAAGAACGTCGGGCGGAGCGCGATATTTATCTTAGCAAACGCCCTTCCGTGAAAAAAGAGTACATAGAATACGTTGAGAAGAAGGGTCTTAATAGCGACGTTCCTTACATCATCGACGACCGTGACGGAGTAGGTGGAAACGTTGCTTCTTCGACTTCTGTTCCGTGTGGTTCCGTTGCGTTTTGCGGCGACAATGTGTCCGAGGATACGTTGTCAGAGTCTAGCGACGCTCTGAACATACCCGCGCCTTGGGCGGACGCCGTCCTCAAGACAAAAAGGGAAGCGCGTAGGTATTTTGACGATATTTCGTGTTTGGAAGCGGATGATTTATCCGTTTTGCGTCGCCTTCTTTATCTCTCTTGGGGCGACGTTTCTACCGAGTCCTTGGGCGTTGACTTAATGAGACCCATTGCCGACGCTGTCGAAGCTGTTTTCGACGCATCCTCCTCTTTCGATTTGGAGACGCTTTCGGCTTTCTATGAGAGTCTGTGTGAAGGGACGAGCCTCAGGGACATTGACGAATTTGTGTTTGACGCCATAACGGCATACGCCCTTACCTGCGTTGAAAGACTGATGAGACCCGATAATGAAGTGGGGGAGATCGATTCGCACTCTGATTTCAGCTCGGCGTATCCGGTTATAGCGAGATTGGTAATTTCTAAAGACTATGACGGAAAACCTATTGACGTCGACGATTGCTCGGCGACAGATTCTTTTTACAAGTCTTTTGTCAAAGAAATAGGCGATCCCAAACTTGTTTCCAAACTCGAACTCGAAAGGATACTTTTACGGACGGAAGGCGTTTTCACTCCAGAATCGATACATAAACGACGTAGCATAAAGGAACTTTCTCGTCCAGATTTTATCAGGAGAATTTTGTGCGAGGAGTATCCTCAAGGATTGAATATCACCTCCGCGTCTGAATTGGAAGGGTTTAGGAAATGGGGACGACATTATGACGTTGAAAGTCTTGAGAAAGAAGATCAAGCGTTGCGTAGCGATATTTGCCGTTATGCGATAGTCGTCGACGGTTTTGCCTATTCCGTTCCTGAGTCTGTTAAGAGTAAGATTAAACAGGCTGTCACCGTCTTCATGAATTACGGTCATATCGTTTATTATGAAGATTTTTTCAAAAAGAACGAAGCGTCGATCATGCTCCAGGACAACGTTGTCAATTGGCGAGTTTTGCGTACTCTCTTGGCAGGTTGCTTTAAAGAGTATACCTTCTATGAATATTATTTAGAGAAGGTTGCCTCTGATACAGGGAAAGGTTCCTCCGGTATTTCGGAAAGCTTAAAAATTCGTAAGGAAATCAAGAAGTTTTGGGGCGACCTGAGCGCTGCGCGTTCGGTGGAGGAAATTACTAGTAAAGTTTATATTCCTTTGGAACGCGTCTTATACGTGCTGAATAACGATAGGACGTTTGAATCTATAGGGAACGACTTGTTTCAAGCGGGCGCCGATTTTCAAGATAGCGTTTCGATTGAGAAGGGATTTGCTGAGCGGTTTAAGTCGGAAGAAGCGGATCTTAAATGGGGTGTTGACGGAAAAGAGTTAGCGTCAAGCTTGAAAGAGAGATGCAAGAGGCTCTATGTTGACGGCGGGCCCCTTCAACCTTCTGGGTCTACTACGGAGTCTATCCCTCTTTCTCTGTTGAATAAAGAGCGCGTTGTCGAGAATGACGGAATTAAGATTAATCAGAAGCAGGAAGCAACTCCTGTGCCTTCACATACTGAAATAGTAAGGGGCGAGGATGAGAAAGGGAGCAACATAATAGAGAAAGACGCTCCAAAGGTTCGCCTCAGTCGTGAGAAATTGAACGTGTTCGCGAAGGCTCTGGCGGTCAATTATAAATCAGGTCTTGATCTGACGGATAAACAAGAGCTGTTGAACTTCCGGACTAAGGTTGAGGAACTTGGCAAGTTTGCCGTGCCTGAATCCGACGAGGATTTGGCGGACGTTTTGCAACATCGAATCGGTTTTCTTTGTGACGGACGCGTGTATATCGTTTCCAAGAAAACGAAAGAGGTCGTCATGGATCGAGTAGATGGATGGTTCGCCGGCGGCGGTCGCTTGATTTACTACTCCTCTTTGTTTGAGCGTCTTAACAAAGAGCTTGAGGAATCGGAAATATCGCCTATTCCATCCAAAGAAGTTCTGATTAACAGGTTAAAAAAATATTATCCTGATTACGCATTCTCGGAAGACTATTTTGAAGCGAAAGAGGATCGTGTTCACGATTTAGACGAGAAGCTGATTGAAGAGATTTGTCAGTCTGGAAGACTTAAGGATTCGAGTAAGCGATTGGAGGAATTAGCTGGCGTTTTGTTCATTCCAAAGGAAATAATAGACCAGACTTTGAGTGATTTGAGTAAAGACAATACTGGCCCGTTTCAAAGAAGTTCCAACGGTTATTGGAGATGGAAGAGGGAGGAAGAAGGATTGCGTAGGGGTGCGAGCGTTAAACGCCGCGCCAGTAGAAGGCCTTCAAGCTCCAACTGATAGTTGGTAATCGCATTTGCAAAACTTTTAAAAAAGAGGCCGACGGAAGGTTATCGTCGGCCTCTTTTACGTTAGTCCTTGTAAATTTCTCCCAATTGTGGAACATGAATAGTCGTTTGAGGTTCAAGTTCCCTTAACTTTGTAGCTAAGGATTGTGACGCTTCCGGTTCCCCGTGTACGACGAAGGTTGTTTTAGGCGCTTGAGGAATCGATCGATACCAACTGATCAACTCGTTTTGATCCGCATGTCCAGAGACTCCTTTTACTTGCGCAACTTCCGCTCTTACAGGATACATTTGACCAAGTATGCGTACCGGAGAAGTTCCGCTTAGGATGATACGACCCAAGGTTCCTGCCGCCTGATACCCCATGAAGCAGATTGTGTTTTTAGGACTAGCGATATGATTGGCTAAGTGATGTTTAATTCGGCCTGCATTACACATTCCTGCCGAGGCCATGATAATAGCTGGCCCTGACATGGTGTTTAATCGTTTCGATTCATCCTTGGTTTTTAATAGTTCGAGATTGTCAAGTTTTCCATTTGTTCGACGGAGAGATTCTAATGTTTCTTCGTCAAAACACTCTTTATGTTTCATAAATATATGAGTTGCTTCGACGGCCATGGGCGAATCGAGAAAGATCGGAACATCGGGGGCAATCTTTTTCTCGTCTCTAAGTCTTGCCAGTCGATAAAGAGTTTCTTGGGCTCGCTCGACCGCAAACACCGGCATAATGACTTTTCCGCCTCGTGCAGTAGTTCGTGAAATAATGTCCGCTAGTTGATCGTCAACTGTTTCAAGAGGCGGCGAAACCCGATCGCCGTAAGTAGATTCAATAAAGAGGTTGGAGATCGGTTCGTCTAAGGTATAACTATCAGGATCGCGCAATATTGGACGGTTGGCGCGTCCTAAATCTCCAGAAAAGAGAAGTCGTCTCGGAGTCTCTTCGTCTATTTGGGGGCGCGTAAGAAGAACTTCTATGAAGGAAGAGCCCAGAATATGTCCTGCTTCTCGAAACGTGATCTGAACTCCCTCGGCGATAGACGTTGGAACGTTGTAGTCGACAGGCTTGAAATGTGCAAGGGTTTTTTCTACGTCGGCTGTTGAATACAGCGTTGTGACGGGACGAGGAGGGACGCGTTTTTCCCTCTCGTGTCGCTTTCTTTTGAATGCCGCGTCTTCTTCCTGGATATGGGCTGAATCGCGAAGAATGAGTTCCGTTAAGTCTAATGTCGCTGGGGTTGCGTAGATGCGTCCGCGGAAACCGTCCGCCACTAATTTAGGCAGGAGACCACAGTGATCGAGATGCGCGTGCGTAAGGAGAACGGCGTTAAGTTCGTGAGGAGCGTCTAAAAAAGGCTTCCAGTTAAGTTCTTGCCGAGAACGTTCCTGAACCATTCCGCAGTCGACTAAAAACTGAAAAGAGTTGCAAGTGACAAGATGTTTTGACCCCGTAACGCTACCAACGGCTCCGCAAAATTTAAATTCCATTGTTATCCCCATTCGATTGTTGTTCGAAGAAAATAAAACTTATTCTATTCATGTATATCGTACGTTAAAATTGGCCAGCCCTAACTCCTTTTTTGTTATTTTAGAAATTTTGTGAAAAGACGGAGTTTTCTTTCAAGACCTGTTCTTGACGTCATGCGTAAGGTCTGATAGCTTACTCAGTGCGTCATGAAGTCTATATGTATGAAAACTATTGGAGGAATCAATGAAAAGGCGGTATTCGACGATTCTTTGTTTATTGGTGATTGGCGTTTCCCTGACATTTCTTCTTAGAACTAAAGATAACGTGTCAAACGCCCAGACACAACAAACCCCCGTGGCTTTTGACCTAGAAACGTTAAGAGAGTCAATCGGCGTATTTTTCGAGAATATGTCTGATCCTAACAAGGGAGGAAACAAGGCTGTTGAAGATTTTCTAAAAAATTCTTCACTTGCGGATAACGAAAAGATCAAGATGAAGTTTTCAGACGGTCTGAGGACGATTAATCAGAACTTTGGCGCCTACGTTTCATATGAACCAATTGGGTTTAAAATGATCGGAACGGATTTGGTGGTGTTTCGGTATTTGTACAAATGCCAAAACTATCCTGTCGTCTGGTATTTTACCTATTATCGACCTCGTACTAAAACCTCAGACGTTTCTTCGACGTCGCCGTGGAATCTAATAGGATTTCGTTACGACACCAACCTTGACGCCGCGTTACTAGACGCGACATTTGATCAACATGATTGAAGAATTCCATAGCGGGGCTCTGTATGATCTCTATCGCCAACCGCCAACGTCTTTCTCGACACATTGGGTTAAATCGGCGATAGCGGATCCTATCGGTCATGATGTGAAAAGAGCGAATCGAGCTTTAGAAGGATAGTCGCGTTGTGAATTCTGTCCTAAGCGCTTTTGCCGTCGACGTTGAGACCGTTGTCGGGAAGGAGCTTGTCACGTCCTTCTTCTGGTAATCTGTTTCCCAATAACTAAACTCGATTCCTGTCATGAAATTTTCCGTCCAATTGTAGAGGGCGTTGACGAAATAGTTTTCGTTTCTTGTTCTGGAAGACGCTATGCCGTTCGAAGCGACTGTACAGCCCCAGAGATCGTTCTTTTCGGGACTGTCAATTCCGTGACCGACGTGAGTTACTAGCTTATCGTTCCATTTTTTCTGTATGCAGGCCCACCAACCCTGGGAATCGATTCCTTCTCTTCTGTATAGGTCGACTCCCTGGTTAATCCCGCCCCCAAAGGAACTTAAATTGGAACCGATAAAGTATTCTCCTTGGAATGTGAGAGTTTTGGTGACCGGAACGGTGTAATCGAGGTTAGCCGACCAGGTTTTGATTGCTTTCTTTTCTATGGTAGACGCTGAAGGGACGCCCGCAATTGGGGAAAATTTATAGTATTGTTCTCCCATGTGGCCGGATAAACCGATCGTGATGGGCATGCCGTCTCGCGCTTCCTTAAATAAGTCAGCGGAGACTCTTCCTTCGATTACCGGCCATCCGGAAGATGAGCCGGTAACCCCCGACGTTGAAAGAAAATCGCCCAGAGGATTGTCGCAGACGGCAATTTGCCCAAGGAAATGAAAATCTTGACTGACCGTCCAGCCTTGTTCATAACGAAGTTGCGCTCTACGAAAGCCGATGTTTCCAGAGAGAACGCACGGTAAATAATTCAATAGTCGAGGAGCTAGCGGAGAAACGATTTCCCAATCTTGTCCGCAAAGTATTCGACGTTCATTTTCTTTGTCGACAATTTCCGCATAAGCGCAACGAAGTTGTACGCCGCCTTTATTTTTAGGACCGTTTGCCATGCCCTGGAAGTCGAACTCAACAACTCCGCCGAGAGTTCCATGCAAGGCTTCAATTCTCGGTCCCTCAAATTTAGCTCCTAGTCGCGTGCTTCTTGCGTCTAGGGTAAAATCAGAAGAGGAATCTACGCTTGGATCTTGCAGATAGAGGATAAATTCACCAGGGACAGCGCGTTGAGTGTCGCTAGAAACAGATAGATTTAAAAAACCATACGGCGTGATTTTTAAATTACCCTTGGACCAAGAGAAGCCATTCGTTTCTTCCCGCAATTCATCTAAGTCGGCCTTGGTAACTAACTCTTCACTCTCTTCTATCGACTCGCTAGGAGTAAGAGGGGGTAACGTTGCGCTTGCAAGAGAGAGAACTGGGGATTCGGCTGGGCGTAGCTCCTCCGATTTTTTTAAGTCAAGCGATTCGACAGTAGGAGGAGCAGGAGGAATCAAGGCGTGTTCTTTATTCCAGCGGTCTCTTGCTCTTTTGAAAGGTCGAATATTGGCGAGAAGACGCGTATTTTCCTCAAGTTCATCTTCAGAGTAAGCCAGAACCGCAGAATCGCGTTCTAGATGAGCGGCGTTTCTTAGCTTGTTGTCACCTTGATTCTGCTGGTCGCTCGCTGGCGACATTCTCTGAGACAGTCCTTGGTTCACGTCGTCCTCTTCGAGTTCAAAAAGCTCGAGGGGCGTGTGAAGGGGAGGATTTTCTGACGCCTCCAAGGAATGCTCAAGAAAAAAAAGACCGAATACAAAGCAGACTATTATCCAGAACGCTTTGCGAGGGGAGAGGATTTTCGAGATACGTGCGATTGACACGAGGCTCTGGTTCATCCTTGAACTTTCTAAAGTCGCCATGCGTACATACCAAAGGGGGGAAGGGAATTGTGCCAGCATTGACGAAATGATCTACCCACAACGAACGTCTGTCAACGCTTTCCCTGTTTTTAGCGTACTCCATTACGCAAAACAGCTTTAGCAGTATCGGCTTGGAGGAATATACCGCTTTATGAAAAGTGGGATTCTCCGGTAAATATTGGAAAAAAATCGCTTTTTTCTAGGGCCCTTGATATTTTGGCGCAACAGGGTTAAACTTTTATCGTGAATTGTTTAGAGGAATGACGCGTCCTGTTTCGTTCCGTCAGGCGTTATAGACGTCTGTTTCATGTTAATTTCAGGGAAACGTTAGTTTTTTTAGGAGAGATCTCATGGCAGAAGGTAAGGGTGGTATAAGCGCCTATGTGCGCCTGCAAATTGCCTATGCGCTCGAATTTGCGATATGGGGTTGTTGGTCCTATGCGCTCGGTACTTATGCTAGCGTAGTAGGGGTCAACGTTGGTAAGTTGTATTCCGCTTTCGCCCTTGGCGCTCTTTTTTCACCTCTTATCGGCCCCATTGCCGATAAAAAGTTTGCCGCGCAGAAAGTTTTTGCCTTTATGCAAACGGTTTGCGCTTTGGCTTTGCTCTACTGCGGAAAGATCGCTTCCGACGTTGCGAATTCCGCTACGCCTACCGTTGGTTGGACCTGGATTATCATGATGTTCATCGCAGGTTTGATGTTCATGCCGTCAATTCCGCTGTTGAACGCAATCGTATTCAAGCACATTCCTAACAAGGAAAAATCTCCATTGGTCTTCATCTTCGGCACCCTTGGATGGATTGCTGTTAATCTTGTTCTCGAACATGTTTTCGACGGCGGCGTCAAGGTCTTCTACTATGTCGACGGCGTGATTGCTCTTGCGTTGGCTGGGTATGCTTTGACTCTTCCTAATACGCCTCCTTCTGGAGCTCAGAATTCCGATCCGTTCGGTTTCAAAGCTCTGGCCCTTTTCAAACGCTTCGATTTTGCCCTTTGTGTTCTTTGCGCTTCTTTGGTCGGTTGCTTTGGTTCGAACTACTATTTCCCGTTTGTTGGCGAATGCTTCCCCAACAAGGGCGTCTATAATCAGTATAGCGAAATCGTCTTCATGGCTGCGCTTGCGTTTGCTGTCGCGAAGATTGGTCTCAAGTGGACTCTTACCCTTGGTATGGGCGCTTGGGGCGTTCGTTACCTCTGCTTTGCGCAGGGAAGCGACGCTTTAGCGCTCGTTGGAATTCTGTGCCATGGTCTTGCTTACGCCTTCTTGTACACCGCCGCGTATATGTATGCCGATCGCGTGGCGCCGAAAGAAATGAAAGCTAGCGTTCAGGCGTTGGTTGCGTTCCTTCTTCTTGGCGTGGCGCAAACGATCTCCGGTTACGCCGTCGACTGGGAAAAGAATCGCAATCTCAACGCTCCTGAGACTCCTGCTGCGACAACGACCAACGAACAGGCTTCTTTCTCTCTGACTGTTCCTGCGTTTGCTCAAGACGTTGATATTGACGAACTCACTATTACAGTTGAAGAAGACTCTGCCGCGACAGTTGAAGCTCCCGTTGCCGCTCCTGAAGAAGCTACTACGGTTGAAGCTTCCGTTGCCGCTCCTGAAGAAGCTACCACGGTTGAGGCTCCCGTTGCCGCTCCTGAAAATGCCGTTAGTGAAGAAGCGTCCGATGCCTCGGGTTCCAAAAAGTTTACTGTTTGGGATAGGAACACTTGGAACAAGTACAATTGGAAGAGAATCTGGGGAGAGCCTGGCGTCTTCTGCTTGGTCTTCGCCATTATCTTCGCTATTTTAGGACGCGAACCTAAAGCTGCGGAAGAGGAAGAAAAGAAAGCCTGAGTGTCTTCTAAAAGAAGAGAATAGTTTGCGTCGGTCTGTTGTTTTCGACGTAGAAATTAAGGTTCGACTCCAATGTGTGGGGTCGAACCCTTTTTAATGCGGTTAGAATTGACGTTTGTACAGGGTGTGACGATTGCTTCTTTTTTTTTTAAGCGATTATGTCGCGTCGCCGAAAAAACATGACAGGAACTGGTTTAGTTCTTTCACTTTAGGCCTAGGAGAATAGAATGGGACGGTATTTTTTGGAGGGTCGCGCCTTGACGCTGTTGATTGTCGCCCTAGCGTTGATCGTGGGAGCATTGGGTGATAATCGGTGCCTGGCTCAGACTGACACAGACGTTGCTGAAAGTATGGGCGTGGGGATGAAAAGTCGCTTTGCTTCTGGAGCCGAACCTATCACCATTGAGAGAACGAAAATCGTACCAGGCACGCCGATGTCTGTTAACTCGACGATGAAAAACATACTTACCTCAAATTCAGGAGGCTCGTTTGGTGGAATACTAGCGCGCTATGATACTTCGAACTTTGGTAAGTTTTTTGGAACGGGCACGTTTACAACCCGTCCCAATGTGTCGAGCGCCCGCGTTGACGCCCTAACAAACCTCGATCAGGGAGACAACGAGGTTGACAATATTGAAACGGAACGAATGTATCCGCCACGTTTGTCCCTCGATTTTAACCAATATCCAACCCGTCTATCCTCAAGGGTTTCAGGCGAGGTTCGAGAAGTTGAGCGTTTGAACATTTCCTCTCAAATAGAAAACGTTTTGACGCGATGCGACTTCGATCCAAGTCGCGAGAGCGTTCAAGCGGAGCGTATGGGAACGAAGATAATTCTTAATGGTCGCGTAAAGTCTTTCCGAACCTCGGAACTTCTCGAAAGAGTGCTGACGATTAATTTTGGGGAAAACTCGATCGTCAATAATATAGAAATCGAAGAGCCTTACGAACAAGGGAGCGCTCCGTTAGATCTCTATGGACGTCCTCTGAAACGATCTCTCTAATCGCAACGTGTCTGAATAGACTTCGGATTGGTTACTTTTTAAGGTATATTTCCGTCGGCGGGGCGGATTCGTCAGGCTGAAACTCGTTAAGCATGTCCAGCTCTTGAGTATTTTTTAACGCCCCCTCGGGAACATATCCTCCCGAAGTTCGTTCAAACCCATTTTCCAGAGGATTGGAGAAGAGCTTCTCCTGCTCGTTTTGTTTTTGAATGTATTGTTTCTTGGCGCCGTCGACGTCTGTTTCATAAGCGGGCGCGGACGAACTTTGAGTTGCGTTTCCTTGTTCTAAAGCATTCTGAGGTCCCTTGTTGTATTCTTCCAAAGCTTGCTCGCTTAATTGACGGGCTATGTTTCCATAATTCTGCGACGCGGCTTGTTGAAGATCGACGTAGGAACGTTGGACTTTATTAAACTGAATCGGATTGGACGCTCCTGGAGCGGCGCGTAAGGAGGAGAGGTTTTCGCCCTTAGCCGCTTGATTGGCTTTGTAGTTCTCCGCGTCTTGGCGTCTTTTTTCTCTGTAATAATTTTCCTTCGAAAGACCGTTCTCCAAAACTCGACGCATTTGCTCATCGCGTTCGCGTTGAGTTTCTATGAGATTCCCATAAGTTTGGATGGGGGAATCTCCAATCTCCTTGAATTTACTGTCGGAGACGTCAACAGTGTCAATTAGGCGCGTTCCTTTTTTAGCGTCAAACTCCGCCTTTTTTTGACTATTTTTCAACGCGTATCTCGCTTGAAGTTCAGCAATCGGATTTTCTGACGTTTCATCACCTCCGAGCATCAGACGCGCGATTTTCTCCGCCTCTGATTCATTTTCACGAGAGTTCTTTTTCTTTTTCGGAATAGGCTCAGAATTGCCGAGAGTCGTGGTTCGAATCTCTTTCGAAAGAGTTGCTTGTCCTGTTTTTGCGTCTTTAAAAATAGAGAGAATCGTTATTTCTTCTTTAGGTTGTTCAAGTAATCCTAAATCTAAATAAACGTGGTAAGAATATCCTGTCTCTTTATTGTACTTGCGGTGTTTTTGATTCAACTCTTCTGAAGTCAAGACCATCTGAGCGTCCGGCTGAGTAAGCGCGACGCCATCTTCCACGCTGTAGTACACGTTGACGGTGAGATCGCCGTCAACCATAATTGATTTAGTATAACATCCTTTCTTGAAAAAGCGTATGACTCCGCCTTTTCCTCGTCTGAGAGGGAGAGCAGGATCATCGGGCCTGAATGGATAATCTTCCCAGTAGTCCTCAAACATTTCGACCTTCTCGGGTTGGGGATCGCCGAAGAGGATATATTTTCGGGAACCAACACTCGAACATCCGAGAATCGTCTGGAAAAGAAGTGCAAGTAAGAGTGTGGGAACCAGGCGCTTTTTCATTGCTTTAACGAACTAAGTGAAGGTGATTATTTGACGAAGTCCTCCAGACTAATTAGTCTAGAGGACGCGTATGTGGAGAGTGAAGGATCTTTATTTAGACCATTTAAATAGCTTGAACTTTGAACTTTCCTTAGCCTGCGTATAGGGGACGGTGGTTGTTAGTTGCGATAACCATTTAAACGTTTCCGGCGTTCGCGCTCTCGGGGTAGACTGCAAGTAGATTTCTTCTATGTCGTCTATCTGACCGCGAATATTGGAGTCGTCAATGTTATACGCTTCAGCTTCCAAACGTTGAACGCTATTCTTTTCACCAGCAAGGGATTCCAGCTTGACAACATTCCCCGGACGTTGATCGAGCTCTCGATAGGGAGAGATCCCCAACGCTTTACGCGGCGCAGACTCTTGCGAAGACGTGTCTGCGAGATTCGCCTTAGGCGAAGCATTCCGAGATTGATTCGAGGTAGTCTCGTAGTTTCTAGTGGTCAAACTTGCTTCGGCAACTTTAGTTCTTTCGCCGTTACTGTACCCTTCATTGACGCCTCTATCGTTTTGGGATAAGTCGTCAAGGTAGAAATCCTGATTTTGCGAATCGTCTTGGGCGTTACCATTTCGAGTAGAATACCTTCTCTGGATTACGGATTCCGCGCCCTGGATAGATTCTTTCTTCGGTGGAGCATAGGAGTCAGATTTACCATCGATAATAGGACGAGGGATATAGTCGTCTGACGGAGAATATCCAGGCGTCTTTTCCAGGTCATCCATCTTATCGGGAAGAATTAGGTCATTCAATAAACGTTTAGTATTCTTTGTTTTGAGTCCTTGGTCGGTGCTTGGGTCGTAAAGTCCCATATTTCCATTGAGTTGCATGGCGTCGTCAAGGTCGATGTGAGTTTTGCTCATTTCACGACGCATGACTTCCGAGAAGTCCTCTGAATTACGCATGATTCTAGGCGTCATGACGATAAGTAATTCTTTCCGCTGGATCGATTCTTGATCGTATCTGAACAGCCATCCGAGGACAGGAACGTCGGAGAGGTACGGCACCCCACGACTAATTTTCTCTTTTTGGGAGGTCATGAGGCCGCCTAGCATTACCGTTTCACCGTCGCGGGCGCTGATCGCCGTCATCGTCTGAATCGTATCAATGGACTTTGATTTGATGACTTCGCCGTCTTGAGAATAGATCGGAGTCGCGTCTGCTTCGTTACCGAGGCTAGATTTTTCGGCGCCGATTTCCATAACGACTTTTCCATCTTTTGTGACGCGCGGGGTAACCAGCAAGATCAAACCGACAGGTGTGTCAGTAGTATTCATTTGGACGCCGTAGTTTGTCGTCGTCGTGCCGTCAATTCGAGGAACGCGCTGACCGACGAGGATGAACGCCTGCTGGTTGTCCATGGCCGTAACTTCAGGACAGCTTAGAACCTGCAGTCTGTTCTTTTCTCTCAACGCTCTAAGCGTCGCTGCTATTGACCGACTGCTTGCAGAGAGAACAAAACCGCCGTATCCTAAACTGGAACTTGTCGCTCCCATGCCGAAGTTGTTAAGAACTTGTCCCGCAATATCAGTGGGATTCACGTCGGTAGCCATGTTTTTGCCCGGTCCTCCCGACCCGATGATGTCAAATCCGGGGGTTCCCGTAGCGCCGCCAGAGGTCGACGTAATGAAAGAACGATCAAAAGAGGTCGAGTTTTGAAGTCCGGTTTCAATTCCAAACTCTTCTTGATTGGTAAGAGTGACTTCCGCAATCAACACCTTGATTTGAACCTGAGGAGGATCTTGGTCAAACGTCTTAATCATCTCAAGAATTCGAGGCATTTCTGTAGGAGAAGCGCTCACGATAATTGAGTTTGAAATAGATTCGGGGATAACGATGATCTGCGATTCATAAAGTTGGTAATTCGAAAGAACCTCTGAAGCTGTTTCGAGGGTCTGTTTCTGAGTTAAATAACTATCAATAGCTTCAGCCACGACGAGCGCTTGGATATTGCGCAACTGGATCACTTCCTCTTCTCGTTCTGCCGTATCTTTAACGTCGAGCGCCACAATCAAGGCGTCTACGATAGAGAGTTCTTTAGGAGCTGCCGCAGCAATAATCACGTTAGTGCGGGTATCGACGGCAAACCGAACTGGAACGAAACTCTCTTCTGACTCTACTTGAGGAAGTGTTGGGGCCGAAAGGTTCGAATCCGTCGTCGCTAGTAAGGACTGAAGCGTTTGAACGATCTGTGAAGCGTCTCCATGTCGAACTTGGAAGAAGCGAATTTGCGCTTTCTTTGGCGCGACGTCTAGAAGTTCAATTAGTCGTTCCATAAATTCCATGCAATCTTCAGGCGCGCTGACGATCAACTGGTTGTGGTAGACGTCGGCAGACACGTCGACGTCCATCATGACGCCAGATTCTACCAAGCGTCTTCCTGTGTCGTCAACTGAAAGGAGTTGCAAGACGGGGAACTTTGCGGCCGACGTGTCTAAAGTACCCTGTTTCGCTGGAAGAATCGCGTTCATCACGATCTGGCGAAGGTCTTCAGCTAACGAATTTTTCAGAGGAAAGATTCGCGTAACAAGTTTAGTTTCGACCTTGTTGACGTCGAGTTCCACGAGTAATTTCTGAATTTCCGCCCAGTCGTTAGGCGATGCTTGGACGACGAGGGAATTAGTGCGAACGTCGGCAAAGACGCGGATACGAGGGGCGAAACCGCCGGTTCCTGTGGTTTGAGGGAGTGTGAAGGTTTCGGTTAGAAGAGCGGCTATTTCATCAACGGACGCATACTTTAAATGCACGACGCGGTAAGTTCCCGCTCCGTCGGCGACAGGTTGATCGAAAAGCTGTATCAGCGATTTCATATCCTCGAACGCCTGTCCCCAACCAGCGACAAGTAGGGCATTAGGATTTTGAAGCGCATAGAAAACGACGCGTCCCTGTTTGGTTGCGAACATTTCGGCATACAGCGTAGTAAGAACGCCATGAAGCATTGCGCAATCGACATATTTGAGATTACAAATTTCCGTGGACACTTCCGCGATCTTGGCCAGCTCTTCGATTTGTTCGATCATTTGACGAATTCGTTCGAACTCAGCGTCAGTTGCATTGTCAACGATCACCACGTCTAGGTCGGAGAGAACGGTTGGAATAAAGTCCTGGACTACTCCTACTCCATTTCTGCCTTGACGCCAGTCGTTGAAGTCGCTGACAAGACCTGAATCAGAACCTGTTAGACCCAAATCGCCTTCTTGATAGGCGACTTGTCGGACTCCATTGCGCGTTTGTGGGAGCGGGCTTTCCGCCAAAGCGTTGATTGTGTCGAAGGCGTTGTCCAGCGAATTCTCGATTCGTGAGTTAGCCGCCGACGTGTTGAAACAATCCTGAGTATCGCGCGAAACGACTTGGGCGACCAATGCTTCTAAACGAAGCTCGAGAGGTTTTTGTTCCGCGTAGGGAAACTCATCCGGAAGACTTTCTGTGCAAAGCTCGTTTGCGATACTGATAACCGTCAGGGGATCGCCAACTTTTGCGCCTTTAAACGCGGTCTTGGATGAATCATATTCGAAAATTTGGCGTAATTTACTTGGATCGCAGTTCTTAATCGGAATAAAGCGACGAACATTGCCGTTATTTAGAGGCGCCTGATCCATCGCGCGAAGAAGAATCAACATCTCTGAACAAAGTTCCGGATCTCCTTCAATTCCAATTCGATTATGTAACTGATCGAAAGAAATATCGCAGGAAGGACGAGCAAAATTACCCGCAGTTTGCGTAGAGGACGCGCGTTTAACGAATCTATACGAGACGATTTGTCGTTGACTGAACGGGGCGTCGGCAGAATTCTGGAGACGGATAAATCGTTCCCCGAAGAGTTGCAACAGCGAATCCTGAAGTTCTTCCGCCTTCCTCGTCTGCGGCGTATAGACGTCTGTAACGAGGGAGTTTCGTCGATTATCCGATACTACAGAATAATTATTTCCACGCGAAAGTTGATTGGCATATGGCGAAAGAACAGAAGCCCTGTTTTCTTCTTGTTCATTTGCGCCTGTCACAGGGATGATATCTCCGCGAGCAATCCTTAGATCAGGTTCGTAAGAGGATGGTCTTACCGGATGGATTTGTAAGGTTTCCAGATATTTTCTGACTTCTTCTTGCTTTTGCTGAGAAGCGTGCACAACGATCGTACCCAGCTGACGATCCACAATAAACGTGACGTTAGCCCCAACCCCAAATTGCTCCTTAATGAGCTTACCGACATATTCGCAAATCGAAGGGGCGCACCTATAGGTTACTACGTCTAAAATCGACGAGTCAGTCGGAGTGGAGGCGTTTTGACGTAAAACGGTTTCCATCGTCTGACGCTCCATAGAGTTTGCGGAGCGGGGGCCTTCGGGCAGAGCGGCGACGCTATTCCTATCGGAATTTCCACTTCCAAACGCAACAGCATACTGTTGACGGTTCGGAACAATTGCGCCTTCCGGCTCGAAAGCGACCTTTACGTAGTCGTTTCTGCTTGGATCGTAGTAATTTTTTCCTACGTTCGAGATCGACGCTTTTTCCTGAATCGGTATTGGACGATTCTTTGAAACTCCTGCAACGCTGACGAATTCCCCCGAGGTCAAAAAAGCTTCGAAGAGGGTTTCGCTAAAGTTGTTTAAAAGATTTTCGGAGAGATTAATCGCCTGTTCCGGACCATACATGACGATGAGATTTTCTTCTTCGCTATATCGGCAGGAAGTTTGATCTCTTAACTGTTCTGGAAGAAGACGCAGAATGAACGCGCCGATTAATGCTGCATTTTGATTCTGAGGGGCGCGAAACGTCTTCTGTACGCATCGTGAGTTTCCGGTTGTTTCGCTAACAGCGACATAATTGTCGCTATTTTGATTCGCTGGAGAACCGGCTGATTGGTACGACGCGCCGTTTGCATTTATCGTTCCCGAACGATAGAAACTATTGTTGGCGCCTTGTGCGTAAGAGGCTCCTTGGAATACCATCGTCGCCAGGAACGCCGTAAGGATTGTTGCCACCCACACTCCCTGCTGTGTCAACCTAGAACGACGTGCGTTACTCGTCCTCAGGATCTGGTATAAACGGTCGATCAAATGCGTCTGCTTTCTTTTCAACATGACAAAACTCTCGACGTCTCGCGTCTGTATACACACATTATTGGATGTGCGTCACAAACCAACGCGTCTCCAATCTATTTGAAAATTCAACATGTCAGTTGCTCGGGACGTAACAGGATTCGTCCACGCTACTCTCTAATATCAAAAGAATAGGAGGTAGAGCAACATGGTTGTGAAATCCTAAGAAAAAAACGCATTATTCTCAATAGCAATTTATGAGGAATAAAAGACAATTGTAAGCTTTAAAAGAAATGCTAAACCCAATAGAAAGGAGGGGTGTTGACGCCCCTTTCTTTCTTCCCTTAGCTTGCGCCGTCTACATTTGTTCTTCCTATGATTTTTTTCGTCCCACTGCGACTAGGCTAAGATCTGGATCCCACATTGGCAGCTCCATTTGGCCAATTGCCGAGAGAAAAGATATTTTTAAGATTCTGTTAAAGGAAGGCCCCGTTACGGCAACTACCACTCCAACGCCATATTTCTTATGCTGAACAAACGAATTAACGGTAATACCCTTGGCGGTTCGATCGTTTGCTTGAGTTGACGACGCTGACGCACGTCCAGCGATACTGGCCCCAGTTGAGAGAGAACTGGGATATACCTTAGGGGAGTTCTGCTTTCCTTCCGTAGTTTTCTTGCGTTTTTCAACCTGCCGAGTATTTTGAACGTCGTCGAAATCAAGAGCGAAGTCGCCGTCTAAGAAATCGACGGCAAGGGATACTTCATGCTCCTGATTGTAGTCTTCATTCATGTCGTAACATCGCGACGAATCGTCTGGATTGTTTTCTTCCTGCGATAAATCAACTTCCGGTATTTCCTGCGAATAATCGTATTGCGGTTCAGGATCGACATATTCGTCGACAGCGTTAGGGGAACGCTTTTTTGCCGGTAATTCGTCTGAGAATACGGGGGCTTCAATTTCGAAAGACGCGTAACGATCTTTTGAGGAATGAACGGGTGAGATTTCTTCCCAGAGGGCGCGTCGTTGAGAGACGCCTTCCTTTCTTTCGAAGAAGGATGGTATGATGACGTCGCCTCGCAGATCGCTATTAGCTCGCTCCTTGAGGTGGTTTAACCAATCTTGAAGATTTTCGAAACAGTCGACTCCGGTTTTAGGAAATTCAAAAAGAAAACGACTTGAAATTGAAGGCGAATAACTGCCTCTAAATTCCCTGAATCGTGTTCTTGAGAGACGCAGTTCTTCTTGAGCGCGCGTCAATCCAACGAAAAGGAGTCGACGCTCTTCTTCTAGTTGTCGAGCGTCCTTTTTGGAACGTTCATGAGGTAAGGTTCCTTCTTCTAAGGCAATGATATAGACGACGGGAAATTCGAGCCCTTTAGCTGCGTGGAGCGTCATAAGAGAAACCCGATCGTCGTCCGCGTTCCAAGAATCGACGTCGCTGATTAGGGCGATTTGTTCAAGAAAGGATCCTAAGCGGTTCGGAGTTTTTTCTTCCTGATCCGGGAATAGTCGATCCCTTGTTTCTTCACTGATTTGTGCAAAGTCTGCGTCAAATTCACGAACTTCCGAAAGAAGCTCTTGGATGTTGGCGAGTTTTTGTTCGTCTTCCTCGGTCTTTACAGAATTACGAAGATACTCCACATATTTGACTTCCTTTAGGAGTAAGCCAAGAACGACTTCAAGATCTTCGCCATTGGAGACGGAATCCTGAAGCTTGTCGATTAGCGCCACAAACTTGAGCAACGCTTTTTGGGCGCGGGTTGAAATACCGCCGATCTTGTGCGCATTCCGCGCGGCGTCAAATATTGTTATATCATTGTCCTCGGCATATTGATTTAACCTTCCAAGCGTAACGTTTCCAATTCCTCGCGTTGGAAGGTTGATAATCCTCCTAAAAGAGACGACGTCGTTGGGATTGTGCACGAGTTGAAGATATGCGCAAAGATCTTTAATTTCCTTGCGGTTGAAAAATTCAAGTCCACGAACCAGCTGATAAGGGACGCTATATCTTTTGAGGGCGTATTCTAAATTTCTCGACATAGCGTTCATTCGATAAAAGATAGCATAGTCGCGAGGACGTCGTCTTCCGGCGGCAATTTCGCTGGCGATTTCCGCCGCTATTGTTTCCGCTTCTTCAACCTGATCCAGGTTGACAAGAAGGCGAGGGGAAACTCCCTCCTGATTTTTTGTAAATAGATCCTTGTCTTTACGAATCTTATTGTGTTTGATGAGTGTATCCGCAACACGGAGCACGCTCTTAACGCTTCGATAATTCTGTTCGAGTCGAACGACCTTTGCGTCTGGAAAGTCTTGCTCAAAATTAAGAATATTGTTGAGATTAGCGCCTCGCCATCCGTAAATTGATTGGTCTGGATCTCCTGTAGCCGCAAGATTGGGGTAGTCGAGGGAAAGACCTCTGGCGATCGCATATTGCACCAAATTCGTGTCTTGATATTCGTCTACTAAGATATAGCGAAACCTTGCGTCAAGACTTGCTCTAATGTCGGGGTAGTTGCCAATAATGGTTGCAATGTGAAAGAGCAGATCGTCAAAATCTACAGCGTTCGCCTTTTTCAATGCGTCTTGATAGGCAGGATAAGCGTCTTCGATTGCTTTTCCCAGGAGACTCCCGTCTCTAGCGCAATACTCGTCAGCTGAGACCAAGGTATTCTTGGCCCAACTAATACCCGTCGCTATTTTAGAAAGATCGACGCCTATCGGAAGCGTGTTAGGATGAACGATCTGTTCTAGGAGTTTTTTGCTCTGGTCGGCGTCGTAAATTGCGTAGTTGTCGTTTAAACCAACTTTGTCGGCAAAATATCGAAGCAAAAACGCGCAGAATCTATGAAATGTTCCAATCCAGACGCGATTGCCTGGCGCCAGGAGTTGCAGACGCGTTTTCATCTCTTCCGCCGCCTTATTGGTAAAAGTCAACGCGGCGATCTGAGAGTCGAAAACTCCATTTTTTAACAACCAGGCGACGCGATGAGTAACAACCCGTGTTTTACCGCTTCCCGGACCCGCTAGTACGAGCATTGGACCGTCTTTGTGGGTGACTGCTTCGCGTTGAGCCTCGTTTAGACCCTCCAAAAGAGGTTCGATATGTGAAGAAAGAGGAGGTTGAAACTGCGTTTCACCGGCCTTTAACATAAAACGTGATCCCTTGAAATAGGCGCCTTAAGGTTGGTTAGAGCGCGTTGTATAACGAAGACAGGCGTAAGAAGGGGACTCCTCCACTTCTTACGCCTTAGCTTTGCGTCTAGCGATTATTAACGATATTGTCCCGGTGAAAAGAGACCAAAAGGAAGGATGGAGAGATTGGAGCCTGGATAGGGGCGCGAATTTCCATTATTTGAAGACTGAATCGTTACCGGCGTAGTTCGACGTTGATTTGACATTTCATTTGCAGACGTATCTCTACGTCTGTCTTCAAGGGAAGGAGGGGCAATTGCTGGAGAGGAGCCAGGAATAACGGTAGGCTGAGTTTGTTCGAAGGAGGTCGGATCAGGATTATCTTGCAATAAATTATTAGCCGTGTGCGCAACCGTCTTTTCTGTTGACGTCACAGGGGTAGGGGAAAGCCCTTTTCGCGCAAAATTTCCGGACGAGATCTGAACGTCGAGGAAGAGAACGCGACCGTCTGTCGTCTCTATTTTCAGTTTGGTTTGTTCCAAACCTTCCGTCAGTAATTCAGGATCAAAGGTTACTGGAACCACGCAGACCTTGGCGGGGCGTACTGCCTTAGGCGAATACTTGCACTCCAAAGCCTTGGTCATTGCCTCGACTCCCTTTAGAGTGAACTCG